>NZ_PPHF01000156.1 GCF_002904335.1 Amycolatopsis sp. CA-126428 | reverse complement strand
ACGGTCACGGCGAGCCGCTGCGCGGTCCGGGAAAGCAGGGAAGCGGGCACGGAACCTCCTCGTCTCGTACGGCACTGGGAATGGTGGCTGCCGCACTTCGCCAGGAGGAGACGAGGAAGGTGTCTGGCCGGTGAACTTCCGGCACCGACTCCGTCAGACGGTGCCCTTCAGGGGGTGCCCTTCAGGGGGTGCCGGAGCTGCCCGGCGTGCCCGCCCACGCGGTCGCCGCGCACCCCGGGCCGATCGTCCTCGCCGCGGCACAGGGAGCGTTCGGCGACCCGCCGGACATCGTGCTGTCCGGTGTCAACCACGGCGCGAACGTCGGCCGCGCCGTGCTGCATTTGGGCACGGTCGGGGCGGCCCTGACCGCCTCTCAACGGCGCCCGTGCGCTAGTAGTGTCGCTCGATGTCGGGCTGGAGCCGCGGCCGCAGCCACATTGGATACCGCGGTCACGGTCGCGGCGACGTTGTTCGACCGGCTCGCCGCCCTCCCCGGCGGGTCGGTGCTGAACCTGAACGTTCCCAACCAGGCCGAGGTCAATCCGCCGCTGCGGGCCGGGCTGGCCGAGTTCGGCACGGTGCGCGCCCGCGTCGATTACGCAGGTGACGGCGCGATCAGCCTCGCGGCCATCGTCGAGGGCGAGCTGCCACCGGACAGCGACGCCCGGCTGCTGGCTGAGGGCCACCCGACGGTAACGGCGCTGCGGTCGGTGACCGAAGATCCCGACGTGCGCCTCTGAGCTCCCGGATTCCCCGGTTCCCCTGTGCGAAAGTGGCGACATGAACGGCCGCCCTGACGAGCACGAGCGCATGGCGACGTCCGTCGCGGAACTCGACCGGTTCCCGGCCTGGACGGTGACTCGCTCCCGCGGGCACTGGATCACCGCGGAGCGGGTCCTCACCCTCAGCGGCCAGCGTTGGGTGATCGGCCTGACCCCGACCGCGGACGGAGCGACAGCGCTGATGCTGTGGCGCGACGACGCCGTCGTCGCCCACCGGCGCGGTGCCGAAGCCGCACTCTGCCGGCTCGCGCTCGGGTGGGCGGCCAACCTGCTGGCCGGGCGGCCGTGGGACGGCCGCTGACCGACCTCCGTGGACCGAGCCCTACTGGCAGGTGGACGCTGCCCGGTAGGCGGCGATCCTGATCCGCAGGCCCCGGAGGTGCACGAGGTCGATATCGAAGGTCGGAGCCGGCCGGTATCCCGGGGCCGGCGCGTCCGTCCGGCACGGACCGGTGAGGTAGACGAACTCGTCGTCCGGGTCGTACCGCGGCGCCGACCAGATCGCTGCGTCCCCGGCGCCGGCGTCGCCGCGCCGGGCGCGGGCCAGCCAGTAGATCGGCAGCTTCAGCACCTCACCGACCACCTTGTCCAGGGCGGGAAGGTCGGCTTCGGCGATCGCGAGCCCGCGGCCGCTCCACACGCGCGGTGCCCAGTAGCCGCCTGCGGCGGCGTGCGTGAAGGTCGCGGTGTCACCGGACGCGGTGATCGTCCAGTCTGCCACGGTGGTGAGGGTCGGCATGACGGCTCCCTGCGGTCGCGGCCCCCAGGTTCAGCTCACCGTAGTGGATCATGTCCGCGGCTGCGCCGCCATCGGCACTCGGGTCGTGCGCCGATCGGCGGGTGAGACGCCGAAGACCCAGGTCAGCGGCGCGCTCCCAGCAGTGATAATAGACGTTGTTCACTTCGAATTCACCATCGCGGGGGACGCGGATCAGCCGAAACGGCCATGGACGTAATCCGCCGTCCGCTGGTCGACCGGCTGGTCGAACATCGCGCCGGTCGGACCGGACTCGACGATCACACCCGGCGCGCCCTCCTCGGCGAGGAAGAACGCGCACTGGGCCGAAACCCGCTGGGCCTGCTGCATGTTGTGCGTGACGATCACGATGGTCACCTCGCCGCTGAGGTCCTCGATCGTCTCTTCGATGCGGCGGGTCGACGTCGGGTCCAGCGCCGAGCACGGCTCGTCCATCAGCAACACCTTCGGGCGGACGGCGAGCGCGCGGGCGATGCACAGCCGTTGCTGCTGGCCACCCGACAGGGCGCCGCCGGGCTGGCGGAGCCGGTCGCGGACCTCCTTCCACAACCCGGCCTTCAGCAGGCACTCGGCGACCAGGTCGTCGCGGTCGGCCGGCTTCACCTTGGTGCCGGTGAGCTTCAGCCCGGCCGTGACATTGTCGTAGATGGACATCGCCGGGAACGGGTTCGGCTTCTGGAACACCATGCCGATCCGGCGGCGGGCGTCGGTCAGCTTCCACGCCGGCGCGTAGATGTCGTCACCCGCGAGCAGCACCTCCCCGGCCAGGGTCGCGCCGGGAATCAGCTCGTGCATCCGGTTGAGGATGCGCAGGAACGTCGACTTGCCGCAGCCGGACGGGCCGATCAGCGCGGTGACCGAGCGAGCGGGCATGTCCAGCGAAACGCGGTCGAGGACTTTCCGCTCGCCGAACCACGCGGACACCTCCCTCGCCTCGATCGCGGTGGCCTCCTCGACCGAAGGCAGCAGCATCGTCACGGCAGTCTCCTCACAGCAGGTTCGGCAGCAGCGACGCCGCCTGGTCGGCCACGGTCACCCCGAGTGCACCCAGCACCGGCACCCCGATCACCCACGCGTGCCACCGGCCCACCCGCTGGTGCACGAACACCACACCGGCCGCGGCGAGCGCGAGCAGCAGACCCCACACCACCAGCGGAACCAGCGCCGTGGCGTCGCCCTCGAGGGCCTGTTCACGAGCGGGCAGCGCGAACCCCGGCACCGCGCCCGCGGCCGGGACCGCCGGGGTGAGCAGCCGGGCGTCCACGCGCAGGACGTCGCTGGGCAGGTACGGCGGGCCGTCGGCGGTGATCAGCGTCAGCCTCCCCTGGCCCTTCGCGGGCGCGAGGGGCTGCGGGTCGTTCGCGTGCCGGACGCCCATCACCTCGAACTGGTGCTTGCCCTGCCCGGTGGTCACGGTGATCAGGTCACCGTGGGCGAGCGAGCGGAGGTCGGCGAACGGTCCCCCGTAGCCGGCGCGGCGGCCCATGACCACGCTGACCCCGGGCTGTCCCGGCAGCACGGTGTCCCGCCGGTGGCCCGGGCCGGACTTCAGCACGGTGGCGGACGAGCCTTCGCCGACGACCTCGCGCAGGCCGATCCGCGGGATCGCCAGCACGGCGACCGGCGTCCCGAGTTCCAGCGGGTGGCCGTCGCGGTCCAGTCCGCCCGCCGGGGCCGTCGCGTTGGCGAGCTGGTCGCGGAAGGTGTCGTAGGCGCGGTCCTGGTCGCGGTTGTGGGCCAAGGCGCCGATCAGGGCGAACTGGGCGACCAGGCACAGCATCAGCGCCGCCGCGATCGACAGCGCCTGCCCGGCCGGCCGCACGACCGCGTGCGGCGCGGCGGCCGGGGTCACGCCGACGGTCATCGGGCCGCCCTGCGCCGCCGCGTCAAGATCAGCGCGACCGCACCACCGCCGAGCAGCACGAGGCCGAGGAGCAGCAGAGAGCCCGCGTCGACTCCGGTGTTGGCCAGCGTGCGCGCCGGGACGCTGGTCCCGACCGACTGCGCCGCGCCCGGGCCGCTTCCGCCCGAGGTGTCCCCGACGGGAGCGGTAGCCGACGTGCTGTCGCTCGTGGACGCCGGGGTGCTGGTGGACGTCTCGGGGCTCGCCGATGAGCTGGTGCTGGTGATCGTGCCGATCGTGCTGGTGCTCGTCGTGGTGCTGGTGGCCGAGGGGCTCGTCGTCGTACTCGTCGACGGCGTGGGCGTCGACGACTCCACTTCGGTCGTGGTCGTCGGCGTCGACGTTTCGGTGGCCGTCGTCGGCTGGGTCGTCGTGGACGAGGTGGTCGTCGACGTGGTCGGCTGCGTGGTCGCAGAAGTGGGCGTCGTCGTCGGCGTGGTCGGCCGAGTCGTGGTCGTCGGCTGGGACGTGCTGACCGAGGTCGGCGTCGTGGACGTCGTGGTCGGCGGCGGCCCGGACGGGTCCGTCGACTGGTAGTGGCCCGGGTCGGTGAAGTACATGTTCGTGGTGAAGGTGCCGGTGGTCGTCTGGGAGAAGGAGTCCACACAGGACACCCTGACCACATACGTCCCGGCGGAGACGGTCGTGTTGTTGTCGGTCGCGATGTCGTTCATGCTCTTGGTGAACTGCACCGGGAACGCCTGCGTGGCCGAAAAGTTGACGTCCTGCAGTCCGAACGTCGCGACGAGGCCGTCCGCGAACCCGTCGGGGCCGAAGACGTGCGCGATGTAGGCGTCGGAGTCCGGTGTGCAGCCCTGCGAGGTCCGCACCACCGGTGCGGTGGCCCCGGTGCCGGTCGCCGGTTCGATCGCCAGCGTGCCGAGGCTGCCCGGTGGCGGCAGCGCGGCCGAGGCCGGCGCCGAGGTCACCAGCGCGACCACGACGCAGGCCGCCGCGGCTGCCGAGCCGACGACCGCGGCCAGTTGACGCTTACGCATGAAAGCCTTCCTTCCGTTACTGGACACGACGCCTGCGCATCACCCAGGCCGCGAGCGCCACCACTGCAGCTGCCAGCCCCACGGCCGCGACCAGGCCGAACACCGCGGCCGGCGACCCGCCCCCGGTGGGCGCCGGGTTCTGGGCCGCCGCGTCGGTCCGGGCGGGTTCCGGTGCCGGGGTGGTCGCGGCCGGCAGCTCCGGCGCGGCCGTCCCCGGCACCGGCCCGGTGCCTGCGCCCGGCGCCTGCGGGGTGGCGGCGGGTGTCTCGGGCACCCGTGAAGGGCCCTTCGCGGCCCCGAGCGCCGCGTACTTCACCGGCGTGTCGAACTTCAGCGCCGCGGTGAACTCGCCCTTGCTCTGCTGGCTGAAGGAGTCGATGCAGTGCACCGCGATGTCGTACTGCCCGGACAGCGTCGTCTTGTTGTCCGCCGCGAAGTCCCGCAGCGTCTGAGCGAGGAACACGTCGAACCCGCCGGCGTGCGACAGCCCGACATCGGTGGTGGCGACGACGATCTGGCCGTCGGCGGGCATGCCCTTGCCGCGCAGGGTGGCGAAGTACGCGTCCGCATCGGCCGGGCAGCCTCCGCTGGTGTGCATCCGGATCGTCGCGGCGTCCTGTCCCTCGCCGGGGGTGATGACCAGGCCGCCGAGCGGCGCCGCCTCCGCGGGCGTCGCACCGAGCCCGAACGCGGCCACCACGAGCAGGACCTCACAGCGCCGCCGCATGTTCGGTCACCTCCTCGGCCGGCACCACCGGGGTGCGGCGACGGCGGCGACGCGCGAACAGTACGGCGAAGACGCCCAGAGCCAGCACGGCGAGCACGCCGAGGGCCGCCCACGGCACCGCGCTCAGCGTCACCGATTCCTCGGCGGGCTGGACGACGTCGGTGAACCCGGGCGCGGGCGCCGGATCGACGTGCACAGTGGCGTCCAGCCAGCCCGCGGGCAGCAGACCGCGTACCGTCGTGGTCACCTTGACCAGGCCGCCCGGCAGCAGTTCCGGCAGCGGCGGCAGGGCTTCACCGTCCACAGTGGATCCCCATGGCGTGCTCACGCTGACGCGCTGCTTGCCGGACAGCCGGGTGTTGCCGGTGTTGCGGACGGTGTAGCTGACTGTGGCGTCGCCGCGGCCGAACGGGGTCGCGGCGTACGACCCGGTGAGGCCGGTGATCGCCAGCCGCGGTGTGAGGTCGCCGGTGACGCGGAGGTAGATGCGGGCGCCGACGCGCTGTTCCACCGCGACCTTCTGCCCGTTAGCGCCCGTCTGTTCGGTCGTCAGCGCGGCGACGATGCCCGCCGCGTGGTCGCCGGGGGTCGCGTTCGCGGGGATGGTCAGGGTGAACGGCACGATCGAGACCGACCGCGGGGCCACGGAAACGCTCGGTTTCTCCGCGTGCGTCCAGGCACCGACGTCGACCGACGGCTTGCCCGCGGCGAGCAGGTCGAAGCCACCTTCGGGGGTGTTGAAGGCGTCGCTGGCGTAGATCTTGAGCGTCACCGGGGTGGTTCCGACGTTCGACACGGCGACGAAGTCCTTCACGACAGCGCCCGGGGTGGCGCTGTACCCGAGGCTCGCGCGGTTGTCCGGCGCGGTCGCCGTGGCCGGGCGCACCCCGAAGGTCACCCGCTGGTCGCCCGCGGCCGGCGGCGGAGCGGGGGTCTGGGCGGCGGCCGACGGCGCGAACGCGAACAGGAACGCGGCGGCCAGGGCGGCTAGACGCATCGGGATCCCTTCGGAAGCAGGGGTGGAGCCGGGTCTCCGGCGGGAGGGGGCACAACCCGCCGGAGACCCGGGTGCTCAGATGGCGGTGAGGGTCAGGACCGAGGTGTAGGTGCCGGCGACGGTCGACGTCGGCACGTTGAGCGAGAGCCCGGCGGTCAGGTGCGCCGTGCCGTTGCCCCCGTTGACGGCCGCGGTGGCGAGGGTGCGGGACCCCGCGAGGCCCGCGCCCGCCGGAGCCGCCGTGCCCGGGGCGATCGCCGCCGCCGGGTTGACGGCCGGACCCGCGGTGATGTTCTGCGCGGCCACCTTGTCGACGATCGACGGACTCCAGCCGAGGTTGCCGGCGTTGATCGCGTGCGAAGCGCCGTCACCGAAGTCGGTCGCCTGGCCGGAGACGTTCCAGCCGGGGTTGCCCGCCCGGGTGTCGGTGACGGTGATCGGGTTCAGGTTGCCGGAGGTCTGCAGCATCGAGGCGTCGGGCAACATGACCGGCGACGGCAGCGTGACGTTCTGGTTGGCCACGCTGATGAGCAGCTCACCGGCGGTGACGGTGGTGGTGATGTTCTCCGAGGCGGCGACCCCGGCGAACGCCGTCACGGTCAGCGGCACGCCCGCCGACTCCGAAGCCACGTACGCCGCCGCGTTGGCGGGCACGAACTTCGCGGTGAACGTGTGCGCGCCGACCGCCAGCGTCGAGGACGTCAGCGACGCCGTGCCGCCGGCCAGCGCGACCGGGTTGCCCAGGTTCGCGCCGCCGTCGGTGAACTGGATCGACCCGGCCGCGCCCGCGGGCGTGACCGACGCGTTCAGCGTCACCGAGCTGTACTGCGCGGCCGTGCCGCTCGGGGTGACCGAGAGCGCGGTCGTGGTCGGCGTCGCGACCGGGGCGTTGACCTGGAAGGTCACCGCCTGCGACGTCGAGCCGGAGACGTTCGCCGAGCCGCCGGTGAAGACCGCGGTCAGCGAGTGGCTGCCGGCGGCCAGCGCCGAGGTGGTGAGCGCCGCCGTGCCGTTCGCGACGGCGACCGGGCTGCCGAGGTTGGCCGCGCCGTCCTTGAACTGGACGGTGCCGCCCGCCGAGGCCGGCGTCACCGTGGCGGTCAGGGTGACGTTGGCACCCTGGGTGACCGGCGACGCCGGGGAGGCCGCGAGCGACGTCGTCGTGGTGACCGGCGCGCTCGGGTCGGTGCTCTGGAAATGCGTGGCGTCGGTGAACCAGATGTCCTTGGTGAAGGTGCCCAGCACCTGCTGCGAGAACGAGTCGACGCAGCTGGCCGCCAGGGTGTACTTGCCCGGCTGGACGGTGGTGCTGTTGTCCAGCGCGATGTCCTTGAACGACAAGCCCTGCTGGATTGGGAAGCCCGCCGTCGTGGAGAAGTTGACGCTGCTCGTAGTCGTGGCGATCAGGCCATTGGTGAAGCCGCCGGGCCCGTAGACGTACAGGTAATACGCGTCCGAAGTGTCGGGGCAGCCGGCCGACGTGGTCGCCACGCCGGCGGTCGTGTCGAAGCCCGTCGCCGGGCTCAGGGACAGGGTGCCGAGGGTGCCCGCCGGCACGGCGGCCGAAGCCGGTGCGATCGAGCCGAACATCGCCGCGAGGGCGGTGCCGAGAACGGCCGCGCCGACGGCGAACCGGCTCGCGAAGGATCTGGAGCTCATGGGTGCGTTGCCTTTCAGGGCGTGACGATGGCGGTGTCGCCGCAGTTGGCGGCCTGGCCGAAGCCGTACTTCTTGATCAGGTCCGCGTTCTGGCAGATCGCCGAGCCGCTGCCGACGAACACGGTGCTGTACGGCGCGGTGCCCACCTGGCCGCTCGGGATGACGTTGTAGACGTCCCGCTTGAACGAGGAGCTGGTGTTCAGCGCGGTCGGTGAGATGCCGTTGAGCGTGGCCAGCACGGCCTTGCCCTGCACCGCCGGGATCACACCGTTGACCTGCGCCTGGTAGGAGGCGATGGAGTACGGCGCGACGTTGGCCGGCTCGATCAGGAACGTGCCGGTGTTCTCCTCGATCGGCGTGTTCGCCGCGTCGACGTCCTTCACGCACGAGAACGTCGTGGTGTAGTTCGCCGCGTCGGTCAGGCCGAGCTGGGAGAGGAAGAACGACCGGGTGCCCGAGCCGAAGTGCGGCAGCAGCGGCTTGTACGTCGTGCCGACCCCGGGCGCGGTGCAGTTGAAGATGCTCTTCAGCTGCGCGGTCGTGAGCTTCTTGGAGATGGCGCTGTCGGCGCGCACCGCGTAGGTGACCGCGTCCACCGCGAACGGGACGTAGGTGAGGTTCTTGCCGGCGTAGTTCGCCGAGTTGTTCGACGACGACCGCGCGAACTGCACGCAGCCGGTGTTGCCGTCGAGCGAGGCGACGAGCGCGTTGACGCCGTTGCCCGAGCCGGCCGGCCGCGGGATCGTGCAGTTCGGCTTGACCGCGGGGTCCTTGGTGGTGATGTTCGCGGACCCGGTCGCGTCGTACGAACCGAGCACCTTGACGCCGCCGACGGTGATCGCGTCGGCGAGGCCGTTCACCACGCCCTGGGTGGTGTCCGAGCCGACGCCGGCGAGGTCGCGGTAGGTGGGGGCGCCGGCCGGGTCGGCCTGGGCGGCGCCACCCAGCACGAGCAGCATGGCCGCCGAAGCGACCGTGACGAGAGCGTGTCTCTTACGCACTTCAGGTATCCTTTTCGCAGCAGGGATGCCCGGGCTGCTGCCCGGACGTGCCGGTGTCGCCGTTTTCGCGGCCACGACACCGGGCTTGCTCGGTTCACCCGGCTCGCCGTGCGGCGGAGTGGCAGCTCCCCGCGCGGCGCACCGCGGCCATCACCTCCTCACCCGGCTGCCCCAGCGCGTCAGCGCCGGACCGGACGCGGCGGCCACAGCACCGGCCGCGAGCAGGATGAGCAGCACGTACCGCACGAACCCGACCGGCGTGGCCGGGGTCGGGCGTGCCTGCGCCACGGGCTGCTGGGCCGCGGACGTCGTCGGCGGCGTGGCGACGGCCTTCGCCGGCAAGGGCGCTGAGGCCGGCGCCGGCGTGGGCTCTCCGCCGGTTCCCTTCGCGGGCGCCTGCTCCCCCGCCGGTGATCCGCCGGCCGGCAGCCCACCGGCGGAGTCCGGTTCCGGCGTCGACGACGTCGGAGGCGTGAGGGCTTTGCCGGCGTCGGCGGCGATCTTGTCCGCAGCCGTGACGGTCTGGGCCCGCAGCGCCTGCGGCAGCGGGACGTAGCCCGCGGGCAGCTGCCCGGGCGCGATGCCTGGCTGCTGGCCCTCGCCCACCGCGTACTTCAGGAACGCGGCGTAGTCGGCACCCGCCTTGATCTCCAAAGCGGACGGTGCGGTCGCCGCGTAGGCGAGGTTCGTCAGCGGGTAGGCGTCCTTTGCCGTCGCCAGCGGGTCGAGCGACAGGACGTCACCGACCGCGCCCGGCTTGGCGGCCGCGACGGCGGCGAGCATCGACGTGTCGGACGGGGCGACGAACGCGCCGGAAGAGTTGCGCAGCTTCGCCGTCGGCAGGCCGTAGCGCGCCGCGGTCGGCGTGTCGACGACGGCGAGGAGGCTCCGCTGGCCCTGCGGCTGCCGGTCGACGGCCTTGAGCTGGGGCTTGCCGTCCGGGGTAGCGAAGCCGGTCGGTGCCTTGCCCAGCGTGTCGCCGCGGCTGATCGCGCGGCCGGCCTCGTGCATGTCGCCGGCCAGCGGTCGCAGGTCGAGCGCGCAGCTGGCGAGCAGCCCGGTGCCGGTGCAGGTCAGGTCAGCCTTCGGGAAGTTCGACACCGGCAGCTTCAGGCCCTTGTACCCCGGGTTGACCTTCATCCCGTTCGGGTCCGGGACGCCGTTGAGGAAGTCGGCGGCGTCCTTGTCCGCGGCGATCCACCGCCACAGCGCGGCGGTCGCGTCCATGTCCACCGTGGGCACCAGTGCGTCCACTGTGGACATCAGGCGGCCTGAGTCCTTGAACTCCGGGTTGAGCCCGATGAACTCGGGGTCGGCGGTCAGCGAGTCCGGGTTGCCCTTGAGGTAGTCCTGCCGCACCGGCAGCGACAGCACGTAGGACTGGGTGAGCAGCTTCGCGACCAGCCGCGGGGTGAGGTTCAGGCCGGTGATCTGCTCGCCGTCGCGGTGCCAGACCTCAGGCGGGACCACACCCTCCCCCGCCGACTGCCGTTCGGTGATGAACGCGATGCTCAGGCCGGACAACGTGATCGGCGCGTACACGAGCGGCTTGGTGGCCTGGTCCGGCGGCACCGGATCGCGGAGGAACGACAGGCCGGGGGTGTCCGAGAGCAGCGTCTGGCGCGCGACGCCGTCCGGAACCTGGGTGAAGCCGAACACGGTCCCGCCGCCGGCGCAGAGTTTCGGCTGCCAGCGCAGCACGGCGTCGGACAGGAACTCGTCGCCCGACGTCTGCCGCTCGGCCGCGCCGATCGGGCAGGCCGCGCCGACCGGCTGGAACTTCAGCGGGATCGAGAGGTGGTTGGCCCAGTTGGACGCGCTCAGCGGGGACGAGTCGAGCTGCGGGCGGTTGTCGCCGCCCACCGTCGAGCCGTCGACCTCCTTGTTCCCGCGCGGGACCACGACCAGCCAGCACGAGCGCGGGCTGCCGGTGACCACGGTGCCGCAGCCGAGGCCGTAGGACTCGAGCGCGGTCTGCACCTCGAAGTCGACCTCGCCGCCGCCGTCGAGCCGGGTCTTGGCGAGCGGGAGCTCGTTCGTGGTGCCCGCGGTGAAGAAGTCGCCGGTCGAGGTCGTCGTGACGCCGGTGACCGAGCGGAACGGCACGACGGCCTGCTGCCCCGGTGCGGCCGGCTTGAGCGTTTCCAGCAGGTCTACCAGGGTGGATCCGTAGCTGACCTGCCGCCGCCGGGCCCAGGCTCCCGCCACCGGTGAACTCTGGGCGGCCAGGCCGCCGTACTGGCACTGCTCGCGTGTCGGCCCGGCCGGGTCGTCCCCCCAGCACTGCATCAGCTGCAGGTAGTTGGTGGCGAAGTTGCCCGAGGGACCAGTCGGCGCGCCGCCGGTCCAGCTGACGTGGACGGTCTGGTTGATCAGGTCCGTGGTCTGGTCGACGGTGACCTTCAGGCTCGAGAACGCGCCGGTTCCGGCCACCGTGACGGCCGATCCGGTGGCCTCTTCCGCGTGGCCGGTGCCGGCAAGCACGGTCACCGTCAGCAACACGGCGAGCAGGAGGCGGGCGAGCTTCATCGCTCCTCCTCCTTGCGCAGGCGCCGGGCCAGGATCGGCGGGCCGATGACCAGGCCGAGCAGGAGTGCGACGGCCAGCGCGGTGAGCAGGGCGGCCGTCGCGTTGTCGCGCTGGTCGAGGGAGACCGGGACGGCCGAGCCGCCGGCGGCGACGTTCTGGCCGTTGACCGGCAGGCCCGTGTCGGGGTCGATCGCCCCGTTCGCCGGGCCGGTGGTGCCATCCGCTCCCGGTGTCGCGGTGGTACTGCCAGGTGCGGTGCCGTCGGGATTGGTCGCGGACTGCGCGCCGGGGCCGGATACGGTGCCGCCCTTGACCGGGGTCGGGGCACGGGCACCGCCGGTGCCCTCGGCGCACTGCGTCACGCCGACCTTGTCGCACGGCGAGGGCTGCGGCGCGTTCTTGGCGAGCAGGTTGGTGCCGTCCGGGGAGAACGTCGGGTTGTTGCACTTCGAGATGTCGGTGGGTTTCTTCGTGGACCCCGGGATCCGCGCCACCTGGTCGAGCCCGGCCTGCACGAGGTTCTTCGGCAGCGGTGAGTAGCCGAGCTGGTCGGCCTGCTGCTGGCCTTCGCAGAGGAAGTAGTACGCGAAATCCGACAGAGTCTTGCCCTTGTCGGTGTTGAACGGCGACGTCGGGGTGGTCGGCAGAATCATGTAGCTGTAGCTGGACAGCGGGTACGTGCGAGCGTCCGGGTTGTTGTAGACGCCGCCGAGGTCCTGAGTCAGGTCCGGCCGGATCGTCGCCGCGAGCAACGCGACGGCGACACTCGTGGCCTTCGGCTCGATGAAGTACCCCGCCTTGTTGAGCACCTTGGCGATCGGGAAGCCCGCGTTGCGCGCGTAGGAGTATTCGACGTAGGTGATCGAGCCTTCGCTCTGGTCTTGGCGCACGTAGTTGGTCACGCCGAGAGAGCCCGACTGCCCGACCACCGGCGGCACCAGCGGGTAGTTCGAGGTGAACCCGCACGGCGTCGCCCGGCCGGCCTTGCGGCAGAACGCGTCCCACGCCCCGCCGAACTGGCTCGCCATGTAGGTCGTGAACTGCGCGCTGGTGCCCGAGCCGTCGGACCGCACGACCGGGATGATCTTCCGCGCGGGCAGCGTCAGCGCCGGGTTGTCGGCCTTGATGGCCGGGTCGGCCCAGTTGGTGATGGTCCCGGTGAAGATGCCGGTGAGCGTCTGCCCGGACAGGCGCAGGTTCGTCACGCGGGTCGCACCGATGTGCAGGTTGTACATGAACGACGTCCCGCCCGCGACGATCGGCATGTACGCGTAACCGCGATCGGCCGGCGGGTTGTCGGTGACGCCGGCATCGGTGAGTCCATAAGGGATCTCGGACACGGCGAAGTCGACCTGGCCGGCCTTGAACTGGTTGCGGCCGTCGGTGGACCCCGTGGCCGCGTAACTGATCCGCATGCCGTACTGACCGACGTTCTTGCGCCACTGGTCCAGCGCGTTGGAGCTCCACGTCGACCCGGCACCGCTGATCGGCACGTAACCCTGCGCGAACGCCGTCGACTGCCCCAGCAACACCAAGACCACCGCCGCGGCGATCGACCGCAGCACCCGGACGTTTCTCATGATTCACCCCACATCCGGACGTCGAACCGCTCGCGGTCGGCGGCCGAGGCCCGCGCGCGACGGCGGAGCGCGCCACGCGTGAGTTCACCGGCCGGACGGCCGCCCGCGATCCGCGCGATCACGAACAACACGAGCACGAGCAGCATCAGGACCGCGGCGGCCCCGAACCCACGGGCCTTCATCGCCTCCTCCGGCGAGGTGACGAGCGAAAAAGTCGCCAGCGGCAGGGAAATCTGGGGCCCGGACAGCGGATCCGCGTTGAGGTAGGCGGTGAACCCGGCGGTGATCAGCACCGGCGAGGTCTCCCCGATCCCGCGCGCGGTGCCGAGCAGGATCGCCGTGGTGAGGCCGGATCGCGCGGTCGGCAGGACGACGTGCCACACCGTCCGCAGGCGGCCCGCGCCCAGCGCCAGCGACGCCTCCCGCAGGTTGCCCGGCACCAGCCGGATCACGACGTCGGCCGCGCGGATCACGATCGGCAGCATCATCACGCTGATCGCGCAACCCGCGGCAAGGCCGGACTTCTCCAGACCCAGTGCGACGATCAGGGCGGCGTACACGAACAACCCGGCCACGATGGACGGCAGCGCGGTCATCGCGTCGACGATCGTGCGCACCAGCCGGGAGAACGTGCCCCGTACCTCGTTGAGGTACACCGCACACGTCAGTCCCAAGGGGACGGTTACGGACAGCGCGATGGCGATCTGCTCCAGCGTGCCGACGACGGCGTGCAGGATCCCGCCCTGCGTCAGCGGGTCGAGCGGGCCGGCGGTGGCCATGTCCTGCACGAAGAAGTTCAAGTGGTGCAACGCGTCGATGCCGCGGATCAAGGGGTACGCGACGATCGTCACCAGCGCCAGCAGCGCAAAGACCGCGAGGCTGTGCACCACGGCCGAGACGAGCCGGTCCCGGACGGTCAGCGCGTTCTCGGTCAGGGAGACGAGCAATCCGTAGAGACCGAGGAACACCAGCCACGCCAGGACGGCGAACCCGATCACGCCGCCGAACGGCGCCAGCTGGTCGAACACGAGTGCCGTGAACGCGACGGCCGCGACCAGTCCGCCCAGCACGGTGACCCGGTCGAGCAGCCGGCCGGGTTTCGTGACCCGCCGGCGTTCCTGGAGTTCGGTCATGCTTCGCTGCCAAGGCCGGACCGGCTGCGCGCGATGATCGCGGACGCGCCGAAGTTGACCAGCAGGGTCAGGGCGAACAGCGCGAGCCCGGCGGCCATCAGCGCGGAGAGGCCGAACGGGCTGGCCGCGGCCCACTGCTGGGCGATCAGCGCGGACACCGAGTTGGCGCCACTCTGCAGGACGTGCGGCTGGATGGTGAAGACCGGCGAGATGATCATGTAGACAGCGATCGTCTCGCCGAGTGCGCGGCCGAGGCCGAGCATCGTCCCGCCGATCATCCCGCCCCGGCCGTACGGGAGTACGACGCTGCGGATCATCCCCCAGCGCGTCGCACCGAGCGCGTAGGCGCCTTCGCGTTCTCCAGGCGGTGCTTGGGAAAATGACTCGCGCATCACCGAACAGGTGATCGGCATGACCATCATCCCGACGATCACCCCGGCGAAGAAGGTGGAGCTGGCGAACACCGTCTGGCTGCTCAGCGGGTCGTTCGCGTCGTAGCCATCCACTGTGAACAGCGGGAACCAGCCGAGGTGCACCGCGAGCCAGCGCGGCACGTCGAGGGCGTTCCACTGCAGGAAAACGGCGCCGAAGAGGCCGTAGACGACGCTCGGCACGGCGGCCATCAGGTCGACCAGGCTGGTCAGCACCCGCTTCAGCCGAGCCGGGGCGTATTCGGAGATGTACAGCGCCACGCCGAGGGCGAGCGGGAAGGCGACGCAGAGTGCGGTGCCGGCGATCAACAGGGTGCCGACGAGCACGGCGGCGATGCCGAAGTTCCCGGAGTCCGGCTGCCAGGTCTGTGTGGTGAGGAAGGAGAATCCGGCGAGATCGAGCGCTTGGCCGCCGTTCTTCACGAGGAACCCGCCGACGGTGACCATGATCGCGAGCACGACCACGCCGGCTCCGAGCAGCACAGCGAGGAACGCCCGGTCGGCCCCGCCCGGGGCCCCGGTTCTTCGCCGGACCTCCGCCCGCGGTGGCTCGGTCAGCACACTCGTCATCGCACTCCCCTGTCTCGTTCGGACGAGAGCCTTTCCCGGCGATCTGGACTGCTCCGGGCCGGAACGTGAACTACGGACGAACACGTGCCCCGGAAACCGCGGGACTGCGTTCGGCGAGCTCTCGAAAGGAATTCCCGGAATTGACCGCGTGCAGCCGACGTTGGTAGCTCCGCGCCGACATCCCGACGGCGGCACCGTCGATCTTGATCTGCCACAGCCACTTGCCCCGGGTATCCCGCACGGTGACCACCTCGGCCAGCTCGAGGTGATCGCGAAGCACCCGCACGGCTTCGGCACAGGACGGAGCGTCCGGAAAGGACGTTGCCGACTGCGCCAGACTGCGGTTGTTGGCGGAAAGAAACCGCCACACAACGCTGCCCGACGAACCGGCATACCCTCGTCCCCGCAGTCGCCCCGGGGTGGAATGCACCAATTCGAACCGAGGTTCGGCCATTGTCGTCCTTTTCGCGCGATCCCCAGTGAGGCGCACTCAGGCTCGATCATCTCGGTATACGGCAGCGAAACAACGGACTTCGCTCCGGTTCTGCAGGCGTTCACTAGGGATGAAGCGCACAGGGCGGGAAATATCGGACCAACCGCACGACACAACGGAAAACGCTGGTCGACACCGAGGGGCGGTCGGGCGAGTACGACAACGGTTAATCTTGCGACGCAACGGGCATAGCGCCCGGTGGCGCGGACATCGTTCCGTACCGTTCCCCGGGGATCAGCCCGCACACCTTGACCAGCCGGCTGCGCCAGTTCGAGGACCACGGCATCATCACCCGCACCGCCTACGCGGAGATCCCGCCGCGCGTCGAGTACCGGCTCACCCCGCTCGGCGAAGGACTCCGTGAGGTGCTCGAAGCCATGGCCGCGTGGGCCGAGTCCGTCCCGGCCGAGCCTCGGCCGGCATCCTCGCGGGGTGCGACCAAGACGACTGCCGGGTAGGAGGCGGCTCATGGCCTCCTACCCGCGTCGGTGTTGATGACCGCGACCGCCGCCCGGTCCGCTATGGAGACGTAGGCGCCGGCGTGGTCCTCGGGAAAAGGGACGCCTAGCAACGTCTCCGCGGCGATACGCTCTTCGCTGGCCGTGGTCCCCTACTTCCGACGACGCGACGACTGTCCGGGGTGGGGAACCTCGTCGCTCCCGCGCTGGCTCCGCCCGGCCTCTGCGCCATGGTCATGTTCGCGCCGCGCAACGGGAAACCCTTTCCGGGTGAAGTCCGGTCTTCCCGTGCTTCTTCCGCGGCCTTCACGAAGAGCCGCTGTCCCCCGGCGCCAGCGCAAAACGCTGCCGATACGCGTGGGAGTCGTCGAGTACGCACTGACGAAGTTCCGCCGGAACGTGACGACGCTGGCGAATCCGCACGCTGCGGCGACCCGGGCGATGGGCGTACTCGTGGTTTCGAGCAAGTGCCGGGCCTCGTCGAGACGGCGAGCCAGGACCCAGCGCGCGGGCGTGGATCCGGTGACTTCGGCGAACCGGCGGGTGAAGTTGCGCCTGCTCATGCCGGCGTGGACGGCGAGGTCGTCGACGGACAGTCGCCGGTCCAGGCGGCCGAGCGCCCAGTCGATCGTCGGCCCCAGGTGCGCGACGCCCCCTGGCTCGGGGATGGGGCGCCAATGCCGCGGACGCCAGCACGGAGGGGAAAGTGCGACGCAGCGCCAACGCCAGCGCTTCGCGCCTGTCGTCGCGGCGACGTAGTTCCTCGCGGTAGCGGGGGATCAGCATGGCTGCGTAGTCGGTGCTCAGGCCGAAGTGACCGGGCCCCGACCCGAGGCAGGGCCGCCACCTTGAGCCGATGGTCCAGGCGAACTCAGGACGGGTCTCGGACACATTGCGAGTAAGTCGACTCGCTGCCGTCATCCGACCCCGCGACCCCGTACATCGTCGGACCGCGGTCAGGCGTCGGTGGTGAGCAGGGCCGCTACGTCGTGGTGGTTGAGGTAGACGATGATGCGCGGGCCGTCGAGCTCACGGCGGATCAGAAAGGTCGATTCCAGGCGCAGGGGATCCCGGTCGGCGCGTTCGGCGGTCCAATCGACGCTGACCAGGATGTGGTGCTCGTCGAGGCGCAGTTGGCAGGCATCGATGCGCCGGATCGCGCCGATCCCGGCGGCGTCGAACATGCCACGCCGGGCCGGCAACGCCGCCGCGAGCATGGCAGGGGTGAGGGTGACCGCACGGGCCGGGTCCAGGGCGAGGAAGCTCGCGGCGAACAGCGTTGTCGCATCGGCACCCGGCTCGGCGCTGCGCCGGTCGTATTCGTCGATGAACGCGTCGATGTCGGGATCGAGCGGGGTCCAGCCGGATGTGTTCATAGTTCGGTCGCTACTTTCTCGAGCAAGGGGTATCGCGGCGGCGAGCCGGTCCCGGTCGGCCGCGCTGAGCCGAGCCCGACCCCGCCCTGGCGATTCAAGTTCTGCAGTTGCTCCTCCCGGACGACCTCGAGGGGTGGATCTCAGCGGGGTCGGAACGGGGCAAAGGGGTGTTCGCGGGATGCTGCCACGGCGGCGAAGCCGTAGTGCAGCATCTGCCGTTCATACTCGGCCTTGGCCGCGGCGGATGACCTTCCGAGCGGGAGCAGGTCGGCGAGCACCTGTGCGTCGCGCAGGGCGATATTGGCTCCATCGCCGCGTCCGGGCGACATGGTGTGGACGGCGTCGCCGAGCAACGTGACGGCGGGCGCCTGCCACGGCGTTACGGGCTGCGCGGAGGTGATGGCGAGGAGGAAGGTCGCCGGCACGTCGGCCTCGGCCACGATTCGCCTGACGGCGGGCGCCCAGTCAACGACTGTCGCGGTGGCCAGCTCGTGCAACTCGTGCGGGGATGGGCCGCCGGGTGGTGGCCCGGCGGCGGACATGGTCCAGGAAAGGTAGCCGGGGATATCAGTCAGCGGCTCCGGGGCCGGGCTCGCCGTCCGACAGGTCGCGATGGAGATGGCGGCGCCGTCGGCGGCGATCACTCGGTTGAAGGTGTCGATCAGCTCGTCCGGGGTGGCGGCGAGCAGGTCATCGGTCAGCGGTGTCTTGCCGTAGACAGCCCAGCCCAGGTTGTCGACGGCAGCGTCGGGTACGAGCTGCCGCCGCACCGGCGAATGGGTCCCGTCTGCCCCGACCAGCAGGGTGCCCTCGACGCTGGAGCCGTCGGCGAAATGGGCCCGGACGCCCTCGTCGCCCAGCTCCTCGTAGTGGTCGAACGTCTTTCCGAAGTGGACGATGTCTTCCACGCCGGTGAGCAGGATTTCACGCAACGTGAGCCGGTTAACGCCAAACCCGGCCAGGCCGGGCTCGATCGGCGGGATGGGTTTGGCGAACTTCGGCCGGAGCTGGGTGTCCATGAAGACCATGCGGGTGGCCGAGCGGATCGAGGTCGCGACCGCGAGGTCGAACAGGTGCGTCGGCAGGCAGGCGTGCAGAGCCTTCGCGCCGTTGTCTTTCAGGCTGATCCGGTATCCCTGGGTGCGGATTGCGGATGAGGTGTCTCGCTCGTAGACCGCGACACTCACACTCGCCCGGCGTAGTCCTTGAGCCAGGCACAAACCACCGATCCCGCCGCCGACGATGAGAACCTTCGGATCGATCACACCTGCCACGGTACCAGAATTGCTGTCGCGACAGCAAATGTCGCGACCCCTATAATCCTGTGATGGCTTCGATCGAATTGATGCTCGGCGGCGGGTCCCTGCTCAACCAGGTGGGACGGGACCTGAACACCATGGTGGAGCGCCAACTGGCGCCACTGGGTCTGACCGCGCAACAGGCCGCGCTACTCCTGCAAGCCTCACGCGAGATCAGAACGCCGAGCCAACTCAAGCAGCAACTCGGGACGGACACGGCCGGGATGACCCGGTTGCTGGATCGCCTGGCCGACAAGGGGCTGCTTCGCCGCGTCCAGCATCCCGGCGATCGCCGCTCGATCATCATCGAACTGACCGCCGACGGCCAGGCCCTCCTTCCGCGGCTACCACCGATCTTCGGCCGCGTGAACAAGCAACTGTTCCACGGCTTCACCGCAGACGAGATCACCCTCATGACCGGCATGCTCACACGCATGCTGAGCAATCTAGCCACCCAGATCAACTAGCCCAGACGTTCACGCGGGATGGCGTAGATCCCGGTCTGAAATACGAAAGTTCCTGTCTCGCAACGCAAACTACGGAGTATCGAGTCTGCAGTGGTCCTCGCAGGAAGGCACTTCGCGGGTGACGGATACGGTTACGGCGGGTCAAAGACAGCGCAGGTCGCGGCGGCCTGCTGAGATGACCCGTGTTGCCCGGCACCGCCCCGACTGTGCGGCGTGGTCATCCCGGCAGGCCGCCGCCTGTCCCGAGACCCCGTCCCGAGTGCTGATTACCTACCCACGCGACCGGGGCACTCAACCGTCGGGCGCACATTCGTGGAAAACCGACAGCTTGGTCACATGACCGGGGCGCAGGTCCAGCTCATCTCGACGACCGTGCCCGCCGGCGTGGTGGTGAAGGCGCTCTCGTCGGCCAGGGTGTGGATCAGGGGCAGCCCCCGCCCGTGCAGGAGGCCAGGTGCGGGAGCGGGTCGCCAGCGGCCGCGGTCGGTGACCGTGACGGTGACCCGGCTGCCGTGCCGGTGGGCGTGCAGGTCGAGGGTGCCGGGTTCGCCGGGGTAGGCGTGTACGACGACGTTGGCCAGCGCTTCATAGACCGCGAGCACCAGGTCCTGGCTCTGTCCCGCAGGCAGCCCGGCGCAGCCGGCCCACGCCGTGAGCTGGCGGCGAAGCTGATCCAGCAGCGGTGGCGTCGCGCTGACCCCTACGCAGGCCAGGTCCGCGACCGGTGAGGGGAGAGCCGGATCCCGGTCGTCAGCGGCGGTACCGGCCGCCATCACGAGGTCCCGTCGGACATGGACGTCACTGGCTGCTCCCGGATGAACTCCGGTCGCCGTGCTCCGGAGGCGGCTCGGCAGGGTGCTCGGACAGGAGCGCTTCGGCGAGCGTGGCGAACACCGGCATCAGCCGGTCGGCGCCGGTGATGGCCATCGGCCGGGCGGCCACCGAGGTCGCCGCCACCCGGACCGCTGTGGCGGGCCCGGCTTTGCTCTGCAGATCGAACAGGACCGCCAAGCCGGCCGAGGAGAAGAAGGTCACCGCGGTCAAGTCGACGATCAGCACGGTGGGCGCCTCGGCCAGCGCAGCGGTGACCGCGTCGTTCAGTTCGGGCGCGGTGACCAGGTCGACCTCGCCTCCGACGTCGAGCACGAGCGCGGTCTCGACGTGCCGCAGCGACACCGACACTGCGGCCGAGGAAGCAGCGGGAAAACCGCCGGTCTCCGGCTCGGGAAAAGTCACCGGCACATCATGCCCGCCCTACGCCCACCGAACTCACCGCAGCCCCGCGCAGCGCTCGGGCTGGCTCGCCTTCACGCAGGGGCAGGAAGAGGCGGCGACTGTGCGGAAGAGCCGCCGCCCGGCCGGCGCGGGTCACTTTGTTCGCGTCGTCTTTTGCCCCTGCGGGTCACTACATGTGACCGGGAATGGGTGAAAACCGCAGCCGCGGGTAAACGTCGGGTGAACAGGCCGCACTGTTGCAGGAAACCCGGCCTCGGAAGGGAGCCGCTCAGTGCACGTGAGCTGGAGTGAAGCGAACCCGGCGGAATGGCAGGTCCTGGACCTCGCCGGTGCTGACCTGTCGGCTCTGACCGAAGCCCGACATTGGGCGGAGGCCCAACTGGCTGCCTTGGGTGACAGGGAAATAATCGACGCAGTGATCGTGGTTGGGGAGTTGTTGGACAACGCCTACCAGCATGCCGGCGGGCCGCGTCAGCTGCGGATCTATCATCGGGCCACCCCGTGCGAGGTGACGGTGGCCGTCGCCGATTCGGGCGCCGGTGAACCGCAGGTGCGGGCGCCCGACCGCGGCGGCGGCCGCGGCTTGCTGCTGGTCGATCAGCTGTGCTCGGCGTGGGGCGTGAGCCGCCACGATGACGGCAAACTCGTCTGGGGACGCGTCGACTGCGAGGAAGTCGATGACACGTGACAGGGTCTGGGGCAGCATGGTCTAGCTGTGATGTCCGGGGACGTTGTTCCGAGTTGAGGTGACCCGGTAATGGCCTGTCGTGCTGACAGGTGA
>NZ_PPHF01000155.1 GCF_002904335.1 Amycolatopsis sp. CA-126428 | reverse complement strand
CCCGATGCACGGCAACACCCACGAGTCCTCCACCGGCTACAAGACCCGCCACTTCGACCGGATCGTCGACGAAGTCCAGGGCTTCTTCGAAGTCCACCGTGCGCTGGGCACCCATCCGGGCGGTATCCACCTCGAGATCACGGGCGAAGACGTCACGGAATGCCTCGGCGGTGCCCAGGCCATCTCCGACGTCGACCTCGCCGGTCGTTACGAAACCGCGTGCGACCCGCGGCTGAACACCCAGCAATCCCTCGAGCTCGCGTTCCTGGTGGCCGAGATGCTGCGCAGCTGACATCCTCATCCGGGAAACGAAACCGCCGGCGGAAAGCCGCCGTGACATCGGGAGCGCATTCCGGTGAGGTGTATCAAGCGGCGGCCTGCTTCCTCCGGGAAGTGTGCCCCTCGAAATCCTGCCGTTACCCGGCCAGCAGCGCCGCGATCGCCGGCGTGCTGCGCACCCTGGCCAAGCACCGGGCCCTCGACGGGCCGATCGAGCCGATCGGGATTCCCAGCGTCGCGCTGATTTCCCGGTAGGACTTCGGCGGGTCGCCGAACAGCAACGCGAGCAGCTCACGGTCCTGCCGGGACAGCTGGGCGCACGCCCGACGGGCGGCGAACAGGCGTTCGGCTCCGATCAGCGTGGCGTCGGGCGCCGGGGTGGCCGAATCGGCGAACGTCGTGCTCTCGGTGGGGATCTGCCGGTTCTGGTGGCGCAGCAGGCGCAGGCATTCGTTCCGGGTGGTGGTGCGCAGCCAGCCGGGCAGGGCGTCCGGTTCGCGGATCTGCGCCAGGTGGGCCACCAGTTGCAGCCACACCGCGCCGCTGACGTCCTGGACGTCCGCGCCGCCGATCCGGTGTTGCCGGCACACCGCGTGGATCAACGAAGAATAGCGGGCGACCAGGTCCCGCCACGCCCATTCCGCACCTTGGGCCGCATTTTCCAGCAATCGGGCCGGCGACTCGTCCCGCATGGTCCCTCCTCGGACTCGGCTGTTCCCGTGTTCACGATTCCGCCACGCCCTGTTCGCCGACCTTGCCGAGACCTTGCGGTGCGGGCAGCATCGACGTGGCCGGTTCGGACGTGTCGAGCACGGGGAGTCCGCCGCATGGAATTTCTGCTTTTCGGGGAGGTGCAGCTACGCGTCGGCGGACAGCCGCTCGACGTCGGAACCCCACGTCAGCAGGTTGTTCTCGCGGCATTGGCGGTCGATGCCCGCCGCCCGGTTCCGATCGAAACGCTCATCGACCGGGTTTGGGGCGAAAACCCACCGGACGAAGCCCGCAATGCGGTGTATTCCCACCTCAGCCGAATACGGCAGCTGCTCAACCGGGTGACGGAGCTGACCGGTATCCCCGCCGGGGTCACCCGGAAAACCGCGGGTTACGTGCTGGAAATCGATCCGGACGTCGTCGATCTGCACCGATTCGCCCACCTGGTCGAGCAGGGGAACGACCTGAGCGCGACCGACACCGACCGCGCCGCGGCGCTGGCCGAGGCACTGCGCGGCTGGCGGGGTGCGCCGCTGGCGGGCCTGCACGGCGACTGGCCCGAGCGGGTCCGCACGACCTGGCACCGGCGCCGGCTCGACGCGGCCGTGAGCTGGGGCGAGCTGGAACTGCGGCTCGACCGGCCCGGCGCGGTCATCGGCGCGCTGCCCGAGCTGGCGGCGGAGTACCCGCTCGCGGAACCGCTCGAAGTGTTGCTCATGCGCGCCCTGCACGCCGTGGGGCGCGACGCGGAGGCCGTCGAACGCTACGCCGCCGTCCGGAACCGGCTCGCCGACGCGCTCGGCACCGATCCCGGCTCCGAGCTGCGGGCGCTGCACGGTGAGCTGCTGCGGGGCGAGCTGCCGCCGGGTCCGCGCACCGCGCCCGCCGCCACCCCCGCGCAGCTGCCTCCGGACACGCCGGGGTTCGCGGGCCGCGAGCGGGCGTTGCGCCGTCTCGACGAGATCAAGAGCGAGCGGTCTCCCGCGCCGCGGATCGTGGTCCTGTCGGGGACCGCCGGAGTCGGCAAGACCGCGCTGGCGCTGCACTGGGCGCACGCGGTGGCCGGCGAGTTCCCCGACGGTCAGCTGTACGTCAACCTGCGCGGCTTCGATCCGACCGGGTCGCCGGTGCCCCCGGCCGACGCGGTGCGCGGCTTCCTCGAAGCGCTGGCCGTTCCGGACGACCGGATCCCCCGTTCCCCGGACGCGCAGGTCGGCCTGTACCGGACGCTCTTGGCGAACCGGCGTGTCCTGGTCGTGCTGGACAACGCCGGGGACGCCGGGCAGGTGCGCCCGCTGCTGCCCGGTGCGCCGGGCAGCGTGGTGCTCGTGACCAGCCGCGACCAGCTCACCGGTCTGGTCACGGCTGGCGCGCACCCGATCGGCGTCGACCTCCTGGACACCGCGGAGGCGCGTGCGGTGCTCCGCCGGCGGATCGGCCCGGACCGGATCGCGGCCGAGCCCGCCGCGGCCGACGAGATCATCGCCCTCTGCGCCCACCTGCCGCTGGCCCTCGCCGTGGTGGCGGCCCGCGCCGCGATCCACCCGGGGTTCGGGCTGGCCGTGCTGGCCGGGCAGCTGCGGGACGCCCGCGGCCTGGACGAGTTCGCCGACGCCGACCCGGCCACCGACCCCCGGGCGGTGTTCTCCTGGTCGTACCTGCGGCTGGATCCCGCGGCGGCCCGGCTGTTCCGGCTCTTCGGCGTGCACCCCGGCCCGGACATCGGCACCCGCGCGGTGGCGAGCCTGGCCGGCCTGCCCACGGGCCGGACCCGGGCGCTGCTGACCGAGCTGGCGCACGCGCACCTGATCGCCGAGCCCGTTCCCGGCCGGTACACCCTGCACGACCTGCTGCGCGCCTACGCCGCGGAGCTGGCGCACGCGGAAGAGTCCCCCGCCGGGCGCGCGGCGGCCGTCCACCGCATGCTCGGCCACTACGCCCACACCGCCTACCTCGCCGACGGGTTCCTCGACCCCCGGCTCGAAGTGCCGCCCGAGCTGACCCCGCTGCCCGAGGGAGCCGAGCCGGAACGGATCACCGAGCACCGGCGGGCGCTGGCGTGGTTCGAGGCCGAGCACCGGGTGCTGCTCCAGCTCGTCCACGCGGACACCGAGTTCGACGCCCGCGTCTGGGAGCTCGCCTGGTCGATGCAGCGGTTCCTGCTGCGACGCGGGTATTGGCAGGACGAGATAGAGGCGCTCACCGCGGCCCTGGCCGCCGCGCGCCGCCTCGGCGACGAACGCAAGCAGGCCTTCGCGCACCTGCACCTGGGCGGCACGCACGGACGGTTCGGGAGGGACGCCGAAGCCGCCAACGACGTCCAGGCCGCGCTCGCTCTGTATGCGGCCAGCGGTGACGTGGTCGGCCAGGCCTACGCCCACCGCCAGTCCGCCTGGCTGCTCGACCGGCAAGGGGACGCCACGAGCGCGCTGGTGCACGCGGAACGCGCCTTGGAGTGGTTCCGCGCGGCCGAACACCGGGCCGGTGAGGCGACGGCGCTCAACGCCGTCGGCTGGTTCCACACCCTGCTCGGCAAGCACGCCTCGGCCATCGAGCACTGCCAGCAGGCGCTCGACCTGCAGGTGGAGCTCGGCGACCAGATGGGCGCGACCCAGACCTGGCACAGCATCGGCTACGCGCACCAGCAGCTCGGCGACCACACCCGGGCGATCGCTTGCTACGAGACGGCGCTGGAACTCGTGCACGGCAGGGGAAGCCTGATGACCGAGGCACGGCTGCGCATCGAACTGGCGAACCTCCACCGCGAACTGGGCGACCTCGAGTCCGCCCGGGCCGGATGGCGCCAAGCCCACGACATCCTCGCGCACCTCGCCCATCCGGACGCGGACGAAGTGCTGAAGAGGCTGGCCGAAGTACCCAATGGATAGTCTGAATTGGAGCATAACCATGATCGAATTCAGCTCGACGGACATCGACAATTTCCACGATGCACTCAATAGCGCGAAGGAATCGATGACCGCAGACCAACAGCAGCTGCTGCGCGCCATCCTCGTCTTCGCTTGGCTTGCGGTCGAAGACGAAGGGAAGCTCATGAGCGGGTTCAGCGGTAGCTTCACGCCGGAACAAGGTTCGCTGCTTGCGGATTTGGCGCACCGCGAGGTAAACCTGAGGCCCCAGGTTCTACGGGGCTTCATCAAGCTGTCATGACCCCGCCGCCCGCCGTTCTCGTCTCGATGCCGTTCCTCGACGCCGACCGGCCGTCCATCCAGCTCGGCCTGCTCAAGGCGATCGGGGAACAGCACGGCTTCGGAGTGCGCACCCTGCACCTGAACCTGGATTTCGCCGTGCGGATCGGGGCCGACCGGTACCAGCGGCTGGCCGACCACTGTGGCCGGCAGCTCGGTGACTGGCTCTTCTCCGTCGAAGCGTTCGGTGCTGACGCACCGGACCCCGACGGAAAACTGCTCGCCGAGTTCGGCGACGAACTGTCCTCCTTCGACGACGCCACCGACCCGGCGCAGGACTGGCTGGCGGCCCTCCGGGACCGCGACGTGCCCGCTTTCCTCGACGCCGCCGCCGACGAGCTCGCCGGGGCCCGGGTCGTCTGCTTCAGCTGCACGTTCCAGCAGAACGTGGCGTCGTTCGCGCTGGCCCGCCGGCTCAAGGACCGCGATCCCGGCGTCGTCACCGTGTTCGGCGGGGCCAACTTCGAAGGTGAGATGGGCCTGGAGCTGGTCCGGTCGGTCGCCTGCATCGACTTCGCCGTGCTCGGCGAAGGGGACGTCGCGTTCCCGCGCCTGCTGGATGCGCTGGCGAACGGCACGGACCCGGGAGGGATCCCCGGCGTCGCCCGGCGGGTGGGCGGCGAAGTCGTCGCGACTCCCGCCGAGGCGCCGCACGAGCGGCTCGACGACCTGCCGGTCCCGGACTACGACGAGTACTTCGAGCGGGCGGCGCGGCTGGGGCTGCCGACCGGCCACGTCGCCCTGCCGTTCGAGTCGGCCCGCGGGTGCTGGTGGGGCGCCAAGCACCACTGCACGTTCTGCGGGCTCAACGGCACCACCATGCGGTTCCGCGCCAAGTCGCCGTCCCGGGTGCTCGGTGAGATGGACGCGCAGGCGCGGCGGTACCGGACCTTCCGGTTCGACGCGGTCGACAACATCATGGAGGCGGCCTACCTCAAGACGCTGGTGCCGGCGCTGGCCGAGGCCGGCCGCGAGTACCAGCTCTTCTACGAGGTCAAGGCCAACCTGTCCCGCGCCCAGCTGAAGCTGCTCGCCCAGGCCGGCGTCACCCAGCTGCAGCCGGGCCTGGAGTCGCTGAGCTCCGAGGTGCTCGGGCTGATGGACAAGGGGGTCCGGGCCGCGCAGAACGTCAACCTCCTGCGCTGGGCGCGGTACTACGGCATCGCCGTCGCCTGGAACATCCTCTGGGGGTTCCCGGGCGAACCGGCCGAGGCGTACGCCGAACAGGCGGCGGTCGTCCCGCACCTGGTCCACCTCCAGCCGCCGGCCGGCGCGGCGCGGTTGTGGCTGGAGCGGTTCAGCCCGTTGTTCTCGCGGCCGGACCGGTTCCCGCTGCGGTCCCGGGATCCCGAGGCCAGCTACCGGCACGTCTACCCGGCCACCGTGGACGTCCGCCGGGTCGCCTACTTCTTCGGGTACGAACCCGAGGACGAGCTGCCGTCCGAGGTCTACACACCGCTGCGGGACGCGGTTTCGGCGTGGTCGGCGGCCTGGCAGGCGGATCCGGCGCCGGTGCTGGTGTACCGGTGCGCGCCGGGTTTCCTGCAGATCTACGACGGCCGCCATCCGGGCGGCCACGGCACCCACACCTTCCGCGACACGCTCGCCGACCTCTACCTCGCCTGTGTGGACCGGCCCCGCACCGCCGCGGCCGTGCACCGCGAACTTGGCCTCGCCGTGGGAGTTCCCGCGGTCGAAGCCGCGTTCCGGCGGTTCGGCGAACGCGGGCTGATGTTCCTCGACGGGAACCTCGCCCTCTCCCTCGCCCTGCCCGCGACACCCGGTCGGTGACCCGTATCAAGCGCCGCCCGCCGCGCCTCTGTCCGGCGGTAGGAGCGAGCCGAGCGGAAAGGCACCCGACATGGACCCGTCGGTCATCATGCAGGCGGCGAACGCCTCAGCGAGACGGCTCACCGGCTGGACGCCGTGGGAATTCCGCTGGGGGCCGATCAGGATGGGGAACTGCACGATGCTCGAGGGGGCCAAGTGGACCCTGTCCCCCGACGGGACCGCCACCTTCGACGCCACCGTGACCAGCACGGTCGACGGCGCCGTCTGGTCCATCTGGAACGTCGACCTGGTCGACGCCGGCCAGGCGATCCTGGGCTCGCTCGCCACCGAACACCCCATCGGCGGGGACTGGCGCAAGTTCGTGCAGAAGATGCCGAGCAGCGCCGAACGCTACCGGTTCCGCGCCTGGGCGACCTTCGACACCGCCCTGTGGGACGACATCGCCCACCTGAAGATGCATTCGAGCTGTTGACGCACGGGTGGCCGGTTCCGCGGTGGCGGAACCGGCCACGATCTCGGACGATCAGGCGCGCACGGTCTGCCGGGGCAGCTCGACCGGGGCCGGCGTGACCGCCAGGGCGTGCACCGCCACCCCCGCGGCCGTCAGCCCCGGCTCGGCGGCGGGCAGGTCGTAGGAGTCCGCCGCGTCGACGTCGACCTGGTAGCCGAGGTCGCCGAGGGAAGCGGCGGTGATCCGGCTGAGCGGATTCGGGGCGTGGCCGACGAAACCGGTCATCAGCTCGTTGCCGAAGGTGCGCTCCCGCCAGTGCACGTCCCGGGTCCCCGGCCCGCCGGTGTCCTCCACCGGCACCCGCAGCAGGTCACCGGAGCCGCGCAGCTTGTGGTACTCGGCCATCGCCGCCGGCCCGGTGAACGCCGGATCGCTGGTGCCCCTGCCGACCAGCAGCCCCTTGGCGCCCCAGAGCGAGCCGATGCCGAGGACGTGGCCCATTTCGTGGGTGATGACGTCCCCGAGGATGCCCGTGGCCTCCATCTTGGCCAGGTCGGCCCGGTCGAAGGTCATCTCGCCCCGGACCGGCAGCAGCGCCCACGGTTCGGGGCCCGCCGGCCGCACGTGGGTGATGTGCGCCTGCCCGAGGACGTGCCCGACCCCGTCGATGTCGGCGCCCTTCGCGACGATCAGCACATCGTCGATCGGCTCCCCGTCGAGCACGACATCCGGCAGGTCGCCGACGATCACCGTCGCCCACCGGTCGGCGGCCGCGGCGAAGGCGTCCTGCTGCGCCTGGGTCAGCCCGCCGGCGAACCGGACGGTGATGGTGAACGGCGACGTGGTGCCCGTCAGCAACCGGGCGCGTTCGGCGTCGGCCCGGGCGTGGTAGCTCTGCGAATCCGGCATGGTTCTTCCTTCCGCTGTGACAGCTGTGCCGGTCAGAGCCGGAAAGTGCCGGGCAAATACACCGGGGTCAGGACGTCACGGCGAGGCCCTCCGGTTCGCTGCCGACGGGCACGGTCGCGATGACCGTGTTCGTCGCGATGTCGATCACCGACATCGAACCCGAAGCCGAGTTCGTGACGAAGACGTAGCTCGTGTCGGGCGCCGCCGCCACGCCTTCGGGCTCGTCCTGGACCGGGATCGCCGTCGGGGGGTTGCGGCCCAGCAGGGACACCGTGTCGGAGCCGGCGTTGGCGACGTAGACCTGACCGCGCGGGGTGACCGCGACCCCCATCGGCACCTGGCCGACCGGCTGCGTCGTCATCAGCGTCGGCCCGCTCGCGCTGATGGCGTCGACGCTGTTCGCGCCGGTCGCCGCCACGTAGACGCGGTCGCCCGCCGGGCTGGTCGCGATGCCGGCCGGGAAGCGGCCCACCGGCAGGGTGGCCACGACCTGGTCGGACCCGGCGTCGATGACCGACACGGTGGCCGCGCCGTTGTTGGTCACGTACACCCGGCGGCCGTCCGGGCTGGCGGCGGGGCTGTGCGGGAACCGGCCCACCGGGATCTGCCGCACGACCTTGTTCGTGGCGGTGTCGATCACCGAAACGGTGTCCGCCCCGAAGTTCGTCACGTAGGCGTGGGAGCCGGCGACCGCGACGCCGAACGGGTGCAGGCCCACCGGAACCGTGGCCACGGTGGAGTAGGTGCGGGCGTCGATCACCGAAACGGTGTCGGAGAGCTCGTTGGTGACGTAGACCCGGTCCCCGCCGGGTGCCGCGCCCACGCCCACCGGCGACCGGCCGACCCGGACGGTGGCGACCACCTCCTGCATCCGGGTGTCGTACACGGTGACGTTGTCGGAACCGCTGTTCGCCACGAACACCTGCACCCGGGCGGGGTAGGCGTGCGCGGCCGGGCAGGCCGAAGCGAGGGCCAGGAGCAGCACCGCCAGTACCCCGCCGGCGCGCCCGGTGCGGGGCCGCCGCGGGCGCGGAATCGTCGTCGCGTCATTGCCGAATGACATCTTCTTCTCCGGTTCAGCAGCCAACCCTGCCTGGGTCGAAAATGAAGGCTCTTCGGATCCGCTGATCGGACGCCTTCGGGGAAGCCGGTCGGCGAAGCGCTTGTGGCGCGCCGTTTCCCGGGCCGGGATCACGCTAACCGACGGCTCGGCGAAGCTGCCACCGGAGCAAGATCATGATCGCCTTGACGAGTGAACACGGCCGCCAACCACGCGGATTCCCCCCATAAACCTTTTCAACCCGTCCGGGTGTCACCAAAAGGCAGCGCAATTCCCGGTGAATTCCGGGCGAAACGGGCCCGCGACGAAGAGGAGCCCCGGCCGTCCAGCGGCCGGGGCTCCTCTTCTCCAACAGTCGTTCAGGCGATCAACGCCGCAGCGTCAGCAAGCCCGGCCGCCACGGGAGCCGGTTGTAGTCGCCGCCCGCGGACGGGTCCTTGCCCTGGTAGAGCAACTGGAGGTTGCAGGGGTCGATCGTCTTCGTCTGGTCGGGGTTGGTGCGGACCAGGTCGCCGTGGCTGATGTCGTTCGTCCACGTCGCCCCGCTGTTGGCCTTGCCCGCGAACGGGTTGCTCTCGCTGGCCGCCTGCGGGGTCCACGAGCCGCCGAGGCTGCTCGAGGTGAACGAGCGGAAGTAACGGCCGCCCGAGCCCATCGCCTCGACGATCATCAGGTACTGGTTCTGGCCCTGGACCTTGTAGACCTCGACCGCCTCGAACAGGTTGGCCTGCGAGTCGCTCATGACCGTCGTGTACGACGACCCGAAGCTGCCCGGGAAGTTCCCGATCGGCATGCTGGCCCGGTAGATCTTGCCGTTGTCACCGGCGAAAAACAGGTACATGTTCGAGCCGTCGGCGATCAGGGTCTGGTCGATCGGGCCGGTGCCGGAGCCGGAGATGCTGCCCGTGAACAGCGGCTGCGGCGAGGACCACCCGTTGGGGTTGGTGGGGTCGCTCGACGTGCGGTAGATGAACGGCCAGGCACCCCATTGGTACGCCAGCACCCAGATGTTCTTCGGCGCGAAGTAGAACAGCGTCGGGGCGACGGTGCCGGAGTTCATCCCGTTCTGCCCGGCCGAGGCCATGTCGGACCAGTTGGTGAAGGGGCTGAACGCCATCGAGCCGTAGGACCCGGACGAGTTGACCGTCGAGCCGTAGACCAGGTGCTTGCCGTTGTAGACGACGTTGGTGAAGTCCTTGAGCGAGAGCCACCCGTTCTTCGGCTGCGCCAGCGCACCGGACGACGTCCAGTGGTAGGACGACGGCAGGGTGCAGCCGGTGTTCCCCCCGGTCGTCGTGGTGGTCGTGGTCGTCGGTGTGCCCGACAGGCCCGTCCACTGCTGGTTGGTGCCGCCGTGGCAGGTCCAGAGCGCCACCGCGGTGCCGTTGGCCGTCCCGGCGCCGGTGACGTCCAGGCAGAGCCCGGACTGCACGCCGACCACCGAGCCGTCGGCGTTCACCCGCCACTGCTGGTTGGCCCCGCCGTGACAGGTCCAGATCTGCACCTTGGTGCCGGCGGTGGTGCCGCTGCCGGCCACGTCCAGGCACTTGCCGAACACCGTCAGCTGGCCACTGGCCGTCGACGTCCACTGCTGGCCGGCTCCGCCCGAGCAGTCGTAGATCTGCACGCCGGTGCCGTCGGTCTGACTGGCGTTCTGGACGTCCAGGCAGCGACCCGACCCGACGCCGCGCAGGGCGCCGGTGACGTCGGCCTGGGCCGCACCGGCCCCGAACAACGCCGTCACCGCGACTGTCGCGGCGGCGGCGAGCACGGCGATCAAGTGCCGGCTCCCGCGACTGAAACTTCTTCTGTTCATGACGACCTTCTCCCGGTCAGCTACCCGCCGTTGGACGGCCAGATCGGTACGCGCATGAGCAAGACGACAACTGTTATCGCTAACATGCGTGGCGCCAGCCTGGACTTCCCGAAGCGGAATTGTCAATCCACGCACGTGCGGCCCGGCGCACCCGACGCCGGGCCGGCGCGCTTTGCCTCCTCAAAGCCTTGCTACAGGTCCACAAAGGACAATCGATCCGTGAAATTTACACGGGCGCGGGAATTCGAAACTTTCGAGACCCCCGCACCCGGTGACGCGCCTACCTCAGCGGCCAACCTTCCGGTTCGCCCAGTCGACGACCGCCCGGAAGTAGTCGGGCGCGTTGGGCGCGTAGTTGATCGCGTGCCCGTACCCCGGCAGCGCATACGTCGTCAGATCCACCCCGGCCGCGTAGTACGGCGTCTCGGACGTCTTGATCGCGACCGCGGACGAGCAGTTGGTGGCCAGCAGCCCGCAGAAGACCGAGTCCTGCCCCAGCACGATCATCACCGGCCGGTCGATCAGCAGCGAGTACGGCGCGATGATCCCGATCGGGAACAGGTCGGCCGCCTGCTCGTACGCCGAAGTGTCCTTCGTCGCCTCGTCGAACGCGATCGCGCCGTCCACCTTCGGGCCCGGTGTGTGGAAGATCGAGTACCGCGTGCCCGGCAGCGTGGTCAGGTAACCGGGGTCGTAGCCGCCGGCGACGAAGCGCGGATCGAGCAAGGCCGGGTAAGTGGACGCGAAGACCGCCGCCGTCCCGGTGAGGTTCAACCGGTGGGCCAGCCCGGTGACGAGCACGGCGTCGACGTCGTGGAACGTGGCCGCTTCGATGCTCGCGGTCCCGGAACCGAACGAATGTCCCGCCAGGATCACCTTGCCGAAGCGCGGCCCCTGCGCACCCGACCGGACCGCCTGGATCACCTGGTGCACCACCGCCGCTTCGGTGATCGTCGTCAGCACCGCGCTCGGCGGCGTGGTGCTGCGCCCGGTACCGAGCCGGTCGAGCGCCAGCGTGGCGTACCCGGCGTTGTTCATCGCCAGCCGGTAGGACCGGAGCTCCGGCTGGTACCCGATGTCCCAGTAGGAACTGTTGTACGTACCGCCGGGAATCAGCACCTGCACCGTACCCGCGCCACCGGACGGCACGCACAAGGTGCCGTGCATCGTCTGCGGAAGCGCCACGAGCGTCACCGGGAAGTACAACTCCCGGCAGCTCGCGCCCTCCGCCCTGGCCGACACGGGCACCAGCAGGAAGCCGAGTGCCACCAGCACGAGCACAGTGGCCCGCCGGCGACGACCGGCGGCGCGCTTCATCCCACCACGGAATCCGAACACGAAAAACTACCTCCGAAAGAGAACAGTACCGAGCAAACTTGAAAAGTGATCAAGAAACAGAGCCGATCAAGAACCGAGGTCGATCAAGAAAACCGGGTCGATCGATTTCCGGTGCCGCTCAGGCCACCCGCCGCGGGACCACGGTCATCGGCATCCGGTCGGGATACGCGGCCGAAGTCACCGTCAACCGCACCGGCACCCCCGGTACCGGGAACAACTCCCACCCGGCCAGCACCGAAGCCGCGACCAAAGTGATCTCCGTGTCCGCGAAAGCCTGCCCGATGCATTGCCGGCCACCCGCCCCGAACGGCACATACGCACCCTTCGGAATGCGCGCCGCCCGCTCGGGCAACCACCGATCGGGATCGAACCGATCCGGATCTTCGTGGAACCGCGGATCGAAATGCAGCGAAAACGGACTGAACATGACCTCCGTACCGGCGGGCAGCCGCACCCCGCCGAGTTCGACGTCCCGCAGGGCCCGCCGCATGAGGATCCAGATCGGGTACATCCGCAGGACCTCACTGACGATCCGGCGCAGGTACGCCAGCCTCGCGACGTCATCGAAAGTGGCCGCGCGCCCGGCCAGCACCTCGTCCACCTCGGCCCGCGCCCGCCGCTCGACCTCCGGGTGCCGGGCCAGCTCGTGGAACAGCCACGTCAGCGCGACGGCGCTCGTCTCACTGCCCGCCGTCAGCAACGTGATCACCTCGTCGTAGACCTGGTCGTCGGTCATCCCCGCACCGGTCCCGGGATCCCGGGCCAGCATCAGCATGGACAGCAGATCACCCCGGTCCTCCCCCGTGGCCCGCCACCCGGTGATGACCTCCTGCACGACCCGCCGGAGCCGGTCGACGGCCCGGTCGAACCGCCGGTTGGCGGGAATCACCGGAACGTGTTCGAGGAACCGCGGCGACAGCGCCCGGATCATCCCCGCCTTCAACACCACCGGGATCGACCGGTGGGCCTCCGCGACGGCCCGCCGCCCCAGTTCGGTGGCGAAGAGCGTCTCCCCCACGACGGTGACGGCCAGCCGCTGCAGGTCCGCGTCCAGCCTGCGCACCTCCCCCGCCCGCCAGGTACCGGTCAATTCCCCGGTGGCCCGCACCATCGTGTCCGCGTACCCGGCGAGCCGGGCCCCGTGGAACGCCGGCTGCATCAACCGCCGCTGCCGCAGGTGGAACGCTCCTTCCGACATGACCAGCCCGTTTCCCATGAACGGCCGGAAACGATCGAAGATGATTCCTTTCGAGAAGCTGGTCCCCTGCGCGACGAGAACGTGATTGACCAACTCCGGACTCGTCAGGAAATACGTCTCCAACGGACCGAGGAAGAGCCGCACGATATCGCCGTGCGCCCGCAACGAAGACGTGAACCCGACCCGCTGCCGCAACAGCGACGACGTGTGCCCCAGCAGGATCCGGCGGCCTGGCGCGATCGGGCCGTCCATTTCCTCTCCTTGGCTGTCCGGAAGGAGGCTTGCCACCCTAGGCCCGATCGGCCGCACGCGACAGCACCCATCGGCTGAATTGACGTCACACCGATGGCGTAATCGGGTCCGCCGCCGGAGTGAGTATGTTCTTCGTTCGAAGGCGAGCGAGGTGGGACGCGATGACACAACACCAGCAAGAGGAATGGGTTCCTCCGGGTATCGACACGACGAAACCCAGCAGTTCCCGCACCTACGACTATCTCCTGGGCGGCGCGCACAATTTCCAGGCCGACCGCGAGGCCGCCGAGCAGGCCGAAAAGGTCATGCCCGGCATCCGCGACGTCGCCCGGCTCAACCGCGCGTTCCTCGGCCGGGTCGTCCGCACGCTGATGGACCTGGGCATCCGGCAATTCCTCGACATCGGCTCGGGCATCCCCACGGTCGGCAACGTCCACCAGATCGCCGGCGAGCTCGACCCGCGGTGCCGCGTGGTCTACGTCGACCGCGACCCCATCGCCGTCGCGCACAGCAAGATGCTGCTGCGCACCAGCGAAAACGCCACGATCGCGCACGGGGACTTCACCGCCCCGGACGGGATCTTCGCCGACCCGGAACTGCGCCGGCTCGACTTCGGCGAACCGATCGGCCTGCTGATGGTGGCGATGCTGCACTGGATCCCGGACGCCGTCGAGCCGCACCGGCTGCTCGCCGAGTACCGCCGCCGCCTCCCGGCCGGCAGCTACCTGGCGATCTCGCACATGGTCAGCGACCAGGAAGGCAACCGGATGAACCGCCTCGTGGGCACGTTCAACCAGGCCAGCGGCCACGACCAGGCCACCACCCGCACCTACCGCGAAGTCGAGTCGATGTTCGGCGACTTCCAGCTGATCGAACCCGGCCTGGTCGGCTGCGCGCTGTGGCGGCCGGGCGGCCCGGGTGACGTGTCGAATGATCCGTACACCAACACGCAGCTCTACGGCGGGGTGGCCCGCAAGGTCACCGGCTGACCGCCCGGCGCGGTCGAAGCGCTTTTGATCCGTGGTTCTCGGTCGTGAATTTCACCGAGACCACCCACGCCGTATATGACGTTATACATTTCTTAGTGCCGGGCGAGGTCGCCGACGACCGCGGGCTACGCGGTCGGGTCCGGGCCCAAGGCTCGATCCAGCAGCTCGCCCAGCTGGTCGAGTTCGACCTGTGACAGGTCGCGGAACGACGACTCGGCGACACCGTCGACGAGGTCCTGTCCCTCGGCGCGCAGCCGCGCGCCTTCCGGTGTGAGCCGGTGCCGGACCGCGCGGCCCGGACCGGGGACGCGTTCGATGAGCCCGCGCTCGGCCATCCGGGTCGCCAGTGAACCGAAGGACTGGTCGGTCTGGAAGGTCAGCACCGCCAGCTCGTGCAGCGAAGCGTCCGGGCGGCGGTGCAGGTGGCGCAGGGTGTCCCACTGCACGAGCGAAAGCCCCAGCGGCGCCAGGACCCGGCTCAGTGCCCGGTGGTGGCGGTACTGCAGGCGCTTGACGGCCAGGGAGACGTCGCCGGGGCGGTACTTCATGCCGCTCACCCTAACTCATCGAAGTCAGGTTGCTTATCTAAGGAACCTTATATAAGGTTCCTTAGGTACGAGCCTCCGCGACCGAGAAGGAACGATGACGACTCTCCCCGCAGCCGGGTCACTCCGGCCCACCCGCACCGAAACCCGCACCGTCGGCGCCGCCGAGGTCACCCTCCAGGACCGTGACCGCACCCGGCCCTTCCTGCTGCTGCACGGCGGCGGCGGTGTCGCGACGATGGCCGGTTTCGCCGACCTGCTCGCCGAGCGCACCCACTCGCGGGTGCTGCTGCCCACCCACCCGGGCTTCGCCGGCACCCCGAAAGCCGAAAGCCTGACCGGCGTGACCGAACTGGCCCGGCTGTACGTCGGGCTGCTGGACCAGCTCGACCTCACCGACGTCACGGTGGTCGGCAACTCCTTCGGCGGCTGGCTGGCCGCCGAGATCGCCCTCCTGAAGAGCCCGCGGGTCAGCGGCGCGGTGATCGTCGACGGGATCGGCATCGAAGTCGAAGGCCACCCGCTGACCGACATCAGCACCATGTCCCTCGCGGAGATCCGGGCACTGTCCTTTCACGACCCGGGCAAGGCTCCGGTGCCGCCGGCGGGCGGGGGCACCGGGCCGAGCCCGGACGTGCAGGCCCTGATCGGCTACACCGGCCCGGCCATGGCCGACCCGACGCTCGCCAAGCGGCTCGGCGAACTCGACCTCCCCGTGCACGTCATCTGGGGCGAAAGCGACGGCATCGCCGGACCCGGGTACGGGAAGGCCTTCGCCGACGCCATCCCGCTGTCGACGTTCACCCGCCTCCCCCGCACCGGCCACCTGCCGCAGGTCGAGACGCCCGAGGAACTGCTCGGCGCCCTGCTCGACCTCGGCAACTGACACCAGGAGAACCAGCATGCCCACTTCGTTGAGCGTGACCCGCATCGGGCACGCCTGCCAGCTGATCGAAATCGGCGGGCTCCGGGTCCTGACCGACCCGTGGTTCACCCAGGCCGCGACCTACTACCAAGGGGAACCGGTCGCCTCGACCGTCGCCGGCCTGGGCCGGGTCGACGCGGTCGTGGTCAGCCACGAGCACTACGACCACTGCGACCTCGACGGCCTCGTGGCCGGCGGCTTCGACCTCGGCACCCCGCTGATCGGCCCCGGCACGGTCGCGGCCATCGCGCGGGACAAGGGTTTCCGCGACATCCGCGTCGTCGAAGCGTGGGAGGCCACCACGGTCGGCGACCTCACGGTGACGGCGACGCCGGGCAAGCACGGCGTCCACGAAGTCACGTTCGTCATCCAGGCCGGCGACCGCACGGTCTTCTTCGGCGGCGACTCGCTGCGGGTCCCGGAGCTCGACACGATCCCCGACCGGTTCGGTCCCGTCGACCTGGCCATCCTGCCGACGAACGGCCTGTGCATCCGGCCGATGCACCTCGAGCAGGTGGTGATGGACGCCGAGGAGGCAGCCGGCCTGACCGCGGCCCTGAAGCCGGCCTTGGCGATCCCGCACCACTACGCCTTCCACAGCGGCCGCCTGGGCGACCGGATGATCACCAAGGGCGACCAGGACCCGCGCCACTACGTGGACGCGGTAGCCCGCATCGCCCCGGAGATCCCCGTCCGGCTCGTGGTGCCCGGTACGCCGGTCGTGGTCCCGTGAGCACCGATGACCGGCGGTTCATGCCCGAGGTCGGCGCCGGCCTCCCGCCCGGCGAGCGGCCGATGGTCGCCGTCGTCCGGGCGGTCCCCGGGCACGAGGAACAGCTGGCCGCCGCCATCACGACGCTGACCGCCGCGGTGCGGCGCGAGCCCGGCTGCCGGGAGTTTCGGTCGTTCCGCGCGGTCGCGGAGCCGGGGACCTTCCACCTCTACGAGGTCTACGCCGACACCGACGCGTTCCGGGCGCACCTGGCGACCGGCCACGTGGCCCGCTTCTTCACCGAGCTGGCCCGGCACAGCACGGCCGACGCCGGCGCCGTGACCCAGCTCGCCGAACTCCCCGAGATCCGTTAGCGAAAGGCGCGCTCCCCCGGCTCGCGAACCAGCCGGCGAAACGAACCGGCCACGCGGCCCTGTTGCCATTCCGCCAATTGTCCGTCGCCTTCTGGTCCATCCGCCGTGCGACTTCCCGAAAGTGCAGCGTCCCGGCTTTGTCGAATTTCCACCGGTTCGCGGCGCAGTTCATGAATGGTTTTTGACGGGCCGGCCGCGCTGGGCCGGACGGATCATTGCGTGGACCTGCACCGTTACGAGCGTTTCCGCATCGGGACCATACCGTGACCTTTGACGGTGGCTCCGAATGAAACGCCGGGGCAGGATGCGGCGATTAGTACAGCGGGTGACCATCCCGCTACGCGAAACGGAGCAGCCGGCTGGGCTACCCGCACGAGGGCTGGTGCCCCGGTTCGCGAGGGGGTGCCGGATCATTTCTGGCGGACGGGGAGAACATGCGCCGGACATTCGTCGTCGCCGACATCGGTCGTCCCGCGGGGTACGAGGACCGGCTGAAACGGGTGCTCCACGATCTGCACGACGGGATCGGGCCGACGCTCACGGCCGCCGTGCTCGGGCTGCGCGCCGCCCGCGACCTGATCGGGCGGGACCGGGCGGGCACCGAGCATCTGCTGGCCCGGCTCGAGGACGAGCTCTACGGCGCGATCACCGACCTGCGGCGGATCGTGGCCGACGCGCGGCCGCCGGCGCTCGACGAGGCCGGGCTGGTCCTCGCCGTGCGCCGGTACGCCGCCACGCTCACCGGGCGGGTGCCGGCCGAACACGGGCCGCTGCGGGTCGAAGTCGAGGTCGGCGGGGAACTGCCGCCGCTGTCGGCGGAGGTCGAGGTCACCGCCTACCGGATCATCCGCGAGGCGCTGGTGAACGTGGCCCGCCACTCCGGCGCCCGGGAGTGCACCGTGCACCTCTGGCCGCTCGACGGCGACCTGCACGTGGAGATCGTCGACGACGGCGTCGGCACCGACGGCGAGGCGCTGCCCACGGTCGGCGGGACCGGGCTGCGGTCGATGCGGGAACGCGCCGGCGACCTCGGCGGCGGCTGCCGGGTCGAGCCGGTTTCCTCCGGTGGTACGCGGATCGCCGCCTGGCTGCCCCTCGCCGCGGGGAAGTGAGACGGTGTTCGAGTCCCTGCGCGTCCTCGTGGTGGACGACCACCCCGTCTTCCGCGCGGCGCTCTGCGCGATGCTCGAGGCCACCGACGGCATGGAGGTCGCCGGCGAGGCGGCCGACGGCCTGACCGCCGTCGCCGACGCGGGCCGGCTCGAACCCGACGTCGTCCTGATGGACCTGAACCTCCCGGACCTGGACGGGATCGAGGCGACGCGGCGGATCGTGAGCGCGAGCCCGCACACCGGCGTGCTCATGCTGACCATGTTCGAGAACGAGGCCGCGGTGTTCGCCGCGATGCGCGCGGGCGCTCGCGGCTACCTGCTCAAGGGCGCGCGCAACGAGCAGATCATCCGCGCGGTGCGGGTGATCGGCGACGGCGAAGCCATCTTCAGCCCGGCGATCGCGACCCGGGTGCTGTCGCTGCTGGGAACGGCGACCCCGCGCGACGAGTCGTTCCCGCGGCTCACCCTGCGCGAGCAGGAGATCCTGCGGCTCGTCGCGCGGGGCATGGGCAACGCGTCGATCGCCGAAGAGCTGGTGCTGAGCCAGAAGACCGTGCGCAACCACGTGTCCCACATCTTCCGCAAGCTCCGCGTCACCGACCGGACCCAGGCCATCGCCAAGGCCAAAGAGGCCGGCATTGCCCGATCGGAGTAAGGAAAGCGGGACAGGTCGGGACTCCATGTCCCTGTTCGGCGAGCGTCCGCACCCCGATCCTTGGGGGGTGGAACGATCCGACGTCGTTCGAGGGAGGGCCTCACCGATGATCACCGACCAGGTTCCGGTGCTGTTGCACGCCACCGACACCATCACCCACGCGGGCGTCACGGCCGCGCTGCGGTCACGTCCCGAAATCCGCTTCGCCGACGAGGACTCCGGCGAGCCCGCCGTGGTGCTGGTCATCGTGGAGCGGCTGAACGAGGAAGCCCGGCAGCTGCTGCGCAGCCTCCAGTGCGCCGGCCACGCGGGTGTCGTCCTGGTCGCCGGGGAGGTGGAGGACTCGGAACTGCTGGACGTCGTGGGCAACGGCGTGTCGGCGATCATCCGCCGGGCCGACGCCACCCCGGACACGCTGGTGCGGCTGGTCAAGGCCGCGGCCGTCGGCGAAGGCGCGCTGCCGCCCGACCTGCTGGGCCGCCTGCTGTCGCGGGTGTCCCGGCTGCAGCGGGACGTGCTGCGCCCGAACGGCTGGGACCTCGCCGGGATGTCCCAGCGGGAAACCCGGGTGCTGCGGCTGGTCGCCGACGGGTTCGAGACCAAGGAGATCGCCGATCAGCTGAGCTACTCGGAGCGGACGGTGAAGTCGATCCTGCACGACATCACCAACCGCTTCCAGCTCCGCAACCGCGCCCACGCGGTGGCGTTCGCCATGCGCGAAGGGCTGATCTAGCACGGCTCACTCGACGCGGCCGGAGAAGGAGACCGACGGGGTGCAGTGGCCCCGGTCCGCCGGGTTCTGGCAGCTGACCGCGAGCACGATCTTGTCCCCCGGCTGGAACCGCCAGGCCTGCAGCCAGTGGTGGTCGAGGTCGCGGAAGTTCGAGAGCCCGACCTCCAGCAGCACGGTCTTGGTGCCGCCGGAATCCCGCAGCAGCCGCAGGGTTCCGGTGTCACCACGCGGGTTCTGCAGGATCAGGTCGGTGATCACCAGCGTCTTGGTCGCGTCCGGCAGGGTGTAGGGGAACTCGGCGAACCGGTTGACGTTCGAGTCGATCTTCGCGTCCGCGGCCACCCGGAAGTCCGTCGGTGTCCCGTCGGCCGCGGCGTTCGAGACGCGGGTCGGGGGCGGCGTCCCGGGACCGGAACCCGGTGGGGCGGGGTTGTCGCCCGGCGGGGTCAGGCCGACGGCCTTCATCGCCTGTTCGGAGTTCTGCTTGGCCTGGTCGGCGTTCTTCTTCGCCTGGTCGGCCCCGGCGCCGGCGTCCTGCGCTGCCTTCACGATCTCGTGGTTCTGCTCTTCGGCGGCCTCGCGGGCGGCCGACTTGACCGCGGGCCGCAGCACGGTGAACCACAGCGTCACGAGGGCGAGCAGGAGGACGAGCAGCGCGATGAGCGCGGGCAGCAGCCACTTCGGCAGCAGCTGCCGCTGCACCATGGTGCCTTCGGTCTTGAGCGGCTCGGCGCCGTCGGCGACGACGAACACCTGGAAGCGGTGCCGGACGGATGGCCCGCGCAGGAAGCGCTTCCGCGGCTTGGTGCGCATCCGGATGAACGCGGCGGTGCCCGGCGCCAGCTCGGCCCGGTCGCGCTCGAGCCGGAAGTCGAGCTCGTCCTCCGGGTCCAGCGGGCTCAGCTCGACCACCACCGGCCGGTTGCCCCGGTTGTCGACGGCGACCTCGAAGTCGGCCTTGGAGCTGCCTTCCACCTTGGCCGGCACGATCTCGGCGGTCACCTCGGTGAAGGCGCCGAGTTCGACGGTGCCCTCCTCGACGACCGAGCCGGCGGGGTCCTCGCTCGAGAACACCCGGACGCCGAACGGGATCGCCCCCGCGGGGACGTCGGACGATCGCGGCGGCGTGAACCGCACGGTGACCGTCCCGGTCTCCCCCGGCATGAGGTTGACCGTGGCCGGTTCCGCGGTGGCCCAGCCACTCGCGTTGCCGACCACGTCGACCGCGAACTGGTCGACGACCTGCCCGGCGTTCCGGATGGTCACCGTGCAGCTGGTCTCCTGGCCGGGTTCCGCGACCAGGCCGGCCTCGGACAGCGTCGCCGTTGCTCCCATGCGCCGAAGTCTCCCTTTCGTGGTGCGGATCCGGCACCAGCGGACGGGTGTGCGGCCGTGCGCCGGTGGTTGCCCCTACGGGCAGCGGGCTCGCCGCGGCTCAGCCGCGGGTGATGAACGGGGGTTGTTCCGTGCGCAGCACCACCAGGATCGGGTTCGACTGTGCCGTCCCGAACTTCGGCCCGCTCACCGAGGTCACCGCCACCGTCCGCGGCCCGATCAGGTCGTGGTGGAAGATCAGGAACTGCGCCTCGAACTTCCCGTCGACGCCCACGGTCACCAGGCCGGGTGTCTCGGAGATCCCGGCCGACCAGGCCAGCCGGACGGTCGCGCCCGGCGGGAAGTCCGTGCCCGTCACGCGCGGAACGGAGCCGACCGGGCCGACGCCCGGGTCCACCGTCACCACCGGCCGGCGGATCACCACCCGGGCACTGGCCGTGTTGTCGCCGGGGTTGCTGTCCGGCCCGCTAGTGCTGACCGTGCCGGCCACCGGCGCGTCCGCCGCGGCCGCGGCCGCCAGCGTTATCCGGATCTCGACGGTCTGGCCGGGCGCGAGCGTCCCGAGCGCACAGCTGCCGCCGCCCGGAGTGCACCCCGGCGGCACCGAGGTCGCCGGCAGCTGCGGCGGCAGCTGGGTGACCAGGCGGACGTCCGGCATCGGTGCCCCGGATCCGTTGTGCACCAGGAAGGTCAGCCCGACGTCGTCGCCGCCGACGAACAGCGGGACCGCCGACACCGCCAGGCCCACCGACAGCGATCCCGGCGTGACCGGGGGCACCGGCTTCTCGCCGACGGTGACCACGGCCGTCGCGGAGTCGTCCCGCTTGTCGGCGTCCGGGCCCGCCGTGGTGACCGTGCCGGTCGCGGCCTGCGGCCCGGGTTCGGCGCCGGTGGCGCTGAACCGCACCCGCGCCTGCGCACCCGGCGCGAGCGTCCCGAAGGCGCAGACGAGGTCCGGCGTGCAGGTGCCCACGCCGGTGATCGGCGCCTGCGGCCGCAGCCCCGCGGTCAGCCGGACGAACAGCCCGGTCCCGGGCGCCGCGGCGGCGCCGTGGTTGGTGACCACGAACTCGAACGTCGTGAGCCCGGAGAACGGGATGGCGGCCGGGACGGCGGTGGCCGTCACCCCGACGTCGGCGACCCGCTGGAACGCCGGCTGCGATGCCCCGCCCGGCCCGTCGATCAGCGGCTTGGAGGCGCCCCCGGCCGACGGCACGATCCGGATGCCCGGCCGGGATTCGGAGGGCGCGCTGTCGAACGCGACCAGCGTGCCGTCCGGCGACCAGGCCGGGTCGTCCACGAAATCGGTGTCCTGCACGAGAACCCGCGCGCGCCCGCCATCGGCGGGCGCCACGCAGAGCTGGCGGAACTCGTTGTGGAACACCAGCGCGGCGCCGTCCGGCGAAACGTCCGCCGAGCCCTGCCGCCCGGCGCCGCACGGCGTCCCGAACGACGGCGAGAGATCGCGCTGGGTGCCGGCGACGACGCTGTCCGCCGTCGCGACGAGCGAAACCTGCCAGAGCTCCTGACGGAATTCCCCACCGGGGTCGACGGAGATCACGGCGGTCTCGGTGGCCGTGCCGCCCCGTCCGGTCGCCGTGCAGGTCACGGTGGTGGCCCCGACCGGGAAGAGGCTGCCGGACGACGGTGTGCAGAACGGTGTCAGCGGCGTTTCGCGGTCGGCGTCGATGGCGGTCGCGGAGTATTCGACGACCGTGGGCGCGGTTCCGGTGACGGTCTTGTCGTGCAGGGTGATCAGCGGCAGCCGCGGGTCCTTGACCCGGACGGTGACGTCCTCGGTGTAGCCGGGCCGCACGGTGGGCTCGCCGGCCAACCGGAACTCGACCCGGCAGTGCAGGAAGGCCCCGAGGGGCGCCGTGGCCGCGACGGCCGCGAATTCGGTGAAGTTCGCGTTCGTGCCGCCCGGCACCGACTGGGTCCCCTCGGGGGTGAACGTCAGCGTCAGCCCCGGGTCGCAGAACGGCACCGGCTGCACCTTCACCTTCAGGTCACCGATCTTCTCGGTGATCACGGCGCTGATGTTGCCCGGGTCGGTGCTCGCGAGGACGCCGTCGGTCGCGTCGACCACCTGGGTCGCCTGGTGGCTCGGATCGCTGTCCAGGCCGCCGGCAACCCGGGCCGACACCGCGACCACCCGGATGCCCTGGGCCTTCAGGTGCTCGATCGCCTGGGTGAGCGTCACGCCCTTCGTGGGGTCCCGGTCGCCGCTCGGGTCGTGGCTGGGCGCGTCGCCGACCAGCACGACGATCCGGCTGCTGTCCGGCCGGAAGCCGATGGCACCGGTGGCGACGCGATCCAGGGCGTAGATCCAGTCCTCCGGGATGTCGTCGCCTTCGGCGGGGGTGATCCTCGTGAAGGCGTCCTTGATCTCGGCCTGGTTCTTCGTGAGGCCCTGCTGCACCTGGAACAGGCGGCCGTTGGGGTTGTTCGCGTCGACCGGGTCCTTGCGGTCGCCGAACGCCACGGCGGCGTACTGGGCGTCCGGCTGCGCCGTGGTGATGGTCTTCATGACGTCGGTCAGGCTCGCCTGCATGGCGGCCAGTGCGGTGCCCATCGAACTGGTCTGGTCCATCAGCAGCACGATGTCCGGCTTGGCCGGCACCTTGTCGGTCGGCACGGTCTTGGGGATCGCCGCCGAAGACCCCTGCCCGACCGGGATGTCGACCACCGTCGGCTGCACCCGCCCCGGCGGCGGCGGCGAGATCCGCGAGGCCGCCCGCGTCAGCGTGATCTTCGTCCCGTCGGCCGACCACACCGGCTGCGAGTCGTCGCCGGACAGGTACGGCGGGATCGGGATTTCGCCCAGGACGCGGCCGTCGGCGACGCGGGCGATCCGCACGGTGTCGAAGCGGCTCTCGCCGCGGATCGCCGTGTTGGTGAAGGCGATCGCCGTCGCGTCCGGCGACCAGGCCGGGTGCTGCTCGCGCTTGATCCCGTCCCTCGGGCCGGTCAGGGGCCGGGGTGCGCCGCCGTCGGCGTTCGCCACGATGATCTCGGTCCTCGGGGCCGCCTCGCCGGGGCCGGCCTGGGTGTAGGCCAGCTGTGAGCCGTCGGCGGAAAAGGCCGGGTCGAACTCGCCGGCGCCCGGGCGGTTCGTCAGGTCCCGGCGGTCGCCGCCGGTCGCGTCCGCGCTCCAGATGTCCGCGGTGCCGCTCGCGCGCAGCTCGGTGAACACCGGCCGGCCGTCCGCGCGGAACGCCGGCTCGGTCTCGCCGATGGCCGGCAGGGCCGAGATGACCGACACCGTGCCGCCCTCGACCTGCTTGACGTCGCCGAGCGGATCCTGCGCGCGGGTCGTGAAGGCCAGGCGAGCGCCGTCGGGCGACCACGCCGGCTCGGCCGAATCCCCGGGATCGGGCACCGCCCGGGTGACCCCGCCGCCCGTGTCGGCCATCAGCACCACGTCGCCGGCCGGGTGGAAGCGGGTCGTGGTGAACGCGATCCGCGCCGGACCCCACGCCGGCTGAGTGTCGGCGGCCGGGTCGGCGGTCAGGCGCACCGGCGTCCCGCCGTCGGCTCCGACGGTGTAGATGTCCCCGGCCGGGTCGTCACGGGTGCTGCTGAAGGCCAGGCGGGTGCCGTCGGGCGACCAGCTCGGCGAGTCGTCGGCGGCCGGGCCGGACGTCACCTGGCGGAGGCCGCCGCCGTCCACGCCGATCACGAAGAGCTTCCGGCCGCCGGCGCGTTCGGAGGCGAACGCGACCGTGCGGCCGTCCGGGGAAAGCGCCGGGTGGAGGTCGACGGCGTCGTCGTTCGTCAGCTGCACGGCCGCCGGGGCGCCGTCGCGGAGGTACCAGAGTTCGCCGTCCCGCTCGGCGCCCCCGGCGACCGCGGCGCGGTGGCTCACCCACACGATGCCTCCGGTGCCCGCGGACGCGTCGGAGTCGACGCTGCCGATGGTGCGGGGCAGCGCCGGCTCCGCGCCTTCGCCGGTGGCCTGGTACAGGCCGGTGCCGGCCTCGCTGACGTACCCGACGCGGTACGGCGAGGCCACCGGTGCCGGTGCCTGTGCCTCGGTCGGCGCGAGCGCACCGCTGATCGCCCAGCCGCCGAGCACCGCGACGACCGCGCTGCCCGCCACCGCTCGGTTCGCGCGCATGGTCGGTCCTCCCCAAAAGCCTTGCGGATCAGCCGGCTTCGAACAGCTCGATCTCGGAGATCGCGACGTCCGTGCCGTTGAGCGAGCGGTACAGCCCGGTCACGTGCAGCTCGACGCTCGTGGCGCCGGCGCTGTTCTCGATCGGGACTTCCTGGGCGTCCGGCGTGTCGGCCAGCACCATGTCGTAGGTCTTGCCGGTGGAGAACACCAGGTGCAGCTTCTGCGGCCGGTGCGCGGCCGGGAAGTTCGCCGCGTCCCCGGAGTACACGATCGCCTTCCGCAGGTCCGCCGGGTGGTCGAAGGTGAACACCAGCACCTGTTCCCGGTCGCCCGGGGCCGCCCAGAACGTGTTCTTGGCGTTGTCGGTGACCAGGGGCGCCGCGTGCCCGTCGGCCTGCGCGGTCGCGCTCACCTTGATCGGGTGGATCGGGTTCAGCTTCGCCTCGAAGACGCCGGTCACCTGGTTCCACAGCCCCACCGCCGCGGTGTTGATCGCCCCGCGGAACGGCTGGTAAAGCGCGTAGATCAGGGCCGAGAAGATCAGCGCCACCGCGACGGTCCGGCGGAGCACCTTGCCCACGGTCCGGCGCGCGGCCCCGCTCCGGCCGGCCCGGCGGCGGACGCCGTCCTTGCCGGGCCGCGCCCCCGCCTTCAGCTCCTTCGGCTTGCGGCCGAACAGCCGCCGCCACCACGACGTCTTGACGACCTCGGACTCGGCCAGGGACGCGCCGCAGCGGCTGCAGAAGTTCCGGGCCGGCGCGTTGCCCTTGCCGCACCGGCCGCAGATCAGGTCGCCCGGGTTGAGGACCTGCTCCTCCACGGTCGGCTGCACCGGCTGCCGGACCGGGGCGATCGGCTCGGCGGGCTGCACGACCTGCTGCTGTTGCTGGTGCTGTTGCTGCACCACCGGCTGCGACCGCACCGCGACCGGGCCGTCGTCGTCCCACTTCAGGTAGCGGCCGCATTCACCGCAGAACTCGACGTCGGCGGGCCCCTGGTGCCCGCACTCCGCGTAGATGACCATCCGCTAGCCCTCCAGCACTTCCACCGTGACCCGCACGTGGGCGGGCACCGCATCCACGACCGTCGCCGTCAACCGGCGCACGTCGACCCGGGCCGGGTCGGGCACCCGCACGCGCACCTGCACCCACGGCGGTCCCGGATCCGGCAGCGGCGCACCCGGTTGCGGGTCGGCGACGACCCCGCCGCTGTCGGTCACCTCGACCGCGCCGCCGGTGAGCAGCCGCACGTGTTCGGTGAGGCCGCGGCGCGTGCCGCGCCACCGGTGCAGCTCGACCGAGCGGGTGACCAGCTGCCGCAGCTGGTCCGGGTGCCAGCTCTCGTCGACGCCCAGCGCGACCCAGTGGGCCAGCCAGCCGACGAAGTCGGCGGGCGCCACACCCGGGTCGAGGTAGCCCGAAAAATTGTCCAAAGTGGAGATGACCGGGGCGAGGACTTCGTCGAGCGCGCCGGTGAAGCCCTGTACGAACCGGTCCTCGGCGTACACCGAGGGCAGCTGCTCGCCGATCGGGTGCGGGCTCGGCAGCCCCGGGATCCCCGTCCTCATGCGCCCGCCTCCCGGACCCGGACCTGGTGCCCGAACGAGAACGCCAGCGCGTTGGGCGGCAGGTCGAGCCGGTCGACCTGTTCGCCGCGTTCGCGGGTGATCGGGTTCGCGGCGAACAGGCGCACGTCCTCCACCAGCTCGACGCCGGGAAGCCGCTGCAGCACCGCGAACACCTCCCCCGACTGCACCGGGCGCCCGAACGGCCAGCCGTCGCCGTCCGGGCCGCCGCTGATCGGGTTGAAGTAGTCGTAGAGCGCTTGGCTCGCCCGGGCGCCCAGCGTGCCCGCCGTCGTCCGGCGCCGGGCCCGCAGCCGCGCGACCACCGTGACACCTTGGTAGAACGGCGGTTCCACGGACACGAGCGCACCCACGCAGCGGCGTTCGCCGAGGTGGCGCTCGATGCGGGCACGCATGCCGGCTTCGAGCATCAAGGTGGCGAAGGCGAGTTCGCCGGTGTCGGGCACCGCCGGCACGACGAGGACCCGGATCGCGCCGGTCTCGCGGCCGTCGGCGCCGTGTGCCGGGATGCACCGCACCCGGGCCGCTTCCGGTGCCGCTTCGCGCGCGAGCTGCTCGTAGTCCTCGGCGGTGACCGCGCGGTCGCGGGTGCGCAGCAGCAGCGGACCGCGGACCGCCGCGTCCCGCACCGACTCGCCGTCGACCCCGCCGATCGCCGGACGGCGGTTCACCACGCTGCTGACGAACGGGATCGGGTCCCGCTGCACCTCGAGGACCTCGCGGGCGACGTTGCCGCGCCGCCCGCCACCGGACCGGTATTCGGGCACCCGGATCGCGGCGGACTTGGGCGGGAACGCCCCGTAGTACCGGAGCCCGCCCTCGGGCTGGCGCACCGCGGGGCCGAACGCGACCTCGCCGCCGACGCGGTCGAGCATGACGTGCCGGTCGTCCGGGCCGGAGTCGGCGAACGAGCGGACCTCCGTCCACTGCTGCCAGCCGTCCGGGCCCGAGACCTCGACGACCAGTTCGCCCTCCCCCACGACCACCGGGGGACGGCCGAGCGGGAACCGCTGGCCGGGGGTGCCGTCGGAGGTCCCGACGATCTCGTTGCGGACGATCTCGGCGTGCACGGCGGAGACGGTGCCGCCGATGGTCGAGGCCTCGACCGCGTGCAGCCGCGGCGAACGCTGGTAGAACGGCTGGTTCCGGTTGGCCTCGACCAGGCGGCAGCGCAGCCACCCGGCCCGCTGCCGGGCGAGCACCGACATCGCGTGCCCGGACGGGACGTGCACCACGATGTCCCCGGACCGGTTGAACGCGCCGGTGCTGTCCCGGTCGACCTCGCACGCCGCCCAGCCGGTGCCGTCCCAGGCCTCCCACAGCCACGGCGGGTCGCGCGGGTCGACGCCCTGGCCCTCGACCTCGCAGTCCAGCCGCAGCAGCACCGCGCAGCCCGGAACGGCGTCCGACAGTCCGAACAGGACCGCGTCGCCGGGGGCCGGGGTCTCGGCGAAGACCGCCGGGCCGCCGCCGACGAGCAGTTCGTCGGTGCGGTCGACCGGGGGCGAGCCGGTGTCGGCCGTGCTGGTCGCCAGGTGCGCGAGCGAGCACGGCACGATGTCCAGCGTGCGTTCCACGGTGAAGACCACCGGGTCATCGACCTCGTTGCGCACGCTCGCGACCTGCTTGCCGGCCGCGACGACCACCGGGACGTCCCGGGCGGCCGAGAGCCAGAACGTCACGTCGGTCCGCGCCGCGGCGGGCGGGAACAGCCGGACCCCGATCAGGTCGAGGAAGCGCAGGTAGTGCAGGTCGGGCACCCGGTTGAGCCGGTAGAGCAGCTGGTCGACCATCTGCGCGAACGTCTCGATCAGCGTGACGCCGGGGTCGGAGACGTTGTGGTCGGTCCACTCCGGACAGTTGCGCTGCACCAGGTACTTGGCTTCGTCGACCAGGTCCTGGAACCGGCGGTCGTCGAGGTTGGGCATCGGGAGGGTCATCACGCACCGTCCTCGCCTGCGTCGTGCGGCGGGATGACGTAGAAGGGGAAGACGAGGTTGCGGGGGTCGTTGGTGCCGCGCAGGCGGTAGCGGATGTCGATCAGCAGGGTGCCCCGGTCGGCCTCGTCGAAGCTGACGACGACGTCGTCGAGGGTGATCCGCGGCTCCCAGCGCTCCAGCGAGGTGCGGACCTCGTAGGCGATCTGCCCGGCGGTCGCCGCGTCGGCGGGCGCGAACACGAGGTCGTGCACCGCGCAGCCGAACTCGGGGCGCATCGGGCGTTCGCCCGGCGAGGTCGCCAGGATCAGCCGGATGCTCTCGACGACCTCGCGCTCGCCGCCGACCAGCGCGATCGAGCCGGTCGCGTCCGTGTGCAGCGGGAACGCCAGTCCCCGGCCGAGGAAGTCCTTCCCGCTCACCGTCACCTCAGCCTCCGATCAGGACGGTCGGGCAGCCCATGACGATCGGCGCGCCGCAGGTGGCCATATCGCCCATCCGGGCGGCCGGCATGCCGCCGATCAGCACCGTCGGGCAGCCCGGCGGCGCGATCGGCGTCGGCGGGTGCACCGCGGGCGGCGGGAACGAGCACGTGTGCAGCGTCCCGACGTTCGCGGCGGGCATCCCGCCGATCAGCACGGTCGGCACGCCGGGCCCGGCGATGACGCCCGGGTGCCCGGTCGGGTCGCCGACCCTCGCGGCTGGTGGCATGTCGCTCCCCCGTCAGTTGATCTTGACCACGCTGCCGCGCACGGTGACGACACCGCTGGCGGTCAGCTCCGTCTGGCCCTGGCCGGCGACCGAAACCGTGGCGCCCTCGACCTTCACACCCGCGGTGCCGTTCAGCTTGAGCTGGCTGGTCGCCTCGATGCTGGCGTCGGTCTGGGACTTCACGGACACCTTCTGGCCCTTGAGCTCCAGCGGCCCGGCGCCGGCGTCGATGCTCACGCCGTTCTGCGCCTTGACCGTGACGCTCTTGCCGCTGGTCACCTCGATGACCTGGTTCTTCTGGTCGATCTTGACCACGAACTTCGCGTCCGCAGACGACAGGATGATCCCGTCGTCCTCGGCGAACTCGAGCTTGTGGCCCTTCCGCGAGACGAACCCGCGCAGCGCCACCTCGCCGCTGTTGCCGTCCACGACGGGCTTGGTGAACTTCGACGGCGCCGTGTCCTTGCTGTTGTAGAGGCCGCCGAGCACGTAGGGCGCTTCGAAGTCGCCGTGTTCGAAGCCCACCAGGACCTCGTCGCCGACTTCGGGCAGCACCAGCGCGCCGCGGTCGTGGCCCGCGCCCGCCTGGACCGTGCGGGCCCAGGTGCTGGTGAACTCCTTGTCCAGCCACGGGAACGTGAGCTTGACGCGGCCGAGCTTCGCCGGGTCCTTGAGGTCGGTCACCTGCGCGGGGACGACCCCCGGCCACGACGAGTGCTTCGCCCCGCCGGCGACCAAGCCGTACAGCGAGCGTTCCTGGCGTCCCGACACGGCGAACTCGGTGGTGTAGCCGACCTCCTCGTTGAACAGGTGACGGGTGCTGGTGAGCGTGTACTTGCCGGAGAAGGGCTGGCCGACGCCGGTGAGCGTGACGGCGGCGCCCGCGCGCAGCTTCGGGTTGCCCTTCGCGACGCCGTCGAGTTCGGTGCAGGCGCCGCCGAACCGGTCGGCCAGCGCCTTGGCGGTCGCGTCCGCCTCGCCCTGGGTGCGCCGCGGTGCGGCGGCGTCGAGGAAGGGCGGGCTCGCGAACTTCCCGGCCAGCGCGACCGGATCCACCCCGGGCACGTCCGTGCCCGCGTTCTTCGGGGTCGCGGTGGCGGTGATCGGCTGCTTGTTCTCGTAGTCCCAGCCGTTGACCCGCACCTCGGGGACCTGCTCGGCCGCGGTGACGCTGGCGCGCAGGCTGAGCAGCGTCCCGTGGGCTTCGAGGACCAGCGGGTCGGCGGTCGCCTTGGTGCTCGTGGAGGGCGCGCCGGACGGTTTCTCCGGCAGCTCGAAGTTCAGCTTCCCGTCCCGGACGGCGATCTGCGCGCCGACCGCGTCGGCCAGCCGGGACAGGAACTCCCAGTCGCTGACGTTGTCCTGGCTCAGCTGGGTGTTCGGCCGGCCGCCGAAGCCCTTGACGTCGTCGATCTTCCCGGTGGGCAGGTTCGCGCGCCCGGCGACTTTGCGCACGACGTCCGCGATCGTCATGTTCGGGTACGCCGCGACCCGGCGGCCGCGGAACAGCCGGTGCGCGTGGTCGTACCCGCGGACCTCGGTGAACGTGCCGTGCGGGTCGAGGTCGACGGCGACCGCGGTGACCTCGCCCGAGAGCAGGTCCTGCGGGGCTTCGGGGTCGGACGTCTGGACCTTGAGCTTGAGCTTCGCCCCGACCTTGAACTTGCCCTTCTCCAGCACGACGGCCCCGGGGTCACGGAAGCGCAGCACGAAGGTGTCCGGCAGGTTCCGGCTGTCGTCGACGTAGGCGTAGCCGAGCATCACCCGGACGTCGTCGGGCAGCGCGGTGCCTTCGACCTCGACCACGAGGGTGTTCGTGAAGGTCTCGTTAGCCATCGAGCTCCTCCAGCGCGGGCACCAGGAGCCGGGTGCCGGGCCGCAGCCGCATCGGGTCGTCGATGTCGTTGGCGTCGGCGATCGCGCGCCACTTCCCGGCGTCGCCGTAGGCGCGGAACGCCACCGAGGGCAGCGAGTCCCCGGCGACGAGCACGTGCGTGTCCCGGGCGGCGAGCGCGCCGGACGTCGGGTTCTGCCCGCCCAGCTCGCCGGAGATCTCCTCGAGGTTGACCGTGCAGACCGCGCGCACCGGCGTCCCGGACGGGGTGAACAGCGTGTACTTCGCGGTGACGGAGGCGACGTAGGCGGGGAAGCCGGTCATGCCACCCCACTTGAAGATCACCCACGGCGGTGAGGGCTTCTTGTGCTGACGGCTGTCCTCGGTGGCCACGCAGCAGGTGAACAGCTGCTCGACCTTCTTGACGACGGCGTCGTTCATCTTGTCGGTGGCGTCGATGAACATCTCCAGCGAGAGCTTCGCCGGATCGGACCCCTTGAACTGCGGCGGCGCGCTCTTCTTGGCGTTGGGCTGGGCGTCCCGGCCCCATTTGGCGTTCTTGCTGACCGAGAACTCCTTGGGGTTGAACTGGAACTCGATGTCGAACAGCCAGTCGCCGGGCGGCTGCCCGGTCCCGCCGGACTGCGGCGGCTTGTGGACTTTCAGCACCGCGCGCTGGAGGTTGCTGGGCGCGCCCGAACTGTAGGCCGCCGTGGACTGGGAGCCGGCCGAGGTGAAGGTGACGGGCGAGGGCATCGTCTCAGCCCTTCTTCGCCGGGCTGAGGAAGCCGTGGTGGGCCAGTTCGAGGGTCTCGGTGGCGACCTTCGGCGAGTCGGGCGAGAGCTGCGGCCCGCTCCACCGCACCGGGACGACGCCTTCGAGGGCCCAGCTGGCGATCACCTTGCCTTCGAGGGTGCGCGCCTCGATGGTGGCGGTCTTGCGTTCGATCCCGCTCGCCAGGCTGGCGAACCACTTGGTGATCTGCGAGCTGGCCTCGGTGACCGGGCGCGAGAGCTTGATGTTCGAGTACTTGATCCGGGTCGGCAACTGCCAGACCATGCCGTTGTTGCCGCCCTCTTCCCGCTGTTCCATGACGAATTCGCAGCCGAGCCCGTCGCAGCTGGAGAACGCCCCGAGGTTGCCGAGGTTCTTGTCGTCCAGCTTGACGACGTAGCACACGGCAACGGCCTCTTCGGTGTCCGGCATCGGCGCTCCTCCTTCAGTGCGGGCGATCGGTGAGCGCGCCCCGGCGCTCCCGGTCGAGACGGAGTTCGGTCTTGAGACGGCGCAGCAGCGGATCGAACAGCTTCTTGACGAGCTCTTCGGTTTCCGGCGCCTGCTGGTGCGGAGCCGCGGCCGGCGCGGACGCGGGTACGGGTGCGGGTGCGACGGCGGGTTCCGGATCGCGTTGGACAACCGGCGCGGGAGGTGGCGGGTCCGGTGTGGACGGTCGGACCGGGTCGGCGATCCTCGCGACGGGCAGTGGTTCGGCCGGTTCGGCGTGGGGTACCGGGGCGTCGACGGCGCGCGAGAGCGGGACGGCCGGATTGCCGAGGGCCCGGGTCACGGGGACTGCCGGGATTTCGGCCGCTCGTGCCACCGGGAGCGGTGGCATCGCGGGCGCCACGCCGTCAACGGCCGGTGCTGCCGAGAGCTGCGCTGTGGTTCCCGCTATTGGAGCGGGCGCGCCCTCCTGGGTTCGCGCGACCGGAAGGGGCGCGGTTCCGATGGTGCGTGCCGTCGGGGGTGGTGTGGAGGTGGTGAAGTCTTCGACGGATCGTGCCACCGGAAGCGAGGACACCGCGGTTCCCGCCGTCGAGGCTGCCGGACCTTCGACGGACCGTGCCACGGCGAGCAGCGGCACGGCGGTTCCTGCCGCCGGGCTCGCTGGACCTTCGACGGATCGAGCCACCGGGAGCACCGGCACTGCAGCTCCTGCCATCGGACTCGCCGGGCCTTCGACGGACCGAGCCACCGGGAGCACCGGCACCGCGGCACCTGCCATCGGACTCGCCGGGCCTTCGAGGGACCGTGCCACGGGAAGCAGCGGCGTCGCGGCACCTCCCACCGGACTGGTCGGGCCGTCGACGGACAGTGCCACCGGGAGCAACGGCGGCGCAGCTCCTGCCATCGGGCTCGTCGCCCCCTCGACCGACCGAGCCACCGGCAACGACCCGGCACCTGCCGTCGAGCTTGCCGGGCTTTCGAACGCCCCCGCCACCGGGAGCGGAGCACTCTGCATCGCGTCTGTCGCGGCAGGTGCATCCTCGGCGGGCCGGGCGACCGGAAGCGGCGAACCCTCGCTCGCCCGTGTCGCCGGAAGGAATGCGGCCTCTGCCGCGCTCGTCACCGGGAGTGCCGGAGTCTCGAGGGCGCGTGTCACCGGAACCGGTGATTCCTCCGCCGCTCGTGCCACGGAGAGCACCGAGGTCTCGGTCGCCCGCGGCAGCGGCTCCGGCGCAACCGGGCGCGCCGGGGTCTCGACAGCCCGCAACACCGGCAGCGGCGATGCCGACCCGGCGGAAGGTGCCGGGGACTCGTCCGCCACGGGTGCCGCGGAAAGCGCCGAACTGCCTTCCGTTCCCGGCAACGGAAGCGCTCGTGCCATCGGCAGCGGTGGCTCCTGCGCCGCCGGTACGCCGGAACTCTCGGCCGCCCGGGACACCAGCAGCGACGAATCCGGCGCCACCGGATTCCCGGCCGCGCCTGGCATCTGCCGCGGAGAATCCTGCGCCGCCGGTCCCACCGGCACCGCCGAGGTTTCGATCGCTCGCGCCACCGGCAGCGACGGCTCACGCGCCGCCGACCCCATCGGCACCAGCGGCTCGGCCGCCGGTCGCGAGGTCTCCGCCATTCGCGACAGCGACGAAGCTGGCGCTGCCGAGGTCTCAGCCGCCCGGGACACCGGCAGAGGTGACTCCTGAGCCTTCGGCACGACAGGAAGCGCCTCGGCCGCCCTCGGGACCTGAGGAAATGGCTCCTCCACCCCTCTTGTCAGCGAAACCCCCGCCGAGACCGAACCCGACGAGCCCTCCCCCGTCCGCACGACCGGCGCCACCGCGTCCTCGCCGATCCGCGCCACCGGCAAGGACGGGGAAACGCTCGTCGAGCCGCCCGGTGTCCCGGGCGGCTCCGTGGTCCCGGAACGGCTCTCCGGGGTGTCGAACGGGCGGAAAGTGTTCACCGGCGGCGAACCGGTCGTCCGCGACACCGGCTCAGCTGGTGGACCCGAAGCGCTCGAGACCGGCGAAACGTCGTCCGCGAGCCGCGACACCGGAAGAGGCGGGCCGGGATCCGGCAGCATCGGCGCGCCGAGTCCGAGCCGCCGTGGTGCGGCCTGCTCGGTCCGCTGGACGAGCGGCAACTCGGGCCGCGCCGGCTCGGCCGGGGCCGGGGGTTGGGGTGCCGGTGGCTCCGGCGCCGCCACCGGGACCACCGGGGCGTCGCCGGCCACCGGAGTGTCCACAGGGGACGGCTCCGCGATCGCCTGGAGGGTCCGCACCGGCGGGCCGCTCTCGGCCGCCGCGGACGTCAGCGGCGGCACGGTCTCGCGCGCGGTGACGACCGGCAACACCAGCGGCAAGTCCGGTTCGCCGGACCGCTGCACCGAGGCGCCCCGAAGCCGGGACGGCGGCCCCGGCTCCACCAGCGGCATGGGCACCTCCGCCGGGCGCACCAGATCACCGATGACGCCGGCGGGTTCCGCCGGGCCGACCCGGTGCCCGAGCGGCTCGAGGTAGCCCGGACTCTGCCAGGACGACAGCGTCGAGCTGAACCGCTGCACCGGGTTGACCAGCGGGTGCTCGGTCAGGACGCGCCGGATCGGTGCCACGCTCCGCCACTCCGCGCGCTTCACCGGCAGCGCGGCCGGCTCAGGCGCGGGCACCGGCACGGGCGGCGGGCCCGCCTCCTTCCTGCGAAACCACATCGTGCGTCACCGTCCCTGGCTCATCCGGGTGTTGATCCGGGCGATCTCGGCGACGTAGGTCAACCGGTCGGGGTGTTCGAGGTCGAGGATGTCGTCGAGGGACCAGTGCAGGTGGTAGGCCACGTACGCGACTTCCTCGTGCAGCCGGTCGGCCGCGTACGTCACGATTCCCCCAGGCGGCCACCGGCGACGTCGACGACGAAGCTGTGGCCGCACTCGGGGCAGGCGACGCCCGCCCTGGTGTGGCCTTCGCTGTTGACCCGGCGGTACATGTCCTGCAGGAACGCCAGGTCGGAGGCGAACAGGTTCTCGATGACCCCGGCGTGCACGTCGGTGATGTCGCCGATCCGGGTGACCACCCGGGCCAGCAGCACCACCGTGAGGAACGCCGAGTTCTCGCGCACCCGGTCGTCCCGCAGCGGGATCAGCTCGTCGCGCGCGGTGGCCAGGCGCATCACGCCGGAGTGGTGCACCTTGCCCTCGTCGTCGACGTACCCGCGCGGGAGTTCGAACGCGAACTCCGTCCGCAGCTTCGGCCGTTCCGCCCGGGGCTCCCCCGCCGGGGCGGCGGGGGCTTCCTCGACCGGAGCCGACGCCATCACCCTGCGCATCGGCTCACTCGACTTCCATCTGCTCGTAGGTGATGACGAGCTTCTCGGTGAGCACGCTCGTGTCGCCGGCCTTCAGCGAGCCGATCTCCAGGCTCTTCGGCCACGCGTTGGTGAGCTTGTAGCGCTTGAGCGCGGTGCCTTCGTAGTCGTAGACGATGATGGCGCCGCCCTTGCGGGCGGTCGCCATCTTGCCGAAGTGGGCGTCCTTGACCCACTTCTCGAAGCTGTTGTCCTCGGTCAGGCCGCGGGTCAGCGTGACCTCGCCGGCCTTGGGGCGCCCGGGGAGCTTCTTGATGACGTACTTGCCGTCGACGGTGTTCTGCTTGAGCTCGATGACGTCCTGCTCCATCTTGAGGCCGGAGACCTCGGAGATCTGCTTGATCTGGACGCCGTCGATCTCGAGCCCGAAGGAGTGGCCTACCGCCTTGTCAAGATCGGGAAGTGCCATTGCGAAGCCCTTTCATCACTCGTTGACGAGGCTGGTGCCACCGGACATCTGGGCCAGCCGGAAGATCACGAACTCCGCCGGTTTCACCGGGGCGATGCCGACTTCGCAGATGACCTGGCCGAGGTCGATCCCCTCGGCCGGGTTGGTCTCGCGGTCGCACTTGACGAAGAAGGCCTCGTCCGGGGTGAGCCCGAACAACGCGCCCTTGCGCCACTCCATCACCAGGAACGCGCTGATCGTGCGCCGGATCCGCGCCCACAGCGCGTCGTCGTTCGGCTCGAACACGACCCACTGGGTGCCGCCGAGGATCGACTCCTCGAGGTAGTTGAACAGCCGCCGGACGTTCAGGTAGCGCCACGCCGGGTCGCTCGACAGCGTCCGCGCGCCCCAGACCCGGATGCCCTTGCCGGAGAACGACCGCACGCAGTTGACGCCGATCGGGTTGAGCAGTTCCTGCTCCGCCTTGGTCAGGTGCGTCTCGAGCGCGAGCGCGCCGCGGACGACCTCGTTGGCCGGGGCCTTGTGGACGCCGCGGGTGGCGTCGGTGCGGGCCCACACGCCGGCCATGTGGCCGCTCGGCGGGATGTACGTGTTGGTGCCCGACGCGGGGTCGAGGACCTGCACCCACGGGTAGTACAGGGCGGCGTACTTCGAGTCGTAGCCGGCCGCGTCCATCCGCCAGCTGCGGACTTCCTGGGGGTTGAGCGCCGGCGGCGGGTCGATGATCGCCATCCGGTCGCCCATCAGCTCGCAGTGCGCGATCATCGCCAGCTGGACGGCCTTGACGGTGTCGAGGTCGATCAGGTCGCGCTGGTAGGCGGCCATCAGGTCCGGCGCCGCGACCATGGTGATCTCGTCGATGGCCTCCAGGCCGCCGAACCCGGTGCGGTCGGCGACGTCACCGACGTAGTCGTTCGCCGCGACCCGGCCCGGGACCGGCGGGGCCTCCGCCTCCTTCGGCGGCGCCGAAAGCACCGCCGTGCCCTTGTCGGGCTTCGTGACCGCGCCGCCGGTGGCGACCTCTTCGATGGTGATCAGGCCGGACTTCTCCCGCACCGCGGTGACGACGTTCTCCTTGGTGCGCTTGGTCGTCACGTTGTGCGTTTCGACGACCTTGCCGTCCTGCTTGACCAGCACGGTGAACCGGTCCTCGGCCGGGTTGTCGCCGGTCGGGTCGGCCACCTCGACGGTGATCTCGCCGCCCTGCTTGCCTTCCGGCAGCTCCTTCGCGACGAAGCGGTAGCCGCCGAGCACGGCCTGGCGGGCCTCGATCTGCTTCGGCGCGGCGCCGTTGTTCTGGGCGCGCGACCCGCCGATGCGGACGATGTAGCAGTTGCTGCCGCCGTTGAGGAAGTAGCCGTAGACCGACTGGGCCAGGTAGCAGCCCTCGAGGAAGTCACCGAAGGTCTGGGTGAACTGGCCCCAGTTGGACACCAGCGTCGGGGTGTTGAAGGGACCGTCCGCCGCGAAGCCGACGAAGGCGGCGACCGCGGTGCCCACGCCCTCGATCGGCCGTGCGCCCGCCTCGATCTCCTCGACGTACACCCCCGGCGTGAGATAGGTGGGCATGCGTGCCTCCCTTGTCGACGCACAAGTCTTGTCCCCGGCGATGCTGCTGCCAGGGCGTTCCGCGCGGAACGACCGTGCGGCTAGGCCCGCGGGAACCGATCTCTGCCCTTAAAGGCAACTGCCCGTTCGGGCAGCCGTGCCCGCCCGTCCGGTCGTTGGCAACCGGCCCGGCAGAGCCGACAGTTGAACGCATGCCAACGGGCCGGGACAAGGCGCCACGGGAGCCGTCCGGACAGCCGGCGCGGCCGGTCCGGCCCGCCCCGCGGACGACGCCGCCCGGGTTGCTGCGCCTGCAGTCCTCGGCGGGCAACGCGGCGGTGTCGGGCCTGGTCGCGTTGCAGCGGCAGGGCTGTCCCGCTCCCCCGGTCGCGCCGCCCGGCGTGACGCCGGCGTCCGATCCGAAGTTCCAGTCGCTGAAGAACGACGTCGCCGGCAAGGCCAAGACGGCGAAGGCACACCCGCCCGCCGGCGCGGAGGTCAAGCAGGCGCAGGACGCCGCGGTGGCGCCGCCCGACGACAAGGACGCGCAGGCCAAGGCCGCCCAGGCGGACAAGATGGCCGCGGCGAAGCCGGCCGGCTTCGACAAGGCGGCCTTCATCGCGGCGGTGAACACCGCGATCGCCAAGCAGGCGCCGAAGAACCTCGACGAGGCCGACAAGTTCGCCACCTCCGGCAAGGCGGACCAGGTGAAGACCGAGGTGCTGGGCAAGGTCACCAGCGGCAAGGACGCCTCGGCCAAGGACGTCACCAACCGGACGAAGGAACCGCCGGACCCCGGCCGGGCCGTGGAAAAGCCGGTCACGCCGCTGCCGCAACCACCGGCCCCGCCGGCGCTGGCGCCGCCGGACGCCCGCAGGGCGACCCCGGACAAGGCGCCGCCCGAGCAGACCGATCTGCGCGCCGGCCAGTGCGAAACCCAGGGCGCGATGGCCGCGGCGGGCGTCACCGAGCAGCAGCTGGCCGAGTCCAACGAGCCGGAGTTCACCGGCGCACTGGCGGCGAAGCGGGAAGGCGAGCAGCACACGGCTTCGGCGCCGGCCGCGGTCCGCGAGTCCGAGGCCGGGCAGCTGGCCGCGGTGACCGGCGCGGCTCAGGCGTCCGGCCAGGCGGCGATGGCGGGCATGACGGGCGCGCGGTCGTCGTCGGCCCAGCGGGGCCAGGCGGCGAAGTCGGCCACGAAGTCGAAGGACGAGCAGGACCGGGCGCGGATCACCGGCGAGATCAAGGCGATCTTCGACGAGACCAAGACGAAGGTCGAGGGCGTGCTGGGCGCGCTCGACGACCAGGTGGCGAAGAAGTTCGAGGCGGGCGAGGCGCAGGCCAAGGCCGCGTTCACCGCCGACCACCAGGCGCGGATGAAGCGCTACAAGGACGAGCGCTACGACGGGATCACCGGCGCGGCGCGCTGGGCGTACGACCTCTTCGCCGACCTGCCCGCCGAAGCGAACAACCTCTTCCTCGAGGCCAAGAAGGTCTACGAGTCGAAGATGCAGGGCGTCATCGGCGACATCGCGGACTTCGTCGGCCAGAAGCTGTGCGAGGCGAAGCAGCTGATCGCCGACGGCCGCGCCCGCGTGCAGCAGAAGGTGGCGTCCCAGTCACCGGCGTTGCGCAAGATCGCGGGCGAGGCGGCGAAGGAGTTCGGCGGCCAGTTCGACGACCTCGAGAAGTCCGTCGACGAGAAGCAGGATGCGCTGGTCGAGGACCTGGCCCAGAAGTACGGCGAGGCCCGCAACGCCGTCGACGAGGAGATCAAGACGCTGCAGGCCGAGAACAAGGGCCTGTGGAGCAAGGCGCAGGAAGCCGTCGGCGGTGCGATCGAAACGATCCTCAAGCTGAAGGACATGCTGCTCGGCGTGCTTTCGCGGGCCGCGAACGCGGTCGGGTTGATCATCGCGAAGCCGATCGAGTTCCTCGGCAACCTGGTCAACGCGGTCAAGACCGGCGTCATGAACTTCGGCGCCAACATCGTCCAGCACCTCAAGGACGGCCTGAAGGGGTGGCTGCTGGGCAACCTGGCGAGCGCGGGCATCGAGATCCCGGAAGCGCTGGACGCCAAGGGCATCCTGAAGATGGTCCTGTCGCTGCTGGGCCTGACCTGGGCCAGCGTCCGCGCGCGGATCCTGCGGTTCATCCCGGAGCCGGTGCTGGCGAAGCTGGAGCAGACCCTCGACGTCGTCAAGATCCTGCTCACCGAGGGCGTGCCGGGCCTGTGGCGCTGGATCGTCGCGAAGCTCGGCGACCTGAAGGAGATGGTGCTCGGCCAGATCAAGGACTTCGTGATCGAGAAGATCGTCAAGGCGGGCATCACCTGGATCATTTCGATGCTCAACCCGGCGGCGGCGTTCATCAAGGCCTGCAAGGCGATCTACGACATCGTCATGTTCTTCGTGGACAAGGCCGCGCAGATCAAGGAGTTCGTGGATTCGGTCCTGGACTCGGTGGAGTCGATCGCCCGCGGTGGCGCGGGCGCGGTGGCGGGCCTGATCGAGCGGACGCTGGCGAAGGCGTTGCCGATGGTGCTGGGGTTCCTGGCGAGTTTGCTGGGGCTGGGCGGGATCTCGGAAAAGATCAAGTCGGTGCTGGAGAAGGTCCAGGCCCCGGTCGGCAAGGTGATCGACTCCGTCGTGGGGACGATCGTCAAGGCGGGCAAGAAGGTCTGGTCGAAGCTCAAGGGCAAGAAGGGCAGCGGGGTACCGGACCCGCGCAGTGCCGGCCAGAAGCAACAGGCGCTGGCCCAGGCCAAGCAGGCGGCCGACGCCGAGATGCGCAAGCCGAACGCCACCCAGCACACGGTCGAAGCGGCGCTGCCGAAGATCAAGGACACCTACCAGCTCACGACGATCGCGCTGGTGCCCACCAGCAACGGCAAGTTCAAGACCCACCTGGAGGTCAACCCGACCGACGACACCGGCGAACTCCCGCTGGGACCGATGGCGCCGGTCGACGAAGCGAAGGTCTACCTGGGCAAGCGGTTCGTCGTGAAGGCGACCAACCGGGTCGCCAAGGTCACCGACGTCCGTCCCGACGGCTGGGTGACGCTCCAGTACGAGCTGGAACGCAACGCCGGCGGCCGCAGCCGGAGCTCCGAAGGGCGGCCGGCGTTCCCGGTGCTCAAGTTCCTGGCCAACACCCCGAACGGCGGGCCCGAACTCGCGCCGGCCGAAGGCGGCGCGAGCCAGACGCAGTACACGATCGACGGCAAGACACTGCGGCCCGAGTACCACGACGTCCGCGCGGTCTTCTACGGCGGCTCCCACAAGTACAGCGGCCACGACGCCGCCAAGATCGCCGCGGTGATGCGGCCGGACGGGCTGACGTTCACCTGCCCGGGTGTCCCGTTCCTCGGCATCGCCCCGCACGTCGCCGCCCGCGTCAAGCCGAACAACGCCGACAACTACGCGCTGGACCACCGCAAGTCCGTGGCCGGGCACTGGAACACCCAGGGCCGGGAGAAGGGCCAGACCGACCGCTCGCAGTTCTACGCCGATCCGGGCAACCTCGAGGTCCTGTGTGCGTCGTGCAACAGCAAGAAGGGATCCAAGGACGCCGACACGGGTGCGGCCGAGCGGTACCGCAAGGACGTGGAGATCCCGGGCTTCACCGGCCCCGACGGGAAAGAGTGACGAACCTCCGGGAAGCCGGCTCGGTCACCTTTTCAGGTGCACCGATTGGGTGACGTCGGCTCAGGAGTTTCGCAAGGTGCGCCCCAGCGGTACGGCGTGCGTCAAACTGACGTGGTGGTGGACGCGCCGGATGGCCGGAACGAATTCAGCGGATCGATGACCGGATCACTCGTCCAGACCGGTGCCATCCACGGGGGACTCCACCTCTATTCCATGCCACCATCAACTGTCGTACCGCACCAATTGCCGGCCGCTCCGCAGCTGTTCGTCGGGCGAGCCGACGAGCTGGCAGCACTGGATGACGCTGTCGCTTGCCTGCAAGCCACCCCGGTCTCGCTCATCGCCGGGGCCGGCGGTATCGGCAAGACCGCACTGGCGTTGCACTGGGCCCACCGCAGGGTAGATCGGTTCCCCGACGGACAGTTGTATGTCAACTTGCGAGGCTTCGACCCGTCCGGCGATCCGGTGCATCCCGAGTCAGCAGTGCGTGGATTTCTCCATGCGTTGGGAATCAATTCAAAGTCAATCCCCACAGGGCTTGACAACCAGTCCGCACTCTATCGGAGTTTGCTGGCCGACAAGCGAATACTGATTGTATTGGACAACGCTCGCAACACAAGGCAAGTAGTTCCCCTGCTGCCAGGCAGTCCGACCTGCATGGCGCTGGTCACCAGTCGCGACCACCTGACCGGACTGATCAACCTCCACGGCGCACGGAGGTTACCCCTCGACGCGATGGGGAACGCGGAAGCTCGCACCCTGTTGACCGGCCGGCTCGGCGCGCAACGCCTCAACGCCGAACCTCATGCAGTGGACGAGCTGCTTGCCTACTGCGACGGGTTTCCGTTGGCTCTGAGCATTGTAGCCGGGCAGGCCGCCGCACACCCCGACTTCCCGCTTTCGGCACTGGCAGATGAACTGCACGACACCCCATCCAGGCTGAACGCCCTGAACGACAGTGATCCCGCATCGAGCCTCCCCGCCGCGTTGCGGTGTTCCTTCAGCGCTCTCCCCCTTCGACATGCCGACGTGTTCCGGCACCTGGGCCTTGCCACAGGACCGGACATCAGCCTGCATGCCATCGCCAGCCTTAACGCATTACCCTTGCACCAGGCGAGAGAAGCATTGAGAGGCCTCGAACAAGCTTCCTTGATTCACCAACACGCGCCACATCAATATCGTATACATGACCTGATCCGACTGGGCGCCACTGAGCAGGCACAACACGACCTGCCGGAAGACATCCGAAAAACCGCCCTCCGCCGACTGGTCGATTTCTACGTGCACACCGCGGCCAACGCGGACAGGCAACTCAATCCATCCCGGGAATTGGTACCATCGCCACCACTTCAGCGCAACGCATTGACGAAGCAATTCAAGGGCAGGAAAGAAGCTCTCGAATGGTTTCACCTGGAGCATGACAACCTGGTCGCAGCCTCACGTATGGCAGCGCGAAACCGCTTCTACGAGCAAGCCTGGCATCTTCCGTGGAACTTGACTACGTTTCTTTATCGCCAAGGATACTGGAGCGATCTGATTGCCATCCACCTTGACAGCCTGACAGCAGGCGACCGCATTGCCGACAGTACAGCGAAGGCGAGGAGCCACCGAATCCTTGCCAGTACATATATGAGACTAGGTCACGAAGGCGACGCGCTCAATCATGCCCAACAAGCCATCGACCTGTTCACCAAACTGGGGGACCACATCGGTAGAGCCGGAGTAAAACTGACCCTAGGTCTGATCAGCGAGCGCAGAAGTGATTTTACACAGGCACTGGAGTATGCCGCGGACGCACTGGAAATATTTCGTTCCGAGGGAAACCGACAAGGCGAGATACGCGCCCTCAGCTCACTCAGCTGGAATCTTGCTCGAACAGGATCCCATCCGCACGCCCTGATGCGTTGCCTTGAGGTCCTTGTCATGACAAGGGAACTGAAAGACGCACACGGCGAGGCTCACGTGCTCGACACGATAGGCTACTGTCATCATCGAATGGGAAACCCTCGCGAGGCAGCCGAGCACTATGGTCAATCCATCGACAAGTACCAGGACGCCGGCGATTGGTTCAACATGGCCGGAACACTAGGGCATTTAGGTGACCTATTCCACGGTCAAAATGACCACAATGCCGCGCGCAGTGCATGGGCTCGCGCCGAAGCGATCTTTGAGAGACTCAAGCATCCAGACTTGGCCAAGATCCAGCGTAAGCTGAGAGATATTTCCGCGCATTGACGATCCGCTGCCACTTCAATGCGAGCACCTGAAATCCAAGGCGAGATGACGTGGGTATATACTACCGTCGCAAATTTCAAGCCGAGAGACCCCGAAAGGAAACCATGGAGGCCATCACATGGGATCACGTGCGAAGTCTTGCAAATGACCTGTCGAGCTTGATCCGCAAAAGCGAATGTCGACCGAATCTGATAGTGGCGGTTGCTCGAGGCGGATTCATCCCAGCCAGGCTGCTTTCGGACGGCATCGGGGTAAAAAAGCTGTCGAGCATAGGGATTACATACACGGATAGCAGCCGATCTCGCCGTGAGGTGTACACGACCCCCTCTCCACTCGGAGCCGGGGACAGCGTTCTCTTGGTCGAAGACGCGCTGGAGTCCGGCCGAAGCCTGGCCGAAGCCCGCGACATCCTGGCCGACAAGGGAGCCACCGTGTGGACGGCAGCCCTCTACTACCGCTTCGATTCCGTTGTCAAACCGGACTTCTCCCTGGGGGCGCTGGACAAAATTCCCAGCTTCCCCTGGGAATAGCGCGTGCACTCAGCCGATCAGGCCTCTTCTTCGGCCTCTTCCTCACGCTGCACGAAGGTCTGCGCCATCTTCTCTTCGCCTTCCTCGGCCTCCGGCGTTTCCTCCCGCTGGACAGCCGCCGATTCCTCCGGAGAAGCCGCGGAATGCCCGCCGTCTTCACAACGCTGCACCGCGGGCCCAGCGGCCGCCGGCGCAGACATCAGCCGGTCCGCGTTCGACACGGCCTCCCGCTCGAAGCGGTCCGAAGGATCCGACACCTTCACCCCGCCCCCGGCGTCCGTCCCGTCCACCGGCCCGCTCCGCTGCTGCACCACGTGCGTCAGCTCGTGCGCCAGCATGTGCTTGCCGGAATCGGAGGACGGGTCGTACTTGTCGCGCTGGAACACGATGTTCGAGCCCACCGTGTACGCCTGCGCGTTCACCGACTTCGCTGAGTCGTGCGCCGCCCCGTCCGTGTGGACCCGGACGTCGCCGAAGTCGTGGCCGAAGCGGGTCTCCATGTCCTCGCGGGTCGCGGTGTCCAACGGCGAGCCGCCGCCGGAACCGACGACGTCGTGGACCGGTGAGCGCTCCTCCTCCACCAGCGACGACGTCCCCGCGTTGCCCACCGCGCGCTGCAAGCCCAGCATGCCCGCCGGACCCAGGACGTCGGTGCGGCCGGCCGCGGCCGCCCGGCCGAGGAGGTCGTGGTCGTCCCGCTCGATGCGGTCGCCCTTCGGCCGCAGGGCCGGTTCGAGGTCGTTTTCGTGACTGTGCCCGCGCATGACAGCTCCCTCCGCCGCCCGTAAAGCTTGCCCCGCCGCCGCGCCGCGCGCCAGACTGGCGGGCCCGTCCGGAAGGGCAGCGAAACCTGCCCCCACGGGCAGTTCAGCCGTCCGTCACCATCGCCAGGTAGGGCCCGAACTCCCGGTCGAGGCAGAGCCGGCCCAGCTTGCGGTACTCCCGCGCGACCGCGCCGACCAGGTCGCTCATCGCCACCGGGCGGCCCGCCTCGGCGGCCAGGTACGCGCCGGTGACCGCGGCCGACCGGATGTGCCCGCCGGCCAGTTCGAACGCCTCGGCGAGGAACCCCAGGTCCAGGTCCGCCCCGCGTGGCATCCGGACGCCCAGGCAGCGGTCCCACAGCCGGTGCCGGAGGGCGACGTCCGGCAGCGGGAAGTCGACGATGACGTCGAGCCGCCGGGTGAAGGCCTCGTCGAGGTTCGCCCGCAGGTTGGTGGCCAGCACCGCGATCCCGTCGAAGGTCTCCATCCGCTGCAGCAGGTACGCGCTTTCGATGTTGGCGTACCGGTCGTGCGCGTCGCGGACTTCGGACCGCTTGCCGAAGATCGCGTCCGCCTCGTCGAAGAGCAGGACGCCGTTGACGCCGGACGCCTCGGTGAAGATCCGCTCCAGGTTCTTCTCCGTCTCGCCGACGTACTTGTCGACCACGGTCGCCAGGTTCACGGTGTAGAGGTCCAGCCCGAGCGACGAGGCGATCACCTCGGCGGACATCGTCTTGCCGGTTCCCGAATCCCCGGCGAAGAGCCCGGTGACGCCCCGGCCGCGGCCGCCGCCCGGGCGCATCCGCCAGTCGTCGAGCACCTGGTCGCGGTAGCGCGCCCGGGCCGCGAGTTCGTCCAGCAGGGACAGCACGCCCGCCGGCAGCACCAGGTCGGGCCAGCCGACGACCGGTTCGATCCGCCGCGCGAGCCGTTGCAGGCCGGCCGCGTTCTGGCTGCGCGCCCCCGCCCGGACGTGGGCGGTGCGGACCAGCCCGTCGTCGGCCAGCGCGGTCACCGACGCGGCCTTCGCCGCGCGGGCGATCTGCCCGGGTCCCAGCACGAAGTGGGCGGTCTCCTCCCCCGGGTCGACGCCCGGGGCGAGCCAGCCGTCGAGGCGGCTGCGCCAGAGTTCCGCGCGGGCGGCGCCGGACAGCGGCAGCGCGTCGAGCTGCAGCGGCGGCGTCGCGCTCCAGCGCGGGTCCCAGGCCCCGGTGCCGTGCGCCACCAGCGGGATCGCCGGGTGCGCCAGGCCCTCCAGCCGCGGGTCCTCGACCGGGCCCAGCACGATCCCGGCGCCCCGCAGCAGCGCCTCCCGCCGCAGCGACGCGGTGAGCTCGGCGTGGCCGGGCTCGGCCTGCCAGCGCGCCGCGTCCACCACCAGCGCCGGGTAGCCGGCCTCGGCCAGCGCGCCGACGCCGAGCTCTTCGGCCCCGCCACCGGGCTGTTCCCTCAGGTAGACGAGCCCGACCCGGCCGCGGATCGCGCGGGCGAGCCGCTCCCGGCCCGGCACTTCGACGAGCTCGGTGCCCAGGTGCGCGCAGCCGGCGAGCTCGGGCGCGAGCCGGTCGTCGCCGAGCAGGTGGTTGACCACCCGGTCGGGCACGCGCAGCGTGCGCGAGAGGAACGGCCGTTCGTCTTCGCCCACCGTGAGCAGGCCGCAGGTGACCAGCGGCGAGTCGGCGTCGAGCCGGGCGCGGCCGGCGGCCGACGCCTCGGGGAGGCCGCACAGCCGCAGCGCGAGCCCGGCGCTGGCGCGGCGTCGGGTCACGTCGTCGTTGAGGTAGCCGTAGAACTGCTCGAACCGGCTGTCCAGGTCGGGGGCGAGCGCGACCAGCAGCAGTTCGACGTCGACACCGGTGAGTCCCGCGCGTTCGGCGAGCAGCCGCAGCCGGCCGTCCGGGACGGAGTCGGTGAACGGCGTGAACGGCTCGCGGAGCCCGTCCAGCAGCGCATCGATCGTCTCGTTGGACAGGTACAGGCCGCGGAACGGGTCGTCGGGGTTCGGGTCGGCCGCGCGACGGCTGTCGACGGCGTCGCGGATGCGCTGTTCGAGCCGGGCCAGCCGCTCGAACAGGTACTCCAGGCTCACCGGGGCTTCCGGTGGGTGCGCGCCATCGCGACCCGGCGCTGCCCTTCGACGGCCCCGGTCGCGGACACGTGGTGCCCGAGGAGCTCGCCGTCGCCGGTGTCGAGCCTGAGGCCTTCCTTGGCGGGCGGCCCGGCCGGGTAGACGCGTCCACTGTGGATCGGCGCGGAGACGACGACGTCCAGCGACGGCTTGAGTTCGCCGCCCAGCGCGGTCCACACGTCGGCGAACGCGCGGTCCTCCGGAGGCGGCAGCGCGACGGTCATCGGCACCGGCAGCCCCATTTCGGCCAGCGAGCCGGTGAGCATCTCGACCGGCACGGCTTCGTGGCGCAGCAGGCCGAGCAGCAGGTCCGACAGCACCCGGTGCTCGTCCTCCGGCCGCTGGGTCCAGGCGGTGACCAGGTAGGACAGCTTGACGTGCTTGGGCGGCAGGTGCCGCGCCGCGACCTCACCGCGCTGGTCGTACTCGTTGAGCAGCCCCCGCGACCGGCGTCGCATGTCCTCGCGCACGTCGTAGAGGTAGATGTTCACCGTCGGAGCGTTGCGCCGGGCGGCCCAGTCCTTGGTGGGTGCGTCGAAGGCGACGTCGACCTCGCTGCCGCGCAGCGCCTCGTCCTTCACCAGCCGGCGCAGCGCCTCGTCGACCTCGTGGATCACCGGCGGACCTCCTCGCACTGGCGGTGCGTCCACGATGATCGCGACCGGGCGCCCCGGCCAGCCGCGCAGCGGCAAACCTTCGGGTACACCCGGCTGCCCGTATGGGCAACGCCCGCCGCCGCGGTCCGGCGCTTCAGCGCAACCGCGGCCGGCGCCCGGACCCCGTTCACGTCCGATCTTGTAACCGGGCCCGGTGCCGGGACGACTACCGCTTCAAGAGAACGAGGTGGCGCGCATGCGACGGATTCAAGAGAACGAGGTGGCGCGCATGCGACGGATTTCCGGCCCGGCCGGCCTGGCCCTGGGCCTGCTGGTGGCCGGCTGCGGCGGTCCAGCACCACCGGGGACGCCGACGCCGCTCGCCACCGGCACCGCGACCACGGCCTCGGCCTCGGCCGCCGAGTCGGCCACCGACGGGAGCGAACCCGCGTCGACCGCCGCTCCGGGGAGTTCGCCGGGGACCGTGGTCTCCCGGACCGCCGGGTCGTCCACCGCGAAGACGTCCCGCAAGCCGCCGACGCCGAAGTCCACCCCCACGACGGCGAAACCGCCGGCGAAGGGGTCGCCCGTGCGGACCGCGCCGATCGAGATCATCGGTACGTCGTACGCCGCACTGGGACCGGTGACCGAGGCGCAGCTCGCGGACGAGTGCGGTGGCACCCTCTGCGTCACGCTGCGGGAGACGATCGAAGGACCGCCGGACCCGAGGCAGGACTGCACGGTCAAGCGGATCATCCAGTCGGTGCCGATCTACCGCGGCGACACCATCACCTTCGTGCTTTCCGACCCCTGCGGGGACTTCACCGAACCACCCGAACCCACCGGCTAGCGGCGGCGATGGCGAACCGGCTCCGGTCCCTGCGGCCCCCGGCCCCTCCGGCGGAGGCGAAGCCCGAAAGCCCGTCGAAGGCGCTGCGCGTGCTCGGCTCGGTGCTCGCGCCGACGACCGTGCTGACCGGGCTGCTGTTCTTCTTCGGCCGCCAGCACGCCAACTGGCTCCTCGACTACTTCGGCGTCCCGCTCTCGACGACCGGCCTGACCGCGCAGGACTACCTGGTCCGCAGCGCGGACGGCCTCTTCGCCCCGATCGCCGTCGTGCTGGCCGCGGTGTTGACGCTCCTGTGGCTGTACCGCTTCCTGCGCGCCCGGCTCGGCGACGCGGCGTGGGAGCGGCTGCTCCGCCTGGCGACCCCGGTGGCCGTCGGCTGCGGGCTGGCCGGGTTCGCGGTGGCGGCCGTCGGCGTGGTGCGTCCCGAAGCGTTCGCCTCGTCGTACTCGGTGCCCGGCGCCGGGCTCTCCCTCGGCGTCCTGTTCCTCGTGTCGGCCTCGCGCCTGCTCGCGGTCTGGGCCCGGCAGCCGCTGCCGGCCGCGGTCGCGACGGCCGAGTGGCTGGCGGCGTTCGCGCTGGTCAGCGTGGGTCTCTTCTGGGCCGTGGCCGACTACTCCGCTTCGGTCGGCGTCGGCCGGGCCATCCAGATCGAGGCGGCGCTCGGGGGGCCGCCGGAGACCGTCCTCTACAGCGCGAAGAGCTTGAACCTCACCGCGCCGGGTGTGCGCGAAACCGCCTGCCGCAACCCGGACACCGCCTATCATTACCGGTACACCGGGCTGAAGCTCATCCTGCAGTCCGGCGGCCAGTACTTCCTCCTGCCCGTGCAGTGGCACAAGGCCGACGGGACCGCCGTGGTACTGCCGCGCACCGACTCCCTGCGGCTGGAGTTCACCCCGGCCGCGGACCCGGACGCACCCTGCTGAGCGAGCCGGGTCCGCGCGGTGCGGACCCGGCTCGCTCAGCCTCGGCTGCGATCGGGAGCGTCAGCCCCGGTCGTAGTCGAAGTCGCTGTCCGCGTCGTGGTCGGCCCAGACGTCGTCGTCGTCCGTGGCGTCGGCCACCGCCGTGACCGAGTGGGCGGCGGCACCGCCCACACCCGCCGCGGTGTACCAGGCGTGGTAACCCGCGTAGTCCGGCACGGCCACCGCGTGCGCACCCTCCGACGATGCGCCGTACGGGCCGGCCGTGTACTTCTCCGCGTCGTACGTGGCGTGGTGCTCACCCGCGTGGCTGACGACGTGCGCCGAGGTGGCGCCGTCCGCCCCGGCCGAGTGCTGCTCGGCGTAGTAGCCCACGTCGTCGGCGTCATCGTCGTTGTCGTCGGCGGCGTAGACCGGGTGGACGACGTAGCCGGCCGGCTCCTGGTCCACCGGGTCGGGGTGGCTCATGACGTGGTGGTGCTCGGTCACGTCGTGGTCGTAGTCGCCGTTGACGTAGTGGTGGTGGCCGCCGTCGTCGCCGTCGTAGTCGCAGTCGTCGTCCCCGTCGTGCCAGCCGCCCTGCGCCGGGTGGTGCCAGGCGTGGTTCCAGCCGTCGTCGCCGGACTCGCCGCTGTGCGTGACGTAGGCGCCGCCGATGCCGGCCACGGCCGAGTCGGAGTCCGACCAGTGGTGTCCCCACCAGGTCGTGCCTTCGTCGGTGTCGGTCGTGCCCGCGCCGCCGATGCCGGCCCAGCTGCTGGAGCTTTCGGCGCTCCAGGAGTCGTTCGGCCAGCCGAGCGGCTGCGCCGTCGACGGCCCGGCGATGACGAGGGAAAGCGGCAACGCGAAAGCGCCGGCGACTGCCAGTCGTCGCAATGTGGACATGATTTTTCGGGGTTCCTTCCTGAGTGCGGCAACCGGGTTTCATTCGGGGCCCGGACGCCGGGGCAGAAGTTCTGTCCGATAGGTGACGTTACCGCCCCCATGGGGTCTCGATGCGGCTTTGACCTGCGCAAATACCCGATCGGTGCGTCGGTACGCACCGAGTGGAGGACAGTCCGGGAATGGGGTCGGACCAGCCTAGTTCGCCGCAGCCGGAGTGGCCGGAATGAATGGCGGGAAATCACTCGCTCAGGTAGTCCTCGGTTTAGCGGAAAGAACCGTGGTCCCCGGACGGGACGGGACGGCTCGGCGGGCACGGCGGGGGCCACCGCGGCCGCCGTCGGCCGGTCGCCCGCGGCCGCGCTCGGCCGGGCGGGCGCCCGGAGCGCGGCAGGCGGCCCACCCGCGGAGGGCCGGATGGGTGTCCCGAGCGCCGCATCGGCGGCGAATTCCGGCCACGAGCCGCCGCCGGGCCACGGTAACAGAACCGTCCACCGATTGTTCCCACGGTATTCACAGTCGTGGAGTAATCACTGGTTTTTTCGGTACCTGGTACACCCGAAAAGCGCAGGAATGGACTCGTTCGGCCCAAGCCGTTGCGCGGTCAATTGCGTAGGTTCACGGCATGTCGCCGATCAGATCCATTCTGGCTGTCGTTCTGCTGGCCGCGTTCGTGGTGTCGCCCGGCCCGGCGGTGGCCGCCGCCGAAGTGACGCCCGGGCCGGTGTGCGATCACCAGCCACTGGCCAACACGACGGCCCCCGCGGGCGCGGTCGCCATCGACGCCGCGGTGCCCGGCGACCTCTACCACAAGTCGCAGGAGTCGCCGCCCGGCACGACGTTCTGGCTGCCCGCGGGCACGCACCTGCTGGCGGCGGACCCGTTCGGCCAGGTCATCCCCAAGGACGGCGACGTCTACCTCGGCGCCCCGGGCGCGGTGCTCGACGGCCAGGGCATCAACCGCGCGGCCTTCACCCAGCAGGCGAAGGACGTCGTCATCCGCGGGCTCACCATCCAGAACTTCGTCGCCCCGCAGGACCAGGGCGTCGTGAACCACGATTCCGGCGAACATTGGATCATCGAAAACACCACCGTGCAGAACAACAAAGGCGCGGGAATCATGGCCGGTGCCCGCCAGGAGGTGCGGCACAGCTGCCTGCGCAACAACGGGCAATACGGCATGAACGCCTACCGATCGGACAGCACGATCACCGCGCTGATCATCGAAGGCAACGAAATCTCGGGCAACAACACCGACGACTGGGAAACGCGCAGCCCCGGGTGCGGCTGCAGCGGCGGGGTCAAGTTCTGGGTGGTCGACAAGGCCGACGTCCGCGGGAACTGGATCCACCACAACCACGGCGCCGGGCTCTGGGCCGACACCGACAACAACGACTTCCTGGTCGAGAACAACCTCATCGAGGACAACGACGCCGAGGCGCTGTTCTACGAGATCAGCTACAACCTCGTGTTCCGCGACAACGTCCTGCGCCGCAACAGCCTGGTGGCGGGCAAGCGCCGCGCGGACCGCGGTGACAACTTCCCGGTGGCGAGCGTCTACCTGTCCGAGTCGGGCGGCGAGCCGCGGGTGCCGGCCCGGACCCACCTCATCGACATCTACGACAACACCTTCGAGGACAACTGGTCCGGCATCACCGCCTGGGAGAACGCCGACCGGTTCTGCAACAGCCCGGCCAACACCTCGATCAACACCTGCACCAAGCTCGTCGCCGACCGGACGCAGTGCTCGGCGCCCGGCATCGCGTCGCCGCCGCTGTACGACGACTGCCGCTGGAAGACCCAGCTGGTCGAGGTGCACGACAACACGTTCCGCTTCGACCCGGCCCACGTCGGCTGCACGAATGGGTCCTGCGGCAAGATGGCGCTGCTGTCCAACTGGGGGACGTACCCGTCCTGGTCGCCGTACCAGGGCAAGGTCGTCCAGGACGCCATCACCCGCGACCAGGGCAACTACTGGTTCAGCAACTCCTACTACGGCCCCTGGAAGTTCGTCCCGGGCGACACGTCCCGGATCCTGACGGCCGACGAGTGGCAGTCGACCCCCTGGTACCAGGACAACTGCGCGACCTTCGACGACGTGATGCCGCGCTGCTGAGCACCGCGCTCAGCGCGCGGAGGCGCCGGAAAGCAGGCCCAGCACCGCGGCGGACTTCGCTTCGTCCAGGAACCGCAGGCCCATGAAGTTGTCGCCGGGGTTGAAGCCGGGCAGCGCCCAGATCGCCTCGTAGGGCAGCTCGACGCGCCGGTAGCGGCGCAGGCTGTAGACGTTGCTGAACAGGCACCTGCCCGGGTCCGGGTTCCAGAGGCGGCGCGCGAAGGCGGGGTTGCGGAACCCGTGGCCCACCTCCGCCGCGGCCCGGACGTGCTTGCGGCCGGTGAAGAGCACGACGTCGCCGGTGGTCACGGTGTCCATCCGGCGGTCGTACTTGTCCTTCGCGCCCCAGAACCGGGCCCGGCCGCCCGGGTGCAGGGCGTCGAGGCGGGCGAGGTCCGCGGGCTCGAGCAGGTCGGCGAGCTCGCGGAAGGCCACGGTCAAGTCGAGGGTTTCCGCGCCGTAGCGGCGGGCGTCCGCGGTGCCGTAGGCGGGTTGGACGAAGACCTGGGCCACGGTGGGAAACGGTAGCTCAGCCGCCGTGGGTGGTGTCGCTCTGGTAGTCGGTGTAGGTGTACGGGTTGTCGAGGATCTTCGCCTCCGGGACGTCGGGGTTCATCCCCTGCTGCCACGCCTCCTCGCCCAGCTGGGCGCGCAGGTGCTCCACCGTCCCCTCGACGTGCCGCCGGACGGCGGGCAGGTCGACGCCGGCCAGCTTGCCGTCGCGCTTGACCACCCGGCCGCCGACCAGCACGGTGTGGACGTCGGCGCGCTGGGCCTGGAACGCCACGTGACCATAAGGGTTCAGCAGCGGGAACGACACCGGCGAGTCGTCGTTCTTCAGCAGCACGACGTCGGCCTTCTTGCCGACCTCCAGGCTGCCCAGGTCCGAGCGGCCGAGAGCCGCGGCACCGCCGCGGGTGGCCCACTCCACCACCTGTTCCGCGCGCAACGCCGCGTGCGTCACCGTTTCACCCTTGGCGTGGGCCTCCAGGTGCTCCCGGGACCGGTCGGCGCCCAGGGTGGCGCGCATGGCCGAGAACAGGTCGCCGCTCCACCACACCGAGGTGTCCATCGACAGCGACACCGGGATGCCGTACTGGCGCAGCGCCCAGGTGGGCGGATAGCCCTGGCCGGCGCTCTGCTCGCTCTCGGTCGAGACCGACACCGACCCGCCGGTGGCGGCGATGCGGTGGTAGGAGTCGGCCGACAGCGAGGCGCCGTGGACGTAGATCGTCTCGGGGGTCATGAACCCGTGGTCGTACATCAGCCGGATGCCGTCGTCGCCGGTCGCGCCCCACACGCCGGCGTGCGTGGTCACCGGCACGCCGAGGTCACGGGCCACTTCGAAGGCCGGCTTCTCGGGGAACGCCGGGTCGCCGGTGACGTCGAAGGCGAGCTGGAAGTCCTCGAGGCCACCGTCGCCACCCGTGCGCCGGGAGACGAAGTCGCGGAACTCCCCCGTGCCCGTCCAGTTCGCCGGGGCGTCCTGGATGTTGCCGTAGGCCAGGACGAACCGGCCGGGCACGGCTTCGAGCGCGTCGGCCGCCGCGTCGGCGTGCCGGGTGGTCTGCAGGCCGTGGGACCAGTCGACGGTGGTCGTGACGCCGGCTTCCAGGGCTTCCCACGCGCCGAGCAGGTTGCCCGCGTAGATGTCCTCGGGGCGGAACACCTTGCCCCACTCGAGGTAGTACCAGACGAAGTACTGGGTCAGCGTCCAGTCGGCGCCGTAGCCGCGCATGGCCGTCTGCCACAGGTGGCGGTGGGTGTCGATCATCCCGGGCATGACGATGCCGCCGGAGGCGTCGATCTCCGTCGTGCCCGCCGGGACCTCCAGGGCGGGCCCGATCGCGGTGATCCGGTCGCCTTCGACGAGGACGTCTTCGCCGGTGAGGACGCGGCGCGCGTCGTCGAGGGTCAGCACGGTGCCACCCCGCAGGACGATCGATCCGGACATGACTGCCTCCATTACGAACACTGCGTACACTTGTCCGCTCCACGGACACTCGGTGGGTGAAGTCACCTTTGCCCAGTGCCGCGCCGGTGTCAATCCCCGCGGCTACGCTGCGGTAACACCCGGAGCTTCGCTCCGAGCCGGGGGCTCCGCCACCCGGACCCCCGAAAGATCGCCGGTCAGGACCATCGGAGAGGGAGGTGGCGCATGCCACGCGAGGGAACCGGTCCCGATTTCATCGAAGCGCTGGCGCGCGGGCTCGAAGTGATCACGGCGTTCGGGCCGCACCGGCCGGAGATGACGCTCGCCGAGGTGGCCACCGCCACCGGGCTGGCCCGCCCGACCGCCCGCCGGATCCTGCTCACCCTCGAAGAACTCGGCTACGTCCGCACCGACGGGCGCGGCTACGCCCTGACCCCGCGCGTGCTCGACCTCGGCGTCGCCTACGTGCGCTCGATGGGCCTGTGGGACGTCGCCCGGCCGCACCTGGAGCGCCTGGTCGCCCGCACGAACGAGTCGTGTTCGATCGCCCAGCTCGACGGCTCGGACATCGTTTACGTCGCCCGGGTCGCGGTGCCGAAGATCGTCGGCCTGAGCGTGCAGATCGGTACCCGGTTCCCGGCGCTGCCGACGTCATTGGGCAAGGTCCAGCTGGCGGCGCTGCCGCCGGAGGAGCTGGAGGCGGTGCTCGCGGAACCGACCCGGTCGGGGCTGGTGCCGCGCTGGCAGCCGGAGCGCGCCGAGCGCGACGCCGAACTGCGCGAGGTCCGCGCCCGCGGCTGGGCGCTCACCGACGAGCAGCTCGCGCTGGGCATCCGGTCGGTGGCCGCGCCGCTGCGCGACGGGTCCGGGCGGGTGATCGCCGGGGTCAACGTCAACTGCCACGCCGCCGAGACCCCGGTCGAGAAGCTGCTGGAGCACCACCTGCCGCTGCTGCTGCAGACCGCCGGCGAGATCAGCGCGGACTTCGCCCGCCTCGACGCCGTCCCCCACGCGGTCGTGAGTGGTAAGGCGGGTTAGAAGCCGCCTTACCACTCACGACGGCCGCGGCAGGCTCATGACCGGCGCCTTGACCGGGACCCAGCCCTGTCGCAGACTGGCGGACAACAGTCCGACAGACGGACAGGAGTGGAGGCGTCGCGTGGAACCACCCCCCGGCCCGCTGTCCGGGCTGCTGGTCGCGGACTTCTCCCGGGTGCTGGCCGGCCCGTACGCCACGATGCTGCTCGCCGACCTGGGCGCCGACGTCGTCAAGGTGGAGGGGCCGCAGGGCGACGAGACGCGCACGTGGATGCCCCCGGTGCGCGGAGACGTCTCGACCTACTACCTCGGCGTCAACCGCGGGAAGCGGTCCATCGCGCTCGACCTGCGCGACGAGGCCGACGCCGTCGTCGCGCGCGAGCTGGCGGCCCGCGCGGACGTGCTGATCGAGAACTTCAAGCCCGGCGGGCTGGCCAAGTACGGCCTGGACTACGAGACGGTCCGCCGGGCCAATCCCGGCAGCGTCTACGCCTCGATCAGCGGGTTCGGGGCCGGCGAAGGCGCGCACGTGCCGGGCTACGACCTGATGGTGCAGGCGATCTCGGGGCTGATGAGCCTGACCGGCGATCCGGACGGCCCGCCGTACCGGGCCGGGATCTCGGTGTTCGACGTCATGGCGGGCAACCACGCGGTGATCGGCATCCTGGCCGCGCTGCGCCACCGCGACGCGACCGGCGCGGGCCAGCACGTCGAGGTCAACCTGCTGTCCTCGGCGCTGACCGGGCTGGTCAACCACAGCTCGGCCTTCGCCGCCGGTGGCGTGGTGCCGTACCGGATGGGCAACGCCCACCCCAGCGTGTTCCCTTACGAACCGCTGCCGACCGCCGACGCCGACCTGATCGTCGCCGCGGCCAACGACGGGCAGTTCCGCCGGCTGTGCGAGGTCCTCGACCTGCCCGAGGTCCCGGACGACCCGCGGTTCGCCCGCAACGCCGACCGCACGAAGAACCGCGAAGAGCTCCGGCCGCTCCTGGTCGAGCGGCTGGCGAAACGCGGTGCGGTGGACTGGTTCGACGCGCTGACGAAGGTCGGTGTCCCGTGTGGACCGATCAACACGATCGACGGCGGGTTCGCGATGGCCGAACGCTTCGGCCTCGACCCAATCGTCGAGGTCGGCGCCGGCGACCGCGCGGTCCCGACGACCCGCCACCCCATCCGGTTCTCCGCGACCCCGGCCGGCTACCGGCTGCCGCCGCCGGAGCTCGACGAACACGGCGCCGAACTGCGGGCGTGGCTGACGGAGGCCGCCGATGGCTGACCCGGTCTACGAAACCGCCCTCGGGGCGTCCACGAAGGACAAGATCACCCTGCTCGGGCAGGACCTGGCCGAAGACGTCATGGGCACGGTCGGTTTCGGCGAGCTCGCCTTCTGGCTGGCGACGCAACGACGTCCGTCCAAAGGGGAAACAAGGGTCTTCGAGGCGGTGCTGGCCGCGCTGGCCGACCACGGCTTCACCCCGACCGCGATCGTCACCCGGCTGACGTACCTGTCCGCGCCGGACTCGGTCCAGGGTGCCCTGGCGGCCGGCCTGCTGGGCGGCGGGTCACGGTTCCTCGGCGTCACCGAGGACTGCGGCCGGTTCCTGCACGACGTCCTCACCGGCGTCGAACCGCCCACCGACCAGGCGGGCTGGGACGCGCTCGCGCTCGAAACCGTCGAAAAGCGCCGTGCGGAGCGCAAGTTCGTCCCCGGCCTCGGGCACCACGTGCACAAGGACGGCGACCCGCGCACCCCGCGGCTGTTCGCCATCGCCGACGCCGAAGGCCTGCGCGGCCCGCACCTGGAGCTGTTCGCCGCGATCGGCCGGGTGCACCCGCGGGTGCTGGGCAAGACGCTGCCGCTCAACGGGGCCGGCGTCTGCGGCGCCGCGCTCGCCGACCTCGGGCTGCCGCTGGAGCTGCTGCGCGGGTTCGCGCTGCTGGCCCGCACCGCCGGGCTGATCGGCCAGCTCGCCGAGGAGCTGCGCCACCCCGTCGCCAACGACATCTTCCTGTCCGTCGACCTGAACAACCGGTCGGTCCCGCCGGATCCGCACGCGTGAGAGGAACGCCGATGCAGCTGGTCACCGAGGACAACATCACCGAGCTCGCCGCGCAGCGCTGGGCGAGCGCGCACGACCCGCGGACGGCCGAGGTGATGTCGGCGCTCGTCCGTCACCTGCACGCCTTCGCCCGCGAGGTGCGGCTGAGCGAGCCCGAGTGGATGGCCGCGATGCGGTGGCTGACCGAGACCGGGCGGATCAGCGACGAGAAGCGGGAGGAGTTCATCCTCGCCTCCGACGTCCTCGGCCTGAGCATGCTGGTGGTGCAGATGAACCACGCCTTCGACGCGAAGGCGACCCCGGCCACCGTGCTCGGCCCCTTCCACATCGAGGGTTCGCCGGAGAAGGAGTTCGGCGGCGACATGTCCGACGGCCTGCCCGGCACGCCGCTCTACGTCACCGGCACGGTCCGCGGCCTGGACGGCTTCCCCGTCGTCGGCGCGGTCCTCGACGTCTGGCAGGCCGACGAGGAGGGCGCGTACGAGTCGCAGGTCGCCGACGTCGACGAGGCCCGGCTGCGCGCGAAGTACACCAGCCGCGCCGACGGGACCTACTGCCTGCGCACCATCGCGCCGAAGGGGTATTCGATCCCGATGGACGGCCCGGTCGGCGCGCTCATCCGGGACACCGACATCAGTCACTTCCGGCCCGCCCACGTGCACTTCCTGATCAACGCCGCCGGGTTCGAGCCGCTGATCACGCACCTGTTCCAGGAGGGCGCGCAGTACCTGGACAGCGACGTCGTGTTCGGCACGAAGCAGGAGCTGGTGGTCGCGTTCGAGCCGCGCGAGCCCGGGCCGACGCCGGACGGCGGCGAATCGGCGGAGCCGTGGCTCGAGGCCCGGTACGACTTCGTCCTGCAGCCGGTGTGATCGCGGCCGAGATCCGGACGCCCGGGCAACCCCCGGTGGTGGCCGAGCGCGCGGAACCGGCACCCGGGCCCGGTGCGGTGGCCGTGCGGGTGACGGCGGCGCCGATCACCCCGCTCGACCTGCTCTGCGCATCCGGCACGTCCTACTTCGGCGTGCCCGCCACGCCTTATGTGCCCGGAGTGCAGGGCGTGGGGGTGCTGGCGGGGAAGCCGGTCTGGTTCGCCACGGCGGCGGGCATGCGGCCCGGGGACGGCAGCATGGCCGAGTACGCCGTGGCCGCGCCCGCCGACGTGGTCACCCTGCCGGAGGAGGCCGATCCCCCGCTCGTCGCGGCGCTCGGGCTGTCGGCCGTCGCGGCGTGGAGATGCCTGACCGGCACGGGAGAACTCTCCGCGGGTGAGACGGTGCTGGTGCTCGGCGCGGGTGGGGTGGTCGGGCAGTCGGCCGTCCAGTTCGCGCGGGTGGCCGGGGCGGGCCGGGTGGTGGCGTGCGCGCGGTCGGACGCGGCACTCGACCAGGCCCGCCGGCTCGGTGCGGACGGCACGGTCCGGCTCGAGGACGGCGAAGACGCCGAAGGGCTGGCGCGGCGGCTCGGCGCGGCGGCCGGGCCGGTCGACCTGGTGATCGACCCGGTGTGCGGGCTCCCGGCCGCGGCGGCGCTGCGCACCTTGCGCCCGGGCGGCCGGCTGGTCAACCTCGGCAGCGCGGCCGGCGAGGTGTGCGCGGTGCCCTCAGCCGTCCTGCGTGGCCGGTCGCTGCGCATCCTGGGTTACACGAACAACGAGCTCACCGCCGACGAGCGCCGCGAAGCGCTGCTGACCGTGGTGGCGCAGACGATGACGGGCGCGCTGACGGCCGGCTACGAGCGCGTCCCGCTGCAGGACGCGGCCCGGGCGTGGAACCGCCCGGGCCGCGTCGTGCTGGTGCCTTAGGACACCCGGAGCGGGTTTCCCAGGACACCGTGGTCCTCGACCACTTCGGTCACTGACCCCCAGGACCGGGTTGCGGCACATCGCCGATGTAGGGACCGCTGCCCACCCCGCCGACCGGCGACGGGTCGTTCGGGGGTCCGCTCGTCGCGGACGCCGCGGGGGCGAGCACGGCGAGCGCGGCCGCGGTGAGCAAAGCGGCAGCTACAGCACGTTTCATCGTCAGGCTCCTTCGCGTTCCCCCGCATTGTGCCGGTTCCGGCTTCCAAACCGCTTCCGAATCCGGAAAGCCGTCGCGAGCCTCACCGCGCGGTGCCGCTGCAGGTCGTGGATCAGCCAGTTCTGGTCGCACGCCCGGGTGGTGCCGGGGAACTCCGCCTCGGTGCCGTACTCGATTTCCGCGACCCACGCCGGGTCCCCAGGGGTCTGTGGAGTTGACGATCACCAGCCGCTCCCCGATCGGTGCGGCCGTCTTGACCGGGAAGTCGGCCGGGGCCTGCCCGCACTTCGCGCCGTCCGGGATCCGGAACCGGACGGCGGCCCGGATGCCGTCGCCGATCTCGGTGAACTCGACGTGCGGTCCGACCGCACAGGTGGGCAGCTCGACATCGAAGTCCCCCCTCAACGTTGCCGGCGGGGGCCTATCCGACGTCGGAGCTCCGGTTCAGCCGCCGTAACCCTCGGCGGCCAGCGCCTTCCCGATCTGCTCGTAGGCCGCGGGGTCGTCCGGGGCGACCGTGGCGAGGCCGTCGACGTAGCGGTTGTACATGCAGAACGCGGCGGCGATCAGGACCGTGTCGTGCAGTTCGACGTCGGTGGCGCCTTCCGCGCGGGCCGCCGCGACCAGTTCGGGCGTCACGGCGCGACCGGTCTCGCGGGTGGCGAGGGCGATCCGCAGCAGCGCCTTCACCTTCTCCCCCACCGGTGCGTCGTCGATCCCGGCGCAGGCCGCGTCGACCACCGCGCGGCCGCCGTCGAGGGTCTCGGCCGCCGCGGCGGCGTGGGAGCCGTGGCAGAAGCGGCACTCGTTGCCGTTCGACACGACCGCCGCGATCAGTTCGCGCTCGCCGACGGTCAGGCTGCCCGGGCCGCGCAGCAGCGTCTGCGCCAGGTGGTTGAGCGGGACGGCGGTCTCGGGGCGGAAGGCCATCAGCGACCGGATGCCGGGCAGCTGCGGGTCGAGCGGGATGTGCGGCATCGATTCCTCCTGGTGGGCGAAAGATCGTCCCCCGCAGTCTCGCGGCCCGCGGCGGCCCGGCCAACCTCCGTGTTGCTCAACCGGGCCGCCGCCGAAAGCCTTAGCCGACCGAGAAATCGTCGGCGTAGACGGCACTTTGGCCGTACCAGCCGTGGACGTACACCGTCACCGCACCGGACGCGCCGGTCGTGAACGGCACCGACAGCCGCGTCCAGCCGCTGCTCGAAGTCCACGCGCTCGCGGTGGCCCCGCCGCGGACACCGACGTAGGCGTAGCTGCCCTGGACCCACGCCGTGAGCGTGTAGGCGTGGTTCGCGGCGAGCGTGACGTTCTGCGCCGCTTCGCCGGTGGCCGACGCCGAGGGCGACACCTGCAGCGCGTGGGTGCCCGAGTGCGCCGGCGAGGCGACGACCGCGTCGCCGGGGCCGGTCCACGGGCTCAGCGTGCCGGTTTCGAAGCCGCCGTTGACCACTCCGCCCGCGGGCGGGGTGCCCTTGACGGTGAGGGTGAAGGTGGTGCTGTGGCGGCCGGAGGCGGCGGTGCCCGTCACGGTGAGCGGGTAGCTGCCGGGGACGGCGGCCGAGGTGGTGCCGACCGAGAGCGTCGCACTGCCGCCCGCGGTCACCGAACCGGGGCTGACCGACGCGGTGACGCCGGCGGGCGCGCCGGTGACCGACAGCGTGACCTGCTGGGCGGAGCCGGACGTCACGGCGGTGGTCACCGTCGCCGACGCCGAGCCACCCGGGTCCACCGCGGCCGAAGCCGGGCTTGCGGCGAGGGAGAAGTCGTTGCCGGGCACGGACGTGCCGCCGGTGAAGGGCTCGAACGCGTGGCTGAAGAACCAGGTGTCCTGGGCGATGCCGGAGCAGTTGTCCGCCGCCGCGCCACCGGGGCAGCTGCCGTTGTCGCGTTGCAGCGCCCAGAAGGAGAGGGTGTTGATGCCCTTGGCGACGGCCCAGTCGTAGACGGTGGCGGCGTCGGCGGTGGTGAAGGTCTCGGCCGGGCCGAAGTCGTCGACGCCGATCATCTCGGTGATCCCGACCGTCGCCCACAGCTGCGCCTGCGGTTTGCCGGGGTAGAGCGTGCCCAGCTGCGAAACCAGGCCGTTCGCGGCGGTCTGGGTGTCGGTGGCCATCTCGTGGGCGGCGTTGTCGTAGTAGTCGAAGGTCATCATGTTGACGACGTCGACGCGGGTGCCGTTGGTGACGGCGTTGCGCAGCACGGCCAGGCCGCTGTCGGCGAGGCCGCGGGTGGTCGTGGGCAGGGTGTAGGAGATCTGCAGCGAGCGCCCGGAGGCCGCGGCCCAGTCCTGGACCTTCTTGATGGCCTTGTTGCGGCGGTCGATCCCGGCGGAGCTGGTCAGCGAGTTGTCCTCGATGTCCATGTCCAGGCGGGGGACGTCGTAGGTGGTGATCACCGACTCGTAGGCCGCGGCGATCGAATCGACGTTCGTGCAGCTGTCGGCGATTTCGGTGCCGGTGTTGTCGGCGGTGTAGCCGCCGAAGGACGGGATGACGTCGCCGCCGCGGGAGCGGATCGTGGCGATGTCGGCCCCGAAGGTGCCGGTGGCGACCGGCATCCCGGTGTCGCCGTTCCAGTACACCGTGCAGGAGCCCTTGGTGGCGGCCTGCAGGAACGCCATGGTGAGGTGCTTGGCGCCGGACTGCTGCGCCAGCGCGGCGGGGCTCTCGCCGGTCCAGGCCTCGAAGTACGGCGCGAAGACGTGCGCGGGCAGCGGCGTGGCGGCGTGGGCGGTTCCGGCGGCGGCGACCAGTGAACCGGCCGAGAACGCCGCCAGGGCCAGGGAAACGGACAATCGGGAGAAAGATCTGCGTCGACGCATCTGCGCTCCAGAGCCGGCGGGGAGCCGTGCGGCGGCGGAGCACGGCGGGAACACCTTCAGGATTGGATCAGACCAATCGGCCCGTCAAGGTCTAGACCACTAAACAGGCCGGATGGCGGTAGTGATTGCACCCGGGCGCGAACACATGGGGTGAGCAACGATCGGAACAAAAACGTTCCAACTACCGCGGGTCACCGGTAGCGTCCTGGTCCATGCGGGTGAAGTGGGGGAAGAATGGACGACGCACAGTGACCAAGCCGTGGCGGGCGGCCCCGAAGGCCGCCCTCTCCAGCCCGCTGACGCTGGTCGTGGCGGCCGTGACCGCACTGCTGGCGTGTTTCCTCGGCAGCGCCGCGGTGCTGCAGGCGTCGGCGGCCGGCGGCGCGGCGGTGCGGTACCAAACGGGCATCACCTGCCCGGACAGCTACGGCCCGATGTTCGGCAAGGGCAACATGCCGGTGCGGGACATCCCCGCCGTGACCGGCGCCATCCAGCGGCACGCGGCCGCCCACGGGTTCGGCGCGCCCGTCGTCGGCCAGTTCACGAACGTGCTGCGGGGTGCCGAGTTCAACGGCGACCCGCACTACAAGATCCGCCTCGGCTACCGCGACCAGGCAGGCCTGGACAACCTGACGCTGCGGCAGGGCGCGCGCACGCCGGGGCTGTGGCTGGGCAACGTGGTGGCCGACGCCGAGCACATCGGCGTCGGCACCAAACCGAGCCTCCAGGGCATCCCGCTGCCGCCGATCACCGGCATCTACGGCGACCTGCTCGACCCGCCGCCGCGGTGGTGGTGCTCCCAGCAGTCCGGGGCCGTGATCGACCGGCTGGTCGACGACCCGATCGACTCCATCGTCTTCGCCACCGACCGCAAGACCTTCGACGACGCGATCCAGGCGATCGGGCTGCCGACGATGCAGTACTTCCACGTCTCCTTCTACGAGCCGGCGCCGACGACGCTGAGCGCGGCGGAGGACCTGCTGCAGCGGTCGCAGGACCTGGTCGCCGACGTCCGCGCCGACCTGACCGCCCAGGGGCTCGGTTCGCTGATCGCCGCCGACGTCCCGACGTTCCAGCGTTCGGTGCAGATCTCCCGCCAGGCGCAGGACAACGTGTTCGTCTCGATCCTGCCGCTCGCGCTGATCAGCGTCCTGGTCGGCTGCGCGGGCCTCGGCACGGTCGCCCTGCAGTGGTACCAGCGGCGGCACCCGCAGCTGCGGCTGCTCTCCGCGCGCGGCAGCGGCCCGGCGGCGCTCGGCGGGCTCGCCGTCGCGGAACTGGGCCTGCCGATCCTGCTCGGCGGAGCGGCCGGCGCGGTCGCCGCGCGGCTGCTGCTCGGCGTGTACGGCCCGCCCGGCAGCCCGGATCCGGCAGCCGAGCTGCGCGCCGCCGGCGTCGCGGCCGTGACGTTGGCGGTGTCGCTGGCGCTGCTGGCGCTGGTCGTCGCGGTGCGGGTGCACCGGGAGTTCGAGCTCGGCCGGATCCGCCGCGGCAGGAGCAAGCAAGTGCGGCTGCTGGCCTACTTCCCCTGGGAGCTGGCGACGGCGGGCATGGCGTGGCTGGGCTGGACCCGCCTGGCGCACTACGGCACGACGTCACGGCTGGGCAATCCGCTGCCGCAGGTGGACCCGCTGGCCCTGACCTACCCGGTGTTCGTGGTGCTGACGGTGGGGCTGCTGACCGCGCGGCTGGCGTGGCTGGCGCTGCACGCCTCGCACCGGGCCCGGTTCTGGTCGCGCCCGGCGCTGCAGCTGGCGATCCGGCGGCTGGCCGGCGCCCGCGCCCCGGTGACCGGGGTGCTCGTCATCGGCACCCTCGCGATCGGGACGCTGGCCACCGGGATCGGCATCGCCGACGGCCAGGAGGAGGCCCTCGACACCAAGTCGGCGATCTTCGTCGGCAGCAACGCCCGCCTCGACACCGACAGCCCGATCGGCATGGGCCAGGTCCCGATGCCCGCGTCGCTGGCGGGGACCAGCACGGTGGTCGGCGAGCTGACCGGGACCGGCAGCGTGGTGCTGGTGGTCGACCCGGCGACGTTCACCCGCGGCGCCGCGGTGGACCGCGTGCCCGGCGACGACCTGGCCGGGCTGCTCGAGAAGATCTCGCGGCCGGACCCGCGCGGCACACCGGTGCTCCGGGTCGGGCACACGGCCAAGCAGGACGCCCGGCTGCCCGACGGCCTGCCCGACGCGGTCGTCGCCGGGGACCTGCCGGTGTTCCCGATGATCGGCACCTCCCCCGGTTACGTCGTCTCGCGCACGGTGCTCAGCCACGCGCAGCTGGACGGCATTCCGAAGTGGAGCGTGCTGACGACGGCGCCGATGGCGGAGGCGACCGCCGCGCTGCGCGCGGCGGGGGTGTACCTCCCGAACCGGATCAGCCGCGAGTCCGCTTTGGACGGTCTGCCGTTCTTCGTGGTGTCGTGGACGTTCTCGTTCGTGGCCCTGCTGGGCGCGGTGCTCGGCGTGGTCGCGATCCTCGCGCTGCTCGTGGCGGTCGAAGTCCGGCGGCGGCAGAACGCCCTGGCCGGGGCGCTGGTGCTGCGGATGGGCATGCGGCCGCGGACGCTGCTGGCCAGTCACCTGATGGAGCTGGGGGCGCTGAGCGGGCTGGCGATCGTCGTCGGCGTCGTGTGCGGGGTCTCGGTGGCGGGCTTGTCGGTGCCGCGGTTCGACCCGGCGACCTTCCTCGCGCCGCGTTCGGAACTCCCGGATCCGCTGCCGTTCGTGCTGACCGTCGTCGCGATCGGCGTGGCGGTGGTCGCGCTGGCCGGCTGGATCGCGGTGCGCTCGGTGCGCACCGCCCGGACCGCGGAGCTGATCCGTGCCTGAGAAGCCCATCTTTTCCCTGCGCGGCATCGGCGTCGACTACCCGACGCCCGCCGGGCTCGTCACCGGGGTCGACGACGTCAGCCTCGACGTGCCCGCGCGCGGGATGACCGTGCTCGCCGGCCCCTCGGGGTCGGGGAAGTCGACGCTGCTGCGGGTGCTGGGGCTGTTCGAGCAGCCCGCGCGCGGCACGCTGACGTTCCAGGGCGCCGACGTCCGCCGGCTCAAGCACCGCGAGCGGCGGGCGTTGCGGCGCCACCACCTGGGGCTGGTGTTCCAGAACCCGGCCGACAACCTGCTGGGCTACCTGACCGTGGCCGAGAACCTGCACGCCGCGGCCGAGGCCGCCGGGACCGAGTGCGCGGCGGACGACATCCTCGGGCAGCTGGGCCTGCACGGCACCGGCAGCTGGAAGATTTCGGCGCTGTCGGGCGGGCAGCAGCAGCGGCTGGCGTTCGGGTGCGTGCTCGCCGCGCGCTCGACGGTGATCCTCGCCGACGAGCCGACGTCGCAGCTGGACGAGGCGTCGGCCGACCTGGTGCTGGACACCCTGCAGTACCTGGTGGACCAGGATTTCGCGGTCCTGGTCGCCTCGCACGACGAACGCCTGATCGACCTCGGCGCGCGGGTGGCCCGGCTGCACAAGGGCGCGCTCGAAGGCATCGAAGAACGGGAGCTGCCGGCATGACACTCGTGGAAGCGGTCGGGCTGCGCCGCAGTTTCGCCCACCCCAGCGGCGACATCGAGGTGCTGCGCGGGCTGGAACTGCGCGTCGGCGCCGGTGAGCTCGTGACGGTGTCGGGCCGGTCGGGATCGGGCAAGAGCGCGCTGCTGGCCCTGCTGTGCGGGTTCGACTCCCCCGACTCCGGCTGCGTGCTGCTCGACGGCGTCCCGATCAGCGGCGCGCCGCCGTGGCACACGTGCGCGGTGCTGCCGCAGGCGCTCGGGCTGGCCAACGAGCTGACGATCGCCGAGAACGTCGCCCTGCCGCTGCGGCTGCGCTCCGACGTCCCGCGCCCGGCGCCCTCGGCGATCGCCGAGCGGGTCACCGGCCTGCTGGACGAGCTGGGCATCGGCGAGCTCGGCGACCGCTACCCGTTGGAGGTCTCCTTCGGGCAGCAGCAGCGGGTGGCGCTGGCCCGCGCGGTCGCCGGCCGGCCACGGGTCCTGCTCACCGACGAGCCGACCGCCCACCTGGACGCCGGCTCGACGCCCCGCGTGCTGCGGCTGCTGCGCCGGTGTGCGGAGGAAGGAGCGGCGGTGATCGTCGCGACGCACGACGACGAGGTGCACCGCATCGCCGACCGCCGCGTCCGCCTCCTCGACGGAGTCCTCACCGCCCTGCTGGACTGACCGAAGCCCGCGCATCCGGCACACCGGCATAACCCGGCAGCGCGGCACCGTTGATCGCACGCTCGATCAGCGGCATCAGCGCCACCATGTCGAGCTCGGCGTCCTCGGCGTCCGCCCCACGGCTCCGGATGTGCAGCCGGCCGATTTCCTGGTTGGCCTCGACGTACGAGCGCATCCGCTGCTCGTAGCCGGCGAACCCGGCCTCGGGGTCCCACCCGGCGGCGGCCAGTTCGCCGGCCAGCAGGTAGGCGCCGATCAGGGCCAGCCCGGTGCCGCCACCGGACATCGGCGACGAGCAGAAGGCCGCGTCGCCGATCAGCCCCACCCGGCCGGCCGACCAGCGGTCCATGACCACCTGGGCGACCTGGTCGAGGTAGAAGTCCGGGGTGTCGTCCAGGTGCGCGAGGATGCGCGGGGTCTGCCAGCCCAGGCCGGCCATCCGCTCCCGCAGCAGGTTCTTCTGCGCGTCGATGTCGCGGTAGTCGACGTCGAAGCCGGCCGAGGGGAAGGACAGCATGGCCATCGCCCGGGTGGGGTCCTTGAGGGGCCGCAGGCCGGCGGAGCGCCCGGACGCGGGGTCCTGGTGGTCGATCATCCAGCGATCCAGCCCGAATTCGTTGGGAACGCTGTAAAAGGCCAGCACGAGCCCGAGGTGGCGGACGAACCGCTCGCGCGGCCCGAAGACCATCGCGCGCAGTGCGGAGTGCAGCCCGTCGGCCCCGATCACCAGGTCGAAGCGCCGCCGGGCGCCGCTCGCGAAGGTGACGTCGACCCCGTCCGCGTCCTGGGTGAGCTCGGCGATCCGGTCGCCGAAGACGTATTCGGCGGCACCGCGGGTGTCTTCGTGGAGGATCTCGGACAGGTCCCCGCGCAGGATCTCGATGTCCGCGATGAACCCGTCGCCGCCGTCGTCGTCGGCGCTGAAGGTCTCCAGCACGGTGCCGTCGGCGTCCACGGTGTGCGCACCGGCGGTCTCGGTGCGGGCCGCGCGCACCGCCGCGTCGAGCCCCATCCGCTTGATGATCTCCTTGGCCACCCCGCGCGCATCGACCGCCTGCCCGCCGGGGCGCAGCCCGGGGGCCCGCTCGACCACGGTCACCTCGGCGCCCCGCCGGCACAGCCAGTGGGCGAGCGCCGGCCCCGCGATGCTCGCTCCGGCCACCAAAACCCTGTTCCCGCTCATCGCGGTTCCCCCCATCGCCTGTCCGGATGACGGTCGGGAGTGTAGCGGCCGCGGCAACCGATCAGGAATCGAGAAGCGCTGTTCAGCGGTCCGCGAATAGCGTCGCCGACGTACCGCAGACCACGACTTCAGGAGCACCGAAGATGAGCACCCAGGGGATCAAGACCGTCCTGCACCCCGTCACCGACCTGGCCGCCGCCAAGGCCGTGTACACCGCGTTGCTCGGCATCGAGCCGCAGGCCGACGCGCCCTACTACGTCGGCTACGACGCCGGAGGCCAGCACATCGGCCTGGTGCCGAACGGGGCGCAGCAGGGCATGACCGGGCCGGTGACCTACTGGCACGTCGGCGACATCGAGGCGAAGCTCGCCGAGGTGACCGCGGCGGGCGGGAAGGTGAAGGACGAGCCGAAGGACGTCGGCAACGGGCGCCTGGTGGCGACCTTCACCGACGCCGACGGCAACGTCCTCGGCCTGCTGCAGGACCCGCTGGGTTAATCGAGCGCGGTGGCCCGGCTGACCTCCTCCCAGGCGGCCAGGTCCGCCGCGACGGCCTCGTGGTGGGCGCGGATCGCTTCGACGGCGTCCGCGCCCAGCGCGAGCCGCAGCGGCGCGTCGTCGCTGCCGGCCGCGCGGACGATCGCCGCGGCCGCCTTGGCCGGGTCGCCGGGCTGGGTGCCGTCCATGGTGTCGACCGCTTCACGCGTTCCGCCGGTCGACACCGCGTAGGCGTCGATCGTGCGGGAGCGGTGCATGCGGCCGCCGCCGAACTCGGTGCGGAAGGCGCCCGGCTCGACGATCAGCACCCGCACCCCGAACGGCGCCACCTCCGCGGCCAGCGCCTCCGAGATGCCTTCCAGGGCGAACTTCGCCGCGCAGTAGGCGCCGTAGCCGGGCGGGGACAGCTGGCCGCCCATCGAGCTGATCTGCACGACCGTGCCGCTGCCCTGCGCGCGCAGGTGCGGCAGCACCGCCTTGGTGACCGCGACCGCGCCGAAGAACATCACGTCCATCAGCTCGCGCAGCTCGGCCAAGGTGAGTTCTTCGACCGCGCCGACCGAGCCACTGCCGGCGTTGTTGACCACGACGTCGATCCGGCCGAACGCCTCGAGCGCGGCCTGCACCGCCGTGTCGATCTGCCCGGCGTCGGTGACGTCGAGGGCCGCGGTCCGGAGCCGCTCGCCGCCGCGTTCCCGCAAGTCATCCAGGGTTTCCGGGCGGCGGGCCGTGGCCAGCACGCGGTCGCCGGCGGCGAGGGCGGCCAGCGCGATCTCCCGGCCGAAGCCGGCGGAGCAGCCGGTGATCAGCCAGACGCGGCCGTCGGTGTTCGTCATCTTCGTTTCCTCCCAGTGCTTTCCTCCGTTCCATCCTGGGGATGATCACGGCCGCGGCGCCAACACCGATGTCCTGCCGCGGCTACAGTCGGAGCCTGTGACCCCCGAGTTGCGGCAGCTCCGCTACTTCGTCGCCGTCGCCGAAGCGACCAGCTTCACCCGCGCCGCCGCCGGCCTGCACCTCGCGCAGCAGTCGCTGTCCCAGCAGATCACCGTTTTGGAACGGGCCCTCGGCGTGCGGCTGTTCGACCGCGACGCGCGCGGGGCGCGGCTGACCGCCGTCGGCCGGCTGTTCCTGCCCGAGGCCCGCGCGGTGCTGGCCCGGGCCGAAGAAGCCGTCGCGACGCTCGGCCGGGCGGTGCGCGGCGAGATCGGCGACGTCCGGCTCGTCTTCCTCGCCACGACGGCGAACTACCTGCTGCCGCCGGTGGTCCGCGCGGTGCGGGAGCGGCTGCCCGGGCTGGCGGTGACGACGGCGGAGGCGTCGATCGCCGAGCTCGTCGACGGCCTGCGCGAGGGCCGGTTCGACCTGGCGTTCACCCGGCCACCGCTGGTCGGCGACCTGGTTTCCCGGACGCTGCTGACCGAGGAGGTGTGCGCGGTGCTGCCCACCGGCCACCCCTTGGCCGGGCGTGCCTCGCTGAAGCTCGCCGACCTGGCGGACGAGCCGTGGGTGCTCACCCCGCGCGGCAGCTGGGAGCCGTGGCACCGCGGCTACGACGACGACTTCGCCGCGGCCGGTTTCACCCCGCGGGTGGTGCAGCGGGCCACGACCGTGCAGGGCCTGCTCGGACTGGTCGCGGCCGGCGTCGGCGTCACCCGGCTGGCCCGTTCCTCGCACAGCCTGCGCCGCACCGGCGTGGCGTTCGTGCCCCTGGACGGCGATGTCGCCCGCACGGAACTGGTGTGGGTGCCGGGCAACGACAACCCGGCGGTACGGGCGATCGCCGACGTCGCGGCCGAACTGGCGGCGGCCGCGGACCTGACTCAGGCGGGCTGACCCGGCCCGGCCCGGCAGCGGCCGAGGCGCCTCGGTCGCGAGATCGCCGGCGGCGGCCCTGGCCCGGACGATTCGCCGTCGACGCTTCTCCTTCCGGATCAGAAGGTCTTGGCGGTGTCGCGGGCGGCTTCGCCGGCGATGCGGGCGGCTTCCCCGGCGTCGCCGGTGAGGGTGGGGTGGAACCGGATCTCGGTCACGTCGTCGATGCCGGTCCAGTTCAGCCAGCCGGTGAAGAACGGGGCCTGGAAGTCCGCGCCGAACTCCGGGCCGAGCCCGGGCGCCCACACCGCGCTGGTGTAGATGACCGCGGCGCGCTTGCCGCGGCCTTCGAGCAGGTGCCGGTAGCCGGTGGCCGGGTCGACGCCGAAGATCCAGCCGGGCTGGGACACGACGTCGACGAACTGCTTGAGCACGTACGGCACGCCGGAGTTCCACATCGGCACGCTGAACAGGATCCGGTCGGCGGCGTCGAACCGGGCGAACGCCGCCTGTGCGGCCGCCCACGCGTCGGCTTCCTCGCCCTGCGGGGTGCCGCCGCCGAAGACGGTCATCTTGGCGCGGGCCGCGGCCGGGCCGAACGCGGGCAGCGAGCCGTCCCAGAGGTCCCATTCGTCGATGTCGGCGTCCGGGTGGAGGCTGCGGTAGGTGTCCAGGAAAGTAGCTGCCAGACGCAGCGACTGGGAGTCTTCCCCTCGTGGGGACGCGGAAATGTGCAGCAGATCGGGCATGACGAGGCTCCTTGCGGGGGTGCCGGCTTCCGCCGGGCAAAGAATCGGACTAGAGTCCGCTTATGTCCTCGAACCGTAGCGGACCGCAGTCCGCTTCGTCAACGCCCACCGAGCTGCCGGTGCTCGGCGCGCCCGTCCGCGAGCGGGCGGACGCCGCCCGCAACCGGATCCGCGTTCTGGAAGCCGCCGAGAAACTCTTCGCCGAGCGCGGCGTCGACGCGGTCACCATGGACGACGTCGCGGGCGCCGCCGGCGTCGGCAAAGGCACGCTCTACCGCCGCTTCGGCGACAAGGGCGGCCTCGCCATGGCCCTGCTCGACCAGCGCGAACGCGAACTCCAGGAGCAGATCCTCACCGGCCCGCCACCGCTGGGCCCCGGCGCGGAGCCCGCCGATCGCCTCGGCGCGTTCATCGAGGCCTACCTCGAACTCCTCGACCGGCAGCTGGACCTCGTCCTGCTGTCCGAGACCGCCACGACCGGCGCCCGGTTCCGGACCGGCGCGCACACCCTGTGGCGGCAGCACTGCCGGCACCTGCTCGAAACCGGCGGCGCGGACGGCGCCGAGATCGCCACGGACGTCCTGCTCGCGGCCCTCTCCGCCGAGCAGGTCCGGCACTGGCGGCGGGACCGGGAGATCAGCTCGAAGACCCTGGCCACGTCGCTCGTCCGGCTGGTGCGGACCTGGCTGCCGTGACGCACGGTGTCCGGAGCGGGAGTCGATCACCCGGTCCGTAGAATCGACGGCGATGCGACGTCTTCGGTGGTACTGGGGAGCCCTCGTCCTCGCGTGCGTGGCCTTGCTGGCCGGGTTCTTCGTCTTTTTCGGCTCCGAAAGCGAGCCCGGGCGGCCACAGCCGCGGCCGGGCCCGCCGGGCACCGGCCCGCTCACCGTCGTCACGATGGGTGACAGCACCGTCTCGGGCGAAGGCGCCGGCCAGTACACGGCCGCCACGAACGGCCAGGGCGGCAACTGGTGCCACCGCTCCCCCAACGCCTTCGCCGGGAAGATCGCCGCCCCCGGCATCACCGCGCACGTCAACCTCGGCTGCTCCGGCGCACCCGCCGAGCAGGTCGCGCTCGGCGACGTCAAGCAGTGGACCGAGGGTTCGCAGGCGCAGCAGCTGGCCGCGCTGGTGAAGGACCACCGGGTGGCCGCGGTGGTGATCGCGGTCGGCGCGAACGACGAGCCGAAGTTCTCCAACCAGGTCAACGACTGCTTCAAGGCCTGGTTCGACGCCGGCGGCCCGCCCTGCAGCACGGCGCTGAAGCAGACCTGGCAGTCCAAAGTGGACGCCATGGTGCCGAAGGTGGCGAAGGCGGTCTCCGACGTGAAGGCGGTGCTGGCCGCCGCCGGCTACGTCCCGGCGGACTACCAGCTGATCCTGCAGTCCTACGCGGCCCCGATCGGCCCGGACCTGCCGGAGAACCTGCGCACCCTCGACGGCTGCCCGTTCCGCACCGAAGACCTGCGCTGGATCGCCCAGACCGGCATCGGTGTGCTGTCCTCCGGCCTGAAGGAAGCAGCTCGGCAGACCGGGGCCCGCTTCCTGGACCTGGCCAAGGCGGGCGTCAAGCACGAAGCCTGCAGCGGCGGCGCGAACCCGGCGACGGAGTGGTTCACCCGGCTGACGCTGCAGCTGGCCGACCTCGCCCAGGCCGAGCGCGCCGGCCACGCGCTGCAGGAGTCGTTCCACCCCAACGCCGCCGGCCACACCGCGATCGCCAACTGCCTGACGGAGTTCATCGCGGCCAAGGACGGCAACGCCTCCTGCCTGGCCGGCGCGGACGGCAAGCTCCACGCGGTCCCGGAGGTCGTGGCCCGCTGACCCCGAGGGCCGGCTCGCGTACCGGGACGGTCGGCTCGCGTACCCAGGGAGTCGGTTCGCGTACCCGGAGGGTCGGCTCACCATCCGACCCTCCAGGTACGCCAGCCGACCGTCGGGGTACGCCGGCCGGCCTTCCCGGTACGCGGGTCAGAGGTCGAGGGCGGCCCGCAACGCGATGTCGATGCGTTCCTGGACGTCCTGGTCGATCTCGGCGATCCGCTCGTCGAACCACGGGCGGTAGAGCCGGGTGAGGTTGAGCGTCGAGACCCAGTAGCGGGCGTCGACCGCCACGCCGAGGATGTCCATCGGGTCGCGGTCGAGGAGTTCGGTGCCGAGCAGCCAGGGCCGCTCGGACTCGTTCACCCCGTCCGAGGACAGCAGCACCACCGTGCGCTGCCGGGCCGGATCGGTCGGGGGGTGGTACGTCCAGACTTCACCCCTGCGCACGCAGATCCTTTTCCGCCGCGCTGCGCTCGGCCTCGTCCGATTCCGCGACGGCCGGTTCCGGCCTCTGCGGGGTGTAACCCGTGCGCACCGCCTCGCGCCTGGCCGCCTTCGACAGCCAGGACGAGACCGAGATTCCGTGGGCTTTCGCGGCTCGTTCGGCGAATTCCAGCGCGCCGCTGTCCAGCGAAAGAGTGACCTTACGTGTTGCCATACCTTTTACCGTACCAGCGCCCCGGCCGCCGGACGGAGCGCCGGTGTCAGAACGTCGGCGAACGTCCCTCGAACGGCGTAGAGAGCACCACCGTCGTCCGGGTCGACACCTTCGCGGCCTCCCGGATCCGGCGCAGCAGGTCCTCCAGGGCCAGCGGCGACTGGACGCGCACCAGCAGGATGTAGGACTCGTCGCCGGCCACCGAGTAGCACGACTCGATCTCCTTGATGTGCTGGATCCGCTGCGGGTAGTCGTCCGGCGCGCCCGGGTCGTTCGGCGTCAGCGAGATCAACGCCGTCAGCGGCAGGCCGATCTGCTCGCCGTCGAGCCGCGCGGTGTAGCCGAGGATGACCCCGCGCTGCTCGAGGCGGCGCACCCGCTGGTGCACCGCCGACACCGACAGCCCCACCCGCTCGGCGAGGTCGGTGAAGCTGCGCCGGCCATCGGACGCGAGCTCTTGGACGATCGACTGGTCCAGCGGCTCCAGGCCGCCGGTCGTCATGCGTCCAGCACGACGAGCTCGTGCGGCTGGTTGTTGACGGACTCGACGCCGTCTTCGGTGACGATGACGATGTCCTCGATCCGGGCGCCCCACCGGCCCGGCTGGTAGATGCCCGGCTCGACGCTGAAGGCCATGCCCGGCTCCAGCGGCAGCGCGTTCCCGGCGATGATGTACGGCTCCTCGTGCACGTCCAGGCCGATGCCGTGCCCGGTGCGGTGGATGAAGTACTCGCCGAAGCCCGCCTCGGCGATGACGTCCCGCGCGGCGGCGTCGACGGCCTCGGCGGTGACGCGCGGCTTGACCGCGGCGACCGCGGCGGCCTGGGCGCGCTGCAGCACCGCGTACGTCTCGGCCACGTCGGCGTCCCGCGGCTCGCCGACGGCGTAGGTGCGGGTGGAGTCGGAGTTGTAGCCGGCCGGCAGCGGGCCGCCGATGTCGACGACCACGACGTCACCCCGCTCGATGACGCGCTCGGAGACGTCGTGGTGCGGGCTGGCGCCGTTCGGGCCGGAGCCGACGATCACGAAGTCCGCCCGGACGTGACCCTCCTCGACGATGGCCGCGGCGATGTCGGCGCCGACCTCGGCCTCGGTGCGGCCCGGCCGCAGCCACTCGGGGACGCGGGCGTGCACCCGGTCGATCGCCGCGCCGGCCTCACGCAGCGAAGCGATCTCGGCGGCGTCCTTGCGCATCCGCAGTTCCCGCACGACCGGACCGGCCAGGGTCTGCTCGGCCTCCCCGAGCGCGGCCCGCAGCGCGAGGACGTGCAGCGCCGGGGTGAAGTCGCTGACGGCGACCCGGCCGGGCTTGCCGAGCCGGTCGGCGACGAGCTTGTACGGGTCGTCGCCGTCGACCCAGGTCAGCAGCTCCACGCCGAGGTCATCGGTGGGGACGTCGGCGTACCCGGGCGCCTCCAGCTTCGGCACGACCAGCGCGGGAGTGCCGTCGGCGGGGACGACGAGGGTGGTGAGCCGCTCGAACGAGCCCCCGGCCTGCCCGAGCAGGTACCGCAGGTCGGAGCCGGGCGCGATCAGCAGGGCATCGGTGCCCGCGGCGGCCGCGGCAGCGCGGGCACGGTCCAGCCGCGCCCGCAGGGCGGCGGCGTCGGGAGCGGGCGTGTGGAGGGAACGGCGCGACATGAAGCCGAGCCTAGTAGGGCGCCGCGGGCGACGGACGCGCCCGGGCCCACGACATGCCGGGCCGGGTGACGCGGCCTGCCGCCGCCGGCTGCGCTCCGATGGGCGGTGCGAGGGGCACCACGCCGGTGCGAGCGGGGCCCGCCCGGCAGCCGCTGGCTGAGCTCCGATGGCCAGTGCGAGTGGCACGCTGGTGCGAGTGGAGTTTCTCGGCCCCGCCGCCGGCTGCGCTGCGATGGGCGGTGCGAGTGGCACGCCGGTGCGAGTGGAGCCGCCCCAGCGCCCGCCGCTCCCTGCCTGCAGGTCCGAGCCGCCCTGCCCCGCAGAGGGCGAGCCGCCCCGGCCCGCGGGGGCGCCCCCCGTTTTCCACGCTACCGGTCACCACCGACAATTCCGGGCCCCGGAAGACCGAACCGGTCAGCCGCGGCCTTCGACGCGAGCCCGGACCACCGCCGCGCACATCTCGAGCGCGTCCCCGTGCCGGGTCGCGTGGCTTGGCCCCCACCCGGACCGGGGCATGGCAGGCTGTGCGGGTGACCGGATCCCTTGCCCTGCTCGACTCCGCGAGCCTGTACTTCCGCTCCTTCTTCGCCCTGCCCGACTCGATGCGCGCCGCCGATGGGACGCAGGTCAACGCCGTGCGGGGGTTCGCCGACACGATCGCGCGGATCCTCACCGACCGGCGGCCCGCGCGGCTGGTCTGCTGTCTCGACGCCGACTGGCGGCCGAAGTTCCGCACCGACCTGCTGCCCAGCTACAAGGCGCACCGGGTGGCCGAAGAGACCGGCAGCGGCCCGGACGTCGAAGAGGTGCCCGACACGCTCACCCCGCAGGTGCCGATCATCCTCGAGCTGCTCGAAGCGTTCGGGTTCGCCACCGCCGAAGCCGCCGGCTACGAGGCCGACGACGTCATCGGCGCGCTGGCGACCCGCGAAAAGACCGACCCGGTCGAGGTGATCACCGGCGACCGGGACCTCTTCCAGCTGGTGCGCAGCGAACCCACGCCCACCTCGGTCATCTACGTCGGCAAGGGCTGGGCCAAGGCCGAAGTCCTCGGGCCCGCCGAGATCGCCGAGCGCTACAGCCTGCCCCGCAAGACCGCCGGGCCCGCGTACGCGGACATGTCGATGATGCGCGGCGACCCCTCCGACGGCCTGCCCGGCGTCGCGGGCATCGGCGAGAAGACCGCCGCGAAGCTGATCACGCAGTTCGGGTCGCTCGACGCCCTGCTGGCCGCCGCCAACGCCGGGGATTCCGCGGTTCCGCTCAAGACGCGGCTGCGGCTGAAGGACGCGGCGGACTACCTCGCCGTCGCCCCGACCGTCGTCCGGGTGGCGGTCGACGCGCCGGTGGAGCAGTCGCGCCCCGACACCGTGCCCGCGACGCCGGCCGACCCGCAGCGGGTCGCCGAGCTGGCCGAACGGTGGAACCTCGGCAACTCGGTCGAACGGCTGCTCAAGGCCCTGCCCGGCGCCTAGAAGTGCGTGCCGGACCACGGAGCGGCCGTCGTGGTGAACAGCTCGTCGGCCCGCCCGAGCGCCGCCGCGTCGCGGACGTCGATGCGGCCCGCGTCCGCCAGCGTCGTCGCGGCCCAGTGCCCGAGGTAGAGCATGCCGAGCGTGCCGGTGTCGAGGGCCAGGTCCGCGGCCGCGTCGGTGCGCCGGGCGCCGTCCGGGCCGATCTCGTAGTGCCCGGTGTTGGCCGGCAGCAGCCGGTCGGTCACCGCGAGCACGACCGGGCCGGCCGCGCGGTAGGTCCGGGCGGCGAGCGCGGCGGTGACGTCGATCGGCCGCAGCCACAGGTCGTCCTCGACGGCGGTGGTCGCCGCGTGCCGGGGGTCGGTCAGCATCAGGGCCAGCGGCTCGTCGACCGGCCGGTGCCGCGCGTGCACCTCCGAGACCAGGTCCACCGACAGCAGGAACCGCCAGAGCGCGGCGCGCGCGGCCGGGCTCGCCCCGTGCAGGTCGAAGACTTCCAGCGCGGCACCGTGATCGGGTGAATCGAACGACCGGCGGTCGATGGTGGCGTACACGACGAAGCCGTCGTCCCCGTCCGGTCCACTGTGGACGGCGACGAGCCGGCCGCCGTCCGGGCCGACGTACCGGTCGTGCGAGATCGGCCACCACAGCTCCGGCCGCCCGATCATGCCCGGCCGGTGCAGCCCGATCCGCCGGTACAGCCCCGGAACCTCCTTCACCGCCTCCTCGGGCGTGAGCAGCCGGACGTCGCGGCCGGCCGCCACGCGCTCCTGGAGCCGGGCCGCCGGCCGCGTCACCCGCAGCGTCTTGCCGAGCGCCGCCGAGCCGTAGCCGAACCGCCCGTAGATGGTGGGTTCGCTGGCGTGCAGCGCCGCCAGCGGCAGCCCGCGCGCGGCGAAATCGGCCAGCTGGGCGGCCATCATCGCGCTGAGCACGCCGCGGCGGGTCCGGTCGGCGCGGACGCCGACGCCCTCCACCGCGGCGACCGGCAGCGTCCGACCACCCGGCACGGCGAGCTCGGTCTCGTAGGAGCTCACGATCCCGATCGGCGCGCGGCCGTCGAACGCGCCGAACTTGTGCGCGGCGGGCCACGAATCCCCGGCCCGGGCCCAGACGTCGTCGGTGACGGGCGGCCGGTGCAGCGCGCGGCGCAGCAGGTCGAAGGTGCCGCGGCGTTCTTCTTCGGTGATCGGGCGGACGTCGAAGGCGGTCATCCTCCCGATCTTGCCGCCCGCGACCGGGCCCGGCACGCGGATTTCCGCGCCCGCTCAGAAGTGGCTGCCGCTCCAGGCCGCCACGCGGGTGCCGAAGAGCAGGTCCGCCGCCTCGGGCGCGGCCGGGTCGCGGACCTCGATCCGGCCGGCCGCCGCCAGCGCCGAAGGCCGCCAGGTCCCGAGGTAGACCATCGCCAGGGTGGTGACGTCCATCCGGAGCCCGGCCGGCCGGTCCGTGCGCCCGGCACCGTCCGGGCCGACGAGGTAGGTGCCGCTGTTGCCGGGCAGCAGCGGGTCGGTCACCTCGACGACCACCGGGCCGGCGTGCCCGTAGGCCCGGCCGGCCAAGGCGGCCGGGACGTCGACGAGCCGGATCCAGTGCTCGTCGCCGATCCGGTCGACGTTCCCGCTCCGGTGGTCGGCGAGCAGCAGCTCGATCGGATCGTCCAGCGGCCGCGAATCCGCGACGACCCGATCGACCAGGTCGACGCCCAGCAGGAACCGCCACAGCCCCGCGAACGCGGTCGCGGAACCGGCGAACAGGTCCGCCACCTCCAGGGTCTTGGTCCACGGGTGGGCGAGCGCGCCCCCGACGGAGTAGGTCGCGAACCCGTCCGGCCCACCGGGCCCGTGGTGCACGACCGCCTTCACCGGCGAAGCGTGCCGCCGCAGCTGCATCTCGTAGAGCCGCCACAGCACCTCCGGCCGGGACATCATCCCCGGCCGGTGCTCGAGACCGTCGTACACACCGGGGCAGACTTCCAGCGCCCGGTCGAGGTCCAGCAGCTCCAGCTCCCCACCGATCGGCGCATCCGGTCGCAGCCGCGCCCGGTGCCGGTCGACGCTGTAGGTGCGGTACCGGGTGGCCAAGCCGTAGCCGAACCGGCTGTAGATCCCGGCTTCGGACGCGAGCAGGTTCGCGAACACCACCCCGCGGGCGGCGAAGTCCGCCAGCTGTGTCGTCATCAGCGCCCGCAGCACCCCGCGGCGAGTGCGATCGGCGCGCACCCCCACGGAGGTGACCCCCACCATCGGCAGCCGCGCCCCGCCGGGCACCGTCAGCTCCGCGTCGAAGAACCGGGCAGTCCCGATGAGCTCCGGATCGAACGCCCCGAGCGCACCCCCGGGCTGGTAGTACCGCGCCGCGTACACCCATTCGGCGTCGTCGGACGGCGGGTTGTGCACGGTCTCCCGGAACAGGTTGCTCGCCGCCCGGTGCTCCCCGGTGCCCAGCGTCCGGATCTCGAAGTCGTTCATGCCCGGATCATCTCCGGAAACGACGAAACCCGGCCACCGGAAACACCGGCAGCCGGGACTCGGGGCCGCCCGGGGTCGCTCCTACTTGGCGACGGGCGGGGAAACCTCGTAGTTGCCGCCGGTGCCCTTCACGGTGATCGGCACCTGCTGCGGCTTCCCGGCGATCGTGGCGGTGCACGAGAACTTGGCCCCGTCCTCCACCTTCTGCTCGGCGGGACAGGTCACGCCGGTGACGCCGTCGATCTTGTACGTCTCGGTCAGCAGCTTCTGCACGTCGGTCTGCATCTGGGTGTTGTTGAAGACCTGCGTCTTCAGGAACCCGGGCGCGACGAACCCCAGGACCAGGAACACGGCGACGGCCACGATCGCCACCACCACGCCGATCAGCAGGCCCTTCTTCGACTTCGCCGGCTTCTCCTCCTCCGGGGCGGCCGCGCCGGGGAACTGCTGGCCGTAGTCGTACTGGCCGCCCGGCTGCTGCCCGTACTGGGGCTGCGCCTGGGGCCCGCTCGGCGGGTACGCCCCGCCGGGCTGCTGGCCGTACTGCGGCTGGGCCTGCGGCCCGCTCTGCGGGTACCCGCCTCCGGGCTGCTGCCCGTAGGGCGGCGGCTGCTGGCCCCACTGCGGCTGCTGCGGCGGGGTGTACCCGCCCGGCTGCTGCCCCCACTGCTGCGGTTGCTGGGGCTGCTGCGGCTGGCCCCACGGCTGCTGCTGGTTCGGATCGTAAGGTGGCTGCTGCGACTGCCCCCACTGCGGCTGCTCCTGCGAACCGCTCGGCGGGTACGCGCCGCCCGGCTGCTGCCCGTACTGGGGCTGCTGTGGGTCGTTGCCGCCATACGGCGTGCTCATCGTCTGCCTCCGCCTGCTTCGCTCATCTCGCTGTCCACCCCGAAACACCGGCAAGCCGCACACACGGTGTCGCACGCGATCCAACCACAGGTCGGAGCCGAGCACACGTGTCCACGCTCACCGCCCGCGCGGCCACCGAGCAGGGCTAACACCGAGTTCACGCCGCGCCCGCGGCCACGACTCCGCGGCGCAGCGCCTTCACCGCCTCCGCCGCCGCCGCACCCACCGGATCCGCCTTGCCGAGCACGTCCCGGATCTGGTCGAGCAGGTCGATCACCTGGCGCGACCAGCGCACGAAGTCACCGGCCGACAGCTCCTGGCCGTTGGCCTCGGCCGCGGTGAGGACCTTCTCCAGGGATTCACCCCGGGCCCACCGATAAACCGGCCACGCGAACCCCGCGTCGGGCTCCCGGGTGCGGTCGAGCCGGTGCCGCCGCTCGTCCTCGGTCAGCTCCACCCACAGCCGCGCCGTCTCCTGCCACGCCTCCGGCACGGCCCCACCCGGCAGCCGCGGCTCACCGGCGGTGTCCCGGCGCGCCTCGAACACGAGCGTCGACACGACCGCGGCCAGTTCGGCCGGGTTCAGCTTCCGCCACACGCCGTGCCGGATGCACTCCGCGGCCAGCAGGTCCGACTCGCTGTAGAGCCGGGTCAGCCGCCGGCCGTGCTCGGTGACGCGATCCTCGCCGTCACCCGCCGACTCCGGCCCCAGATAGCCGCGCTCACCCAGCAGCGCCAGGATCCGGTCGAACGCCCGCGCCAGCGAGTGCGTCGTCGCCGCGACCTTCCGCTCCAGCTGCTTCGTTTCCTCGGCCAGTCGCTGATAACGCTCCACCCAGCGCAGGTTCGCCTCGCGCTCGGCCAGCCCGTGGCACGGATGCGCCCGCAGCGCCCGCTGCAACACGGCCAGCTCGCCGTCCTCGTTCGCCCCCGACCGCCGCTTCTGCCGGCCCGGCAGCGAAATCCCGGCGCTGCGCAGCGCCGAAGCGATGTCCCGGCGCGTCCGCGGCGACCGCAGCTCGATGTGCTTGGGCAGCTTGATCCGCCCCAGCACCTCCACCGGCGCCGGGAAGTCCGCCACCGACAACGGCCCCGACCACCGGTCCTCGGTCACCACGACCGGACGCGGCTCCCGGATCGGGTCCAGCCCCGGATCGACTACCACCGCCAGCCCGGCCCGCCGCCCGGCCGGCACGGCGATGACGTCACCCTTGCGCAGCTTCTCCAGCGACTCCGCGGTCCCGGCCCGCCGCACGGCCGTGTTCTGCCTCGACAACGCCTTCTCCCGCGCCGAAATCTTCGCCCGCAGCTCGACGTACTCCAGGACCTCGTCGAAATCGCCGGTCACCGCGGCCGTGTAGCCCTTCAGCGCTTCCTTGTTCCGCTCGATCCGGCGCGCGGTGCCCACCACCGACCGGTCGGCCTGGAACTGCGCGAACGACTGCTCCAGCAGCTCGCGCGCCTCGGCCGCCCCGACCTGCGCCACCAGGTTGACCGCCATGTTGTAGCCCGGCCGGAACGACGACCGCAGCGGATAGGTCCGCGTCGAGGCCAGCCCGGCCACCTGCTTCGGATCCACCCCCGGCTGCCACGCGACGACGGCGTGCCCCTCCACGTCGATGCCCCGCCGCCCGGCCCGGCCGGTGAGCTGCGTGTACTCCCCCGGCGTCAGATCGACGTGCGCCTCGCCGTTGTACTTCACCAGCCGCTCGAGCACGACCGTCCGGGCGGGCATGTTGATCCCCAGCGCCAGGGTCTCCGTGGCGAACACGACCTTCACCAGCCCGCGGACGAACAGCTCCTCGACGGTCTCCTTGAACGCCGGCAGCATGCCCGCGTGGTGCCCGGCGATCCCGCGCTCCAGCGCCTCCCGCCACTCCCAGTAACCCAGCACGCCCAGGTCACCTTCGGGCAGATCCGCCGTGCGCTCCTCGATGACCCGGCGGATCTCGTCGACCTCACCCGGCCCGTTCAGCCGCAACCCCGACCGGACGCACTGCGCCACCGCGGCGTCACAACCGGCGCGGGAAAAGATGAACACGATCGCCGGCAGCAACCCGGCCCGGTCCAGCTGCTCGACGACGTCGACCCGCGACGGCGGCCGGAACCGCGGCATCCGCGGCGGCGCACCCCGCCGGCCCCGCGGCCCGCGGAACCCCGCCGGCGCGTACTGGCGGCCGATCTCCTCCGTCCGGCGCAGCAGGGTCGGGTTGATCCGCAGCTCGGCGTTCGGCGCGTGCACGTCGTCCCCGGCGAACAGGTCCAGCAGCCGGTTGCCCACCAGCATGTGCTGCCACAGCGGCACCGGCCGGTGCTCGTCCACGACGACCGTCGTGTCGCCCCGGACCTCCACCAGCCACTCGCCGAACTCCTCGGCGTTGCTGACCGTCGCCGACAGCCCCACCACGCGGACGTGCTCGGGCAGGTGCAGGATCACCTCCTCCCACACCGCGCCCCGGAACCGGTCGGCGAGGTAGTGGACCTCGTCCATCACGACGTACCCGAGGTCGATGATCGTGGACGAGCCCGCGTAGAGCATGTTGCGCAGCACCTCGGTGGTCATCACGACCACCTGCGCGTTGCCGTTGATCGAGGTGTCCCCGGTCAGCAGCCCGACGGCGTCGGCGCCGTACCGGGCCACGAGGTCGGCGTACTTCTGGTTCGACAAGGCCTTGATCGGCGTCGTGTAGAAGCACTTGCGGCCCTCGGCGAGCGCCAGGTGCACGGCGAACTCGCCGACCACGGTCTTGCCCGCCCCGGTGGGCGCGCAGACCAGCACGCCGTGGCCGTCTTCCAGGGCCTCGCACCCGCGGATCTGGAACGGGTCGAACTCGAAGGAGGCCTCGGCGGCGAAGCGCGTCAGCTGGGGGTACTTCCCGCGGCGCGCGGAGGCCGCATAGGCCTCGGCCGGGGACGAAGAAGGGCTACTGGCCACCTCGCCAGGGTTTCACACCCCTCCGACAGTTCGCACGTTGCGTATGACGATCTGCCGAATAGGTCGTTATACACCCGGACGGACCACGGAACCGGTTTCCGTCCGGTCGCGTCGGAGCGGGCATGACGGAACCGTGCCCGAGCTGCGGCTCGCTGGACCAGGTGCAGCACGTGCCCGCGGTCTACCACGGCGGGCACTCCTTCTACCGTGGTCAGGGCCCGACGGTGGCCGTGCCGGCCGGCGACGGCCTCGTCTACACCAGCAGTCAGGTCAGCGGGGTCTCCGTGACCGCGGTCGCCCGTTCGCTGGACCCCTTCCCTCCCCCGCGCCGCGGCGGCGGCCTGCTGGCGGCGGCGATCGTGCTGGCCGTGGCCGGCAGCTGTTTCCTGCTGCTGCCGTTCTCGGTGTCCGACGCCCCGCCGCCCGGCGGCGCGGCGGCGATGGCGCTGGGTATCGGGCTGTTCTCGCTGCCGTCGGTGTGCGTGTTCGTGGCGGCGGGCGTGCTGGTGTGGCTGTACGCGCGGCGGGTGCGGGCGCACCGGCGGCAGCGGCGCGGTGTCCCGGCGGCGCGGCAGGTGTGGGAGCAGGGCTGGTTCTGCCACCGCTGCGGCGGCGTCTACTTCGCCGAGGCGGGCCGCCTGCTGACCCCGGCCCACTTCCGGCACCTGGTGGCGCGAGCGGGCGGCTACGACCGTTAGGCCAGCACGGTGAGGGCACCCGGCACGCAGCTGGCCGTCACCGGGACCGTGCCCTGCGGTTCGCCGTCGGCGTACGCGGGCCACGTGTTGCCCGCCAGGGTCACCGAGCGGGCGCGCAGCGTGCGAACCGCCGGGTGGGTCAGGTGCTTGCCCGTGCGCAGGCCCGGGAGCAGGCGGAGCAGGCCGCGGCGGGTGGCGTGGCCGATGATCGTGACGTCGAAGACGCCGTCCTCGGGGTCGGCCGTCGGGCAGATCGGGACGCCGCCGCCGTAGAAGCGGGTGTTGCCGATCGCCACGAGCGTCGCGTCGAGTTCGAGGCGGCCGGTGCCGGTGTCGACGACCACCGGGCGGGAGCGGAACGCCGCCAGTTCGGCCAGGATCGCGACGTCGTAGCGGCGCGGCCCGGCCGGCCAGCGCATCCGGTTGGCGCGTTCGTTGACGCTCGCGTCGAACCCCGCGCACAGCACCGTCGCGAACCAGGTGTCGCCCACGCGGCCGAGGTCGATCCGCCGGCGGGCGCCCGAGCGCAGCGCCGCGACCAGTGCGTCGACCGCCGGGAGCGGCTCGCCGGGGATGCCGAGGGCGCGGGCGAAGTCGTTGCCGGTGCCCGCCGGGACCAGGCCGAGCGCGACGTCGTGATTCGCGCAGAACTGGACGCCCTGGTGGGCGGCGCCGTCCCCGCCGAGCACGATCAGGACGTCCAGCCCGGCGGCGTGGGAGGACCGCATCAGCGCGCGGGACTCTTCGACCGAGTTGGCGACCAGGACGTCGAGGCGGTCCACGGCGGTGCGCAGCCGCTCGGCGACCGTGTCGGCGATCCGGGCGGCCGCGCCGTGCCCCGACGCCGGGTGCACGGCGAGCGCGGCGTGGATCCCCACTAGGTGACGTCGTCGGTGCTCGAGCGGCCGCCGGACGCGGTCGGGGTGGACGGCTCGTCGTCGACGGTGCTCGGCGTGTAGTCGAACGGCGCGGCTTCGTCGTCGGCGAGCTTGTCCCAGCCTTCCTCGCCACGGCTCTTTTCGAGCTTGCGGTCGTGGAAGCGCGCCATCTGGACGGCGATCTCGAACAGCACGGTGAGCGCGCCGGCGAGGCCGAGCATGGAGAACGGGTCCGAGCCGGGGGTGGCGAAGGCCGCGAAGACGAACAACGCGAACACGATGCCGCGGCGCCACTTCTTCAGCTGCACGTACTTGACGATGCCGACGCGGTTGAGCATCACCACCAGCAGCGGCAGCTCGAAGCTGATCCCGAAGATGATCAGCAGCGACAGCAGGAACGAAATGTACTTGTCCGCGGTGAGCGCGGTGACGAACGCGTCCTGCCCGAAGCCCATGAGCAGCTGCAGGGCGTGCGGGAAGAGGATGTAGGCCAGCACGGCCCCCGTGGCGAACAGCACCGACGCGAACCCGACGAAGGTCAGGGCGTACTTGCGCTCCTTGCTGTACAGGCCGGGCGCGATGAACGCCCAGAGCTGGTACAGCCAAGCCGGCGAGAGGAGCACGGCGCCGGCGGCGATCCCGACCTTCAGCTGCGTCATGAAGGCTTCGAACGGCACGGTCTGCAGCAGCCGGCACCCCTCGGCGCTGTCGAGCCGGCGCTGCGGCGGGATGGCGCAGTACGGGTCCTTGACGAGGTCGCCCAGCGACGGGATCGGGCCGATGTTGGTGCCGAACCAGATGAACCCGAAGATGCCGCCGATGACGACGGCGAGCAGCGCGAAGCCGAGGCGGCGCCGGAACTCGTAGATGTGCTCGATGAGCGTCATCGTGCCGTCGGGGTTGGTGCGACGGCTGCGCTTGCGCCGCTTGGAAGTGCGGCTGTCACCGTTTCCGGAGGCGGATTCCGCCACGGGTTGTTCCGTTCTCGTCGGAGTCCGCCGGAGCGCGCCGGGTGCGGCGCGCTCCGTGGACCGGGGACCGGGTGTGGCCGGAGCCGCTCAGCTGACGTTCTTCTGCGGCTGCTCGGCCGCCTGCTGCTTCTTCAGCTCGTCGAGCTGCCGCTGCAGGTCGGCGACCTGCTGGTCGGTCGAAGCGGGTGCGGCGGGCGTGGCCGGGATCTGCTTCGTCTCGACGGGCTCGGCGTCTTCGTGCGCCGCGGCCTTATCGCCGGTGAGATCCTTGGTCTCGGCCTTGAAGATCTTCATGGACTTGCCGATGGACCGGGCCGCGTCGGGAAGCCTCTTGGCCCCGAACAGCAGCACGACGACGAGCACCAAGATGATCAAATGCCACGGCTGCAATCCGTTCAGCATGGTGGCCTCCTATCTGCGTCTGGTAGGGATGTTACTGGTTTTCCGCTTTGCGGTGGCGCCGCGCGAACGCGACGCGCAGTCCCGCCGACCGGGCGCGGACGAGCCCGGCCCGGTCCTGGGTGTTCGTCACCACCATGCTTGTGGTTTGCCGGAAGGCACGCAAGACCTTGACGGTCCGCACCAGCAGGACCACGAGGCCGGCGAGACCGATCAGGATGAGCACGGCGGCGGGCAGGTACGGCACGCGATCAGCCTAGTGGTCGCAGGTTGACGGAAGGTGACGGGCTCGGGCCACGGCGTCGGCGGCCCGGCGGCCGACGTCGGACGCGAGGTCGGCCGGGCTCTCCACCAGCGCTTCCCCGCCCAGACCCAGCACCAGGCGCACCATCCAGGACTGGTCGGCGTAGCGCATCCGGATCCGCAGCCGGCCGCCGTCGAGCTCGTCGAGCTCCTCGCACGGGTAGTACTCGGCTACCCAGCGTGCGTCCGGGTCGAGGACCAGGACGGCCTCCCGCTGGTCGGGACGCTCACGAAAGACACCCTCGGAGATGTCGGTGGGGTGGGCGTGCGCGGGCGGGCGCGCCGGCTCGTCGAGGACCGTCAGCTCGTCGATCCGGTCGAGCCGGAACAGCCGGACGTCCTCGGCGCGGCGGCACCAGGCCTCGAGGTAGCCCACCGCCTGGACGATCAGCAGCCGCATCGGGTCGACCGTGCGCTCGGTGATCTGGTCCTTCGAGGCGGTGTAGTAGCGGATCCGCAGCGCCCGCCCGCCCTGCAGCGCGCGGGCGACCTCCTCGCGGGTCCGCGCGGTCTTCTTGCCTTCGCGGACTCCCCCGCCGACGATCACGCCCGCCGGCTGGGCCTGCCCGGCGGCGGCCTCGATCTTGGCGATGGAGCGGCGGACGGCGTCGCCGTCGACCACGCCCGGGGTCTCGGCCAGCGCGCGCAGCGCCACCAGCAGCGCGGTCGCTTCGCCGCCGGTCAGGCGCAGCGGGCGGCTCATCCCGGCGTCGTGGGTGACGACGATCGTGTCGCCCTCGAAGGACAGGTCGATCAGGTCGCCGGGGCCGTAGCCGGGCAGCCCGCACATCCACAGCAGCTCGAGGTCCTTGCGCAGCTGCTTCGGCGAGACGTCGAAGTCGTGCGCGGCCTCGTCGATGCGGACGCCCGGGCGCGCGAGCAGGTACGGCACGAGGGCGAGCAGTCTCGGCATCCGGTCGGTGGACCCGCTCACAACGCGCTCCCCTGCCGGGCGACGACGGCTTCCAGCCGGTCCTGGACGCTCTTGGCCAGCACGTCGGGTTCGTACACGACGACGTCCGGGCCCTGCGCGCTGATCCAGTCGGCGGCCGATTCCGGGTACAGCAGCCCGATCTCCACGAGGTCGCCCTCTTCGCCGTCGACGGTGGCGCGGCCGACCACGGTGCCGCGGCGGCGGACGCCGGCCGCGCGGCCGTCGGCGACCCAGAGCCGGGCGGTGGTGACCGGGGCCGGTTCGCTGTCGACGGTGGCCGTGACGAGCTTGAGCAGGTTGACGCCCTCGGGGCGCCGGACCTCGCCGGGCTTGCCGACCGGGCGGACCTGCCCGGTGACGCGGGAGAGCCGGAAGCAGCGGGTGGCGCCGCGGTCCCGGTCGTGCCCGACGACGTACCAGCGGGCCCGCCACGACACCACGCCCCACGGTTCGAGGGTGCGCATGATCCGCTCCGGGGAGCCGCTGCGGCGGTACTCGAAGCGGACGGCCTGGCCGTTCTGGACCGCGGCCAGCAGCGGCCCGAACGCCGGTTCGGCGCGCACGCGCGGCTCGACCACGGTGGGCGCCTGGTCGTCGACCTCCAGGCCGGCGGCGCGCAGCTTCACGAGCGCGCCCTGCGCCTGGCCGGTCAGCTCCGGGGAGTCCCACAGCCGGGACGCCAGCGCGACCGCGGCGGCTTCGTCGGGAGCGAGGTCGATTTCGCCGAGTTCGTAGTCGCGGCGGGCGATGCGGTAGCCCTCGATCGCGTCGAACGCGGAGTTGCGGCCGGTCTCCAGGGGGATGCCGAGCTCGCGCAGCTCGGTCTTGTCCCGTTCGAACGTCCGGAAGTAGGCCTCGTCGCTGGCCGCGTCGCCGTAGCCGGGCACGATGCCGCGGATCTTTTCGGCAGTGAGGTACTGCCGGGTGGACAACAGGGCCAGTACCAGGTTGACCAGTCGTTCGGCGCGTGCGGTGGACACCCGGTAGAGCCTAGCCCGCGCCGCCCGGCCCGATCGTGAGGTCCGGGGTACGCGCGTCGTAATCGGTCCGGGCGGCGTCGACGGCTTCGAAGTTGGCCTCGGCCCACGCCTTGAACCCGGCCATCAGCGCGCGCAGCGATTCCCCCAGCGGCGTAAGGGAATAGTCGACGCGGACGGGCACCGCCGGCGTCACCTCGCGGCGGACGAGACCGTCCCGTTCGAGCACCCGCAGGGTCTGGGTGAGCATCTTCTGGCTGACCCCGGCGATGCGCCGCGAAAGGTCGCTGTAGCGCTGCGGGCCGTCACCGAGCGCGACCAGGATCAGGCTGACCCACTTGCCGGCGATCTCGTCGAGCAGCTTCCGGGTCGGGCACGCCGCCAGATAGGCGTCGTAGGCGGCTTTTTCGGCTTGCCGCCGCTGTTCCGCCGTGCGCGTGGGCACCGGGCGAACCTCCTGGTGAGCAGGGAACCTGCGGGTGCGTACTTCCCATCGGAGAGTAGCTCCCCATACGTTCGTGGGGGAAGGTGCCCGGTGGAGAGGAGCAGGCGATGCGTGCGGTGGTGGTCCGGCGGTTCGGGGGGCCGGAGGTCCTGGAGTTCGCCGAGGTACCCGTGCCCGAGCCGGGTCCGGGTCAGGTGCGGATCCGGGTGGCGGCGGCCGCGGTGAACCCGGTGGACCTGGCGACCAGGAGCGGGGTGCTGAGTGCGGCCGGGGTGGTTCCGGCGCGGGCGGTGCTCGGGCTGGGGTGGGACGTCGCCGGGTCGATCGACGACGCCGGGGACACCGGGTTCCGGGCAGGCGAGGCGGTGGTCGGCCTGCGTGACCGGATCGCCACGCCGCTCGGCGCCTACGCCGAGCGGATCGTCCTGGACGCGTCGGCGGTCGCGCCCGCTCCGGTGGGTGTTTCGGCGGTCGAAGCGGCGACCCTGCCGCTGAACGCCCTGACCGCCGCGCAGGCGCTCGACCTGGTCGAAACCACCGGCACGGTCCTGGTCACCGGGGCGGCCGGCGCGGTCGGCGGGTATGCCGTCGCGCTGGCGCACGCGCGGAAGCTGCGGGTCGTCGCCGTGGCCTCCGAAGCCGACGAAGCCCAGGTGCGGGCCTTCGGCGCCGACGAGTTCGTGCCACGCGGGCCGTCGCTGGGCGACCGGGTGCGCGCGGTGGTCCCGGGCGGGGTGGACGCCGCCCTCGACACGGCGCTGCTCGGCTTGGACGCCCTCGACGCGGTCCGCGGCGGCGGCGAGTTCGTGGCCTTCGCCGCGGGCGCCGCCCCGATCCCCCTGCGCGGGATCCGCGTCCGCACCGTCTGGATCCGCGCGGACGGCGGACGCCTGGCCGAGCTGGCCCGCCTGGCGGAAAACGGCACGCTCCCCCTCCGCGTCGCCGGCACCCTGCCGCTGGCCGAGGCGGGGGCCGCGCACGAACGGCTGGCCGCGGGCGGACTGCGCGGCCGGCTCGTCCTGACTCCCTAGTCTGGAGCCATGGATGATCGCGTTCTCCTCATCACCGGTGCGTCCCGCGGCCTCGGCGCCGCGACCGCGCGCCTGGCCGCCGCCTCCGGGTTCAAGGTCGCCCTCGTCGCCCGCAAGGCCGAATCCGTCGCTCCGCTCGCCGTCGAACTCGGTGAAGACCGGGCGCTCGCCCTCGGCGCCGACGTCGGTGACTGGCCGAGCATCTCCCGGGCCGTCGCCGAGACCGTCGAGAAGTTCGGACGGCTCGATGCCGCCTTCGCCAACGCCGGGATCGGGATCGGGACCTCCTTCTTCGGCGACGACGATCCCGACCCGCGCGTGTGGGAGCCCATGGTCCGCACGAACGTCCTCGGCGCCGCCTACACCGCCCGCGCGGCACTCCCCGCACTGAAGGAAACCGCAGGCCACCTGCTGATCACCGGGTCCGTTGCCGGTCGCTACATCCGCAACGCGAGCCTGTACTCCGTGACCAAGTGGGCCGTGACCGGGATGGCCGGAGCCATCCGCGAGGAGGCCGTCGGCACCGGCGTCCGGGTCACGCTGATCAACCCCGGCATCACCGACACCGACATCCTCACCGACGAGCAGCGCGAGAAACCGCACCTCCACCCCGACGACATCGGCCGCGCGGTCCTCTACGCCCTGCAGCAGCCGCCCTCGGTCGACGTCAACGAGATCATGGTCCGCCCGACCGGCCAGGTGCTCTAGCGAAGCCGGGCGACGCGGCCTCCGGCGCCGCTGGCCCAGCAGGCCGCCCCGGCGCAGTCGACGCTGTCGAAGCTGCCCGTGTCGAACGACGTCCAGTGCCGGCCGCCGTCGGGGCTGTAGTCGCTGCCGCCGGGGCCGACCGCCAGCACCGTCCCGCCGCGCCAGGCCAGCCCCGAGCGGTAGCCGGCGGGGTACTGGGGCGGGGTCGTCCAGGTGCGGCCGCGGTCCCGGGTCAGCGCGACGGCCGGGCCGGGCGCGCCCGGGTTCGCGAAGTCGCCACCGATCGCGATGCCCTGCGACGGCGAGCGGAAGGCCAGGGCGAACACGCCCGCCGACGAGCTGCTGGGCAACGGCGTGTCCGACGCCGTCCAGTGCCGGCCGCCGTCGCCGGAGTGCAGGACGCGGGCGGTCGCGCCGCCGCCGGTGGCGAGCCAGGCGTCGAACGGGCCCGCCGTCGTGACGCACTGGCCGCTGGCCGCGAACCCGGCCTCCCCGGGCAGCGCCGGCGGGAAGCCGCTGTCGGGCACCTGGAGCCAGCTGCGGCCGCCGTCGAAGGTGGTCTGCACCCGGAAGCGGCCGTCGACGGGGTCGCTCATCGCCAGGCCACGCCACGGGTCGAAGAAGGCGAGGCAGTCGTAGAACGCCGCCGCGTCGGTGTTCTGGAACGTCTGGCGCCAGTGCGCGCCGCCGTCGTCGGTCCGGTAGACGCGGGAGTCGGTCCCCGGCCCGATCGAGAGGACCACGGCGTGGTCGGCGTCGAAGGCCTCGATGTCGCGGAACTGGAGCGCCTCGGTCCCGGGCGGCCCGACCGGCGCCCAGGTGCGGCCGCCGTCGACCGTGCGCAGGACGGTGCCCTGCGTACCGCTGACCCAGGCGACCCGGGCGCTGACCGCGGCCAGGCCGCGGAACTGGGCGGTGACGCCGGTCGCCTTCAGCTCCCAGGCGGGCAGGTGCTCCCCCGCCGACGCCGGAACCGCGAGCGAAACCAGTAAGGCGACCACGATCAGCACGACACGCATGCGGCGATCCTGCCGCACCCGTCACGCGACTTTCGTCGGGAACGCCCCGATCCCCGTCGTGAGTGGTAAGGCGGGTTAGAACCCGCGTTACCACTCACGACGGGTACGGGCTAGAGGGAGCTGATCAGACGTTCGACCCGCTCGTCGACCGAACGGAACGGGTCCTTGCACAGGACCGTGCGCTGGGCCTGGTCGTTCAGCTTCAGGTGCACCCAGTCGACCGTGAAGTCGCGGCCCGCGGCCTGGGCGGCGGCGATGAAGTCGCCGCGCAGCTTCGCGCGGGTCGTCTGGGGCGGGGTGTCCTTGGCGGCTTCGATCTCGCCGTCGTCGGTGACCCGGCGGACCAGGCCCTTGCGCTGGAGCAGGTCGAAGATGCCCCGGCCCCGGCGGATGTCGTGGTAGGCCAGGTCGAGCTGGGCGATGCGCGGGCTGGACAGGTCCAGGTCGTGCTTGTGCCGGTAGCGCTCGACCAGCCGGTGCTTGATCGCCCAGTCGATCTCGGTGTCGATCTTGCCGAAGTCCTGCTGTTCGACCGCGTCCAGCGCCCGGCCCCACAGCTCGATGACGCGCTCGTTCGCCGCGGTCGTGCCGTTGTCCTTGATGTGCTGGACCGCGCGGGCGTAGTACTCGCGCTGGATGTCCAGCGCCGAGGCCTCGCGCCCGCCGGCCAGCCGCACCTGGCGGCGGCCGGTGAGGTCGTGGCTGATCTCGCGGATGGCCCGGATCGGGTTGTCCAGGGTGAAGTCGCGGAACTGGACGCCGGCCTCGATCATCTCGAGCACCAGGTTCGCCGAGCCGACCTTCAGCATGGTCGTCGGCTCGGCCATGTTCGAGTCGCCCACGATGACGTGCAGGCGCCGGTAGCGCTCGGCGTCGGCGTGCGGCTCGTCCCGGGTGTTGATGATCGGCCGCGAGCGCGTCGTGGCGCTGGAGACGCCCTCCCAGATGTGCTCCGCCCGCTGGGACAGGCAGTAGACCGCGCCCCGCGGGGTCTGCAGCACCTTGCCGGCGCCGCAGATGAGCTGGCGGGTCACCAGGAACGGGAGCAGCACGTCCGCGATCCGGGAGAACTCCCCCGCCCGGGTCACCAGGTAGTTCTCGTGGCAACCGTAGGAGTTGCCCGCCGAGTCGGTGTTGTTCTTGAACAGGAAGATGTCGCCGCCGATGCCTTCGTCGGCGAGCCGCCGTTCGGCGTCGACCAGCAGGTCCTCGAGGATCCGCTCCCCGGCCTTGTCGTGCGTGACGAGCTGGACCAGATCGTCACATTCGGCCGTCGCGTACTCGGGGTGCGAGCCGACGTCGAGGTAGAGCCGCGAGCCGTTCGACAGGAACACGTTGGAGGAGCGTCCCCACGACACGACCCGCCTGAACAGGTAGCGCGCCACCTCGTCGGGCGAGAGCCTGCGCTGTCCGTGGAAGGTGCACGTGACCCCGAACTCGGTCTCGATGCCAAAGATCCGCCGCTGCATTCCACCAGAGTAGGCGCTGCACCCCCGTCGACGGTGCGCCGTTCGGGCGTCGACACGCCCCCAGTACGCCACAGACGGTGAAATCTCCCCGAATCAGGCACGATTGGAGCACAGCTCTTGACGACGTGCGGAAGGCGGACTCCTTGTCACACCAGCTCATCCGGGCCTTCCGGCGGGTCGGCCGGACCGACCGCGCCCTGATGCGCCGCAGTGCCGCGCTCCCCGCCTCGAAGGTCGACGACGCACTGATGACGCTGTCGAAATCGGCGAACAAGTCGCGCCTGTGGTGGGGGGTCGCCGCGCTGCTGGCCACCCGCCCGGGCGCGACCCGCCGGGGAGCGCTGCGCGGGGTCGTGGCGATCGCCGGGGCCAGCGCCGCGGCCAACCTGATCGGCAAGCCGCTCTTCCCCCGCCGCCGACCGGCCGAAGAAGAGACGCCGATGCGTCGCCGCCTGCGGAAACGGCCCACGTCCTCGTCCTTCCCCTCCGGCCACTCCGCGTCCGCGGCCGCGTTCGCGACGGCGGTGGCGATGGAGTCGCCGCAGGCCGGGCTCGTGGTGGCGCCGCTGGCGCTGGCCGTGGCCTACTCGCGGGTCCACACCGGCGTGCACTGGCCGTCCGACGTCGGCGTCGGCCTGGGCATCGGCGTCGGCGTGGGACTGGCCACCCGGCACTGGTGGCCGCTGCACGACGACGTCCCAGGCCGCACCGCCCACCACGCCGACGCGCCCGAGATGGTCGACGGCGAGGACATGCTCGCCGTCGTCAACCCGAACTCCGGCGTGGCGGGCCAGGACCCGACCGAGGACGTCAAGTTCGCCTGGCCCAAGGCCACGCTGCTCTACCCGGACCCCGAGCGCGGCCTGCGCGCCCAGCTCGAAGCCGAGATCGACGCCCGTGGCACGGTCCGCGCGCTGGCCGTCGCGGGTGGGGACGGCACCGTCGCGGCGGTGGCCTCGGTCGCCGCCGAGCGCGACCTGCCGCTCGCGCTGGTCCCGGCGGGGACGCTCAACCACTTCGCCCGCGACGTCGGCGTCAGCTCCATGCCCGACGCCGACGCGGCCACCGAGGTCGGCAACGCGGTCCGCGTCGACCTGGGCGAAGTCGAGATCGACGGCGCCGGCGAGCCGGACCACCGCTGGTTCGTCAACACCGCCAGCCTCGGCGGCTACCCGGAGATGGTCCGGCTGCGGGAGAAGCTGCAGGAGAAGCACCCGAAGTGGCCTTCGGCGGCGATCGCGCTGGCCAGGACGCTGCGGCACGCCAAGCCGCTGACCGTCCGGCTCAACGGCAAGCGGACGCAGGTCTGGCTGCTGTTCGTCGGCAACGGCACGTACGCGCCGAAGGGGTTCGCCCCGAGCCGGCGCCCGGCGCTCGACACCGGCCTGCTCGACATCCGCTACCTGCGCGCCGACCTGCCCTACTCCCGGGCCCGGTTCCTGCTCGCGATGATCACCCGCAGCCTCGCCGCCAGTCACGTCTACCAGGAGCTGGACCTGCCCGAACTGGACGTCGAGCTGCTCGACGGCAACCGCCGCGTCGCCACCGACGGCGAGGTCGGCCCGCTCGGCAACCGGTTCCGCTTCCGGTCCCGTCCCCGCGCCCTGACGCTCTACCGGCTGTGAGGTTGCTTTACCTTCTCTCAACGAACCCACAGGGAGTCCTCGCTAGCTTCGTGATCGAGTTGCGGGCCCTCCTGCCCGCGGCCAGGGGACGGGCGGGGAATCGATGGACGGGCTGGGCCTGGCGAGCGCCATCCACCGGGCCGCGAGCGACCCGGTGCTGCCGGGTGACGTCACCGCCCGCGCCCGCGACCTGGGCCCGCTCGAGTCACCGCTCATCTGGCTCGGCTTCGCCTCGGCCGCCGTTGCCGTCCTCGCCGTCGTGGTCACGCTGTGGTACCGCCGCCGCGTCCGGCGCTGGGGGTTCACCGCCTTCGGCGTGCTCCTGCTGCTGGCGTCGGTCACCGCCGTCAACAGCTACGTCGGGTACGTCCGCACCTCCGACGACCTGGCCCGGCTCCTCCAGCGCGGCCCCGGCGTCGTCAACCTCGCCGGCCGCCTGCTCGACGACGGCAAGGAGGCCCCCGAGCCGTCGTCGGGCTCGTCTCCGGATTCCTCGTCGGATTCGTCGTCGCCCGCGCCGCACCCCGGCGCGGGCGCGGCGGCCGCCGGGCAGCGGATCGACGTCGTCAACCTCCCCGACCCCGCCCACGGGATCCCGTCGGGCAGCAACTACGTCATCCTCCCGCCGGGGTACGACAGCGACCCCACCCGCCGCTACCCGGTCGTCTACCTGATCCACGGCTACCCCTTCGGCGGCCCCCGCGACTGGCTCACCTCCGGCGACGCCCCCGGCTCCCTCCTGGCGCTCCAGCAGGCCAACGTCATCGCACCGATGATCGTGGTCAGCGTCGACCTGACCGCCGGCAACCCCAGCACCGACTGGGAGTGCCTGAACGTGCCCGGCGGCCCGCAGCTGGAGAGCTACCTGGCCGGCACCGTGGTCCCGGGCGTCGACCAGCGCTACCGCACGCTCGCCGACCGCACCCACCGGGCGCTGGGCGGCATGTCCGGCGGCGGCTTCGGCGCGCTCAACATCGGCCTCCACCACGTCGACGAGTTCGCCACCCTGGTGATCGCCCTGCCCTACGACGACCTCAACGACTCGGTCGGCATCCTCGACGGCAACCGGGCGGCCATCGCGGCCAACACGCCCCGCCGGTACCTGCCGGCGATGCAGTTCCCGGCGCCGATTTCGGTGATGCTCGCGGTCGGCACCGGTGCGCCTACCGACGTCTCGACGGCGCGCCGGATCGCTGATGCTCTGCATGCCCGGGGGCAGGAGGCGGTGGTGCATGCTGAGCGGGGGTTCAACCACACCTGGCATACCGCTCGGGCTACGTTGCCTTATCTGCTTGCTTTTGCTGATCAGAATTTTCGGACTTCTCCGGCTACGTCCTGAACCCTGCCGGAGTTAGCCCTGCCGGATTTCTCCCGCCGGCCCGAACGCCGGATTGTTCAGCGGCTGCGTATCGGTCGGCAGAGGGTGTGGCCGAGGGCGGGGTGCCTGACCGGAACGGGAGCGGGGCGCGGCCTTCTGGCCACGCCCCGCTTCTGTTCGTTCAGGCATTCACTCGCCTTCGGGCTTGGCCTCCGGCTCCTCGCCCTTCGGGTCCGGGACCGGCAGCAGGGTGTCCAGTGCTGCCCCCGTCAGGCGGCGGAATGCGCGCCGCGGGCGGTCGCGGTCCAGAACCGCCACCTCCAGCTTGATCGGGTCGGCCTCGCCGTTGCCGTTGGCCGAGGTGTTCGCCGAAGAAGACGAGCCCGCCGATGACGTCGACGGGGCCGGCTGGGTCGGTGTCCGCAGGGCCGCCACCGCCACGCCCAGGGCCGCCTGCAGGTCCAGGCCGTCCTCGAACGTCTCCTTCAGCTTGGCCGCGATCTTCTCGTTCTGGCCGCCCATCACGATGTACTGCGGCTCGTCGAAGATCGAGCCGTCGTAGGTCAGGCGGTACAGCTGGTCCTCCGCCGCGGTCGCCGCTACCTCCGCCACGCAGACCTCGACCTCGAACGGCTTGAGCTGCTCGGTGAAGATGCTGCCCAGCGTTGCCGCGTACGCGTTCGCCAGCGCCCGTGCGCTCACGTCACGGCGGTCGTACTGGTAGCCCTTCAGGTCCGCGTGGCGGATGCCCGCCACGCGCAGGTTCTCGAACTCGCTGTAGCGGCCGACCGCGGCGAAGCCGATCCGGTCGTAGATCTCGGAGACCTTGTGCAGCGTCGCCGACGGGTTCTCCGCCACGAACAGCACGCCACCCGAGTACTTCAGCACCACCACGCTCCGGCCGCGCGCGATGCCCTTGCGCGCCAGCTCGGAACGCTCCCGCATCAGCTGCTCGGGAGAGGCATACAACGGCATCGTCACGGTGTGCGCTCCAGGTCTTTCGGTGTTCCAACGTTCACTGGTTCAGCTCCGGAGTCAGGCGAGCCGACGCTGCTGGCGCTCGATCCGCCCCGCCACCACGGCCTCCGCGACCGCCGCGGTCTCGGACTCGGGCAGCTGGACGGCGCCGCGCTCCGCGGTGATCGTCACGACGCTCGGGAAGATTCGCCGCACCAGGTCCGGGCCGCCCGATGCCGTGTCGTCGTCCGCCGCGTCGTACAGGGCCTCCACCGCGACGCGGATCGCGCCTTCGACGTCGGCGTCCGGGTCGTGCAGCTTCTTCAGCGCGGATTTCGCGAACAGCGAACCCGAACCGATCCCGGCGTACCCGCCGTTCTCCTCGTAGCGGCCGCCCGCGGCGTCGTACGACACGATCCGCCCGGCGTGCTTGGCGTCCTCGGCCTCCAGGTCGTACCCCACGAACAGCGGGATCGCCGCCAGCCCGGCCATCGCCATCTCGAGGTTCGCCTTGACCATCCCGGCCAGCTTGTTCGTCTTGCCGTCCAGCGACAGCGAAACGCCCTCGATCTTCTCGTAGTGCGCCAGCTCGACCGCGTACAGCCGCACCATCTCCACGGCCAGCCCCGCCGTGCCCGCGATGCCGACCGCCGAATACTCGTCGGTGACGTGCACCTTTTCGATGTCGCGGCTCGCGATCAGGTTGCCCGACGTCGCCCGCCGGTCACCCGCGATCAGCACACCGCCCGCGAACGTGCACGCGACGATCGTCGTCCCGTGCGGGATGCCCAGCTCGGCCACGCCCGGCGCCACGCGCCGCTCGGGCAGCAGCTCCGGCGCCTGCACGCGCAGGAAGTCCGAAAACGACGACGTCGCCGAGGAGAAGTACGCCGCAGGCAGCGCGGGACCCGAGATGCCCCTGGTGTTGTCCATACGTGCTCAAAAATCCCATCTGTGCGGGCCGGAGCCCCGCGCGCGCAGGACGCCACGCGGAACCCCGGCCGGCCGGCTGAACGGTCGGCAAGGGCGCAGTGCGCCCGAGCGGCTATTCGCCGCCCTTCTGCACGTAGGCCCGGACGAAGTCCTCGGCGTTCTCTTCGAGCACGTCGTCGATCTCGTCGAGGATGGTGTCCACGTCCTCGCCGAGCTTCTCGCGCCGCTCCTGACCCGCCGCGCCGGTGTCGTCGAACTCCTCGTCGGAGTCACCACCGCCGTGCTTTTCGATCTTTTCCTGGGCCATCTCGCCTCCCGGTGTGGCTGATGTTTCCTAGCCTACCCAGCGGCCCCGACATTCGGGGTACTGTGCCGATCGTTACTAATCCGACCACAGTCACGGCCGGATGGCTTCGTAGCAACTGTTACGTGCCGTTCGGGGTCCGGCCTACTTTTGGCCGGATTAGTAACACCGCGATCGCTGGTGCGTCCCGCTAGTCCGAACCGGTGAGCGCCTCCACGAGCTCCTCCGCCGTCGCCGCGTTGTCCAGCAACTTGCCGACGTGCGCCTTCGTCCCCCGCAGCGGCTCCAAGGTCGGGATCCGCACCAGCGACTCCTTGCCCACGTCGAAGATGACCGAATCCCACGAAGCCGCCGCGATCGACGTCGCGTACTTCTCCAGCGCCCGGCCACGGAAGTAGGCCCGCGTGTCCGACGGAGGCGTGGTCACCGCGGCCAGCACCTCCTCCTCCGAGACCAGCCGCTTCATCGAGCCGCGGGTGACGAGCCGGTTGTACAGGCCCTTCGCCAGCCGCACGTCCGAATACTGCAGGTCGACCAGCCGCAGCCGCGGCGCGCCCCAGGCCAGGTTGTCCCGCTGGCGGTAGCCCTCCAGCAGCCGCAGCTTCGCCGGCCAGTCCAGCCGGTCCGCGCACTCCTGCGGGTCGCGCGCCAGGGCGTCCAGGATCTCGCCCCAGACCCGCAGGACCTCCTTCGAGGCCTGGTCGGCGCCGGTGCGCTCCAGGTTCTGCGAGGCGATCTCGTGGTAGGCGAACTGCAGGTCCAGCCCGGTGTACTTCCTGCCGTTGGCCAGCGCGACCTGCGTCTTCAGCGTCGGGTCGTGGCTGATCTGGTGCACCGCCTTGACCGGCTCGTCGAGCTTCAGGTCGTCGAACCGGATGCCCGACTCGATCAGGTCCAGCACCAGCGCCGTCGTCCCGACCTTCAGGTACGTCGAGTACTCCGACATGTTCGCGTCGCCGATGATGACGTGCAGCCGGCGGTACTTGTCCGCATCCGCGTGCGGCTCGTCGCGGGTGTTGATGATCCCGCGCTTGAGCGTGGTCTCCAGGCCGACCTCGACCTCGATGTAGTCGGCGCGCTGGGAGAGCTGGAACCCGGCCTCTTCACTCTGCTGGCCGATGCCGAGCCGGCCCGAGCCGGTCACCACCTGCCGCGACACGAAGAACGGGGTCAGCCCGGCGATGATCGCGGTGAACGGCGTCGACCGCGCGCACAGGTAGTTCTCGTGGGTGCCGTAGCTGGCGCCCTTGCCGTCCACGTTGTTCTTGTACAGCTGCAGCTGCGGCTGACCCGGCACGGAGGCGGCCTTCATCGCCGCCTCCTCCATCACCCGCTCGCCGGCCTTGTCCCAGATGACCGCGTCGCGCGCGTTCGTCACCTCGGGCGCCGAGTACTCCGGGTGCGCGTGGTCGACGTACAGCCGCGCGCCGTTGGTGAGGATGACGTTCGCCGCCCCCAGGTCCTCGACGTCCGGGTCGTGCCCCGGGCCGCCCGGGCCGGTCAGGTCGAACCCGCGCGCGTCCCGCAGCGGGCTCTCCACCTCGTAGTCCCACCGCGCCCGCCGGGCGCGCGGGATGTCGGCCGCGGCCGCGTAGGCCAGCACGACCTGGGTGGAGGTGAGTACCGGGTTCGCCGTCGCGTCGCCCGGCACGGAGATGCCGTACTCGACTTCGGTTCCCATGATCCGCCGCATGTCACCACCCTACGGGGTCGTCCTAGTGGAACGATGCACCCATGCCAGGCAGTGACGAACTCGTTGCCCTCTATGACCAGGGCGGCAGGGTGGTCGGCAGCACCGTCCGCACCCGCCTCCGCCGCGAGGGCCTGTGGCACGCCGCCGGCGTCGTCCTGGTCCGTTCGGGTGACGGAAGCGCGGTCTACGTGCACCTCCGCACCCCCGGGAAGGACGTCTTCCCCTCCACCTGGGACTGCTGGGCCGGCGGCGTGGTGGCCGCCGGCGAAACCCCGGCCGAGTGCGCGCGCCGCGAACTCGCCGAGGAACTCGGTGTCCAGGGAGTGGAACCCGTGCCCCTGTTCACCAAGGTTTACGACGACGGGCGCAACCGCTGCCACAACTTCGCCTTCGAAGTCCGCTGGGACGGCCCGATCCGCCACCAGGCCGAAGAGATCGTCGAAGGCCGCTGGATCACCCTGGCGGAGCTGCGGGCCTGGGTCGACGACCCGGCTCCGGAGCTGCCCTTCATCCCCGACGGCCGCGAAGGCGTCCAGGAATGGTTCCGCCGCTACGGCTGAGCGGCGAGCTTCGCCGTCATCGCGGGCAGCAGGCGCTTCGCCGCGTCCACCGCCCGGGTCTCCGTGCTCGCCGAGACCGTCAGCTCGGACACGAGCAGTCCCTTGGCCAGCAGCACCGTGCAGGTCTTGCCGTCGCACCAGGCCTGCTGCCGCTCGACCCCGGCCTGGACGGGAACGGTCACCGGCTTGCCCGCGCACTCGTTCTCGGCGACGGCCCGGGCGGCCGATCGGTCCGGGAACACCACGACACGGTGGCTCAGCACCGACCCGCTGGGGTAGCGCCAGGTCGCCGTCCGGCCGGCCGCCGACGGCCCGTCCGCCAGGCAGCCCGAAGCCTCACCCGAGCCCGGCTGCACGCCTTCCTCGGCGACGTCGGCGTCGGACAGCAGCGCCCGCTGCGCGAGGCCACCGAGATCAGGCTGCGCCGGGGCCGCCTTCGCCGGGCTCACCGGGACTTCCGACGTCTTCGGTGCCGCCGGGACCGCCGAGGACGTGGGGACCGGATCGTCGTAGTACGTCTCGAGGTTGTTCGGATCGGGCCCGTCGCAGCCCGTGAGACCCACGAACGCGACCGCGGCCAACGCGATCGCCTGCCGATGACGCACCTGCTCCGGCCTCCTGTTGTCCGTGGCGTGCCTGCGAAGGGTAATGCAGCCCGTCAGTCCCACTCCAAGGAGGACCGGTGTCGCCAGTACGCCCCGGGCTCCTCGGCGAGCGCGGTCAGTGATTCCCGTTCCGCCGCGGTCAGGTCCAGCGCCGTGGCCCGCAGGTTCGCCGCGAGCTGAGCCGGGCTCGCCGGGCCGATGACCGCTTGGCCCGCCCACTCGTTCGCCAGCACCGCGGCCACCGCGACCGCGTCCGGCCCGGTCCCGTGCGCGGCGGCGATCTCCCGGACCACGGCCGGGGCTTCGACCGCCAGCCGGCCGTTGGCCAGGGTTTCCTTGATCAGCACCCGGTTCCCGGCCGTGTGCGCCGCGGCCAGCGCCGGCCCCGCGGACGGTTCCAGGACGTTCCACGTCGACTGCACCGCCGAGAACACCGGACGCCCGGCCACTTCCAGCGCGAACGCCCGCTCGATCGCGTCCGCCTGAGCCGGCCCGGAGGTGGAAAACCCGACCGCGACACCGTTCGCGGACAGCTCCGCGAGTGCTTCGAGCAACGGCTCGTCGGTGAAGAGCGGACTGTCCACAGTGAGCGAATGCACCTGGTACAGCCCGACCCGATCCCCCAGCAGCGCCAGGGTTTCCGCCCACTGCGCGGCGAACCGCGCCGCCGAGTGCTCCTTCACCTCGTGCACGCCGGCGTCGAGCCGCCACTCCCCGACGTAGGCGTAGCCCCACTTGCTGGAGATCTCGACGCCGGTGGGCCCGCGCTCGGCGAGCCAGCCGGCGAGGAACTCCTCGGAGCGCCCGTAGGAGCGGGCGACGTCGACGTGCCGGACGCCCGCGGCGTAGGCGTCGTCGAGCACCGCGAAGGTCGCCGCGCGCATCGAAGCGACGTCCCGCACCGGCGGCAGCGCCGCGTCCCGCCCCAGGTTGATGTACGCGGGACGGCCGAGCGCCGCCAGGCCGAGGGCGACGCGGTCCACGCGCGCGCTCACGCGGTCTGCTTGTGCCGCAGGATGGCCAGCCACTGCCCCGAGGTCTGGGCTTGGCGGTGGAGCTTCTCCAGGCGCGCGGCCGGGGCCCGGACGTAGCCCTTGCCGAAGACGGGGGCGATCTGCCGCAGGCTGGCGCCGCCTTCACGGGCCGCGAGCAGCAGCCAGTCCGAGGCGTCGGCGCAGGCCGCGGACGCGCGGCGCAGCTCGCCGAGCATGTCGATGAGTTCCTGGGCGCTCACCTCTCCCGCCTCGACGGCGGCGGCCGTCGTCTCGAGCCAGGCCAGGACGGCGGCTTCGGTGATGGGCGCGTGGGGCCGGGGTTCTTCGGTCACGCCGGTGAGTATAGGTCGTTATACGCCGATATACTCGCAGCGACACCATGACGACGCGCACTGGATCCGAGGCCGAGGTCGAGCAGTTGCTCGACGTCTTCAAGGCGCTCGCGAACCCGGTGCGGCTGCGGGTGCTGCGGTGGCTGCGGGACCCTGAGCGGCACTTCCCGGTGGACCGGGCGATCGCCGATCCGGTCGAGGTCGGGGTGTGCGTGAGCCACATCCAGGAGAAGCTGGGGCTCGCGCAGTCGACGGTGTCGGCGTACATGGCTTCGTTGCAGCGCGCCGGGCTGGTGCGGGCGACGCGGGTCGGCAAGTGGACGCACTACAAGCGGGACGAAGCGCGGATCGCCGAGCTCGTCGCCGTCCTCGGCCGCTCTCTCTGACCTCACCCTCCCCCGGGTTCACCACCCCGTCGGCCGCTTATATCGTAAATCTGCGATACTTCGATTTATGGGTACGATCGAGAACATGCGGCTCGGCCGCTACGGGATCTGGACGTTCGACTTCGAGGACCAGCCGGCCGGCCTGATCCGGGATTCGGTGCGGGAACTGGAAGAGCTCGGCTGGCCGGCGGTCTGGATCCCGGAGAGCGAGGGCCGGGAAGCGCTGACGCACGCCGGCTTCCTGCTGTCGGCCACCGAACGCCTCACCGTCGTCAACGGCATCGCGCAGATCTGGGCCCGCGAGCCGCAGTGGACCCGCGGCGCGGCCCTGCTGCTGGCGGACGCCTACCCGGACCGCCACCTGCTGGGCCTCGGCTTCGGCGCCGGAAAGCCCGGCGTGAAGCCGCTCCGGGCGATGAACGACTACCTCGACGCGCTGGACGCCGGCAAGGACGTCAACCCCGCCCCGCACGGCCCGATGCGCCGGATCCTCGCGGCGTACGGCCCGAAGATGCTGGAGCTGGCCCGCGACCGGTCGGCGGGCGCGCACACCTACCACGTGACGCCGGAACACACGGCCCAGGCACGGGAGATCCTCGGCGCCGGCCCGTTCCTCGGCGTCGAGCACGCCGTGCTCTTCGAAACCGACCCGGCCCGGGCGCGGGAGATCGCCCGCGCCCACCTGCACCTGTACCTCACCTCGGAGTACAACGTCGCCAAGTTCCGGCGGCTCGGCTACACCGAAGAGGACATCGACGGCGGCCGCGGCAGCGATCGCCTCGTCGACGACCTCGTGCTCTGGGGCGACCTCGAGGCGATCACCGCGAAGCTGGGCGGGCACCTCGACGCGGGCGCCGACCACGTCGGCGTCCAGGTCATCGGGGTCGAGCCGGGGACCTCGGCCATGCCGCACTGGCGGCGGCTGGCCGAGGCACTGCTACCCGCGTAGGCCGAACCGCGCGGTGCAGTGCCACACGCGCTTGAGCACCTGGGGGTCGTGCCGGCCGGCGCGGACGGCGTCGCCGATGACGCGGGCGTCCAGCCACCCGTCCTCGGCGATGTCTTCGCCGGCCCGCACGGCCTCCTCGCCGCGGTAGTCCGCGTGCCGGGCGAGCTCCGCCACCGAGAGCCGGAACCCGTGGTGCCAGTACGTCGGGAACCGGAAGCCGGCGGCCGCCGCCTCGACGTCGGTGCCCCGGAAGGACGGGTCCAGCACCAGGGCCGCGACGTCGTCCGGCAGTCGCAGCGGGCCGTGGACGTGGGCTTCGATGTAGTCGTCGAGCTCGTCGGGGGCGGCCGCCTCGACGAGCGGGATCAGCGGCATGTGCGTGCGCGTGCCGAAGTGCGCCGGTTCGTGGAAGCTGTCCGGGTAGCAGAACGTCGTGCGCGTCAGCACGTCCCGCTTGAGCCGGAAGTGCGCCGACCCGAACCGAACCGAGCCACCGGCCCGGCGGCGGCGGTGGTCGAGCGAGCCGTACTTCGGCCGCTGCGACGGCGGCAGCTCGTCGTAGACGCCGCCGAACATCCGGTGCTCCCAGTGCCACCGGGCGCCGCCGGGGTGCGCGGTCAGGCCGCCGTTGCCCGTGCCGGTCTCGAACTGCGAGCGGTAGACCCCGTCGGTCAGCCAGTGCCGCAGCAGCGGCACCGCCCCCACCAGCCGGTCCGGGTGGAAGTGGATCGTGACGTCCAGGTCCTCCGGCAGCGGCGGTCCCTCCGCCCGAGCCGCGACGTACTCGACCGCTGCCTGCCATTCCTGCCCCATGGTATAGGTCGTTATACACAACACGGCGTCGGAAAACCACTGGCTTCGGGACCGGTCCGCCGGTTTGACTGCGGCCATGCGACGGGTGGAGTTCGGGGTCACGGTGCGGTTCGCGCTGCTGGCCATCGTGTGGGGTGCGAGTTTCCTGTTCATCAAGGTGGGTCTCGCCGGGCTCTCCCCCGGCCAGGTCGCGCTGGCCCGGGTCGCGCTGGGCGCCTTGGCGCTGGCGGCCGTCCTGGTGGTGCGCCGGCGGCCGCTCCCCCGCGATCCCGTGCTGTGGGGTCACCTGGTGGCCGTGTCGGTGCTGCTGTGCGTGGTGCCGTTCCTGCTCTTCTCGTGGGCGGAGCAGTACATTTCCTCCGGCTTGGCCAGCATCTTCAACGCGACGACGCCGCTGGTCACGATGCTGCTGGCGGCCGCGGCGCTGCCGGACGAGCGGTTCACCCCGCCGCGGGTGCTCGGCCTCCTGCTCGGGTTCGCCGGGGTGCTCACCATCGTCGGGGTATGGCACGGGATCGACGTGTCGCACGAGCTGACGGCCCAGCTCGCCTGCCTCGGCGCGACGGCGTGTTACGGCGCGTGTTTCGTCTATCTGCGCCGGTTCCTCTCACCTCGTGGGACGGACCCGGTGGTCGTTGCGTTCGGGCAGACGGCGTCGGCGACGGTGATCCTGGGCCTGCTGACCCCGGTGGTCGCGGCGACGCCGGTGCACCTGAGCCTGCCGGTGGTGGCGAGCATGGTGGCCCTCGGCGTCTTCGGCACGGGCCTCGCGTACGTCTGGAACACCCGGATCATCGCCGCCTGGGGCGCGGCCAACGCCTCGGCGGTGACGTACCTGACGCCGGTGGTGGGCGTGCTGCTCGGCGTGCTGGTGCTGGGCGAGCCGGTGAGCTGGAACCAGCCGGCCGGGGCGCTGCTGGTGGTGCTGGGAATTCTCGCCGCCCATGGAAAGTTGCGCGTGCGACGCTCAACCCCGACGGAAACCGAGCTGGCCGACGTCAAATGACCACACCGGGGGTCCGGGGGCTCGCCCCCGGGCGGGGTTCGGGGGCTGCATCCCCCAACGACACGAGGCGGGTGAGGTCTGCTTGCGCTTCCCGCAAGCAGACCTCACCCGCCTCAGCCGCCGGGGCGGTCGCCGAAGCGGCCGCCCCATCGCGCGTCCGAACTACAGGTACTGACCGGTGTTCGTGGCGGTGTCGATCGCCCGCCCCGAGTCCTGGTTCTTGCCGGTGACGAGCGTGCGGATGTAGACGATCCGCTCGCCCTTCTTGCCGGAGATCCGGGCCCAGTCGTCCGGGTTGGTGGTGTTGGGCAGGTCCTCGTTCTCCGCGAACTCGTCGACGATCGCGTCGAGCAGGTGCTGCACGCGGAGACCGGGCTGCTTGGTCTCCAGCACCGACTTGATCGCCGACTTCTTCGCCCGGTCCACGATGTTCTGGATCATCGCGCCCGAGTTGAAGTCGCGGAAGTACAGGACTTCCTTGTCCCCGTTGGCGTAGGTCACCTCGAGGAACCGGTTCTCGTCGCTCTCCTCGTACATCCGCTCGACGGTGTGCTGGATCATCGCGTCGAACGTCGCCTTCGGGTCCCCGCCGAACTCGGCGAGGTCGTCGGCGTGGATGGGCAGGCCTTCGGCCAGGTACTTGGAGAAGATGTCCTTCGCGCCTTCGGCGTCCGGACGCTCGATCTTGATCTTGACGTCGAGCCGGCCCGGCCGCAGGATCGCCGGGTCGATCATGTCTTCGCGGTTGGAGGCGCCGATGACGATGACGTTTTCCAGGCCTTCGACACCGTCGATCTCCGACAGCAGCTGCGGCACGATCGTGGTCTCCACGTCGGACGAAACGCCCGACCCACGGGTCCGGAAGATCGAGTCCATCTCGTCGAAGAACACGATCACCGGGGTGCCCTCGGAGGCCTTCTCCCGCGCCCGCTGGAAGATCAGGCGGATGTGCCGCTCGGTCTCCCCGACGAACTTGTTGAGCAGCTCGGGACCCTTGATGTTCAGGAAGTAGGACTTCCCGTCCTCGTTGTCGCCCCGCGCCGCCGCCACCTTCTTGGCCAGCGAGTTCGCCACCGCCTTGGCGATGAGCGTCTTGCCGCAGCCCGGCGGGCCGTAGAGCAGGACACCCTTGGGCGGCCGCAGCTGGTACTCCTGGTAGAGGTCGGCGTGCAGGAACGGCAGCTCGACCGCGTCCCTGATCTGCTCGATCTGCCGGGTGAGGCCACCGATGTCCTCGTAGCGGACGTCGGGCACCTCCTCCAGCACCAGGTCCTCGACCTCCGCCTTCGGCACGCGCTCGTACGCGTAGCCGGCCTTGGAGTCGACCAGCAGCGAGTCGCCCGGCTTGAGCGGCTGCTCGGCCAGCAGGTCGGAGAGCAGGACCACCCGCTCTTCGTCCGCGTGCCCGACCACCAGCGCGCGAAGGCTGCCGCCCTCGACGTCGGCGGCGAGCACCTCACGCAACGCGCAGACTTCGCCGGTGCGCTCGAAGCCGCCGGCCTCGACCACGGTGAGCGCTTCGTTGAGCCGCAGCGCCTGGCCGCGCCGCAACGAAGAGAGCTCGACCGCGGGCGACACCGACACCCGCATCTTCCGGCCGGCCGTGAAGACGTCCACCGTGTTGTCCTCGTACGCCTCGACGAAGACGCCGTACCCGGACGGTGGCTGGGCCAGCCTGTCGACCTCTTCGCGGAGGGCGAGGAGCTGTCCTCGCGCTTCGCGCAGGGTTTCGACCAGTTTGGTGTTGCGCTCGGTGAGCTGGCTCACCCTTTCCGAGGCCTCGGCGAGCCGCTGTTCGAGAACGCGGTTCTGCCGTGGCGAGTCCGTCAGTTTGCGGCGCAGCAGCGCCACTTCTTCCTCGAGAAAACGGATCTGCCGAGCCTGCTCGTCCGCCGTCGTCCCAGCTCCGGATGTTGCTGAAGGGTCGGCCTCCTCGCGCCGACCTCCGGGAAGGTCATGATGCATCGGGCACCTCCTCGGAGTGCTTTTCATTCCACGGTACCGGCGATCACCGACAAGAAAAGGCCTTTCCGCATCACAAGATCGGCGCGTCGCGGTTTGCCGGCCACCCCCAGCACGGACATTCCCGCAGCGCAAGCGGCCATTTCGGTGCCGTGACGCCGGTGTGTGACGAGTCCGTCCGGGCCGGGATGAAGCAAGCACGTCGGGAGTACCCCGCCCGCCGCACCCCCAACCGCGCCCGGGATCCGGGCAATTCCGGCCAGTTCCGCCCTAACCGCGCGGCGGGACGGCCCGGTGGCTAGCATCGGGCGACGCCGTGCCGGCCCCGATGGCCGGGCGCTATCGAAGGAACGCTAGGGGGCACCTGTCATGACCTACCCGCCGCAGCAACCGGGCGGCTACGGCCAGCAGCCCGACGGCTACGGGCAGCAGCCCGGGCCGTACGGCCAGCCGCAGCAGGGCGGCTACCCCCAGAGCGGCCCCCAGGCCCAGCCCGGCTACGGCGGCACCCAGCAGTTCGGCCAGCCCGGCCCGTACGACGGCACGCAGCAGTACGGGCAGCCCGGCGGGTACGACGGCGGCACGCAGCAGTACGGGCAGCCCGGGCCGTACGACCAGCCCGGCCAGGGCGGTTACCAGCCGCAGACGGGCCCTCAGCCCCAGCAGGGCTACCCGCAGTACGGCCAGCAGGACCAGTGGGGCCAGCCGCCCCAGTCCTTCGGCGGCCACGACCCGTACGGCGGCGGCTTCGGCGAAGCGCCCCCGCCCAAGAAGAAGACCGGCCTGATCGTCGGCATCGCGGCGGCCGCGGTGGTGCTCGTCGGCGGCGGCGTGACCGCGTTCGTGCTCATGAACGGCAACGACCAGCAGACCGCCGCACCGCCCGCGAGCAGCAGTTCGTCCGCGCCGATCCCGCCCTCGACGGCGCCGAAGGCGTCCACCCCGAAGCCCAAGAGCACCGCGCCGACCAGCCCGACGTCGAAGAGCAGCAAGCCGGCGGGCGGCCCGGCGCCGAGCGGCAAGCCGAGTTCCCAGGAGCTGTTCGACACCACCCTCGCGGCCTACAACGCGGGCGACGAGAAGGCGCTCGGCGACACCATCTGCCGCAGCGTCTTCGAGGGCACCACCGGCGAGATCCCGAAGGTCACGGTGAAGCTGACCGGAACTCCGGAGGAGACCGGCGACAAGGCCACGGTCCGCTACTCGGCCACCGACGGCAGCAAGACCAAGGTCGGCACGATGTCGGCGCAGAAGGAATCCGGGCTCTGGTGCTTGTCCAACGTCCACGCGGACGGCTCGTGAGCACCCCGCGGCGGTGAACCGCGCGTTGACCGCCGGGCTGGTGCTGCTCGGCGTGGCCGGGGCGGGCGTCGTGCTCGGGCTGCTGCTGGTCGCCTCGGCCGGCTCCCCACCCGCGGCGTCGGACACGCGGACCCCGTCGCCCCGTCCGTCGGCTCCGCCCCCGGCCCCCGACGAGGCCGACACCGCGGCGGTGGCGGTACTGGCCCGTGCGATCGTCGACGCGATCGCCCGCCACGACTCGGCGGCGTTCGGGAAGCTCACCTGCCGCCCGCAGACCGCCGAGGCGCTCGCCGGCCTCCAGCGAACCTGGGACGCGGCGGGCCCGGTCACGGCGAAGCTGGCCGCACCGCCCGACCTGCGCGGCGAGTCCGCGACGGCGAAGGTGCACGTCGAAGCGGCGGGCGGCACCAAGGACACGCCCTTCCCGCTGCACAAGGAGAACGGCCGCTGGTGCGTGCCGGGCTAGACCGACGGCACGGACACCCGGCCGCGGTCAGGGTCGCGGCCGCTGGTGCGTGCCGGGCGGCGTGAACCCGTCGGGCCGGCGGGTGGTCGCGTCCGCGAGGACTCCGGTCAGGTCCGCGTCCGCCAGGTCGGCCGCGCCGAGGTCGGCCCCGCGCAGATCCGCGTCCCGCAGGAGCGCGCCGGTCAGGGTCGCGCCGGTGAGGGTCGCGTTCCGCAACACCGCGCCCTCCAGGTTCGCCCCGTCCCGCAGGTCGACCCGCTCCAGCTCGGACCACACGCCCGGTTCGATCATCCCGCCGCGGCGCAGCGCGCCGATCGCGGCGGCAACGTCGCCGGCCGGACCGCCTTCGCGACGCGGCGTCCCCGGCACCCATGGCGCGCCCGGGCGCAGACGAACGACGTGAGCAGCGCGTGGACGTGCCCGCGGTACCGGGAGTCGAGCTCCGACGAGCCAGGACGGCGCGAAGCCCACGCACAGCACCAGCAGCACGGCGACCACGACCGCGGCCACCGCGAACCCGGCCTTCCGGCGCGGGGGCACTTCCCTCAGCCCTTGCCCTTGCTGGGCCGGCGCGAGACCCGCGGGGACACCGTGCCGTCCGCCAGCCGGCGCGCGGTGAGCAGGAACGCCGTGTGCGCCACCATCCGGTGGTCCGGGCGGACCGCCAGGCCCACCACGTGCCACGGGCGCATCAGCGTCTCCCACGACTCCGGCTCGGTCCAGCACTGCTGCTCGCGCAACGACTCCGTGACGCGCGAAAGCTGTGTCACCGTCGCGACGTAGACCGTCAGCACGCCGCCCGGCACGAGGTGGGCGGCCACGTTCGGCAGCTGGTCCCACGGCGCCAGCATGTCCAGCACGACCCGGTCGACCTCGCCCTCGTGGGTGGCCAGGTCGGCCACCGTGAGCGACCAGTTGGCCGGCTTCTCGCCGAAGAACTTCACCACGTTGCGCTCGGCGTGCTCGGCGTGGTCGTCGCGGATCTCGTAGGAGTGCACCTGCCCGGCCGGGCCGACCGCGCGCAGCAGCGAGCACGTCAGGGCGCCGGAACCGGCGCCCGCCTCGAGCACGCGCGCGCCGGGGAAGATGTCGCCCCACATCACGATCTGCGCCGCGTCCTTCGGGTAGATCACCTGCGCGCCGCGGGGCATCGAGAGGACGTAGTCCGGCAGCAGGGGGCGCAGCGCGAGGTAGGTCGACCCGCCCGCGGACGTCACCACCGACCCTTCGGGCCGGCCGATCAGGTCGTCGTGGGCCAGGGCACCGCGGTGGGTGTGGTACTCACCACCGGCGGCCAGCGTCAGGGTGTAGTGCCGCCCCTTCGAGTCGGTCAACTGCACCCGATCACCCGCGCTAAACGGTCCGCTGACCGACAACACTTCCTCCTGCTGTAACCCGTTTGGCCGACGCCAGATCTTCGCAGGCCGCGCGGGCGCCGGGGTCAGCGGGTACGGCGGTTCAGCGCGGCCCGCAGGTCGTCCCGGCGCAGCACGCCCGCCGGGCGGCCCTCGTCGTCGACCACGAGGAACTGCCACGCCGCGGTTTCGCGGACCCGCTCGACGACGTCCTCCCCCGGCTCCGACGCCAGCAGCACGGTCTCGGCGCGGATCGGTTCGGCCGCGAACTCGGCCGGGGCGTGCGGCGAGGAGCTCGCGAGCCGCTCCGCCGCGCCCACGTCGAGGAGCCCGGCCGCCACGCCGTCGGCGCGGACCAGGACCACGCCCCGGCCGGCCGACGCGGCCAGCGCGTCCGACACCGGGCTTTCGGCGGGCAGCTGGAGCACCGGCCGGACCAGCTCGTCCAGGACCAGGCCTTCCGGCCACGTGCGGCGGGCTTCGGCGGCCAGCTCCGAGCGCGCGCCGAGGATCACGAACCACGCCGTCACGACGCAGACGCCCAGCCGCAGCCAGCGGTCCGGGCTCGCGGTCGCCAGGCCCCACAGGGCCCAGACCAGCAGCCCGGCGGCGACGACCGCGCCGCCGGCGACCGCCGCGCGCGTGCCCTTGGCGCGGATGCCGGTGGCCGCCCAGACGCCCGCGCGGACCAGCCGGCCGCCGTCGAGGGGCAGGCCGGGCAGCAGGTTGAACACGCCGACGGCGAGGTTCGCCACCGCGCACTCGGCCACGAGCATCCACACCGCGCCGTCCGGCGGCACGGCGAACATCAGCAGCCCGCAGAAGCCGCCGAGCAGCAGCGACACGGCGGGACCGGCGGCGGCGACCAGGCCTTCGTCGCCCGGGCGTTTCGGGGTGCGGGCCACTTCGGACAGACCGCCGAGCAGGAACAGCCGCAGCCGCCGCACGGGAATCCCCAGCCGCAGCGCGACCAGGCAGTGCCCGAGCTCGTGCGCGAGCACGGACAGGCCCAGCAGCAGCGCGAACGCGCCGGCCAGCAGCCACGACGTCGTCGCCGAAGCGTCCGGGAGCAGCCGCCCGACCAGCGGCGCGTAGAGCACGACGACGACCAGCGAGCCGACCCACCAGGACGGCGCGAGCAGCACCGGCACCCCGGCGACCCGGAACAGCACGAGGCCACCGTCCGGGCGGACGGCCTGCCGGGTCCCCCCGGTGCCCTGCTCACTGGTCGCGGCCATGCGGAGAGCCTAGAGCCCCGGGTGTGGGTAACGGGTGATCCGGCCCCCACCGGTGTCGCAACCGGACGACCCACGTACCCGGACGGACGACCCGCGTACCTGATCGGTCGGCTCGCGTACCTGGACGGTCGGTTGGCGTACCTGGGCGGTCGGTTCGTCGCCGGAGCGAGCCGACCCTCGGGGTACGCAAGCCGACCCTCCGGGTACACGAGCCGACCCTCCGGGTACGCAAGCCGACCCTCGGGGTACGCGAGCCGACCCTCGGGGTACGCGGGTCGTCGGGGCCGGCAGGCGGTGGCGGGCGTTGCGGTCGCCGGAACTGTCGGACCCCGGCGTTACGCTCTGCCCATGCCCGACGCCGACACCGTGACCACCGACACCCCAGCCGCCGCCGTCGCCACCGAGGTGCGGCGGCGGCCCGCGTTGTCGCCGTCACGGGCCAGCGACTTCAAGCAGTGCCCGCTGCTCTACCGGTTCCGCGCGGTCGACCGGCTGCCGGAGGTCCCGACCAAGGCCCAGCTGCGCGGCACGCTCGTCCACTCCGTCCTGGAACGGCTCTTCGCCCTGCCGGCCGCCGAACGCGTCCCGCCGCGGGCCCGCGAGCTGCTCGGCCCGGCGTGGAGCGAGCTGTCCGCGGACCGTCCGGAGTGGACCGAACTGTTCGACGGCGGAAAGCCCGACGACCACGCGGACTGGCTCCGGTCGGCGGAAAAGCTGCTGGACGCCTACTTCGAGCTGGAAGACCCGCGGCGGCTGGAACCCGAGGCCTGCGAGCTGCACGTCGAGATCGAGCTCGGCTCCGGTGTCCTGCTGCGCGGTTACATCGACCGGCTCGACGTCGCGCCGACCGGCGAGATCCGGGTCGTCGACTACAAGACCGGTGCCGCGCCGCGCGAGATCGGCGAGGCCAAGGCGATGTTCCAGATGAAGTTCTACGCCGTGGTGCTGTGGCGGCTGCGCGGGATCGTGCCCCGCCAGCTCAAGCTGATGTACCTCACCGACGGCCAATCGCTCGCCTACACCCCGGACGAAGCCGAGCTGCTGCGCTTCGAACGCACGCTGGAAGCCATCTGGCAGGCCATCCTCAGGGCGGGCAAGACCGGCGACTTCCGGGCGAACAAGAGCAAGCTGTGCAACTGGTGCGACCACCAGGCACACTGCCCCGAGTACGGCGGCACCCCGCCCGAATACCCCGGCTGGCCGGAGCCCGACGCGGGCGACGAGACACCGCTGGACCGGGCCGACTGATGGCCGACGCCTTCTACGTCCCGCTCGGCGACGGCCGGTTCGCCGCGACCGGGCACACGGCCGGGCCGTGGACGCCGGACGCCCAGCACTTCGGCCCGCCGTCGGCGTTGCTCGTCCGGGCTCTCGAAACCGTCGAACCCGCCCATCCGGCCGAGCTCGCCCGGGTGACCGTCGAGATCCTCGGCCCGGCCCCGGTCGCCGAGCTCACCGTGCGGGCCCGGGTCGAGCGGCCCGGCCGGTCGGTCGAACTGCTGCAGGCCGAGCTGGCGAGCGCCGGGCGGGTCGTCGCGCGGGCGTCGGCGTGGCGCATCGCGACGTCCGACACGGCGGAGATCGGCACCGACGCCGGCCCGCTGCTGCCCGGAGCTGGCAGTGTCGAAGAGTCACCGTGGCCGGAGGGCTGGCAGGCCGGCTACCTCGACGCGGTCGAGTGGCGCGCGGTGCGCGGCGGCATGGACGTGCCCGGCCCGGCGGCCGTGTGGGCCCGCCAGCGCGTCCCGCTGGTCGACGGCGAGGAACCGAGCGGCCTGCAGCGGCTGTTCGCCGTCGCGGACTCCGGCAACGGCGTGTCCAACTACCTCGACCCGCGGCAGTGGTGGTTCATCAACTCGGAGCTCACCGTGCACCTGCGGCGGACGCCGGCCGGCGAGTGGATCGGCCTCGACGCGGTCACGCTGGTCGGCAAGCACGGCATCGGCACGGCGACCAGCATCCTGCACGACGCCGACGGCCCGGTCGCCACCGGCGCGCAGGCGCTGATGGTCCGGCCGCGACAGGCCGGGGGCGGATAGCCACCCACAACGGGCCCGCATCCAATAACCTTCGCGGAACGACCGACTTGAGGAGCGCTCCGGCATGCAGATCACCTCGGTGGTCAACCAGAAAGGCGGGGTCGGCAAGACCTCACTGAGCGTCGGCACCGCAGCCGCACTGGCTGAGAAGGGCCGCCGGGTGCTCCTGGTCGACCTCGACCCGCAGGGCCACGCGACGACCGAGATGCTCGGGCTGTCCGAAGTCCCCGCGGACCGGCCGAGCCTGGCGAAGGCGCTGGCCAAGACGTGGAAGGGGCCGATCGAGGACCTCGTCGTGCCGCACCCGCGCAGCAACCTCGGCAAGGGTGGCGCGCTCGACGTCGTGCCGACGTCACCGGGGATGTTCGACCTGATCCGGCGGCTCGACTCGTTCCGCGTGCCCGGCTGGCAGCTGGCGCGGGTCATCCAGTTCGCCAACTACGACCACTGCGTCATCGACTGCCCGCCCGCGCTGGACGTGCTGACGAACAACGCGCTGGCGGCGTCGCACGGCATCCTCGTCCCGGTCCAGCCGGACAAGACCAGCATCCGGGCCCTGCGGCTGCTGGCCGATCAGGTCCGGTACGTCGAGCAGACCGTCGGGCGGCAGCCGCTGTCGTGGTTCGGCCTGGTGCCGAGCCTGTACCGGCGGCCGATCTCGCACTACGCGGCCGCGGCGCTGCAGGAGATGTACGACTTCGGCATCCCGATGCTGTCGCACCTGCCGCTGGGCGTGGTGATGAACGAGGCGGCGGCGCACGGCGTCCCGGTGACGACGTACGCGCCGGAGACGCTGCAGGCGCTGTCCTTCCGCGAGATCGCGGAAACGCTGGACAGCCACCTGGAGCACAACGCCGCGCCGGCGGTGGTCCCGGCCGACGAGGAGTTCGTCTTCGAGGACTTCATCTCGGAGGTCGCGGTGGCCCGCAACGTCAACGACAACGGCGCCCGCAAGGGTCTCTACGACCTGCTGCCGAAGAAACCCAACCGCCCGCGCTGACCCGTCGTGAGTGGTAAGGCGGGTTCTAACCCGCTTTACCACTCACGACCGGCGTGGTCAGAGGCGGCAGGAGCGGATGTCCGAGGCCAGGATCGCCTTGGCGCCCACCTCGGCGAGCTCGTCCATGACGAGGTTGACCTTCTTGCGCGAAACCATCGCGCGCACGGCCACCCAGTCTTCGTCGGCCAGCGGTGCCACCGTCGGCGACTCCAGGCCCGGCGTGATCGCGATCGCGCGCTCCACCAGCGTCCGCGGGCAGTCGTAGTCGAGCATCATGTACTGCTGCGCGAACACGACCCCGCGCAGGCGCGCGGCCAGCTGCGACTTCGCCTTGCTCTCCTCGGTGCCCCGCCGCTGCAGCAGCACGGCTTCCGACACGCAGATCGGGTCGCCGAACGCCACCAGATTGTTCTGCCGCAGCGACCGGCCCGACTCGACGACGTCCGCGATCGCGTCCGCCACGCCGAGCTGGATCGAGATTTCCACCGCGCCGTCGAGGCGGATCACTTCGGCCTCGACGCCGTGGCGGGCGAGGTCGTCGCGGACCAGCCGCGGATACGACGTCGCCAGCCGCTTGCCGTGCAGGTCCGCCGGCTTCCAGTCCCGGCCGGCCGGGGCGGCGTAGCGGAACGTCGAGCCGCCGAAGCCGAGCGCCTGGACCTCTTCGACCGGGGCGCCGGAGTCGAGCGCGAGGTCGCGGCCGGTGATGCCGAGGTCGAGCTCGCCGGAGCCGACGTAGATGGCGATGTCCTTGGGCCGCAGGAAGAAGAACTCGACCTCGTTCACCGGGTCGAGCACCGTCAGGTCGCGCTGCTCATGCCGCTTGCGGTAGCCCGCTTCGCCGAGCATCTCCGTCGCCGCGGCGGCGAGGGCTCCCTTGTTCGGCACGGCAACACGCAGCATTTCGCTTCTCTCCTCGTTCCTCGCCCGGTCCAGCACCGGGCGTCCCGTCACAGGTAGCGGTAGACGTCCTCGGTCGACAGCCCGCGGCCGAGCATCAGCACCTGCACCCGGTACAGCAGCTGGGAGATCTCCTCGGCGAGGCGGTCGTCGGACTCGTGCTCGGCGGCGATCCACACCTCGCCGGCTTCCTCGAGCACTTTCTTGCCCTGGGCGTGCACCCCGGCGTCCAGGGCGACGACGGTGCCGGACCCGTCGGGACGGGTACGCGCGCGCTCGGCAAGCTCCGCGAACAGCTCATCGAAGGTCTTCACGGTCCGGAATCCTTCCATCCCGGACCCCGCGGCGCCGCCCCGCCCCGCCGCGGGTGCTGCCCATCTCACACTCCCGTGGACGCCGGCTCCCACGGGCTGGGACCCGCCGCCGCGCCGAACTCAGAACAGCACGCCCTGCTCGAAGTCCAGCAGGTACCGCTTGCGCTCGAGACCGCCGCCGTAGCCGGTGAGCGAGCCGGTCGAGCCGACCACCCGGTGGCACGGGACGATGATGCCGATCGGGTTCTTGCCGTTGGCCAGGCCCACGGCACGCGACGCCGCGGGGTTGCCCAGCCGGTCCGCCAGCTGCCCGTAGGAAATCGTCGTGCCGTACGGGATCTTGCGCAGCTCGGCCCACACCGACTGCTGGAACGGCGTGCCCACGAAGGCCAGCGGCACCTCGAACTCGTGGCGCTGCCCGGCGAAGTACTCCTTCAGCTCGGTTTCGGCGCGGTCGAAGACTTCCGCGCCGGGGTCGTGCGAGCCGAAGGTCAGCTCGTCCGGGCGGTGGCGCTGGTCGACCATGTAGAGGCCGCAGAGCGCGGCGCCCTCGGCGACCAGCGTCAACGGGCCGCACGGGCTGTCGACGACGGCGTGGGTGCGCATGGGTTCTCCTGTCGGTTTCATGCCGCGGGCATCCGGTTGATCGCGTGGTCTCCGGTGGCCCACAGGTGCTGGGTGGCGTAGGCGCGCCAGGGGCGCCACGCCGCGGAGCGGGCGACGACGGCGGCCTGGCCGCCGAGGCCCAGAACTTCCGTCGCCGCGTACTTGATGCCGAGGTCGGTGGGGAGGAACGCGTCCGGGTCGCCCAGCGCCCGCATGGCGATGCTTTCGACCGTCCACGGGCCGAAGCCGGGCAACGCGCCCAGCGCGGCCCGGGCCGCTTCCCAGTCGCTGCCCGCGCCGAGGTCCAGGCCGTCGGTCAGCGCCGAGACCAGCCCGAGCAGCGTGCGACGGCGGCTGCGCGGCATGGCCAGCGTCTCGGGATCCAGCGAGGCGAGCGCCTCGGGCGACGGGAACAGGTGGGTCAGGCCGCCTTCGGGGTCGTCGACCGGTTCGCCGTGCGCGACCACGAGCCGCGCCGCGTGGGTCCGCGCCGCCGCCGTCGAGACCTGCTGGCCCAGCACGGCCCGCACGGCGAACTCGGCGCCGTCGGGGGTGCGCGGGACCCGGCGGCCGGGGGCGGCGGCGACCAGCGGGGCGAGGAGCGGGTCGGTGGCGAGCTGGTCGTCGACGGCGACCGGGTCGGCGTCGAGGTCGAGCAGGCGGCGGCAGCGGCTGGTGGCGGCCGGCAGGTCCCGCAGGTCGGCCAGGGTGAGCCGGCAGGCTATGTAGCCGGCAGCGGGGTCTCCGGGGCGCAGCGCGACGACGCCGTGGCCGTGCGGCAGCCGCAGCGTCCGCCGGTAGGCGCCGTCCCGCCACTCCTCCACGCCCGGCACGCCGGTCGCCACGAGGTGCCCGAAGAGGTTGTCCGGGCACAGCGGCTTCCGGTAGGGCAGCCGCAGGACCAGCGCCCCGGCCGCCGAAGGCCGGCCCTTCGCGCGCTGCCGCAGTTCGGTCGGCGAGAGGGCGAACACCTCGCGGACGGTGTCGTTGAACGTCCGGATGCTGCCGAACCCGGCGGCCAGGGCCAGCTCCGTCATCGGCAGCGCGGTCGTCTCGATCAGGGTGCGCGCGGTCTGCGCGCGCTGGGCCCGGGCCAGCGCCAGCGGTCCGGCGCCGAGTTCGGCGAACACCTGCCGTTCGACCTGCCGGACGCTGTAGCCGAGCCGGGCGGCGAGACCGCTGACACCTTCGGTGTCGACGACGCCGTCCGCGATCAGCCGCATCGCGCGCGCCACCAGGTCGGCGCGCTCGTTCCACAGCGGCGAGCCGGGACTGGCGTCCGGACGGCAGCGCTTGCACGCCCGGAACCCGGCCTGCTGGGCGGCCGCCGCGCTCGGGTGGAAGCTCATGTTCTGCCGCTTGGGCGGCACGACCGGGCAGCTGGGCCGGCAGTAGATCCGGGTCGTCAGCACCGCGCAGTAGAACCACCCGTCGAACCGGGCGTCCTTCGCCTGCACGATGCGCACGCACCGCTCGAAGTCCTCATGCACCACGTCAGCATCGCGGACCCGGGCCACCCCGGGCTAGCGGAAAAGCGACATGGTCGTGGTCAGCCGAGCAGGGCCGCCAGCGCCGGCACGTCGATGCCCACCAGGGAGTCGCGGAACACGCGCCGCTCCCCCGCCTCGACCGGGACGTCGTTCGGGATCACCAGCACCGTGCAGCCCGCCGCGACCGCGGACGCCGTGCCCGGCGGGGAGTCCTCCACCGCGATGCAGCGCGCGGGGTCGGCACCGAGCAGCTCGGCCGCCTTGAGGTACGGGCGCGGGTGCGGCTTGTTCAGGCCTTCGACCTCGTCGCCGCAGACGGTCACGTCGAAGAAGTCCCGCCCGATCGTGTTCAGGGCGAGTTCGGTCAGGTCCCGCTCGGTGGAAGTGACCAGTGCCGACCGCAAGCCCGCCTCGCGCACCGCCGTCAGCGCTTCGCGCGCGCCCGGGCGCCACGGCAGCTCGTCGTCGAACAACCCGGCCGTGCGACGGCGGATCTCCGCGCCCGTCGACGCGATCGCCTCGGGCGTCACCGGAAGGCCGGCCACTTCGAGGAGGTACGCCGAGGTGTCGTCCATATTGGACCCGACGAGCGTCATCCGCTGCTCTTCGGAAAGCTTGCCGCCGAGCCACTCCGCCGTCTCGTAGAGGGCGATGTCCCACAGCTTCTCGGAATCGACGAGCGTGCCGTCCATGTCCCACAGCACGGCGACGAGTCCGTCCACCGTCGACGCACTCTTTGCCGCGGAGACGGAACTCGGCACAGTGGATCTCCCTCAGGTGTTGAAGTACTTCGCTTCCGGGTGGTGGCAGACGATCGCGTCGGTCGACTGCTCGGGGTGCAGCTGGTACTCCTCGGACAGCTTCACGCCGATCCGGCCCGGTTCGAGGAGGGCGACGATCTTCGCCCGGTCTTCGAGGTCGGGACAGGCGCCATAGCCCAGGGAGAACCTCGCCCCACGGTAGCCGAGCTTGAAGAAGTCTTCGACGTCGTCGGGGTCCTCTGAGGCGACCGCCACACCGCCGGGGAAGGTCAACTCCTGGCGGATGCGGCAGTGCCAGTACTCGGCCAGCGCCTCGGTGAGCTGGACACCGAGGCCGTGGACCTCGAGGTAGTCGCGGTAGGCGTCGGCCGCGAACAACTCGTTCGCGTAGTCGGCGATCGGCTGGCCCATGGTGACGACGGTGAACGGCACGACGTCCACTTCACCGGCTTCGCGTGGCCGGTAGTAGTCGGCCAGGCAGAGCCGCCGGTCGCGGCGCTGGCGCGGGAAAGTGAACCGCAGCCGCTCCGGCGCGTCGAGGGACGGCTCGGTGAGCACGACGAGGTCGTCGCCCTCGGCGACGCACGGGAAGAAGCCGTAGACGACGGCCGCGTGGGCCAAGACGCCGTCGGCGGTCAGCCGGTCCAGCCAGTACCGCAGCCGCGGCCGGCCTTCGGACTCGACGAGTTCCTCGTACGTCGGCCCGGCGCCGCCGCGGGCGCCCTTGAGCCCCCACTGCCCCATGAAGGTCGCGCGCTCGTCGAGCATGGCGGCGTAGTCGGCGAGCGCGACGCCCTTGACCACCCGCGAACCCCAGAACGGCGGGACCGGCAGCGGGACGTCGGTGGCGACGTCCGAGCGCGCGGGCGGCGGCCCTTCGAGGGCTTCCTCGTCGGCCTTGCGGGCTTTGCGCGCCTCGGCGATCCGCAGCGAGCGTTCGCGGCGTTCCTTGCGCTCCTGACGCTTCTTCTCCGCGTCGGCGTCCACCAGCGGCGATTCCCCGCGCTTGGCGGCCATGATCGCGTCCATCAGCCGCAGGCCTTCGAAGGCGTCCCGCGCGTAGCGGACGTCGCCGAGGTAAAGCTCGCTCAGGTCGTTCTCCACGTAGGACCGGGTCAGCGCCGCGCCGCCGAGCAGCACCGGCCAGCGCGCCCCGACGCCCCGGGAGTTCATCTCCTGGAGGTTCTCCTTCATGATCACCGTGGACTTCACCAGCAGCCCGGACATCCCGATGGCGTCGGCGCCGTGCTCGCCGGCCGCGTCGAGGATGGTCGTGATCGGCTGCTTGATGCCGAGGTTGACGACCTCGTAGCCGTTGTTGGAGAGGATGATGTCGACGAGGTTCTTGCCGATGTCGTGCACGTCGCCGCGCACGGTGGCGAGCACGATCCGGCCCTTGCCGGAGTCGTCGCCGGTCTCCATGTGCGGCTCGAGGTGGGCGACGGCGGCCTTCATCACCTCGGCGGACTGCAGCACGAACGGCAGCTGCATCTGCCCGGAGCCGAACAGCTCACCGACGGTCTTCATGCCGGACAGCAGCGTGTCGTTGATGATCTGCAGGGCGGGCCGCTGCTCCAGGGCCGCGTCGAGGTCGTCGGTGAGGCCGGTGCGCTCGCCGTCGACGATCCGGCGTTCCAGGCGTTCGAACAGGGGCAGGGCGGCCAGCTCTTCGGCGCGCGACGCCTTCGACGACGCCGCGCTGACGCCCTCGAACAGGGCCATCAGCTCCTGGAGCGGGTCGTAGCCTTCGCGGCGGCGGTCGTGGACGAGGTCCAAGGCGACCGCGCGCTGGTCGTCCGGGATCCGCGCCATCGGGAGGATCTTCGACGCGTGCACGATGGCGGTGTCGAGCCCGGCTTGGACGCACTCGTGCAGGAACACCGAGTTCAGCACCTGCCGCGCGGCGGGGTTGAGGCCGAAGGAGATGTTGGACAGGCCGAGGGTGGTCTGCACCTCGGGGTGGCGGCGCTTGATCTCGCGGATGGCTTCGATCGTTTCGATGCCGTCGCGGCGCGACTCCTCCTGACCGGTGGCGATGGTGAAGGTGAGCGCGTCGATGATGACGTCGGACGTCCGCAGGCCCCACTTGCCGGTGATGTCCGTGATCAGCCGCGACGCGATGTCGGCCTTCTTCGCGGCGGTGCGCGCCTGGCCTTCTTCGTCGATGGTCAGGGCGACGACGGCGGCGCCGTATTCCCCGACCAGGTCCATGACCTGGGTGAAGCGGGATTCCGGGCCGTCGCCGTCCTCGTAGTTGACGGAGTTGACCGCGCACCGGCCGCCGAGCCGCTGCAGGCCCGCGCGAAGCACCGGCACCTCGGTGGAGTCGAGCATGATCGGCAACGTCGAGGCGGTGGCCAGGCGCCCGGCGAGCTCGGCCATGTCCGCGGTGCCGTCGCGGCCGACGTAGTCGACGCACAGGTCGAGCAGGTGGGCGCCGTCGCGGGTCTGCTCGCGGGCGATCTCGACGCAGTCGTCCCAGCGGCCCTCCAGCATCGCGGTGCGGAAGGCCTTCGAGCCGTTGGCGTTGGTCCGCTCGCCGATCATCAGCACGCTGGCGTCCTGCTTGAACGGCACCGCCTGGTACAGCGACGACACGCCCGGCTCGGGCCGCGGCCGCCGCGGGACCGGCGCGGTGCCGGCGACCGCCGCGGCGAGCTGCCGGATGTGCTCGCCGGTCGTGCCGCAGCAGCCGCCGACCAGGCCGGCGCCGAACTCGCGCACGAACCCGGTCAGGGCCGCCACCAGCGCTTCCGGGCCGAGCGGGTAGATCGCGCCGTCCGGGCCGAGTTCCGGAAGGCCGGCGTTGGGCATCACCGACAGCGGCACCCGGGCGTGCTTGGCCAGCTGCCGCAGGTGCTCGCTCATCTCGGCGGGCCCGGTGGCGCAGTTGAGCCCGATGGCGTCGATGCCGAGCGGCTCCAGCGCGGCCAGCGCGGCGCCGACCTCGGTGCCGAGCAGCATCGTGCCGGTCGTTTCGACGGTGATCGAAACGAGGATCGGCACGGATCGGCCCTCGGCGGCCATCGCCCGCTTCGCGCCGATGACCGACGCCTTCGTCTGGAGGATGTCCTGGGTGGTCTCGACGATCACCGCGTCGGCGCCACCGGCCAGCAGGCCCCGGACTTCCTCGCGGTAGGCGTCACGCAGCGTGGTGAACGGCGCGTGGCCGAGTGTCGGGAGTTTCGTGCCCGGCCCGATCGAGCCGAGCACGAACCGCGGGCGGTCCGGCGTCGCGAATTCGTCGGCGGTCTCGCGGGCCAGGCGGGCGCCGGCCTCGGCGAGTTCGAAGATCCGCCCGGTGATGCCGTACTCGGCGAAGTTGGCGAAATTGGCCCCGAAAGTGTTCGTTTCGACGGCGTCCGCGCCCGCCTCCAGGTAGCCCCGGTGCACCGAGCGGACCACGTCCGGCCGGGTGACGTTGAGGATCTCGTTGCAGCCTTCGAGGCCGTCGAAGTCGGCCAGGCTGAGGTCGTGGGCCTGCAGGGCGGTGCCCATCGCGCCGTCCGCCACCAGGACGCGCGAGCAAAGGGCGTCGAGGAAGGGCGACGACAGGCGGTCGGACATGCTGAACAGGGTAAGGCCGGTGGTCGTAGGCTGGTCCGGTGAGTGAGCCCGTCGACGAGACCCCGCGGCCGCCCGGCGACCGCACCGAACCCACCCGGCCTTTGATGGTGGTCGCCTTCGAAGGCTGGAACGACGCAGGTGACGCGGCCAGCCGGGCGGTCGAGCACCTGCAGCTGAACTGGGACGCCACGCCGCTGGCCGAGCTGGAGCCCGACGACTACTACGACTTCCAGGTCAGCCGCCCGACCGTCCGGATGGTGGACGGCGTCACTCGACGGGTGGACTGGCCGACGACAACGCTTTCGGTGTGCCGCCCCGACGGGTTCGACCGCGACGTCGTCCTCGTGCAGGGTCCCGAGCCGAACATGCGCTGGCGCGCCTTCTGCGCCGAGCTGCTCGACCACATCAAGCAGCTGGACGTCGCGACGGTGGTGACGCTGGGGGCGCTGCTGGCCGACACCGCGCACACCCGGCCGGTCCCGGTGACCGGGACGGCCTACGACAAGGACACCGCGTCCCTGTACGGCCTCGACCTGAACAACTACCAGGGCCCGAGCGGCATCGTCGGCATCCTGCAGGACTACTGCGTGCAGGCGGGCATCCCGGCCGTCTCGATCTGGGCCGCGGTGCCGCACTACGTGTCGCACCCGCCGTCCCCGAAGGCGACGCTGGCGCTGCTGCACAAGCTGGAGGACATCCTCGACGTCGAGATCCCGCTGGGCGCCCTGCCGGAGCAGTCCGAGGAGTGGCAGCGCACGGTCAGCGAGATGGCCGACGAGGACGAAGAGATCAGCGAGTACGTCCGCAGCCTCGAGGAGCGGGGCGACGCGCAGAGCGAGGTCGCCGAGCAGGACGTCAGCGGCGACAAGATCGCCGCCGAGTTCGAGCGCTACCTGCGCCGCCGCGGCCGTGGCGGCGGGCAGGAAGGCTTCGGCCTGCGCTGAGTCACCACGCTTGAACGTCACCGCCAGCCGGTGGCGAACGCCCGCGCGGGGTTCGCCACCAGCATGGCCGTGACGACGTCGCCGCCGAGCCGCTCGGTCAGCCGCGGGGCCAGGGTCGTGAGCAGGTAGGACGCGCCCGGCTGGTCGCGGGCGGCGGCGGTGGTCGTGTCGCCGCCGAGCAGGACCTGCCCGCCGTGCCCGGCCTCGACGAGCGCTTCGAGGCCGTCGAAGAGCCGCCAGTCGGTGGCGTGGTTGGCCCGCGACGGGCCGTCGAACCCGAGGAACACGCCGGTCCCGGCGATCTCCCGCTGCAGCCGCGGGTCCGGGTTCCGGTTGAGGTGCCCGAGGATCACCTTGTCCGGCGGAACGTCGAGCTTGCCGCAGAGCAGTTCGATCGTCTCCAGGCCCGCCGTGCCGAGTTCGAGGTGCACGGCGATCGGCGCGCCGGTCTCCTGGTGGGCGACCGCGGCGGCGGTCATCGTCAGCCGGGCGTGGGAGTCGATCGTGTGGAACGCGCCGGCCACCTTGACCAGCCCGGCCCGCGGCCCGGTCCGCGGCTCGTCGGGCAGGTCGGCGGGCTGGGTCCCCTCGGTGAGGTCGGCGACGAACTCCTTGACCAGCCCGTCGATGACGCGGCCGAGGATCACCGGGGCGTAGTGCTCCACGCGGTGCAGGCCGGTGGCCGCGACCACGTGCACGCCGACCTCCTCCGACATCCAGGCGAGGTCGCGGGTGCGCCGGGTCAGGCCGTACGGCGTCCACTGGACGAGCGCCGCGCCGCCCCGCACCTTGAACTCGAGGAGCGCGTGGGCGGCGGCGGTCGGGTCGTCCAGTTCCTGGCCCGGCAGCAGCTTCGAGGCGAAGAAGAGGTGGTCGTGCGCGTCGGTCACGCCGAGTTCGGCCGGATCGATGTCGCCCAGCACCGTGCGGACCTTGAGTTCCCCAGTCACGACGGCGAGTGTAACGCCTCAACCGTTACGATGGCGAGGTGTCCGAAGACTTCCGCCTCGACATGGGCGCACCTTGGCTGAACCTGCTCGCCACCCGCGGCCGCCACTTCGGCTCCCAGCCGGTCGAGCGCCTGCCGACCGTGGACCGGCTGCGCGACTGGCTGGCCCGCTCCGAGCTGACCCCGCTCGCGCCGGTCACGCACGCCGACCTGCGCGAGGCCCACCGGCTGCGCGAGGTCCTGCGCGAACTCGCCTTGGGCGCGGTCGACGGAATTCCGCCGAAAGCCGGCCAGGTGAGCCCGCTGACGGCGTTCCTCAAGACCGAGCCGGTGCACCTGGCCGCACTCGACCGGCTGCACCGCAGCGCCCCGCCGACCGCGGACGCCGCCTTCGCCCGGCTGGCGCACCAGGCCGCGGACTGGCTCACCGGCCCCTTGCGGCACGACCTGCGCGCCTGCCCCGAGCAGGACTGCCGCGGCGTGTTCGCCGACCCGGGCGGCCGGCGGCGCTGGTGCCCGTCACCGGCCTGCGCCAGCCGGGGCCGGGTCCGCGCGCTCCGGGAACGGCGGCGCGCGGAATCATGACGGCCGGCCGATCACGCCGACCGGCCGCAGCTCGCCCGATCGGGATGGCCAGAGCGCCCGAGCCCTCAGCAGCGGCTCGGGCGAGCTGGGTGTGTTCGGCTGTCCGCGGCCACCCGGATCGCCCCCCGGGCCACCCCCGGCGGCACGCCGCCGATCAGGACGGCCAGAGGATCCGGCGCATCGGCACCGCACCCCGCGCCCGCTTCCGCCACTCGCGCGGGTAGCCCAGCGAGACCTCTTCGAACCGGACGCCGTCGGCCTCGGTGGTGCGCGGGATGTGCAGGTGGCCGTAGACCGCGATCTCCGCGCGGTAGCGGACGTGCCAGTCCTCGGTCTGCGTCGTGCCGCACCACATCGCGAACTCCGGCCAGTACAGCGGCGCCGTCGGGTGGCGGTGCAGCGGCCAGTGCGACATCAGGATCGTGCCGTGGTCGCCGGGGATCATGTCGAGGCGCTCGGTGCTGATCTTCAACCGGTCCTCGCACCACGCCTGGCGGCTGGGGTACGGGTCCGGGTGCAGGAAGTACTCGTCCGTGCAGACCACCCCGGCCTCGCGCGCCTGGCGCAGGGCCTCGTCCAGGGGCTTGCCCTCCGCGTCCGGGGTCCGCCAGCTGTAGTCGTAGAGCAGGAACAGCGGCGCGATCGTCAGCGGCCGCGGGCCGTGCCGCCAGACCGGGAACTCGTCCTCCGGCGTCAGCACGCCGATCTCGCGGCACCGTTCGACCAGGTGCTCGTACCGGGCCTGGCCCCGCAGCTGGCACTCGTCGTTCTTCGTCGTCCACAGCTCGTGGTTGCCCGGCACCCACACGACCTTCGCGAACCGGCTGCGCAGGGTCTTCAGCGTCCCGATGGTGGCTTCGGCCAGCTCGGCGACGTCGCCGGCGACGAGCAGCCAGTCTTCGGGGGTTTCCGGCACGACCGAGTCGAGGATCGGGCCATTGCCCTCGTGGGTCACGTGGAGGTCGCTGGTGGCGAAGAGGTGCGGCACCCCTCCACCGTAGCCACCGCGGCCGGGAAATCCGCGCGGAACCGGCGGATCCCTTCGCGCTGGGCCGGGCTCAGGCGATCCGGCCTCGCCGTGACGGTGACCGTCCCGGAGCCGGCGTCGTGCAGGGCGAGGGGATCGGCGAGGGCCGGGCGCCGCCGGATCGCGTCCAGGCCGACCGCCGCGCGGTCCTCGGGCCAGCCCAACGCGGTGGCGAGCTCGGCCACGGTCAGCGGGCGGCGGGCGTGCACCAGTGCGGCGACCACGGTCAAGGCGTCGTAGCCGGCGGCCTCCCCGACGGTGCTGCCGCCCATCTGCTCGCTGAGCTGCCCGAAGAACCGCCCCATCCGGGCGAGCCGGGCGCCGGCGGTCGTGTCCGGGCCGAAGAGCTCGCTGCCCTGGTGCGCGGCGGCGGCCAGCCGGCCGTGGGCGCCGGTGTCGGCCTGCCACGCCCGGAGCCAGACGTCGTCGTCGACGCGGTAGCGCTCGCGCCGGCCGCCGGGGTCCGGCCGGCGCGCGACCAGCTCCATCGCTTCGAGGGCACCGATGGATTTGGACACCGACGCCGGGCTGACCTGCAACTGCCGCACCAGCTCGGCCGAGGTCAGGCCGCCGGCCTCGGCGGTGAGCAGGCAGGTGAACACCCGGGCGGTCATCCGCGGCAGGCCGGTGGCGGCCAGCAGGGCCGCGAACTCGTCCACGAAGCCGCGCACGCCCTCGGCCGGCTCGCCGCCCGGCCGGCGCCGGCGTCGCCGGGCGCGATGGCCGGCGGCTTCCTGCGCGCGGGCGGGCCGGTACCCGCCCGACGTGCTGTTGCGGGCCACCTCCCGGCTGACGGTGGAGGTCGGGCGGCCGAGCCGCCGTCCGATTTCGGCGTACCCGAGCCCGTCGGCGAGCCAGCCCGCGATGCGGCGGCGGTCGTCGAGCGTCAGCCTGCCTCCGGGCATGAACTCCTCCTCGCGGTGCGTTCACGGACAGTACAGTGCAACGAAGGTTGCGTTCATCCACAGTCCGGTTGCAATTATTCGCTGGTCGAACCGGCATTTCCTTTGAATCGTGATGAAACGCAACGTAGCTTTTCCGCATGACGAAAGACAAGACGCACGTGCTGGCCATCTCGGCCGTCTCGGACGAAAGCAAGTTCTGGAACGGCTTGAAGAAGGCCCACGGCCGGCTTCCGCCGGGCGCGGTGTGGCAGCTGGCGGTCGCGAGCACGGACGGCACCCGCGCGGTGAACGTCATCGCCCACGACTCCGCCGACGCCGTCCGCGAGTTCTTCGAGACCCACGCCGGTGCCCACGCCACGACGGAGTACTTCGAAGCGGACGCGGCGAACGCGGTGGGGCTCCGCCGATGACGATCCGGGACCGGGTGTCGGCGCTGCTGGCCGAGTACGGCATCCCGAGCGCCGCGGTCGGCGTGCTCCGCGACGGCCGCATCACCGAGTTCGCCGTCGGCGTCAAGGACGTCGAAACCGGCGAACCGGCGACGCCGGACACGGTCTACCAGTGCGGTTCGATGACGAAGACGTGGACCGCCCTGGCCTTCCTGCAGCTGGTCGACGAGGGCAAGGCCGATCTGGACGAGCCCGTGCGGACCTCCCTGCCCGGGTTCGCGGTGGCCGATCCGGAAACGACCGCGAAGGTCACCGCGCGGCACCTGCTCAACCACACCAACGGCATCGAAGAAGCCTTCGGCAACCCCGGCGAAGACGACGACATCCACGAGCGCATGGTCGCGAACATCGCCGACGCACCGCAGGTCTTCCCGCTCGGCCACACCCACGGCTACAGCGCGGCGCTCGGTTACGCGGTCCTCGCCCGGATCATGGAGGTCCTCGACGGCAAGCGCTGGGACGACGTCCTGCGGGACCGGCTCTTCACGCCCTTGGGCCTGACCGGCACGAACAGCCGCCGCGAGCAGGTGGACGAGACGCGGGCGGCGACCGGGCACCTGCTCCGTTCCCGGGCCGAGGGGCCCATCGTCACGCCGATGGCCTACTTGCCCCGGGAGTTCGGGCCCGGCGGCGGCATCACCTCGACGGTCCGCGACGTGCTGACGATGGCCCACGTCCTGCTGAACGCGGGCACCGCGCCGGACGGCACGCGGATCGTGTCGGCCGCGAGCGTCCGGGAGATGCTGCGGTCGCGGGTGCCGGTCCCGGATCCGTACCTGTTCGGGCCGGAGTGGGCCCTCGGCCTCATCGTCTGCGACTGGCACGGCGAAACCGTCTACGCCACCGACGGCAGCACGATCGGCCAGAACGCCCGGCTGCGGATCCTGCCGGACTCGGCCACCGCCGTCGCCGTGCTGACCAACGGTGGCCCGCGCGAAAGCTTCGCGCGCAGGGTGTTCACCGAGATCCTGGGCGACCTCGGCACGGTCGTCCCGCCGGAACTGCCGGAGCCGGACCCGGCCCTGCGGCTCGATCTGCCGAGGTACGAGGGCGTGTACGAGCGGCCCGGCGCCCGGTACGAGGTGTCCGCCGAGGGCGGCGCCCTGCACGTGACGCTGGACCTCGACCCGATGCAGGCGGAGTTCCTGGGCAAGCCCGCCCGCCTGACGTACGAGCTGCTTCCGGTGAGCCGGACGCACTTCCTCATGCCCTCGGCCGATCCCCTGGAGGACACCCAGACCGTGGCGATCTACGACTTCACCGAGGGAGCGGCCCGGTTCCTCCACACGAACTGCCGGGTCCACCCCCGGCGCGGGAGCAGCATCAGCAGCCCGGCGACGACGTAGACGCCGGCCTGGACGTCCAGCAGCACCGCCGCCCCGGTCGTCGCCACCAGCGCCCCGGCGAGCAGCGCACCGACCGTCGTGAAAGTCGCCATCGCGGCGAACGTCGTGCTCAGCACGCGCCCGGCCCGCTCGGGGGCGACCGCGCGCTGGATCTCCGAGAGCGTCCCGGCGCCGACGGCCACGCCCGGGGCACCCGCCAGGGCGAACAGCCCGGCGTATACCCCCAGCGCCGTCGTCACCGGGGCCAGGTTCCAGATCACCGCGGACAGCAGGCCCAGCCCGAACGCACCCCAGCCGAGCAGGGCGACCGGCGCGACCCGCCGGGCCACGGTGGCGACGGCGAACCCGGCGGCCAGCCCGCCGATCGCCTGGACCCCGCGCAGCAGGCCCGCGTCGGCTTCGCTGCCGCCCAGGACGTCCAGCACGTAGACCACGAACAGCACCAGGAACATGCCCTGGGCCAAGGAGGTGAGCACGAGCGCGAGGCCGGGGCGCGCGAGCCGCCGGTTGTGCGTCAGTTCGCGCAGGCCGTCCAGCCAGGCCCGCACCACCGGTTCCCGCGGGGCCGCCGGCGCGGGCGCGGCGACCCGGCGGAACGGCTTGGCCAGCAGCGCCGCGGCGATCACGAGGACGGCCAAGTAGCCGGTGATGACGTCGGTGAGCCCGCCGAAGCCCAGCAGGGCACCGCCGGCCCAGCCGCCGGCCAGCCGGGCGACGCTGCCGTTCACGCTCATCAGCCCGTTCGCCGCGGTCACCTCTGCGACCCCGACGAGCTCCGGCACCAGCGCGTTGCGCGCGGGTTCGAACACCGACGCGCACGCCGCCTGGGCGGCCATCACCGCGTACACCACGGTGACGCCGGGCTCGGCCAGGAGCGGAAGCGCCACGACGGCGAGCCCGCAGCAGACGCCGAACAGCACCGCGCGGCGGTTCCACCGGTCGGCGACGACGCCGGCCACCGGGCTCAGCAGCACCGTGGGCAGCAGGCCGAGCACGATGCTCAGCGCCGTCGTCGCGGCGGAGCCGGTGCGCTGGAAGACGTAGATCGGCAACGCCACCTGCAGCATCCACTCGGCCGTCTCCCCGAAGAACGCGGCCACCCACAGCCGCGCGAACGCCGGTACCCCCAGCAGCTGCTTCATTCCTCCGCCTTCCCCGAGTGTTCGATGCGCGGGAACGCCCGCAGGCTGACGTGCACCGGGCGCGCGTTCGCCGGAGCGTCCGGCCGGATGGCGCCGACGTAGGGCCGGACCAGCGCGTCGATCGCGTCGCCGAGCCGGGTCAGCTCTTCCGGCGTGACACGCAGCGTGTACGTCGAGAGCCCGGACGCCGCGACCCAGGCCGGGTCGAGGTCGTCGAGGGAGTCCAGGTAGCGCTGGGTCAGTTCCTGCTCGTGGCCGAGGCTCGCGCCCACGACGCCCAGCTGGGCGGCCCGGCGGGCCGGGTCGTCGGCGAACTGGCCGATGTCCAGCCCGACCTGCCGGGCGCGCCACGGGCGTTCCCGGCCGTCCTCGGCGTCGGCCCGCTCGACCAGGCCGTACTGGGCGAGCTGCCGCAGGTGCCAGCTGCAGTTGGACGCCGTCGAGCCGACCGCTTCGGCGCACTCGCTCGCGGTCCTCGGCCCGACGGCGGTGAGGTGGTTCAGGAGCGCCGAGCGGAGCGGGTGCGCCAGTGCGCGCAGCAGCTCGACGTCTTCGATCCGCTTGCGCGGCGGCAGCTCGGCCATCGGTCGTCCTATCTGAAAGAACCATTTCGAAAGTGTCCTTTCATAGTTGGTCCCGCCTGCGGGTTTGTCAACCGGCTGCGCTATCGTTCGCGGGGCAGTGACTGCGCGAAGCAGTGACTGTGTCGTCACCCGACCTTGGATGGACGTTGCCCGACCAGCGCGAACTCGCCACCGCCGCCGCCCTCGCCCTCCCCCGCTTCGTGGGCTCGACCGCGCTCTTCCACGCGGCGGTCGCCGAGCGGATGGCCGTCACCCCGACCGAGCTGCACTGCCTGCACCTGCTCCACGGCCGGGTCAGCGACTCCCCGACCGAGCTCGCCCGGCTGCTGGGGATGAGCACGGGTGCGTTCACCCGGCTGCTCGACCGGATGGAACAGCACCGGCTCGCCGAGCGCGCCCCCGATCCCGCCGACCGGCGCCGGCTCGTCGTGCGGCCACTGCCCGACCGGATGGCCGAGCTCGCCGAGCTGTACGCGCCGATGGCCCGGTTCGTCGGCGAACGCCTCGCCCGGTTCGACCGCCGCCAGCTGACCGCGCTGCTGGAATTCCTCACCGACGGCACCGCGGCCGCCGAACGATCGACGGCGGACCTGCCGGATGTGACCCAGGCCATAACCGGTTGACTAACTCTACTGCTGTTGCGTTAACCTGGTTCCACTATGAGGAACTGAACCGCGCCCATCCCGCCTGAGGCGGCACCGGTCGAGCCGACGCTCCCGCGTGCCACGACGCCCGGCCGGGATCTCCGCTTTCTTCCCCCAGGGCTCGGTGACCGCACATGTCCCCCCTTTTTCCGGTGCAGGCCAAGGACGTCGTCTTCGGCTACGGCACCCGCCTCGTCCTCGACGGCGTTTCCCTCACCGCGTCGGCCGGGCAGCGGCTCGGCCTGGTCGGCGAGAACGGCACCGGCAAGTCCACCTTGCTGCGCCTGCTCGCCGGGCTCGAAGAACCGCGCTCCGGCGAGGTGCTGCGCGGCCCGGACGTCGGGTTCCTGCTGCAGGAACTGCCGTACCCGATGGACGCGACCTTCGCCGACGTGCTCGACGGCGCGCTTGCCGAGATCCGGGCCGCCGCGGCCCGCCTCGACGAGCTGACCGCGGCCATGACCGACCGGCCCGACGATCGGGAGGTGCTCGACGAGTACGGCCGGGTGCTGGAGTGGGCCCAGGCCCACGACCTCTGGGACGCCGACCGCCGCGCCAAGCTCGTCTGCGACGGGCTCGGCCTCGGCGGCGTCGCCCCGGACCGGTGGCTCGGCACGCTGTCGGGCGGGCAGCGCTCGCGGCTCGGCCTGGCCGCGCTGCTGATCCGGCAGCCGGAGACGCTCCTGCTCGACGAGCCGACCAACCACCTCGACGACTCCGCGATGGCGTTCCTGGAACGGCACCTCACCGAGCTCACCGGGATCGTGGTGCTGTCCTCGCACGACCGGGTGTTCCTCGACGCCGTCTGCACCGACATCGTCGACCTCGACCCGGCCGCGGCCGACCGGCAGGCCGGCGGCGCGGTCCGCTACGGCGGCAGCTACCGCGACTACCTCGGCCACAAGAAGGCCGAGCGGGCGCGGTGGGAGCAGCGCTACGCCGAGGAACAGGAGGAACTGAAGGAGCTGCGGGAAACCGTCGCGGTCACCGCGCGGAACGTCGCCTACGGCCGCGCCCCGCGCGACAACGACAAGTTCATCCACGCCTTCAAGGGCGCCCGCGTCCAGAAGACGATCTCGCGGCGGGTGCGCGACGCCGAGCAGCGCCTGGAGCACCTGGAACGCGACCAGGTGCGCAAGCCCCCGGCGCCGTTGCGGTTCAAGGCCGAACTCACCGGGCGCGCGACCGGCGACGGCCCGGCGATCTCGGTGCGCTCACTCGAAGTGCCGGGCCGGTTGTCGTTGCCACGGCTGGACATCGGCGGTTCGGCCCGGCTGCTCGTCACGGGCGGGAACGGCGCCGGGAAGTCGACGCTGCTGTCGGTGTTGGCCGGCCGGCTCGCACCGGCGGCCGGGACGGTCCACTTCGGACAGGGCGTGCGGGTCGGGTTGCTGGAGCAGGACGTCGTGTTCGCCGGGCCGGAGCGGAACGCGGCCCGGGTGTACCGGGACGCGCTCGGCGAGGACGCTCCCCCGCTGAGCCGGCTGGGCCTGCTGGCGTCGCGGGATCTGCGGCAGCCGGTGGGGGCGCTGTCGGTCGGTCAGCGGCGGCGGCTCGCGCTGGCGATCCTGCTCGCCGAACCGCCGGACGTGCTCCTGCTGGACGAGCCGACGAACCACATTTCGCTGACCCTGGCGGAAGAACTGTTCGCGGCACTGGAGACCGCCACGGGCGCCGTCGTCATCGCGTCCCACGACCGGTGGCTGCGCCGGGATTGGGCGGGTGCCCGGCTGGAGCTGGCCGCCGGCCGTCCCGTAGCCGGATAAGTCGTTATACGCGGCGAAGGGCCCGGCGCACTGCCGGGCCCTTCGCCGTGCTCAGAGCGCGATGCCGAGGAGGGCGTCGACGGCGTCGCAGATCAGGCCGGGGGCCGCCGGGTCGGTGCCGTCGCGGCGCAGGGCCTCGTTCGCCCACGCGTCGATCGCCGCCAGGGCCTTCGGCGTGTCGAGGTCGTCGGACAAGTGGTCGCGCAGCCGCGTGACGGTGTCCTCCGCGGCCGGGCCCGTGGCCGGCGAGACGGCCTCCCGCCAGCGCGCGAGCCGGGCTTCGGCGTCGGCCAGCAGGCGGTCGGACCAGGGGCGGTCGTCGCGGTAGTGGCCGGCGAACAGCGCCAGCCGGATCGCGCCCGGGTCGACCTTGTCGGCGCGCAGCCGGGAGACGAACACGAGGTTCCCGCGCGACTTCGACATCTTCTCGCCGTCGAGGCCGATCATCCCGGCGTGCACGTAGTGCCGGGCGAACTGACCGTCCTTCGCGACGGCTTCGGCGTGCGCGGCGCTGTACTCGTGGTGCGGGAAGATCAGGTCCGAGCCGCCGCCCTGGACGTCGAACCCGAGGCCCAGCCGGTTGACCGCGATCGCGCTGCACTCGATGTGCCAGCCCGGGCGGCCCGCACCCAGCTCGGACTCCCACGACGGCTCACCCTCGCGGGCCACGCGCCACAGCAGCGCGTCCAGCGGGTGGCGCTTGCCGGCCCGGTCCGGGTCGCCGCCGCGCTCGGCGAAGAACTTCGCCATCGTTTCGGCGTCGTAGTTCGACTCGTAGCCGAACTTCCCGGTCGCCGTGTGGTCGAAGTAGACGTCGGGGAACTCCGGGTCGTCCGCGCGGTAGGCGCTGCCGTTGGCCAGCAGCTTGGCGATGACCTCGACGATCTCCGGGATGCTCTCGACGGCGCCGACGAACTGCCGCGGGGGGACGACCCGCAGCGCGGTCATGTCCTCGCGGAACAGCGCCGTCTCGCGCATGCCCAGCACGACCCAGTCGTCCTGGTCGCGCTGCGCGCGCTCCAGCAGCGGCTCGTCGATGTCCGTGACGTTCTGCACGTAGTGGACGTCGTGCCCGTTGTCCCGCCAGACGCGGTTCACCAGGTCGAAGGCGAGGTACGTCGCGGCGTGCCCCAGATGCGTCGCGTCGTAGGGCGTGATGCCGCAGACGTACATCCGGGCGGTGGCGCCGGGCGCGGTCGGGCGGATCTGCCCGGTGGCCGTGTCGTGGAGCCGCAGCGGGCGGGGGGTGCCGGGGATGCGGGGCACGTCGACCGATGACCAAGTCTGCATACCCCGACTGTAATTGCCGGGCCGTCAGGCCTTCCCGAGCGGTGGGACGAGCCGTACTCGCGCGTAGGCTTCGATGGCGCGCGCGAGCCAGGCCGGCAGCTCCGGATCGGCCCGCTCGGCCAGCTCCCGTTGCCGGGGATCGTTGAGGTACAGCCCGCCCATCGCGGCGTAGGCGGGGGCGGTCGGCTGCCAGAAGTGGCTCACGGACTCGTGGTGCTCGGCGACGGCGTCGAGCGCGGCCGGGTCTTCCGGCGCGGCGCCGGAGCGCATGACGGCGGCCAGCCGCCGGAACAGCGCGGCGCTGCGGGCGGCGGCGTGCTCGTAGTCCGCGGCGGTGAGCCCGGCCTGGGCGGCCTGGGCGGTGTCGAAGGCCACCGCGGCGCCGTCGCCGAACGTCTCGCGGTAGCTCTGCCGCATGGCGGCGCCGTCCTTGCGCAGGCCGGCGAAGAACCGGTCCGGGTCGTCGATCCGGGCGTGGGCGAGGTCGGCGATCGTCTCCTCGACGGTGGCGATGACGCGGTCGAGGCGGCGCCGCTCCTGCTCGAGCTGGGCCAGGTGCCCGCGCAGCGCGGCCGTCTCGCCGGCCTGGTCGCCCAGCACGGCCCCGATCTCGGCCAGGCCGAGCCCGAGCCGCCGCAGCAGCAGGATGCGCTGCAGGCGCAGCAGTTCGGGCCGCCCGTACCAGCGGTAGCCGTTCGCCGCCACCGACGACGGCGTGAGCAGGCCGATCGCGTCGTAGTGGCGGAGCATCCGCGCCGAGACGCCGGACGCCTTCGCGACCTGGCTGATCGAGAACCGCATGCCCCTCAGCTTAGAAGTTGACCTTCACACGGTGTCAACTTCTACCGTGACGCTCGTGACCACGACCATCACCGGCGCCCGCGTCTTCGACGGCGAGCGCCGCACCGACCACACCGCCGTCCGGCTCACCGGCGGCCGCATCGCCGCGATCGGCGACGACACCCTGCTCGGCCCCGGCGACGAGCACGTCGACGCCCGCGGCGGCACCCTGCTGCCGGGGCTGATCGACGCCCACGTGCACCTGCTGCCCGGCGCGCCCCGGCAGGCCCTCACCTTCGGCGTCACGACCGTGCTCGACATGTTCAGCAAGCCGGACACGGTCCGGGAAGCCCTGGCCCGCGCCGCCGGGCCGGACTGCGCCGACGTGCGCTCCTCGAGCGTCGGGGCCACGGCACCCGGCGGGCACCCGAGCATGATGTACGCGCCGTTCCCGACCGTGACCGGACCGCGGGACGCCGGACGGTTCGTCGCCGGCCGCGTCGCCGAAGGCGCGGCGCACCTGAAGGTGCTCTACGACGACGGCACCGGCGGCGGCCCGATGCCGATGCCGTCGCTGGACGTGCCGACGATCGCCGCCCTGACCGAAGCCGCGCACGCGGCCGGCCTGGTCGTCGCCGCGCACGTGTCGACGGCCCGCGGAGCGATGGACTTGCTGCCCACCGGGGTCGACGTGCTCGCGCACGTCCCGTTCGACGCGCTCACCGGCCGCCAGGCCGACGCGATCGCCTCGGCGGGTGTCGCGGTGATCTCGACGCTGTCGGTGGCCGACGGCTTCCCCGGAGACGGCGGCCTGCTCGGCGAACCGTCCCTCGTGCCCCGCCTGGGTCCGGCGTGGTGCGCGGTCCTCGAACGGCAAGCGCAGCGCTGGCTGCCGCCGCGGCTGCCGGACTTCGCGGCCGCGCGGGCCAACGCCCGGCTGCTGCTCGAGGCCGGCGTACCGGTGCTGGCCGGAACGGACGCGCCCAACCCGGGCACCGTCCACGGCGCGAGCCTGCACCGGGAGCTGGGGCACCTGGTGACGGCGGGGTTCTCGCCGCCGGCGGCGCTCACCGCCGGGACCGCGCGGCCCGCCGACGTGTTCCGGCTGGCCGACCGCGGCCGGATCCGGACGGGGCTGCGGGCGGACCTCGTCCTGGTCGACGGGCGCCCGGACGAGGACATCACCGCGACGCAGCAGGTCACGGCCGTCTGGAAGCGGGGAGCCCGGGCGGACTCGAGCGGCTACGTCGGCTCGGCCGACGAGCAGGCCGGTCTGGCCGCCTTGCGGACCCAGACCGAACAGGTCATCGCCGCCGTCCGCGACCGGCTGGGCGTGGAGCTGTGAGCCCGATCGAAGTCCGGCGTGAGGAGGACGGCGAGCTCCTCGGCCACCTCCGGCGGGTGGCGGCGGGCTGGGAGCCGGGCACGGTGTTCCACGGAGTGCTGGCCGAGCCGTCCGGGCGTGACGAAGCCGAGGAGGTGGTCCGCCGCGACGGCCTGCCGAGCCTGGCCGAACCGTGGTGGGCCGAGGAGGCGCCGGGCCGGTGGACGGAGGTGCGCATCCAGGAAGCGCACCCGGACCGGCTGCGGGTGCGGTGGGCCGACCCGCTGGCCGAGCAGCCCGCGCACGGCCGGTGGATCGACCCGCGGGAGGTGCGCCTCCGGCGGTACCACCCCGGACGCGCGTGAGCGGGCGCTCGCTCGGGAGCACCCGCTCACGTCACCGCCGCGTGCGCAGGTAGTCGCCCACCACCGCGGCGCCGAGACCGTCGAGGTCCGGGGCGATCACCCGGCCGCCCGAGCGGCGGGCGATCAGGTCCACGAACGACGTCAGCCGCGGGTCGTCGCCGAGGCGGAACACCGAAATCGACGCACCCAGCTTCGCCAGGCGGTCCACTTCGGACAGTGTCTTGAGGAGGGTCCGGGGCTGGGGCGGGTAGTCGAAGACCGCCTCGCCGTCGGGCTCCAGGTGGGCCGTCGGCTCGCCGTCGGTGACCATCAGGACCACCGGCTGGGCGTCCGGGTGCCGCCGCAGGTGCTGCCCGGCGAGCAGCAGCCCGTGGTGGGCGTTGGTGCCCTGCTCCCACGCCCCCTCCAGGCCGACCAGCTCCGGCAGCTCCACCGACTGCGCGTAGCGGCCGAAGGTGATCAGCTGCAGGGCGTCGTTGCGGAAGCGGGTGCTGATCAGCTGGTGCAGGGCCAACGCGGTGCGCTTCATCGGCAGCCAGCGGTCTTCCTGCACCATCGACCACGACGTGTCGACCAGCAGCGCCACCGCCGCGCGGGACCGGTGCTCGGTCTCGACCACTTCGACGTCCTCGACGTCGAGCCGCACCTGCCGCTCCCCCACCGAAACCGAGCGCAGCACGGCGTTGCGGATGGTCCGCGGCACGTCCCAGGGCTGCATGTCCCCGAACCGCCACGGCCGCGACGCGCCGGTGGGCTCGCCGGCCGCGCCCGCCGACTCGGTCTCGCGCTCGCCGGTCTTGCCGCGCAGCGCGTTCACGATGTCGGACAGCGCCGTCTCGCCGAGGCGCCGCAACGCCTTGGGCGACAACCGGAGCGAGCCGTCGGCGGCGCGTTCGAACAGGCCTTGGCGGCGCAGTTCGCGCTCCAGCTCGGCCAGCCGCCGGGCGTCGACGCCCGCGTCCTTGCCGAGCTGGGCTTCCAGGGCCTCCAGGTCGATGTCCTCCAGCCGCGCGCCGGGGTAGGACTGGCCGAGTTGCTCGGCCAGCGCGTCCAGCTCGGCGAGATCCTGCATGGCCTGGGCGCCTTCGCCCATGCCCAGCGGGTTGTTGCCGCGGAAGCGCGCCGAGCCGGTCCAGTCCTCGCCCGGGCGGGCCGCCCGGAGCTGACTGTCCAATTGGGACAGCTGCTGCGCCAGCCGCGGGTCGCCGAAGGCCTGCTGGGTCAGCTCGGCGAGTTCCGCGCGCTGCTCGGCCGACATCGAGTTGAGCATCCGCTGCGCGGCCGCCGACCGCTCGGCCAGCGCGTCGATCAGCTCTTCGACGTTGCGCGGGTTCTCGGGGAAGAACTCGCCGTGCTTGCCCATGAAGTCTTCGAAGCGCTGCTGGATGTCCTCGGCGCCGCGGGCGTGCGCGCCGAGCAGGTCGTTGAGGTCGGAGAGCATCTCGTTGATCCGCTCGACGTCCTCGGGCCCGGCGTTCTGCAGCGCCTGCTTCATGCCCTGGAACCGGGATTCCATCAGCTCCTGGCCGAGCAGGTCCCGGATCTGCTGGTAGTTTTCCCGGCCCTGTTCGGAGCGCCAGTCGTAGTCAGCCAGCTCGTTGACGGCCGCGGCCGTGCCCGGCGGCAGCGCGTCGAGCTGGGCCTCCCGGAACCGGGCGTCGTCGTCCGGGTCCGGGAACAGCTCGCGGCGCTCGGCGTCGAGGGCCTCCTGCAGCAGGCGCTGGACCTCCTGGAGGGTGCCGCTCAGGTTGTTGCGGCGCTGGATCTGCGAGCGGCGCTGCCAGAGCCGCCGGGTCAGCTCGTCGAGGCCCGCGGTGCGCTCGGTGCCGCGCCGGAGCATCTCCTCCAGCGCGGCCCGCGGCGAGGCCCCGGCCATGACGTCGCGGCCGATCTCGTCGAGCGCGTCGCGCAGGTCGGCCGGCGGCGCGAGGGGGTCCGGCCCGTCGTGCCACGGGCCGTAGGAGTAGCCGTCGGGAAGCGGGACCGCGGTCATCGGCCGTAGACGGTCGTCGTGTCGTCGGAGTCCTTGGCGAGCCTTCGCGACAGGAACAGCGATTCGAGGGCCAGTTCGACGGCGGCCGCGATCCGGCCGGCGGGCTCGTCGGCGGAGACCCCGGCGCGCCGGGCGACCTCGTGCAGCACCGGCAGCTCCGGCAGGGCTTCGAGGACGTCCTTGCCCGGCACCCGCTCGCCGGTGGACACCAGGTGGCCGTCGGCGACCGCGTCGGCCAGCGGCCGCAGGTCGAGGCCGGCGAACCGGTCGCGCGCGGTCTCGGCGATCGCCAGGCGCAGCAGGTGCACGAGGTGCTCGATCTCGCGGCCCTCTTCGCCGGGCTCGAACTCGATCTTGCCGCGCAGCACCGACGGCACGGCGTCGAGGTCGACCGGGCGGGCCACCGCGGGCTCCTCCCCCGTCAGCGCCGAGCGCCGCAGGGCCGCGGCCGCGACGGTCTCCGCCGCGGCGACGGCGAACCGCGCCGACACGCCGGAGCGCTGGTCGATCACCGTCGACTCGCGGAGGTTCCGGACGAACCGGGCGAGCACCTCCAGCAGCGGCTCGCCGACTTCGGCGACGAGGTTCGCCTCCTGCCGGACGACGGCGACCTCGGACTCGACGTCCAGCGGGTAGTGGGTGCGGATCTCGGCGCCGAAGCGGTCCTTCAGCGGGGTGATGATCCGGCCGCGGTTGGTGTAGTCCTCGGGGTTCGCGGTGGCGACGAGCAGGACGTCCAAGGGCAGCCGCAGCGTGTAGCCGCGGACCTGGATGTCGCGCTCCTCCATCACGTTGAGCAGCGCGACCTGGATGCGTTCGGCCAGGTCGGGCAGCTCGTTGATGGCGACGATGCCGCGGTGGGCGCGCGGGACGAGCCCGAAGTGGATCGTCTCGGGGTCGCCGAGGCTGCGGCCTTCGGCGACCTTCACCGGGTCGACGTCGCCGATCAGGTCGCCGACGGAGGTGTCCGGCGTGGCGAGCTTTTCGGTGTAGCGCTCGGAGCGGTGGCGCCAGGCCACCGGCAGGTCGCCGCCGAGCTCGGCGGCACGCCGGATCGACGCGGGCGTGATCGGCTGCAGCGGGTGTTCGCCCAGCTCGGAGCCCTCGATGACGGGCGTCCACTCGTCGAGCAGGCCGGCGAGGGTGCGCAGCAGGCGGGTCTTGCCCTGGCCGCGTTCGCCGAGCAGGACGACGTCGTGGCCGGCCAGCAGCGCGCGTTCGAGCTGCGGCAGCACGGTGCGGGAGAACCCGACGATGCCGGGCCAGGCGTCCTCGCCGTTCTTGAGGGCGCTCAGCAGGTTGTCGTGGATCTCTTGCGCGATGGGGCGCGGCTCGTACCCCGCCGCGCGCAGGGCCCCGGCGGTGCGGGGAAGAGCGTCTGGAACAGCGTTCACCCGTTCGACGCTACTGCCGGATCGGCGGCCCGTCGATGTGGAGCGGCTCCAGCGTGGGCGCGCTGCTGTGTTGTCCGCCGACCCGGTAAAATAGGGCGTCGTGTGCCGTCCCAGTGCGACTTTCGCCGTCTGGTCGAGCGCGTGGCTCAACGGGGCCGCCGCGTCCGACGATGTCCTCGATGCCCTGCTCGCGTGGGGTGAGGCCCACGACGTCGTGGCCGCCGACGCGGCCGCGGCCGACGCCTTCGCGCTCCCGCTGGCGTTCAACCGGGCGGCCACGCCGGTGCAGCTGCTGATGGCGCTGCGTTCGCAAGGAGCGAAATCACTGCACCTGGTGCTGCCCGTCCCCGGCGACGTGCGCGGCCTCGGCGGCGGCGGGCCGTTCACCGAAGCGGCGTTGCGCGCGGGCGACGCGCTGGTGCTCCCCGACCTCGGGTTCGGCCTGGTGCCGGAGCCGATCGCCGAGGGCCTGGTGCGCTGGACCGTCTATTCGCTGCCTTCGCCGACAACCCCGGAGTACGTGCCGCTCGGCGAAGCCGAGCACGGGCTGACGGACGCCATCCGGGCCAGCGCGGGCGCGTTGCAGACCCTGGACGTGGCCTCCGACCGGCCGGGCGTGCGCGCGGAGCTGTCGGCTCACCTGCGGTCGCGCCCGGACGTCGACTGGCCGGCCGGGACACCCGGGCGCGCGTTGCGGGTGCTGCAGCGGGCCGAGGAGATCGCGGCGATCCTGGCGATCGCGTCTTCGGACGAGCCGGGCGGGGCGTTGTCGGCCTCGGCTTCGACGTTGCGGGCCCAGGCGTTGCGGCCGCTGTCGGACGCGGTCCGGACGGCCCGCTGCGCGGCGGTCGACGAGGCGGTGCGCGCGTTCGCGGAGCAGACGGCCCGCGAAGGCTGAGCGGTGCCGGACGACACCTGGGCCGCGGTGGCCGACGATTTCGCCGACGGTGCCTACGCTTCCGCCAAGGGGCGCGTCCGTACCTACGTCATGCACCGGCAGCTGCTGGAGCACCTGCCCGCCGCGCCGGCCTCGGTACTGGACGTCGGCGGCGGTGCGGGTCACCAGTCGTTCCCCCTGGCCCGCGCCGGCTACGACGTCACCTTGCTCGACTCCTCCGTGGCGATGCTGGCCAAGGCCCGAGAGCGGATGCCGGACCGGGTGACGCTGGTACAAGCCGACGGCGCGAACGCTTCGGAGGCGGTCGGCGGCCGTCGCTTCGACGCCGTCCTGTGCCACGGCGTGCTCGGCTACCTGAACGACCCTGGCCCCGTGCTCGACCAGCTGTGCCGGTGCGCCGCCCCCGGCGGTCTGATCTCGATCATGACCGGCAACGCCGACGCCTCGGCGGTGCGCCCCGCGATGGAAGGGCGCTGGGAAGACGCCTTGGCGGCCTTCGACGCCCGGGCCGAGATCGGCGTGCTCGGCCTGCCGACGCGCGCGGACACCGTGGCGGAACTGAGCGAAGCCCTCCGCAGCCGCGGCGTGGAACCTCTTGCGTGGTACGGAGTCTGGCTGTTCGTCGACTGGCTCGACCTCAGCGGCGCTCCCCCGGACCCGGCCGAAGCCGAGCGCGTCGCGGCCGTCGAGTTCGAGGCCGGCCGACGGGATCCGTACCGCCGGCTCAGCCGCGCCTTCCACCTCGTGGGGCGCCGGACCTAACGGCCCGGGCGCTTCGCGGGTTCGCAGCAGCCGATCGCGCAGGGAGCACCGTTGACCGTGCAGCCGGCCACCGGGAACGACGAGAGCTTCCTCGGCTCCACGCCGTGCGTGTGCTCGCGGATCAGCTCCACGACCAGCTCCGCGAACCTCGGGTCGCCGCCCGCGGTCGCCGCGCGGGCGAAGGCCATCCCGTGCTCCGCGGCGCGTTCCGCGGCCTCGTTGTCCAGGTCCCAGATCACCTCGAGGTGATCCGACACGAACCCGGTCGGCGACACGACCACGCCACGCACCCCGTCCGCGTGCAGCGCGTCGAGGTGGTCGACGATGTCCGGCTCCAGCCACGGCACCTGCGGCGGCCCGGACCGCGACTGCCACACGACGTCGTACTCGGCGATGCCCGCCTCGGCCGCCACCAGGCGCGCCGCCTCCGCGATCTGGCGCGAGTAGCGGCGGCCGCCCTCCGACGGCGGGCCCGAGGCGCGATCCGCGCTCTCCGGCACCGAGTGGGCCGTGAACACCGTGCGGATCCCGGGCTCGTTCCCCAGCGACGCGTGGGCGGCGCGCACGCCGTCGGCGACCGCCGAGACGAACAGCGGGTGGTCGAAGAACTGGCGGATCTTCACCAGTTCGGGAGCGCCCTCGCCGACCGCCGCGCGGGCGCGCTCGATGTCCTCGTCGTACTGGCGGCACGCCGAGTAGCCGCCGTACGCGCTCGTGGGGAACACCAGGACCCGCTTCGCGCCGTCCGACGTCAGCGTGGCCAAGGTTTCCTCGACCATCGGGTGCCAGTTGCGGTTGCCGAAGTGCACCGGCAGCTCCATGCCGGCCGCCGCGAGCTGCTTCTCGACCGCGGCCATCGCGTCGCGGTTCAGCTTGTTGATCGGCGAGACGCCGCCGAAGTGCTGGTAGTGCTCGGCGACCTCCAGGAGCCGCTCGCGCGGCACCCCCCGGCCCCGGGTGACGTTCTCGAGGAACGGCATGACCTCGTCGGGCCCTTCCGGGCCGCCGAACGAAAGCCACAGCAACGCGTCGTATCCCACCCCGTCATCTTGCCGATGTGGCGGCCCGCCCGCTGAGCCGGGCCGGTTATGAATCGAGCAGTACAAAACCCTGGTAGGGTGCCTTCATGGCCAGGCCACGGGAGTTCGACGAAGCCGCCGCCGTCGAGAAGGCGATGCACGCGTTCTGGGAACACGGCTACGAAGCGACGACGACGCAGGATCTGTGCGAAGCGACCGGGCTCGGCCGCAGCAGCGTCTACAACACGTTCACCAGCAAGCGCGCCCTCTTCAGGCGTTCACTGGCGCACTACACCAGCACCCAGCTGGACAAGCGTCAAGCGATCCTCGACGGCCCGGGCACCGCGGCCGAGCGGCTCGCCGCGGTGCTCGACAGCGCCATCGAGGCCGACCTCGAGGACCGCCGCCGCGGCTGCTTCGTGGTCAACACCCTGGCCGAACTCGGCCTGCCCGAAGACGAGGTGGGCGCCGCGCTCCGCCACGACACCGACCGGAACCTGACCATGTTCGCCGAGTGCGTCCGGGAAGGCGTGCTCGACGGCAGCCTCCGGGACGGCCTGGACCCCGCCGAGGTGGCGGAGTTCATGCTCGGCACCACCTCGGGGCTGCGCGTGATGGCCCGCCGCGGCACGAGCCCCGCGAGCATGCACGCCGTCGCCGACATCGCGCTTTCGGCGATCGTCGCCCGCTGACGAGCACGTCCGAAGCGGGCGTTCACGCTGCCACAGTTTTGAACTGATCGATACACAATCCGGAGGAGAACTCATGCCCCTGGCCGTCTTCGTCCTCGGGCTCAGCGTGTTCGCGCTGGGCACGTCCGAGTTCATGATCACCGGCCTGCTCCCCGGCATGGCCGCCGACCTGCACGTGAGCATCCCGGACGCCGGGTTGCTGATCTCGGCGTTCGCCATCGGCATGGTCGTCGGCGCGCCGCTGCTGGCGATCGGCACCCTCCGGCTCCCCCGCCGCCGGACGCTGCTGGCGCTGCTCGTCGTCTTCTTCGGGGCGCACGTCGTCGGGGCCCTCGCCGAGAGCTACGCGGTCCTCTTCGCCACGCGGGTGGTCGCGGCGTTCGCGTGCGCCGGGTTCTGGGCCGTCGCCCTGGCGACGACCATCGCGCTCGTGCCCGCCGACCGGCGCGGCCGCGCGATGGCGGTCCTGGTCGGCGGCCTGACCGTGGCGAACATCGCCGGGGTGCCCGCGGGGACGTTCCTCGGCCAGCACGCCGGCTGGCGCACGGCGTTCTGGGCCGTGGCGGTGGTGACCGTGGTCGCGGCGGCGGGCGTGGCGCTGCTGGTGCCGGAGACGACCGGTGACGCGGTGAGCGTCCGCGGCGAACTGCGGCTGTACCGGCGCGGCCGGGTCTGGCTCGCCCTCGGCGTGATTGCGCTGGCGCAGGCCATGATCTTCGCCGCGTTCAGCTACCTCGCGCCCCTGCTGACCGGGACCGACGGCCTCCCCGAGGGCTGGGTGCCCGGTGTCCTGGCGCTGTTCGGCGTCGGCGCGCTGATCGGGATCAGCGTGGGTGGCCGGTTCGCCGACCGCCGGCCGTTCGCGACGCTCTACGGCTTCCTCGCGCTCGCGCTGGCCGCGCTGCTCGTGCTCGCCCTCACCACCGACGCGCTCGTCGCCGTCGGGGCCGTGCTCGTCTTCGGCGTCGCCGGGTTCGGCGCCAACCCGGCGCTGAACGTGCGGGCGTACCACGTCGCCGGCGACGCGCCCACCCTCGTGGGCGCCAGCACGACCGCGGCGTTCAACGTCGGCAACACCGCCGGACCGTGGCTGGGCGGTGTCGCGATCGACGCCGGGCTCGGCTTCCCGAGCGTCGCCTGGACCGGGATCGCCCTCGGCGTGGCGACCCTGGCCGCGCTCACGGTCGCCGCCGCCGTCCAGCGCGGCGACGACCGTGAGCCGGCCCTCGTGTGAGGCTCAGATCCCGAGGAAGTGGACCCCGCCGTCGACCATGATCATCGAGCCGGTGGTGGCGGGGAGCCAGTCCGAAAGCACCGCGCAGACGCTCTTCGCCACCGGGTCCGGGTCCGTGCTGTCCCAGCCGAGCGGCGCGCGCTCGCCCCAGCCGTCCTCCAGGTCGACGAAGCCCGGGATGGACTTCGCCGCCATCGTCTTCATCGGGCCCGCGCTGACCAGGTTGACGCGGATGCCCTGCGGCCCCAGCTCCTTGGCCAGGTACCGGTTGACCGACTCGAGCCCGGCCTTCGCGACGCCCATCCAGTTGTAGACCGGCCACGCGACGCGCGCGTCGAAGTCCATGCCGACGTACGACGCGCCGCGCCCCATCAGCGGCAGGCACGCCTTCGCCAGCGACATGTACGAGTACGTCGAGATCTCGATCGCGGTCTTGACGTCTTCGGCGGGCGCGTCGAGGAACGGCGCGCCGAGGCAGGTCTGCGGGGCGAAGCCGATCGAGTGCAGCACGCCGTCGAGGCCGTCGACGTGCTCGCGGACCTTGCCGGCCAGGCCGTCGAGGTGCTCCTGGTTGGTGACGTCGAGTTCGATCACCGGCGCCTCCTCGGGCAGCCGCTTCGCGATGCGCTCGACCAGCGACATGCGGCCGAAGCCGGTCAACACGACCTTCGCCCCCTCCTGCTGCGCGATCTTGGCCGCGTGGAAGGCGAGCGAGGCGTCGGTGATGATGCCGGTGATCAGCAGGCGCTTGCCTTCGAGCAGTCCGGGCACGGGTCCTCCAGGTCTTGTTCGGGGTGGTGGGGGGTCAGTGGCCGAGGCCGAGGCCGCCGTCGACGGGCAGCACCGCGCCGTTGACGTAGCCGGCCTCGTCGGAGGCCAGGTAGCGCACGGCGGCGGCGATCTCCGACGGCTCGGCGTACCGGCCGGAGGGCACCTGCGCGAGGATCTCCTTCTTGCGGTCCTCGGGCAGTTCGTCGGTCATGTCCGTGTGGACGAACCCGGGCGCGACGACGTTCGAAGTGATGTTGCGCGAGCCGAGCTCACGGGCCAGCGACCGCGCGAAGCCGACCAGCCCGGCCTTCGACGCGGCGTAGTTGGCCTGGCCGGCCGAGCCGGAGAGGCCGACGACCGAGGAGATGAAGACGAACCGGCCCCACTTGCCGCGCAGCATGCCGCGCGACGCCCGCTTGGCGACGCGGTAGGCGCCGGTCAGGTTGGCGTTGACGACGCGCTCGAACTGCTCCTCGCTCATCCGCATCAGCAGCGTGTCGTCGGTCAGCCCGGCGTTGGACACCAGCACCTCGACCGGCCCCTGGTGCTCCTCGACGAGCTTGAAGGCGGCGTCGACCTGCTCGGTGTCGGTGACGTCCGCCTGGACCCCGAAGAGCCCTTCGGGCGCCCCCGAACCACGGTGCGTGACGGCGACCCGGTGCCCCTGCTCGGCGAGGTCCCGGGCGATCGCCAGACCGATGCCCCGGTTGCCCCCGGTGACCAGAACCGACCGTCCCACTGTGTTCTCCCTCTTCTTCGCTGTGCGCTGCTGCCGCGCACGAGGCTATCGGCAGCGCCTCCGGGTCGCGCACCCGCGCCCGGGCTCGCCGCGGCCGTCCTGGACGGCTGTCCGGACCTGCCTCCCGACCTTGCTGGTTACCCGCTGGTTGGTCACCGTGAGTCGCGACACAGCGGGTCGGGGCCGCCCTCCGGCTGGTCGCCTTCCCGTCTTCGTTCTTGACGACCTCCGCGCTGTCGTCGCGGATCCACCCGCCCATCACGATCGCCGTCTGACCGGTTTCGGCGCGATGCCATGCTCTCGGCGGTAGAGCGCCTCGCAGCGCGGGCATTGATGTGGCACACCGTGCGCCCGACGGTCGGACAGCGGGCGGAACTCGGCAACCGCAGTGAGACCGCACAGCATGGTGATGCCTTGTCCCGGTGCGGGAATCCCCGTCAGCCGAGTCCGATGCCACTCCCCCTCGACAACCGGACGGATTGCCTCCGGGTCGATGTGGATCACCGCTGCCATCATTTGCCCTACCGCTACTCGTCATGGCGTCTTGACAACTGACAGTCGCACCGGTCCGCTCACTTGTCAAGACAAGTTAGCAAGTGGGAGACTGAGGGCATGGTCGATCGAACAAGTGGGGTTCCAGCCTTTCGCCAGGTCGCAGCCGATCTCCGCGAGAAGATCGTCTCCGGCCAGTTCGCACCCGGCGCGAAGTTGCCCAGCGAGCACGACCTTGTCGAGAGGTACGGCGTCTCGCGTCCCACGGTCCGCGAAGCCGTCGACGTGCTGCGCGGCGAAGGTCTGGTCACTTCAGAGCACGGACGCGGCGTCTTCGTGCGCCCGCCTGCCAGCATTCAGCGGGTCGCCCGGTCGCGACTGTCCCGCGATGCACGCGAGCGCAACCACGGCGCATTCCTCGCCGATGCCGTCGCCGGCGGCTTCGCCCCGTCGGCCTCTGTCAAGATCCGCTTCGAGCCGGCGGACGCCCGGGTAGCCACCCATCTCGTCGTCGACGAAGGGACCGAGGTCACCGTCCGCGACCGCGTGATGCGCGCCGATGGGCTCGTGGTCCAGCTTGCGGTGTCGCGCCTCCCGCGCGACTTGACGCGCGGCACCGCCATCGAGGACGTCGACACCGGACAAGGCGGCACCTACGCGCGGCTGGAAGAGGCAGGCCGAACGATCGGCTCGTTCACCGAGCACGTCGGCGCGCGGATGCCGACGCCCGCCGAGGCGACGCAACTCCAGCTCGCCGGCGGTGTCCCGGTCATCACCGTCACCCGCGTCGCCTATGGCGTCGACGGCACTCCGCTGGAGATGAACGACATGGTGCTCGCGGCCGACCGCTACGAGCTGTCGTACGAGTGGCCCGCCGACTAGCCGAGCAGCTGTGTCCGCGAAGAACGGCACCGTCCTAAGCCGGTGTTAGGAACTGCCTCCCGGCCTTGCCGGGCACCCGGCCAGGTGGTCACCGTGAGTCGCAACACAGGAGGTCGACGATGACAACCCGGCTCAATGGCGCCGCCCCGGCCGTCAGCGAAAAGCGCGTGATCGGCAACGTGCTGCGCGGCTCGATCGGCAACTTGATCGAGTGGTACGACTGGTACGCCTACGCGGCGTTCACCACTTACTTCGCCAAATCCTTCTTCCCGACGTCCGACACCACGGCCGCGTTCTTGGGGACCGCGGCCGTGTTCGCCGTCGGGTTCCTCATGCGGCCGCTGGGCGGGTGGATGCTCGGGCGGTTCGCCGACCGGTTCGGCCGCCGCCGCGCGCTGGTGCTCTCGGTGACGCTGATGGCGGGCGGCTCGCTGCTCATCGCCGTCACGCCGAGCTACCACAGCATCGGGATCGCCGCGCCGATCCTGCTGCTCACCGCCCGGCTGATCCAGGGCCTGTCGGTCGGCGGCGAGTACTCCACCTCGGCGACCTACCTGTCCGAAGTGGCCACTCCCGGCAAGCGCGGCTTCTACTCGAGCTTCCAGTACGTGACCCTCTACGGCGGCCAGCTGCTCGCGCTGGGTCTCCAGCTGATCCTGCAGGCGCTGCTCACCGAGCAGCAGCTGACGTCCTGGGGCTGGCGGATCGCGTTCGGCGTCGGCACGGTCGCCGCGCTCACCGTGATGTGGCTGCGGCGCGGCATGGACGAGTCCGAGAGCTACCAGCGCGAGGCGGGCGAAAGCCAAGGCGAACGCGGCACGCTGCGCGCGCTGGCCAAGTACCCCAAGGAGATCGCGCTCGTCGTCGGCCTGACCCTCGGCGGCACGGTCGGCTTCTACACCTTCGCCACCTACAGCCAGAAGTTCCTGGAGAACACCGCGCACCTCCCCCGGCGGCAGGTCACCATCGTGCTGTTCTGCGCGATCCTGGTCGCCGCGGTCCTGCAGCCGGTGTTCGGGCGCCTGTCCGACCGGATCGGGCGCCGGCCGCTGCTGCTGTTCTTCGGCATCGGCGGCACGCTGCTCACCGTCCCGCTGATGACGATCATGGGCTCGACCCGCAACCCCGTCGGCGCGTTCTTCCTCGTGCTGGCCGGGCTGGTGGTCGTCGCCGGGTACACCTCGATCAACGCCATCGTGAAGGCCGAGCTGTTCCCGACGAAGATCCGCGCCCTCGGTGTCGGGCTGCCCTACGCGCTGACCGTGGCGATCTTCGGCGGCACCGCCGAGCTGATCGCGCAGGCGCTGAAGAGCGCCGGGCACGAACCGGTGTTCTTCTGGTACGTCGCGGGCTGTGTCCTGGTGTCCCTCATCGTCTACGGCACAATGCGGGAAACGTCGAAGACCTCCGAGCTGGAAGAGCGCCGGGAAGACGACCACTGACAGGGGGATGGCCGTGCGCGTGCTCCTCGTCGAAGACGACGCGGGTGTCGCCGGCGCGCTCGCCGAGTCGCTGCACGCGCGCGGTCATCCCGTCACCAGCGTCGCCCGCGGGGCCGACGCGCTGCACCACCACCGCACCGCCGACCTCGTCCTGCTCGACCTGGGCCTGCCCGACCTCGACGGCCTCGACGTCCTCCGCAAGATCCGGGCCGTTTCGCCGGTCCCGGTGATCGTGCTGACCGCCCGCGGCGACGAGCGCTCGGTCGTGCGCGGGCTGCGGCTCGGCGCCGACGACTACCTCACCAAGCCGGTGCGGCTGGCCGAGCTGCTGGCGCGGATGGACGCCGTCGTGCGGCGGGCGGTGGCCCGCGCGGCCCCGGCTGGTGACGTCGTGCGCGTCGAAGACGTCGAGATCGACCTCGGCGCCCGCCGGGTCCTGGTCGCCGGGCACGACGTCGGGCTCACCACCAAGGAATTCGAGATCCTGGCCGTGCTCGCCGTCCGCCCCGGCACCGCGGTCAGCCGCCAGCAGCTCATGGACGAGGTCTGGGGCGACGCCTACCTCGCGGTGTCGCGCTCGCTCGACGTCCACCTGACCGGGCTGCGCGCCAAGCTGGACCGGCCGGGCCTGCTCACCACCATCCGCGGCTTCGGCTACCGGCTCGGCCGGGGCTGACCCGTGCGCACCCGGCTGCTGGTGGTCCTGGTCGCCCTCGCCCTCGCGGTGGTCGCCGCGTTCGCCGGGCCGCTGCTGACGGCCACCGCCGACCAGCGCACGCAGCAGCTGGTCATCTCCCGCACCGCCGACGTCGACCGGTTCGTCGTGCTCGCCCAGCAGGCCGTCGACACCCACGACCCGGCGGCCCTCGCGGCCGAAGCGGAGGGCTACGCCGGGCTGTACGGCGAAGGCGTCGTCATCGTCGACGGCCGGCGCCTGCCGCTGGTGCAGGCGGGCGGCCTGACCGCGGGTGAGCCCGCGGTGCGCGCGCTGGTGGAGGCGACCATGCGCAACGAACCGGCGCCGCGGGTGGACCGGCTGGACCCGTGGTCGGCCGAACCGGCCTACTTCGTCCGCCCGGTCGGCACCGGGACCCGCGTGTCGGGCGTGGTCGTGCTGCGTGCGTCGGTGACGGCGGCGGCCTCGGACGTCGCCACCCGGTGGGGCACCATCGGCGTCGGCGCGGTCCTGGTCGCGATGGTGTTCGTGCTGCTCGCCGTGGTGCTGGCCCGGTGGATGGTGCGGCCGCTGCACGAGCTCGAGACCGGGGTGCTGGCCGTGGCGGGCGGCCACCGCGCGCACGTCCCCGAACGCACCGGGCCGCGCGAGCTGCGGTCGCTGGCCGCCGAGGTCAACCGGATGTCCGAGGCCGTGCTCGAAGCCGCCGAGCAGCAGCACCGGCTGGTCGCCGACGCCTCGCACCAGCTGCGGAACCCGATGGCGGCACTGCGGCTGCGGGTCGACTCCCTCGCCGGGCGGATCGACGGCGACGACACCACTTACCGCGCGACCGTCGCCGAAGTGGAACGCCTGGAGAAACTGCTCGACGGCCTCCTCGCGCTCGCGCTGGCCGAAAGCACCGCGACCCGCGTCGCGGCCGGGGGTGCCGACGAGACCTGCGACCTCGCGTCCGTGCTGGCCGAACGCGTCGACGCCTGGCGCCCGGCCGCCGAGGACGCCGGTTCGGCGCTCGTGCCGCCGCCGGGCCACGACGAGCCGGTGACCGTGGGCTGCCCGGAAGGCGAGCTCGCGCAGATCCTCGATGTGCTGCTGGACAACGCCGTCCACTACGCCGGCCGCGGCGCGAAGATCACCACCGAGTGGGAAAGCGTTGGGGAAACCGCGACGCTCGTCGTGGCCGACGACGGGCCGGGACTGTCCGAACAGGACAGAGCGCGGGCGACCGAACGGTTCTGGCGCGCGGGTGGCGAAGGCGCCCCGCGCGGCACCGGCCTCGGCCTGGCCATCGCCCACCAGCAGGTGCGCACCCGCGGTGGGGTCCTGGAGCTGCGGCAGGCCCGCCCCCACGGCCTCGAAGTCCGCGTCACGCTGCCGCTGCGGGAGGTGCCGGGATGACGCTCACCCGCCGCACGGCCCTGCTCGGCGGCCTCGGCCTCGCGCTGGCCGGGTGTTCGACGTCCGGCTACCGCGGCCCGGAACGCGCGCTCACCATCGCCGCCGGCGAGCGCGGCGGGTTCTACCTGGCCTTCGCCCAGCTCCTCTCGGCCGAATTGAACCGGGCCGAACCGCTGCTGCACGCCACCGCCGTCCCGACCGAGGCGAGCGTCGCCAACGTCGGGCTCGTGCAGCGGGGGCAGGCCGACCTCGGGCTGGTGCTCGCCGACGTCGCCCAGACCGCGCTCGGCGGGGGACCGCCGTTCGCCGGGACGGTCCCGCTGCTCGCGCTCGGCCGCGTCTACGAGAACTACCTGCAGCTCGTCGTGCGCGCGGACGGCCCGGTGCGCCGCCTGGCCGACCTCGCCGGGCGCGCGGTGTCCCTGGGCGCGGGCGGCTCCGGGGCGGCACAGCTCGGCGAGCGCCTGTTCGCCAAGGCGGGCGTCGCGGTGGACGCCCGGCACCTGCTGTTCGAGGACGCGGTCCGCGCGCTGGCCGGCCGCCGCATCGACGCCATGCTGTGGTCGGGCGGGATCCCGACGCCGAGACTCGCCGAGCTGACCCGGACGACCCCGATCGCGCTGCTGCCCCTGGACTCGGTGGTGCCCGCGCTGCGCACGGCGTACGGCCCGGTGTACGACCAGGTCCAGGTCCCGGACGGCGCGTACCGCGGCGTCGGGGCGCTGAGCACGATCGGGGTGGCGAACCTGCTGGTGTGCGCGCCTTCGCTGCCCGACGACGTCGCCGCGGCGGTGGTCCGGCTGCTCGTCGAGCGCGCCACCACGCTGGTGCCCGCCGAAGCCGTGGGGACGCAGTTCCTCGACGTGCGGACGCTGATCGGCACCCAGCCGGTCCCGCTGCAGCCGGGCGCGGCGGCCGAGTACCGGGCTTTACACGGCTGAACTAGATTGGCGCACGTGACCGCACCTCGCCGCCCGATCGCCGAGATGCCGCTGCGCGTGCGCTACCACGAGTGCGACGGCCAGGGCATCGTGTTCAACGCCCACTACCTGGCCTATGTGGACATGTGCTCCTTCGAGGCGGAGAAGGCCCTGTTCGGCTCCCACGACGAATTCCTGGCGCACGGCACCGACGTCGTGGTCGCGGAGGCGAACCTGAAGTTCCGCGCGCCGGCCCGCTACGACGACGAACTGGTCGTTTCGCAGTACCCGAACCACCTCGGCACGACGTCGCTGATCTTCGACTTCGAGATCCGCCGCGGCGAGACCCTCGTGGCGGCGGCCACGCTCCGGTACGTCTTCATCGACCCGGCGAGCCTGCGGCCCACACCGCCGCCGGACGCCGTCCGCAAGGTTTACGCCGCCCTGCTCGGGGACTGAGCCCGTGTTCCGCGTTCTCTTCTACCAGCCGGAAATCCCGCCCAACACCGGCAACGCGATCCGGCTGGCCGCCAACACCGGCTGCGAACTGCACCTGGTCGAGCCGCTCGGGTTCACCTTGGAGGACAAGCAGCTGCGCCGGGCCGGGCTCGATTACCACGACCTGGCCCGCGTCCACGTCCACGCTTCACTGGTGGCGGCTTGGGAAGCGCTGCTGCCGGCGAAGGTCTACGCCTTCAGCGCCTCGGCGACGCGGCTGTACACCGACGTCGCCTACACCCCGGGCGACGTCCTGATGTTCGGGCCGGAGTCGGTGGGCTTGCCCGAGGCGGTGCAGGAAGCGCCGGAGGTGACCGACCGCGTGCGGCTGCCGATGCTGCCGACGAGCCGCTCGCTCAACCTCGCGAACACCGCGGCGATCACCGTCTACGAGGCCTGGCGCCAGAACGGCTTCGCGAGCGCCCTCCGGTAGGTTCGCCGGATGCGACAGCAGTTTCTGGGGGCGCTCATCGGCGCCGCGTTCGGCACCGTCTTCGTCCTGGTCAACTCCGGTGCTCCCGTCCCCGCGGCACTCGGCTGGGTGCTGCGCGCCCTCGCCGTGCTCACCCTGGTGGCGGTGGTGGTCCTCGGCGTCCGCGCGGGCGGGCGGCCGACGCTCGACGACCGGCCGGTGTTCGGGCCGAGCTACCGGGTGATCGTCGTCGGCGAGGTGGTGCTGCTCGTCGCCGGGTTCTTCGTGCTGAGCCTGCTGGACGCGCCGGTCCAGGCGAACGTCGCGTGGATCGCCACGGTCGTCGGCCTGCACTTCGTGGCCCTCGCGTCGGCGTGGAAGGCCCGCTCGATCCTCGTCGTCGGCGCGGTCCTGACCGTGCTCGGCGTCGCCGGTCTCGTCCTGCTCGGGAGCGCCGCGGAGTGGGTGCCGTTCGTCAGCGGCGTCCTGTCCGGGGTGACCCTGCTCGGCGGAAGCCTGTACGGCGTCCGCCGAGCCTGAGTCAGGGCAGGCGCTGCCCGAAGAACAAGCTGGCCGCCGCGCCCAGCATGAGGATCAACGTCCCCGCCACCAGCCACGGCTTGCTCGCGTCGGCGTCCTTGAGCTCGTAGCCGATCTGCTCGCCGAGGTCGGCGTAGACCTTCTTCAGCTCCTCGGCGCTGGCCGCCTTGTAGAAGTCGCCGCCCGAGAGCCGCGCGATCTCGCGCAGCGACTCGTCGTCCACGCTGACCGGCTGGGGTTTGTCGTCGATGGTGACCGAACCGTGGGTGGTGCCGAAGGAGATCGACGAGATCGGCACCCCGGCCTGCTTCGCCGCCTGCGCCGCGGTGTAGCCGCCGCGCGCCGCGTACAGGTCCTCGGGCACGGTCTGCTTCCCGTCGGACATCAGCACGATCCGCGCCGGCGGTGGCCCGTCCGCCCCGCCGACGACGCTCGAGAAGCTCTCCACCGACTGCAACGCCGCGAAGATGCCTTCCCCGGTCGCCGTCGACTGGGCCAGCTTCAGGTTTTCGATCGCCTTGATCACGCCGTTGCGGTCGGTGGTCGGGTTGACCAGCACCGTCGCCGTGCCCGCGAACGAGATCAGCCCCAGGTTGATCCCCGGCGTCATGTTCCGCGCGAAGCTCGTCGCCGCCTCCTGGGCGGCCTGCAGCCGCGTCGGCAGGACGTCGGTGGCTTCCATCGACAGCGACACGTCGATCACCAGCATCACGGTCGCCCGGTTGCGCGGCACCTTCTGTTCCGCGGTCGGCCCGGCCAGCGCCACCGTGAGCAACAGCAGCGACAGCACGATCAGCACCGCCGGCAGGTGCCGCACCCAGCCCTGGCTCTTCGGCGCGACCTTTTCGAGGAGGTCCAGGTTCGCGAACCGCATGGTCCGCTTCCGGCGCGCCCGCTGGGCCAGCACGTACCCGACCGCGACCGCGGCCACCGCGATCAGCAGCAAGAACCACCACGGCGCCGCGAACCCGGTCAAACTCACGCCACACCCCCCGACCAGCGGCGCTTGCGGGCGACGACGAACCGCACCATGTCGGCGATCCAGTCGGCGTCCGTGCGCAGCGTCAGGTGGGCCGCACCCGCGCGCCGCAGGCCGGCCGCCACCCGTTGCCGGTGGGCGTGGGCCGCGGCCCCGAACTCCTTGCGCAGCAAGGCCGAAGCGTGCACTTCGCGCTGTTTCCCTGTCTCCGGGTCGGCCAGCACGACGGTGCCCACCTCGGGCAGGTCGATGTCGCGCGGGTCGAGGACTTCGATCGCGATCAGTTCGTGGCGCCCGCCCAGTGCCCGCAGCGGCCTCTCCCAGGACGTGTCGCCCAGGAAGTCGGAGATCACCACGGCCAAGCCGCGCCGGCGCGGCGGGCGGCGCAGCGCTTCGAGGGCTTCGGCGAAGTCGCCCCGGGTGCCCTCGGCCGCGCGCGGTGTCTCGGCGAGCTTGCGCACCAGCCCGCGGGCGTGCGCCAGGCCGCCGCGCGCCGGGATGCGGGTCGTGGCGGCGCCGGTGGAGATCAGGCCGCCGATCCGGTTGCCGCCGCCTCCGGTGAGGTGGGCGACCGCCGCGACGGCGCAGACCACCAGATCGCGCTTCTCGCACAGCGCGGTGCCGAAGTCGAGGCTCGCCGAAAGGTCGGCGACGACCCACGTCTCCAGCTCGCGGTCGGCCACGGTCTCGCGGATGTGCGGGGTCGTGGTGCGGGCGGTGACCGCCCAGTCCATCCGGCGCACGTCGTCGCCGGGCTGGTACGGGCGCGCCTCGCCGGGCTCGGACCCCGGCCCCGGCACCAGGCCGAGGTGGTTGCCCTGCAGCAGCCCGTCGAGCCGGCGGCGGACGTCGAGCTCCAGCGTGCGGAGCCCGGCCTCCAGGCGGTCGCCGCGCAGGACCGGCGGCGCCCACGAAGGGCGCTGGCCCTTCTCGTTCTTCGCCATCGCCGGGTTACCTGACCGGCGCGCCCGCCGGGACCGGGCCGCCTTGGCCGGCCCCGCCCTGCGGCCGGGCCGAGACCTGCGGCAGCGGCACGGTCTGCAGCACGCGCGTGATGATGTGGTCGATCGGCACGCCGTCGGCCAAGGCGTCGTAGGACAGCACGAGCCGGTGGCGCAGCACGTCCGGCACGACGTCGACGACGTCCTGCGGCAGCACGTAGTCCCGGCCGCGGACGAGGGCCAGCGCCCGCGCGGCGGCGATGATCCCGAGGCTCGCGCGCGGCGAAGCGCCGTAGGAGACCCAGCCGGCGACGTCGGCGAGGCCGTGCTCGTTCGGCGTCCGGGTGGTCAGCACGAGCCGCACGACGTAGTCGACCAGGGCGTGGTGCACGAACACCTGCGACGCGACACCCTGCAGCCGGACCAGCTCGCCCGGGCTGAGCACCTCGTGCGGGGTGGGCGGGGTGACGCCCATCCGGTAGATGATCTCGCGCTCCTCCTCGGCCGAGGGGTACTCGACGAGGATCTTGAACAGGAACCGGTCGCGCTGCGCCTCCGGCAGCGGGTACACGCCCTCGTTCTCGATCGGGTTCTGCGTGGCCAGCACGAGGAACGGGTCCGGCATCGGGAACGTCTGGCCGCCGATCGACACGTGCCGCTCGGCCATCACCTCGAGCATCGCCGACTGGACCTTGGCGGGCGCGCGGTTGATCTCGTCGGCGAGCACGAAGTTCGCCACGACCGGGCCGAGCTCGACGTCGAAGCGCTCGGCGCCCTGGCGGTAGATCCGGGTGCCGAGGATGTCGGCGGGCACCAGGTCGGGGGTGAACTGCACGCGGGAGAACGAGCCGCCGACGACCCGGGCGAACGTCTCCACCGCGAGGGTCTTCGCCACGCCGGGCACGCCTTCGAGCAGCAGGTGGCCCTTGGCCAGCAGGCCGACCAGCATCCGCTCGACCAGGCGGTCCTGGCCGACGATGATCCGCTTGACCTCGAACACGGTCCGCTCCAGCAACTGGGCGTCCCGCGCCGGCGTTGCGGGCTGCTGCCCGTTCCCGCCCTCGGCGTAGCCGGGCTCGGTCACTCTGCCTCCTCGAAATCTCGTGCGCCGCCCCCGCGACGGTGATCACGCGGTGCGACCGTACTGCGCCCCCGGTCGGCCGTCTCATCCGGCACGCGGACGAACGCACCCGGCTCACGATCAGCCAACACGGTCAGCGGTGTGACACCTGTGAAGGACCTCTGGTCGCCACCCTGTCGCTGGTGGCCGACCTCGGCATGGGCCGCCCCACGGAGCGGGTCCTGCGCCAGACGGTGATCACGCTCCGGCTGGCCGACGCGGCCGGCGTCGAGCCCGGGATCCGGGCCGCGGCCTACTACACGTCGTTGCTGACGTGGATCGGGTGCGCGGCGGACACCAGCGAACTGGCCGAGCTGTTCGGGGACGAGACGCGGCTGTACGCCGACACCCACGACGAGGACCTGGCCGGGGTCACGATGGCGCTGTTCATCGCGCGCCACCTGGGCGGCGGCGGCTCGCGGTTGCGGCGGGCCGGGCTGGTGGGCCGGTTCCTCGCCACGGCCGGGAAGTCGGTGTGCAGCGGGTGATGCAGGCGCACTGCCAGGGCGCCGGCGAACTCGCGGACCGGCTGCGGCTCGGCGGCGCTCGGCGCGGCTTGGCGCGGCGCGCGGCAGCCGACCGGCCCGGCTCAGCGGGCGCAGCTCGGCGCGGCGCGCTGCGTGGCGCGGCGCGGCGCGCTGCGTGGCGCGGCGCGGCGCGCTGCGTGGCGCGGCGCGGCGCGCTGCGTGGCAGCCGACCGGGCCGGCTCAGCGGCCTTGCCCGAGGTGTCCCGCTGAGCGGCAGCCCGCGTCACCGGCGCGCCTCGAGCACCTCGGCGGCCCAATACCGCCCCCACCACCCGACCATCGCTCCCCGACGCAGCGCGGCCGGCGCAAGCACGCAGCCCGGCAGCGCGACCGCGGCCTCCACGATGGCCGCGTCGCTCACCTCACCGATGCCGCTCCAGGTCCTCGGGTGTGTCGATGTCGTCGGCTTCTCCCCGTTCCGCCGGGACCTCGGCCACCGCCAGCCCGCCCAGGACCCGGCGCAGGGCCGCGTTCTCCGCCTGCTCCGGCACCGCCGCCCGCAGCGACGGCAACCGCCAGGCGCCCAGGAGCCACTGGCGCTCCCCCGCCGCGTCCACCAGGACCGCGCCGTCGCCGTCGCCGACCGCTGCCACCAGCCTGTCCACTGTGGAGCGGCGGACGCCCGGGAGGTCGGCGGCCAGCAGCACGACCGCCTCGACGTCGTCGGGCACGAAGACCAGGCCCGCCGCCAGTGCCGCCACCGGGCCGGTGCCCGGCACCGGCTCGCGCGTCCACACGACGTCGAAGCCCGGCCGGCGCGGGCCGACCGCGATCACCCGCTCGGCGCCGTCGAGGGCGTGGATCGCGCGGGCCAGCAACGGTTTCCCGCCCACCGACAGCGCCGGCTTGTCCACACCGGACAGCCGGCGGGCCGAGCCACCGGCCACCACGATCCCCGCGTAGCGCACCGAGGCACCCTAGCGGCCCAGCACGAGGTAGGTGAAGCCCAGCACCCCCCGGTAGTCCCGGACATACTGCCGCAGCCGCCCGTCGAGCCACTCCCGGACCCGCTCCGCCCGCGGGTCGGCCGGGTGCGCCACCAGCCACTCCGTCCAGCCGGCCCGCGAGGTCGACTCGAAGTCGTCCCATTCCAGCTGGTCGGCGGTGCTGAAGTGCAGCACGCGCCAGCCGGCGCCGGCCGCGGCGTCGAGCAGGTCCGGCAGGGTCAGCAGGTCCGGGCCGAAGATCTCCCGCGCCGCCGGGCCGGGCGCCGCCGCCCAGAAGCCGTCGCCGTAGAGCAGCCGGCCGGACGGCCGCACCACCCCGGCGAGCGCTTCCAGCGCGGCCGTGGTCGAGCCGAAGACGTGGGCGGACCCGATGCAGAACACCCGCTCGGCCGGATCGGCCCAGGTCGCGGCGTCCGCCTCGGCGAACTCCACCGCCAAACCACGGGCCGCGGCCGCCGCCCGGCCGCGGTCGAGGCCGGTCACGTCGGTGTCGGCACCGGTCGCGCGCAGGCCGGGGGCCCGGGCGGCCGCCCGCAGCAGCAGCTCACCCCAGCCGCAGCCGAGGTCGACGAGCCGGCCCTCGCCCAGGGCCATCCGGTCGAGCAGCAGTTCCGCGTGCGGCTCGGACAGCGGTGTGTTCCAGCGCATCCGGGTGCGCCGCAGCGCGTTCAGTTCGTCGTCCACGCGGCCGATCTTCGCGAGGTCCCGGGCGGCCGTCGAGCGAGTTTCAGCCGACCAGCCGCGTCGCGTACGGCATGATCCCGCCGTAGCGGACCGGCGCCACCCGGACCCGCAGGCCGGACTGCGGCGCCTCGACCATCTGCCCGCCGCCGAGGTAGAGCGCGACGTGGTGGATGCCGCCCGGGCCACCCCAGAACAGCAGGTCGCCGCGGCGCATCTGGGACAGCGGCACCTGCCGTCCCGACGAGTACTGGTAGCCGCTGTAGTGCGGCAGCGAGCGGACCCCGGCGAAGGCGTAGATCATCAGGCCGGAGCAGTCGAAGCCGATCTTGTTGTAGTCGCCGTAGCGGTCGGCGATACCGCCGTCGCGGATGCCGCGGGTCGCGCCGCTCGCGTTGCCGCCGCCCCAGGCGTAGGGCATCCCGAGCTTGGACATCGCCCGCGCGATCACCGCCTCGATCGACGAGCCGGCCGGGGCCGACGGCGCCGGTCCGCCCGACGGACGGCCACCACCCCCGGCCGCCGCGGCAGCGGCGGCGAGCGCGGCCTGACGCGCGCGTTCCTCGTCCTCGCGCTGCTTCTGGGCGAGCCAGTCCTGGTAGCGCTGCCGCTGTCCCTGCAGGCCGCCGACCTTGGCCTGGGCGGCGTAGAGCTGCTGCTCGACGTCGGTCTTGTTCTTCTCGAGCTGGGAGTTCTGGGCGGCCTGGCCGTCCTCGGCACGCTCGGCGGTGGTCTGCGCCGCGTCGGCGCTGTTCTTCGCCCGGCGGGCCGCGTCCTGCTTCTGCTGGGCGATCTCGGCGGCCTTGCGGGCGGCGGCGTCCTTGTTGGACTTCTCGGTCTGCGCCTGCTGGAGCCGGTCGAGGGCGTTGAGCCGGTCGCCGCCCACGGCGTCGAGCAGCTGCGCGCGGGCGAGCATGTCCTTGGGGCTGTCCGCGCTCAGGTACGCCGAGAGCGAGCCGACCGTGCTGCCCTGCTGGAAGCTGGCGGCGGCGAAGGTCTTCAGGTCCGCCCGGGCCTGCTCGATGGCCGCCGCGGCCGCGTCCGCTTCGGTGCGAGCGGCCTTCGCGTCGTTCTCCGCCTGCGCCGCGTCGTCCTGCGCGATCTGCAGGTCGACCAGCGCCTTGTTGGCCTGTTCCTGCTTGAGCTCGACGTCGTCCTGCAGCTGCGTGAGCTTCTGCTCGGCCTGGGCCAGCTGGTTGGTCAGCCGGCCGACCTCGCCGGCCTTCGCGTTCGCGTCGGCCTTGCCGGCCTGGATGTCGGAATCGCTGGGATTCGGCGGCGGCGGGGGTGCCGCGAGCCCGGTGCCCCCGGCGCCGAACAAGATCACCAGCGTGAGCGTGCTCACGCTGAGTCCCCGGCGGACGCGCGGCACCCTCGGACCCCCGCACCGTCCTAACAAGACCGCCACCTCCGCTCACCAGCGCACACCCCGTGTCACTGCAGTCACACCACTATCACAAGCCTCAGCCGAAACTTACACAACGTAGGCACCAATTCCCCTCATTGAGGGACCCCGGCATCGGATGGCGCAGCCCACACCGCGTGTCGTCTTGTCCGCTAAACAGGACAGGCGTACTGTTTGAACCACCGCGAGGTGTGCCATCCCGCATCCGGTCCTACGGTGGGGGTGCGCAAGACTCGCCCCACCGAACCGACCGAACTGACCCGGGACTCCTCTGCCGCGACGGAGCGGCGTCCCCGCCACTGGAGTTAGACGTGACCTCACCCGCCAGCAAGGACAGCTTCGGCGCCAAAGACACGCTGAAGGTCGGCGACGCCTCGTACGAGGTGTTCCGCCTCAACAAGGTCGAGGGCGCCGAGCGGCTGCCCTACAGCCTGAAGATCCTGCTCGAGAACCTGCTGCGCACCGAGGACGGCGCGAACATCACCGCCGACCACATCCGCGCGCTCGGCTCGTGGGACCCGAACGCCGACCCGTCGATCGAGATCCAGTTCACGCCGGCCCGCGTGATCATGCAGGACTTCACCGGCGTCCCGTGCGTCGTCGACCTCGCCACCATGCGCGAAGCGGTCACCGACCTGGGCGGCGACCCCGACAAGGTCAACCCGCTGGCGCCGGCCGAGCTGGTCATCGACCACTCGGTGATCATCGACGTCTTCGGCCGCCCGGACGCCTTCGAGCGCAACGTCGAGATCGAGTACGAGCGCAACCGCGAGCGCTACCAGTTCCTGCGCTGGGGCCAGGGCGCCTTCGACGAGTTCAAGGTCGTCCCGCCGGGCACCGGCATCGTGCACCAGGTCAACATCGAGCACCTCGCCCGCACGGTGATGTCGCGGGGCGGCCAGGCCTACCCCGACTCCTGCGTCGGCACCGACTCGCACACCACCATGGTCAACGGCCTCGGCGTGCTGGGCTGGGGCGTCGGCGGCATCGAGGCCGAGGCGGCCATGCTGGGCCAGCCGGTGTCGATGCTCATCCCGCGCGTCGTCGGCTTCAAGCTGACCGGCGAGATCCCGGCCGGCGTCACCGCCACCGACGTCGTGCTGACCATCACCGAGATGCTGCGCCGCCACGGCGTCGTCGGCAAGTTCGTCGAGTTCTACGGCGAGAGCGTAGCGGCGGTGCCGCTGGCCAACCGCGCCACCATCGGCAACATGAGCCCGGAGTTCGGCTCCACCGCGGCGATCTTCCCGATCGACGAGGAGACCGTCCGCTACCTCAAGCTGACCGGCCGCTCGGCCGAGCAGGTCGCGCTGGTCGAGGCCTACGCCAAGGAGCAGGGCCTCTGGCACGACCCGTCGCGCGAGGCGGCCTACTCCGAGTACCTCGAGCTGGACCTGTCGACGGTCGTCCCGTCGATCGCCGGCCCGAAGCGCCCGCAGGACCGCATCGAGCTGTCCGACGCGAAGTCGGCGTTCCGCAAGTCGATCCACGACTACGTGGACGGCGAAGACAACACCCCGCACACCAAGATGGACGAGGCTGCGGAGGAGTCCTTCCCGGCCAGCGACGCTCCCTCGCTGTCGTTCGCCGAGGACGACGCCCCGCCGGTCACCAGCTCGGCGGCGAACGGCGCGTCGGGCCGCCCGAGCAAGCCGGTCAAGGTTTCCACGGCGGACCGCGGCGAGTTCGTGCTCGACCACGGCGCCGTGGTGATCGCCTCGATCACCTCGTGCACCAACACCTCGAACCCGTCGGTCATGCTCGGCGCCGCGCTGCTCGCGCGCAACGCCGTGGACAAGGGCCTCGCGGTGAAGCCGTGGGTGAAGACGTCGATGGCGCCGGGCTCGCAGGTCGTCACCGACTACTACACCAAGGCCAACCTGTGGCCGTACCTGGAGAAGCTGGGCTACCACCTGGTCGGCTACGGCTGCACCACGTGCATCGGCAACTCCGGCCCGCTCTCGGACGAGATCTCCGCGGCGATCCAGGAGAACGACCTCACCGCGGTCTCGGTGCTCTCGGGCAACCGGAACTTCGAAGGCCGGATCAACCCCGACGTGAAGATGAACTACCTCGCGTCGCCGCCGCTGGTCATCGCCTACGCGCTGGCCGGCACGATGGACTTCGACTTCGCGAACCAGCCGCTCGGCCAGGACACGAACGGCGACGACGTCTTCCTGAAGGACATCTGGCCGACGGCCCAGGAGATCCAGGAGACCATCGACCACGCGATCACGCAGGAGATGTTCACCAAGGACTACGCGGACGTCTTCGACGGCGGCGAGCGCTGGAAGTCGCTGCCCACCCCGGAGGGCAAGACCTTCGAGTGGGACCTCGAGTCCACCTACGTGCGGAAGCCCCCGTACTTCGAGGGCATGACGCCGGAGCCGGCGCCGGTCACCGACATCACCGGCGCGCGCGTGCTGGCGAAGCTGGGCGACTCGGTCACCACCGACCACATCTCCCCCGCCGGCGCGATCAAGCCGGGTACCCCGGCCGCGCAGTACCTGACCGAGCACGGCGTGGAGAAGAAGGACTTCAACTCCTACGGTTCCCGGCGCGGCAACCACGAGGTGATGATCCGCGGCACGTTCGCGAACATCCGGCTGCGCAACCAACTCCTGGACGACGTGCAGGGCGGCTACACCCGCGACTTCACCGTCGAGGGCGCCCCGCAGGCGTTCATCTACGACGCGGCGCAGAACTACGCGGCGGCGGGCACCCCGCTGGTCGTGCTGGGCGGCAAGGAGTACGGCTCGGGTTCGTCGCGTGACTGGGCGGCCAAGGGCACCTCGCTGCTGGGCGTCCGCGCGGTGATCACCGAGTCGTTCGAGCGCATCCACCGCTCCAACCTGATCGGCATGGGCGTCATCCCGCTGCAGTTCCCGGCGGGCGAGTCGGCCTCGTCGCTCGGCCTCGACGGCACCGAGACGTTCGACATCGCGGGCATCACGGCGCTGAACGACGGCGACACGCCCCGCACGGTGCACGTCACGGCGACCAAAATCGACGGCACCAAGGTCGAGTTCGACGCGGACGTCCGCATCGACACCCCGGGCGAGGCGGACTACTACCGCAACGGCGGCATCCTGCAGTACGTGCTGCGGAAGATGACGCAGGCGTAAGAAAGCCGTTCCCCGAAGGCCTCCCCATCGTTCAGGTGGGGAGGCCTTCGGTTTCGGTACCGGGACCGGTGTGGGGGGCTTCTCGATCTCGGTGACGGCCCGGTTCGCCGCGCAGAACCGCGCGCCGGCCAGCAGGTCAACGCCGAACAGCCCGCCCGGTTCGACGAGCTGCTCGGCGATTTCCTCCACGCCCGCTAAGCGGGCACGGCCAGCCAGCGGACACTCGACACCGACGGCTCCAGCGACAACCGCGACACCGCCGCTTCCATCTGGGCGTCGTCGCGCTGGTCGCCGATCAGCTCGGCGCGGACCTCGACCGTGCGGTCTTCCGGGCGGTCCGTGCTCAGCACCGACAGCAGCCGGAAGTCCGTGCGCGTCAACGCCTGCACCAGCAGGGCCCGCACGTGGGCCTCGGCCTCGTCGCGGGTCACCGCCTGGAACTCGTACCGCGCCGGGGTCTCCTCGCCCGCGTCGGGACGGCGGTCCACCACGCGGCCGAGCGGGCGCAGCACCACGTTCACCCCGACCACGACGGCGGTCCCGGCCGCCGCGACCGCGTACAGCCCGGCTCCGGCGAGGGCGCCGACCGCGGCCGAGCACCAGAGGGTCGCCGCGGTGTTGAGGCCCCGGACGTTGAGGCCGTCGCGCATGATGACCCCGGCGCCGAGGAACCCGATGCCCGAGACGATCTGCGCGGCCACCCGGGTCGGGTCGGCGTCGCCGCTCGAGGCCAGCCCGCCGAACCCGTGGGCGGACAGCAGCACGAACAGCGTCGCGCCGACCGCGACGAGGGCGTTGGTGCGCAACCCGGCCATCCGGGCGCGGAACTGGCGCTCGACCCCGATGACGGCACCCAGGCCGACGCCGGCGCCGACGCGCAGCAGCATTTCGAAGATGGTCATTTCCGGCTCTTTTCCGGCGTGCGCGCACTGCCGGACAGGGGGCGACCGGAACTCAGCCCCGCCGGAAACCTCCGGTGAGCGCGCGCCCGGCCGTCCGAAGACTGTCCGCTGGCATGTGCCGCTCACCTCGCTTCCGTTGCTCGGGGTTGATCAACTCTCCCACTGTAGCGCCAGTTCCTGATCTCGGCGCCTGTGATGAGCGCTACGCCCAGTGCCGGCGCAGGTGCGGCACGAGGTCCCCGGGCCGTTCGTCGGGGAAGAAGAGCTTCGCGCCGGGCACCTCGACGACCTCGGTGACGCCGGGGACCGCGTCCCGGAACCGGTACGCCCACTCGACACCGAAGTTCGGATCGCCGGTCCCCCAGACCAGCAGCGTCGGCACGCGGAACTCCTTGAGCAGCGGCTCGATCGCGTCCAGCTCCTCGCCGCGGACCGACGTCAGCAGGCGCTCGAACTGCCGCGCCGCGTCGAGCGTGGCGCCGATCGGCCGGGCGAACGCGGCCAGGACCTCATCGGACAGCTGCCCGGGGTGTTCGTAGCCCCCGCCCAGCGCACCGGTCCGCGCCTGCGCCGGGTCCGTGGCGAGCCGGACCAGCAGCGGCGCGAGCTTCCCGCGTTCGGCCAGCTCGACGACCGGGCGGAACGACTCCGGCGGCAGGTTCCCCTGCGTGTCGCAGTTGGTCAGGGTGAGCGTCCGGACCCGGTCGGGGTGGAGCGCGGCGAAGACCTGCGCGACCGCGCCGCCGGTGTCGTTGGCGACCAGGTCGACCGCGCCGAGTTCCAGCGACTCGCAGAAGTCTTCGAGCAGCCGCGCCAGCCCGTTCAAACTGAGGTCCTGCTCGGGCGTCACCGGTGAAGCGCCGTGCCCCGGCAGGTCGGGCGCGACGCACCGCCGCTCCCCCGCCAGCTCGGCCATCACCTTGCGCCACAACAGGTTGTTCGTTCCCACGCCGTGCACGAAGAGCGCGACCGGCCCTTCGCCGATGTCGACGTAGCTCACGTCGCCGGACGCCGCCGACACGCGTCCGCGCTGGTCCTCCCAGGTTCGCAAGTCCATGGTCTAAGGTCCCTCCAGAAGTAAACCGACTGACGGTCTAGTATCAACAGACCGACAGTCGGTTTGTCAACGACGGAGGCTGCCGACCCGCATGAACAAGAAGATCGACCGGGGTCAGGCGACCCGCGAGCACCTCGTCGCCATCGCGACCGGGCTGTTCACCGAGCACGGCTACGACGGCACGTCGATCGAGGCCGTCCTGCGGGCCGCCGACGTGAGCCGCGGCGCGCTCTACCACCACTTCCCCGGCAAGGACGCGCTGTTCGCGGCCGTCCTGGACACCGTCTACGACCGGGTCGGCGCGGACGGGGCGCGAGCCGTCGAGGGCCTGACCGACCCGGTCGAAGCGCTGCGCGCCGCGTGTCTCGCGTGGATCCGGAGCACCCGGGACCCGGTGGTGCGGCAGGTGATGCTCATCGACGCGCCGGCGGTACTGGGGTGGCAGCGCTGGCGGGAGCTCGACGAGGTGCGCACCCTCGGCCGGATCAAGGCGGCGCTGCGGCGCGACGGCCGGATCCCCGCCGGGCGCGTGGACCTCTTCGCGCACGTCCTGCTCGCCGGCATGAACGAGATCGCGTTGCTGGTCGCCCGGGCGGACGACCACGAGAGCGCGGCCGCCGAAGCCGAGGCCGCGGCCGGGGACGTGCTGGACCGGCTGCTGAGGACGTAGCACGGGCCGGGGCGACAGAGTCACCCCGGCCCGTTTTCCTTGCTGCCAAGCGACTCAGAAGGGCTGGACGTTCGGCTGGAACACCTGCCCGCTCGCCGGCACCTTCAGGTCGGTCAGGTAGTCCGCCACGGCCTGGTCGACGCCGAGGGCGTCACCCAGGATGCAGTGGCCGAACGCGTCGACCGACAGCAGCCGGCTGTTGCCGAGCTCGGCCGCCATCCGCTGGGCGAACTGGTACTGCGTCGCCGGGTCGTAGTAGTTGCCGACCACGATCACCGGGACGTCGGTCTTGGCCCGCCACGGCCCGCGGTAGGCGTCCGGCTTCTTCGCCGGCCACACCGGGCAGGCCGCCGTGTCCGAGAACGCCTGCGACCGGCCGAAGGTCCGCGACTCGCGCTCCCACTTCGCGGCGATCTCCGGCACCTGCTCCTGCCTGATCCGGAACGGCTTGTCCGAGCAGTTGACGGCGAAGTACGAGTCGTCGCCGGCGTACGGGCTGTCCGGCTTCAGGTCGGCCCGGCCCCGGTGCCCGATGGCGAGCGACTTCAGCGGCCGGGCCTGCAGCGACTGCGCCTGCGCGGCCGGGTGGATCGCGGTGTAGTACGTCTGCAGCCATTCGGCCAGGCCGGCGAACGCACCCGGGCTGTAGAGGATGCCGCCCACGGTGCCGGTGAACATGCTGATGTCGAGCGGGTCGGCGCCCGGGAGGGTGATCGGCTGCTTGCGCAGGTACTCCCGCAGCTCGTCGAACTTCGCCCGCGGGTCGCCGTCGCTGAAGGCGCACTTCGGGCCCGCCTGGTCACAGCGCTTGAGGAACCCGTCCAGCGCGATCTCGAAGCCCTGGGCGCGTTCCCGGTCGTACTCGACGCCGTCGCTGGTGCGCAGCGCCGGGTCGACGTTGCCGTCGATCACGATCGCCCGCGACTGCTTGGGGAACATCGCCGCGTACGTCGAGCCGATCAACGTCCCGTACGAGAAGCCGACGTAGTTCAGCTTCCGGTCGCCGACCGCCGCGCGCAGGGTGTCGAGGTCACGCACGACGTCCTTGGTGGACATGTGGTTGAGCAGCGCACCGGCGTTGTTCTTGCAGAACCGGCCGTAGTCGCGGTAACTGGCGAGGGTGCCCGAGATCTCGGCGCGCGAGATCGGCACGCCGACCTGGGCGCCGAACACCTCGTCCGCGTCCTCCTGCGTGGTGAAGCAGCGCAGCGGGTTGCTCGCGCCGACCCCGCGCGGGTCGAAGCCGATGAGGTCGAAGCGGTCGAGGACCTGCGGCCGGAAGTAGTACTGCCCGGAGATCGGCATCGTCAGGCCGGGACCGCCGGGGCCGCCGGGGTTGAGGAACAGCGAGCCGACGCGGGTGCCCGGTGTGCGGGCGGCCCGTTTGAGCAAGGCGATGTCGATGGTGCCCAGCGATGCGTTGTCGTGGTCGATCGGGACGCGGTAGCGCGCGCAGCTGTAGAACCGGACCTGGTCCGCGGGCACGCCGGCGAGGGTGTCGCTCGAGCAGGTCCCCCAGGCGACGGCCGGGGTCACGCCGACGACGGCGGGCTTGACCGCCGAGTCTTCGGTCGCGGCGGCGGTCCCGGCCGGCCCGGCCAGCCCCACGCCGGCCACGAGCGCCCCCGCCAGTGCGAACGACCGCACCCGGCTCTGTATGGATCTCGGCAAGACAGTTCCTCCCTAGGTGAGGCACTACGCCGCGAGATCACGCCGTCACGGCGCCTTACCCGGGGAGACTGGCACAAACCGGTGAATCCCGGCACCGGCCGAACGGATGGTCGGGACTTATCCGGCCACCCGCGTGAGGACGAACACCGGCAACGGCCGGGCGGCCTCGCGCTGCTCCATCGCATACCCCGGCCAGAACGCGAGCAGCTCACCCCACATCCGCTCGTACTCCTCGCCGTGCAGCTCCCGCGCGAGGACGTCGACCGGCCTTCCCGCCAGCGCGACCTCGCAGCGGGGGTGCGCCCGCAGGTTGAGCGCCCACGCCGGATCGTGCGGACGGCCCCAGTTGGACGCCGTCAGCACGAAGTCGGCGCCGCGCGGGTAGTAGAGCAGGTTGGTGCTGCGGGACAGCCCGCTCTTGCGGCCGGTGGTGGTGAGGCGCAGCGACGGCAGCCCGGCGAGCGCCACGAGGCTCACCCGGCCGCCGAACGCCTTGTGCAGTTTCTTGTCCGCCCACACGACGAAGCGGGCCGTGCGCATCAGCCACGGTCTCGTGCCGGCGGCCCGGGCGAGGGCCCGGAGAGGATTAGCCACGCACGGATCTTGCCAGGCTCACCCCGAACCGCTGCTGGGAGTCGGTCCACCAGTGCTCCAGCGCGAACCCGGCCGCGGCCAGCTCGGCCTCGACGCCGCTCGGGCGGAACTTGGCCGAGATCTCCGTCCGGATGTGCTCGCCGGCGGCGAAGGTCACCGTGCGGTCCGCGCCCGGGATCTCGACGGTCAGCTCCCGGCGGGCCCGCAGGCGCATTTCGATCCACTCGTTTTCCGCGTCCCAGTGCGCGACGTGGTCGAACTCGTCGGGGTCGAAGTTCGCGCCGAGGCGGGCGTTGATCACCCGCAGCACGTTCTTGTCGAATTCCGCCGTCACCCCGGCCGCGTCGTCGTAGGCGCGCTCGAGGATCCCGGCGTCCTTGACCAGGTCGGTGCCGAGCAGCAGCCACTCCCCCTCGTCCAGGACCTCCCGGACCGAGCGGAGGAAGGCCGCGCGCTCGGCGGGCAGGAAGTTGCCGATCGTGCCGCCGAGGAAGGCCACCACCCGCGGCTGGCCGCCGGGCAGCAGGGCCAGGTGCTGGGTGAAGTCGCCGACGACCCCGCGGACGGTCAGTCCCGGGTAGTCCTTCGAGATCGCTTCGGCGGCCTCGGCCAGCGCGGATTCGGACACGTCGAGCGGGACGAACGCCTCCAGGGTGCCGTGCGCGGTCAGCGCGTCGAGCAGCAGCCGGGTCTTCTCGCTCGACCCCGAGCCGAGTTCGACGAGCGTGTGCGCATCGGTCAGCTCGGCGACGTCGGCGGCGTGCGCGGCCAGCACCTCGCGCTCGCTGCGGGTCGGGTAGTACTCCGGCAGCTGGGTGATCTTCTCGAACAGCTCGCTGCCGTCGGCGTCGTAGAACCACTTGGGCGGCAGCCACTTCTGCGCCGCGGTGAGCCCGGCGACGACGTCGGCGCGCAGTTCCGCGGTGACGGCGTCGCCGGAGCGGTGGTGGTCGAGATCGACTTCGGTCATGACAGCTCCTGGGTCAGGGGAAGCAGGTCGACGGGCTGTCCGCGCCGGGCGCGCACGGCGTGGTGGTCGGGGACGGGCCGCCAGCGCGGGTCGCCGTCGAGGGGTTCGGACGCCAGCAGCACGCCGGCCGGGGTCTCCAGCACGGACAGCGCGTGCGTCCAGGTGGTGCCGATCAGTGTTTCGCCGTCGGTGAGCAGGAAGTTGAGCCGGGAACCGGGGGCGGCCGCCTCGACGGCGGCGGTCAGCGCCGCCACCGCCGTCAGCGGGTCCTCCCCCGTGGCCAGCCGGGCCCGCAGCAGGGCCCAGAGCACCACCGAGTCCGTCGGCGCCTCCAGCGTCAGCAGTTCGGTGACCGGCAGGGTCCTGGCCAGTTCGGCCAGCGACCCCGGGTAGCCGCGGACGACGCCGTTGTGGCTGAACAGCCGGCGCCCGGCGGTGAACGGCGCCGCGGCCGCCTCGGTCACCGGCAGGCCGGTGGTGCCGTTGCGGACCGCGGCGACGAACGCGCCCGAAGTCACCGCCGCGGCCAGCGGCGGCAGCGTCTCGTCCGTCCACAGTGGAGTCGAACGCCGGTGGCGCAGCGGCGGCGAGCCCGGGCCGGGGTACCAGCCCAGCCCGAACCCGTCGGCGTTCACCGAGCCGCCGCCGCGCATGTCCGCCGGCGCGTACGACTGCACCAGCAGGGAATGCGGGGCACGGAAGAGCACCTCGGCGGGCGAAAGCGGCTCGCCGAGGTAGCCGATGTGGCGGCACATGCGCCTACCCCACCTCGCCGGGGGCCGCGTCACGGGCGGTGCGGAAGCCGGCGAAGATCTGCCGCCGGATCGGGTAGTCCCAGTTGCGGAACGTCCCCCGGATCGCCGCGGAGTCGGTGCCGAACGACCCGCCGCGCAGCACCTTGTGCTCGGGGCCGAAGAACACCTCCGAGTACTCCCGGTACGGGAAGGGCGCGAAACCCGGGTAGCCGTGGAAGTCGGTGCTCGTCCACTCCCAGACGTCGCCGATCAGCTGGTGCACGCCGGTCGGCGACGCGCCGGCCGGGTACGCCCCCGCCGGCGCCGGGCGCAGGTGCCGCTGGCCGAGGTTGGCGTGCTCGGCGGACGGTTCCCCGTCACCCCAGGGGAACCGGCGCGACCGGCCGGTGGCCGGGTCGAACCGCGCCGCCTTCTCCCACTCCGCCTCGGTCGGCAGCCGCCGCCCGGCCCAGGCCGCGTACGCCTCGGCTTCGTAGTAGGAGACGTGCACGACCGGTTCGTCCGCGGGCACCCGCTCGTAGCCGCCGAACCGGGTCCGCCACCAGCCGTCCTGCTCCCGCTTCCAGAACCGCGGCGCGGTGATCGAGTTCTCCGTCCGGTAGGCCCAGCCGGCCGGGCTCCACCAGCGCTCGTCGTCGTAGCCGCCGCCGTCGAGGAACCGGGCGTAAGCGCCGCCCGTCACGGGGACGGTGTCCATCCAGAACGCGTCGACGGCGATCTCGTGCGCCGGGCGTTCGTTGTCCAGCGCCCACGGCTCGGCCGACGTGCCCATCGTGAACGCGCCGCCCGGCACCAGGACCTCGGCCGGCAGGGGGCCCGACCGCGCGGGCGGCGGCTCCGGCGCGTGCAGCACCGGATCGCCCCGGCGCAGCTGGTGGGTGGCCAGCATGGTCTCGTCGTGCTGCTGCTCGTGCTGGGTGATCATCCCGAAGGCGAACGCCTGCTCGGTCAGCCGCCGGCCCGTCATCGGCGCCCGCTCCAGCACGTCGAAGGCCTTCTCGCGGACCTGCTTGACGTACGCGCGCGCCTCGGCCGGCCCGAGCAGCGGCAGCTCCGGCCGGTCGGCGCGGGCGTGCTGGAACGCGTCGTAGATGTCGTCGATGTCCGGCCGCAGCGGTTCCCGGCCGCCGACGTCGCGGACCAGCCACAACTCCTCTTGGACGCCGATGTGCGCCAGGTCCCAGACCAGCGGCGACATCAGCTTGGAGTGCTGGCGGACCAGGTCTTCGTCGTCGACCGCGTCGGTCAGCGCGACGCTGCGCGCCCGGGCCCGCGTCAGCGCCTCCGCCGCACGGGCGCGCAGGTCCTGCTCGCTCAGTTCACCCCGTGCCTCTGTGCTCATGCTTCGCTCCTCGATCGGTACGCGCGCCCCTGCACGCTCTCGCTGATCTCGGTGATCGACTCCTCCGCCAGCCCGGTCTCCGCCAGCTCGGCGCAGCCGAGGTCGGCCAGGGCCGCCGCGACGGCCGCCAGCGCCGGGTCGGCCAGGCCGCGCCGCGCCGCCGTGGTCCACCGGTCCGCGACCGGCGCGCAGACCTCGCGCACCTTGTCGACGGTGGCCGGCCGGGCGAGCAGCGCGGACACCAGCGCCACCGGTGCCAGCCACTCGTCCGGCCGTTGCGCGTCGAGGTACCGGATCTCCAGGTACCCCTGCGGGCGGACCGGCGTGAACATGGTCGTGAGGTGGTAGTCCAGGTCCGCCACCGTCGGCCTCGGCAGCAGGGCGCCCGCGCCCCGGCCGTCGATCCAGTCGGCGAACGTCAGCCCCTCCGGCGCGTCCCACGGCCGCTCGCCGCGCGGCAGCACCATCAGGGGGACGTCCATCAGGCGCGCGGCCCACGCTCCGGCGGGGTCGTCGCCCGCCACGGCGGCCGTGCGCGTGCGCACCGCTTCCGTGTCGTGCACCGCCAGCCAGCGGGCGGAGGCGTGCCCGGTGTCGCGCCCGGCGTGGACGCGGGAATTGGCGAAGAGGGCGAGCAGCGGCGGGCCCATCGCGTGCGCGGCCGCCCACCGCGCGGCGTAGTGCTCGGGCTCCCCCGCGTCGAGGCAGACCTGCAGGCCGGCGGTGCTGCACATCATCGTGAGACCGCCGGGACCGATCGGCGCGAACCGGCGCTCCATGGCCGCGTACCGCGGGGTGTCCAGGAGCCGCCGCGGCGCGCGGTGCGCGTCGATGCCCGATTCGCCCAGCACGAGGCTGTACCGGGCGAGGCGGTCACGCAGGTGGTGGAGGTCGGCCGTGACGACTGCGTCGACCTCACGCAGCGAGGCCTGGGGAAGGGCGGAGATCTCGACCTGGCACCCCGGTTCGAGGCTCACGGGTGAGCCGGCCGGGAGCGGGGCGACGGGGCTGTCGGGGCGGAGCGTCCGCGGGGTGTGCGGACCCAGCGCCGTGGCGAGGACGTCGGGATCGAGGGGTCTGGCCGGGTCGTCGGCATGGTGCACGGTGAACTCCAGCTCCACGCCGGTCAGGCGGGGTGGCCCGTGCTTGAAACACACCGATGCGACGTACGCCTCGCCGGCCGCGCGGTCCGCCAGGACCCGCGCGGTGCGGTTCGACGCACTACCCGACTTTTCGGGAAAATCGTGCACCGCTTGCATGTGTCGTTCCTGTTCCGTGTGGGGAACTTCTCGCCTTCGGACGCTACACGCGGGGTACGACAAATTCAGGGTGGATCCTGCGCACCGGGAGGCGGTCACCACTCCGTAAGAAGTGCCTGATCAGGGCAAAGCCGGTTCGGTGCCGAGTCCGAGTTCGGCCGCGGAAGCCCGCACGGCGTCGATCACGAGGTGCAGCGCGGGGCGCCGGAACGCCGTGCGCCGGTAGGCGATCGACACCGTCCGCAGCAGCGGCGTGGTGAGCGTGACGACGTCGATCCCGGGCGGCCGCAGCAGGCGCAGGCCGAGGTCGGACACGAGGGTGACGCCCAGCCCGGCGCCCACCATCGCCATCGCCGTCGACTGCTCTTCGACCTCGTGGTTGATCTTCGGCGCGAAGCCGTGGCGCCGGCAGGCGGTGCGCATCGCCCGGCCGAAGTGCGACTTTGCGCCGGCCAGGATCCACGGGTGCTCGGCGAGGTCGTCCAGCGCCGCCGCCCCCGACGGCACGGCGCCCCGCGGCACCGCCGCGTGCAGCCGCTCCACGGCGACGACCGCGCGTTCCAGCCCGGCGTCCCACGTCGTCGGCGCGTCGGAGTACTCGATCACGAACGACAGGTCGAGCGTGCCGTCGCGGACCGCGTCGGCGGTGTCCTCCGGGGCCAGCTCGCGGGTGCGCACCTCGATGCCGGGATGCGTGCCGGCCAGTGCGGTCAGCGCCGTCGGCAGCAGCCCGGAGGCCACCGACGCCCACACCCCGGCGGTCAGCCGGACCTTGCGGGCTTCCTGGGCCTCCTCCAGCGCGAGGGTCGCGCGCTCCACCGAGCCGAGGATCTCTTCGGCGTGCTCGGTGAGCAAGGTGCCCAGCTCGGTCAGCTGGACGCGCCGGCCGAGCCGTTCGAACAGCTTCGCGCCCACGTCCCGCTCGAGCTGCGCGAGCTGCTGCGACACCGCCGAAGCGGTGTAGTGCAGCGCGGCGGCCGCCGCGGTCACGGTGCCCCGGCGGTGCAGCTCGCGCAGCATCCGCAAGCGGTGCAGCGAAAGCTCCATACACAAAACTTAAACGAGATCGTGCAGCAGCGTTAAATGGACGGGCGGGCCACCCGGGGCGCACGCTCGGGGTGGCGGTCACCAGGCCGCCCCGGACTTGCCTGGAGGTGAGTGGCCCGATGACCCCCGTCCAGCCGCTGATGCGGCTCACGTGGACCGATCCCGTGACCGGTGCGCCCGGCTACCTGGTCGTGCACAGCCTGGTCTCCGGCGTCGCCACCGGCGGCACCCGGATGCGGGCCGGCTGCACGATGACCGAGGTCGAGGACCTCGCCCGGGGCATGGCCAACAAGACCGCGACCTTCAACCTGCCGGTCGGCGGGGCCAAGGGCGGCATCGACTTCGACCCGAAGGACCCGCGCGCGTTCGACGTGCTGAAGCGCTTCTGCGCGTTCCTGCGGCCGTGGCTGGACGCGCACTGGGTGACGGCCGAGGACCTGGGCGTGCCCCAGCACCTGATCGACTCGGTGTTCGCCGAGCTGGGGCTGGAGCAGTCGTACCACGCGGCGATCCGCCGTTCGGCCGATCCGGCGCGGACCCTGCGCCGGGTGCAGGCGGGCCTCAACGCACCGGTCCCCGGCGGGTTGCTGCTCGGCGACGTCGTCGGCGGCTACGGCGTGGCGCAGGCGTGCCTGGGCGTCGCGGCGGCGTGGGACTGGAACGTGCGCGAAACGACGGTGGCCATCCAGGGCATCGGCACCATGGGCGGCGGGGCGGCCTGGTACCTGCACGAAGCCGGGGTGAAGGTGGTCGCGGTGGCCGACGCCGCGGGGACGCTCTACGACCCCACCGGCCTCGACGTCCCGGCGCTGCTGGAGCTGCGCGACCGCTTCGGCGAGGTGGACCGGTCCCGGCTGCCCGCCGGTGTCCGTTCGCTGCCGCGCGAGACGATCGTCGGCATCGACGCCGACATCTTCGTGCCGGCCGCGATCTCCTACGCGCTGCGGCCGGACAACGAGAGCGTCGTGAAGGCCAAGGTGGTCGTCGAAGCGGCCAACGCGGCGACGACGCCGGAAGCGGAGGCCGCGCTGTCGGCCCGCGGCGTCGCGGTGGTGCCGGACTTCGTCGCCAACGCGGGCGCGGCGGCCTGGGCGTGGTGGCTGCTGCTGGGCGAGGTCGGCGCGGACCCGGCCGACTCGTTCCTGCGGCTGCGCACGGAAATGCAGGCGAAGATCGCCCTGCTGCTGGCGGAGTGGAACATGGACCGGTTGCCGCTGCGCCTGACCGGGCTCCGGCTCGCCGAGACCAACCGCGCCGGCGCGCTCGCCCCGGAAAGCGAGCCGGCGCTGCTCATCCCCTGAGCGCGAAGCGGTCGGTCGCGCCGATCAGGACCTCCTGCATCGACGCGGCCGACACCGTGTGCCCGACGTCGTCCAGCAGCACCAGTTCGCTGCCCGGCCAGGCGTGGTGCAGCAGCCAGGGCGTGCCGACGAGGTTGTTCGTGTCGAGCACGCCCTGGGCCAGCACCGCGGGGATGCCCGCGAGCTTGCCGGCCTGACGCAGGATTTCGCCGTCCTCGAGGAACGCGCGGTTGCTGAAGTAGTGCGTGACGAGCCGCGCGAAGCACGACGAGTGCGGGCTTCCCGTCCGGGTTCCCGCAGGTCTCCCAGTAGATTTCGTGCCCGTCGCCGACGTCGAGCAGGCCGTGCTCGTAGGGCTCGATCTCGGGGTACAGCATCAGCGCGTCCTTCCGCCGGGAGATACAACAGCGCTGTCACATTAGTCCCGCGGACTGCCCGCGCGCACGGTCTTTTCGTTCAGCTCAGCGTGCCGGCCAGCTCGGTGAGCGTGTCGGCCAGTTCCTGCGGGCCCGCCGGCCCGATGTGGATGACGGCGTCGTCGCCCGAGCCGGCGGTGTAGCTGAGGTAGCGGCCCCAGTCGGTGTCGGCGTAGTGCAGTGGCTGCTGCAGGCAGGTGTGCCGGCCGACGTCGTCGCGACGGCCGACGTAGAGCTCCCCGCTGCCCGAGACGGGCCGCTGCACGAGGCTGACGACGTCGGCGACGGCCGGGTCCAGCGGATAGGCGGCCTGTCCGCGACGGGCCGCCTCGGTCAGGTCGGCCACCCGGACGGTGCGCGGCCGCCCACCACCGGCCCCGACCGGCGGCAGCTGCTCGACGAGGGCCTCGGCGAGCCGGTTCCGGTCGATTTCCTGCACCCCGACGTGCGTCCCGTCGGAGACGGCGAGGACGGCCTGCAGCCCCTTGGCGGCGGCGAGCACGCCGTAGGTCTGCCCGCCGGTGCCGACCCAGCCGTAGCACTCCCGCGCCGGGCTGACCAGCAGCGGAAGCCAGTCGAGGAAGTCGACGGTGACCCGGCCGCGGGCATCGACCAGCCCGGCGTCGGCAAGCGCGGCGTCGACCCGCTTGCCGGCCTCTTCCCGCTCGGCGTCCGAGAGCCACAGCGGCTCGGGACGCAGGGTGAGGTGGAGCTGGCCGACCTGCTCGCGTTCGGCCAGCGCGGCCAGTGCCTCGACCGGAACGTCCACCCGGCCTGTTGCCACGTCCACCCGCCTACTCGCCGATGACCGGCGGGCTGGTCCGCTGGTCGGTGCCGAAGATCGCGTCCGGGTCCGCTTCGATCAGGTAGTCCGGCCGCTGGTGTTCGTCGTCTTCATCGCCTTCACCGTGACGGCCACCAGGACCCATCGGCCCCATCTGCCCGCCGCGCGAACCCGCCGCCCTTGCGGCCGCGGCCTCCGCGGCGGCGGCGTTGCCGAGGCTGCCCATGCCGGAGCCGCGGCCACCGCCGATCCCGCGTTCACCTGCGGCTCCGCTGCCACTGCCCGCTCCGGCGCCGCTGCCGCCGCCGGTGCCCGTCCCGGTTCCGCCTCGGCCCGTCGGGTCGAGGAGGCGGCCGCCGGCGTTGCCGCTGTTCGGGCCGCGTCCGCCGGTGCCGGAGTAGGGGTCGTTGGGGTTGAGGGAGTTCTGGCCGTAGTTCGGGCCGCCGCCGGAGTTGGTGGGATAGAAGTCGACCCCACCGATGTTCGGCGGCGTCTTGCCGGGCTGGTCGGTGGTCTGCCCGGGCCGGGTCGGCACGGTGGGCACGGTCGGGCGGCCGGAGCCGGTCGTGTGGGTGTCGTCGCCGCCGGTCCCGCCGGTGCCGCCTGTTCCCCCGGTGCCGCCAGTCCCGCCGGTGCCGCCCGTTCCTCCGGTGCCGCCCGTTCCTCCGGTGCCGCTGGTCCCGCCGGGCTTGTCTCCGCCGCCGGTGTGCGTCGTGTCGACGCTGGTGGTCGAGGTGTGGTCGTCGCTGCCGGGATCACCGCCGGGGTGCTCCGGCAGCCACTTGCTCCGGTCCGTCGGTTGGTTGATCTTGCCGGGGCCGTCCGGGGTGTTCACGGAGATGGCGGCGCCGTCGGACTCGAGGACGCCGTATTCCGTGGGAATGGCCGCCCTCGTGCCGCTGGTGACGTTGCTGTACTGGTCCATGACCCGAACGTTGGTTTCGTTCGCCGCGTTGTACCGCGCCATACCTTCTTGGTAGTTGTCGATGTCGTCCTTGGCCATGAACGGCCCGGCGATCGGGATGGCGGCCTTCAAGCCGGTTGTCCAGGGGTTCGGCTTGTCCGGCTTGGGCGGCACCTGGACGACGGAGTTGCTGGAGTCGGTGAAGGACGCAGCCTGGGTGTCGACGGAGGCCTTGGTGATGTCGAGCGGCATAGCCGTGTCCCGGAAGGCCTGCTCGAGCGGGCCTGCCCCGGCGTTCGCCGCATCGGCGGCGTCGCCGGTCCACGAGTTCACCATGCGTGTTTGGAGCGCCTTGATGCTCGCGCCTCGCTCCATGTAGGCATCCGACAGCTGCTGAACCGTCTCGGCCATCTGGTTCAGACCGGTCGTGTCGCCTTGCCTGAAGTTGTCGTAGATCTGCTTGCCGTCCACTCGTCATGCCCCCTTGAGTGTCTTGACCACACCGGCGGCCGCCTGGGACGCCGCCGCGCACGAGTCGTCCTGCCCCTGGTACCCCTGGGCCTGGATGCTGAAGGAAAGGTCATCCGCGATACCGACTACCATCGCGCAGGTACCCATCGGCCGCTCGTCCTGGATGTCGGCGTAAACGGCCGGATACCCCTCGACGGCCGGAGCAGGTTCCAGGAACTTGACGAACTTCTTCAACCGGTAAGCGGCATAGGTGCCGGCCAGCCCGCCTGCCCCCAGGTCGCGGTTTCCGGTGCCGAGGATTACCTGGAGGCCGATGCCTTCGCCCTTGATCTTCCAGGAGCAGGATGGTCCGGCGGCAGTCAACGGTGTGTTGCCCTTGGGGTGGTATTCACCGGCGTCGGTGTACTTCATGGACGCGAGCAGGTCTCGGGGAAGAAGCCCGCAGGTGTCCGCTGCGTACTTCCCGGCGTCGAGCGGCGGCTGGGTCACCTTGGGGACCTCCGGATCCGCCGGCGACGCGCCCGTCGAGGCCGAGGCGTTCGGCGCGGGAGACGCGGCGCCCTCGGTCTGCGAGGTACAAGCGGTGGCGAGTCCCGCCGAAACGATCAGGGACACAGCGAGAACGCAGATTTTGCTTCGCACGGATTGTTCGCCTATGCCTTGAAGGTGTCCGACATGCCCTGGTCGGTGGCCACGGTCTTCGTCTGCGCTTCTTTGAGCTTCTTGATGTACTCCTGCGCGTACTTGCGCATGGAATCGTTCTGGCGCTGTAACGCGGCGATCGAGTCGCCACTGGTCGAGGCGAAGCTTCCGCTGGCGGCATCTTCGCCCGGCGCCAGCTTGGGGGTGTAGATCAGGCTCCGGATCTTGTCCCCGTCCTCGGAGATCTTGTCGAGCAGGTCTTCCCACTGGCCGATCACCGCGGAAAGCTCCTCGGGGTCCATCTGGAACTGGCCACCCTTGCCGCCGCCGTAGACGCGGCCCGGAGTGTCGAAGACGTCGCCCCACAGCGCCTGCGCCGCCTGCCCGGCCTCACCGATGATCACGACCGCACCTTCCCCTCAGCTCACCCACCGTGATGGGGCAAACCTTAGCCAACCGTCTCACTTCGTGTCAGCGAATCGCCGCAACGTTCAGACGGTGGGGCCATCGGCTCGGTTCCCGCACACTCCGGGTCACAGTACGTACGTACGGATTGCGAGATCCCGGTCCGCGGTGCCAGGATTTCAGGATGCCACGCGTAAGCCAGGATCACCTCGACGCACGCCGGCGCCAGATCCTCGACGGCTCGCGCGTCTGCTTCGCGCGCTACGGCTATGAAGGTGCCACAGTCCGGCGGCTGGAGGAAGCCACCGGCCTCTCGCGGGGGGCCATCTTCCACCACTTCCGCGACAAGGAGTCGCTCTTCCTCGCCCTCGCCGAGGACGATGCGCTCCGGATGGCCGACGTCGTCGCCGAACAGGGTCTCGTGCAGGTCATGCGGGACCTGCTCGCCGGTGGTGACCACCCCGCCGACTGGCTCGGGACGCGCCTGGAAGTTTCCCGCAGGCTGCGCACCGATCCCGAGTTCCGGGCCCGGTGGGCCGAACGGTCCGAGCAGCTCACCACCGCCACCCGGCTGCGCCTGCTGCGGCAGCGGGAAGCCGGGAACCTGCGGGACGACGTCGACGTCGACGTCCTCACCGCCTTCCTCGAACTGGTCCTCGAAGGACTCGTCTCGCACCTGGCCATGGGCCTGCCCGCCGCCGGGCTGGGGCCGGTGCTCGACCTCGTCGAGGAAACCGTGCGCCGGCACCGGCCCGGCGCCGCCTGATCCGCAGATGAGCGCTCCGACACACCGGTCGCGCCAGCGAAGGAAGGCCGGGACACGTTAAGATTGTGCCCATATCCGCAGTACACGCCGATTTCCCGCTAGGAGTGACCGTTTCGTGCGCGCAGCGCAGTCACCCGGTGACAGTACCGGGCCGGGTGACCGACCCGGCTGTCCGATAGGTTCATCCCCCGCCACCGAGGCGGGTGCGGAATGACCCAGATCCTGCTCGCCGTCGGCGGGGTCCTCCTCTTCGTGCTGCTGACGATCGGCACCGGGCTCGCCGTCGCGGCCGAGTTCTCGCTGACCGCGCTCGAACGCAGCACCGTCGAAGCCAACGTCCGCCAGGTCGGCGACCGCCGCGCGCTGACCGTCCAGAAGGCGCACCGGACGCTGTCGTTCCAGCTCTCCGGCGCCCAGGTCGCGATCACACTCACCACGCTGATCACCGGTTACCTGGCCGAGCCGCTGATCGGTGAGCTCGTCCGGCCGCTCCTGACCGGCATCGGCCTCCCGGCCTCGTTCGCCGGCGGCGCGTCGATCGTGCTCGCCCTGGTCCTGGCGACGTCGCTGTCGATGATCCTCGGCGAGATGGTGCCGAAGAACCTGGCGATCGCCCGGCCGCTGCCGACCGCGCGCGCCGTCGCCGGCTACCACTCGCGGTTCTCGGCGCTGTTCCGCTGGCTGATCACGCTGATGAACAACAGCGCGAACTTCCTGGTGCGCAAGTTCGGCGTCGAGCCGCAGGAAGAGCTGCGGTCCGCGCGCTCGCCGCAGGAACTGGGCTCGATCGTGCGGTCCAGCGCCGAAAGCGGCACGCTCGACACGTCCACCGCCGAGCTGCTGGACCGCTCGCTGCGGTTCGGCGAGCGCACCGCCGAAGAACTGATGACCCCGCGCGTGCAGCTCGAATCCCTCACCGTCGACGACACCGTGGAAGACCTCATCGAGATCTCCCGCCGCACCGGCTTCTCGCGGTTCCCGGTGCACGCCGAGGACCTCGACGACGTCCGCGGCGCCGTGCACGTCAAGCAGGCCTTCGCCGTGCCCGCCGCCGACCGGGCCGCCGTGCCGATCGGGTCGGTCATGCGGCCGGTGCCGACCGTGCCCGAGTCGCTGCCCGGGGACGACCTGCTGCTGCGCCTGCGCGACTCGCGCTTCCAGCTCGCCATCGTGGTCGACGAGTACGGCGGCACGGCCGGACTGGTGACCCTCGAGGACGTCGTCGAGGAGATCATCGGCGACGTCCGCGACGAGCACGACGAGCGCGAGGCACCCGCGTCGCAGCAGGTCGGGGCCGACAGCTGGCTGGTGTCCGGGCAGCTGCGCGCCGACGAGGTCACCGGCGTCACCGGGTTCCGGATGCCGGACGGCGACTACGAGACCATCGCCGGGCTGATCCTCGAGCGGCTGGGCAAGATCCCCGCCGAGGGGGACGCCACCGAGGTCGACGGCTGGCTGCTCACCGTCACCGTGATGGACAAGCGCCGGATCGCCGAGGTCGAGGTCGCACCGGTCCGCGCGGTCCCGGAACCGGAGGTGGTCTCGTGACCGACTGGCTGAACATCGCCCTGGTCGCGGTCCTGCTGCTGGCCAACGCCTTCTTCGTCGGCGCGGAGTTCACGCTGATCTCCTCGCGGCGCGACAGGCTCGAGGCGCTCCTGGAGCAGGGCAACACGCGCGCGCAGATCGTCATCAACGCGAGCAAGCACGTCTCGCTGATGCTCGCCGGCGCCCAGCTGGGCATCACCATCTGCTCACTGCTGCTCGGCCGCCTCGGCGAGCCCGCCATCGCGCACCGCCTCGCCGCGGGCTTCGACGCGCTGGGCCTGCCCGAGGCGCTGCTGCACCCCATTTCGTTCGCCATCGCGCTGGCGTTCATCACGGTGGCGCACGTGCTGATCGGCGAGATGGTGCCGAAGAACCTCGCCATCGCCGAGCCCGAGCGGCTCGCGCTGTGGCTGGTCCCGGCGCACGTCGCCTGGGTCAAGCTGGCCCGGCCGTTCATCTGGCTGCTGAACTTCGTGGCGAACTCGCTGCTGCGCGCGTTCCGCGTCGAGCCGAAGGACGAGCTGGAGACGGCCTACACCTCGGACGAGCTGGCCGAGCTGCTCAGCGAGTCCCGCCGCGAAGGCCTGCTCGACCAGTCCGAGCACCAGCGGCTCGCCCAGACGCTCTCGTCGGTGCAGAAGACGGTCGCCGACGTGCTGGTGCCCACCGCCGAGCTGACCACGCTCCCCTGCGGGCCGACCGTCGGCGAGGTCGAAAAGGCCGTGTCGTCCACCGGGTTCTCGCGGTTCCCGGTGTGCACCGACGACGGGCGCCTGACCGGCTACATCCACGTCAAGGACATCCTCGACCTGGCCGGCCAGGACCCGGGCACCACCGTGCCCGATTCGAAGACCCGCGCGCTCACCGAACTGCGGGCCGACGCGCGGCTCGACGTCGCGCTTTCGGCCATGCGCAAGGAACGCAGCCACCTCGCGCGGGCGCTCGACGCCGACGGCAACGCGGTCGGCGTCGTCGCGCTGGAGGACCTCGTCGAGGAGTACGTGGGTACGGTGCGCGACGGCACCCACGTCGGCGCATGACCGGCGTCGAAGTCCTCGCCGAGCCGGACTGGCTGGCCCGGGAGGCGGCGCACGTCTCGCGGATGCGGCGCTGGACCGGCCCGCACCAGGAGCGGCGCTCGCGCGGCGAGAAGCACCCGGTGCTGGACTTCCTGTTCACCTACTACTCGTACCGGCCGTCGCACCTCGAGCGGTGGCAGCCCGGGCCCGGCGTCGCGCTCGCCGGGCCCGCGGCGCGGCGGTTCCTGGACCGCAAGGGGTACGTCGAAACGTGCGACGGCGTGGTGCTGGATCCCGCCGGTTTCGGCGAGGGCAAGGTGCGGACGGCCGAGTTCGTCCTCGGCCTGCTGACGGCGACGGCGTCGCGCGCGCCCCGGCTGAGCTGCTTCGGGCTGCACGAATGGGCGATGGTGTACCGCGAGCCGGCCGATTCGATCCGGCACGACCAGGTGCCGCTCCGGCTGGGTTCGGCGGGCACCGACGCGGTCGTGGAGGCCCTGGACATCCGCTGCGGGCACTTCGACGCGTTCCGCTTCTTCACCGCGCCCGCGCGGCCGCTCAACGAGCTGACGCCGTCGAGGGAGACGCAGATCGCACTTGAGCAGCCGGGGTGCCTGCACGCGAACATGGACCTGTCTAGTTGCCGTCAAGGTGCAACCTAGGGCAGTATCCGAACCGTGATCCAGTACGTAGCCCTGGTCTGCAGGCTCTCCCCGCGGTCCGATCGCGAGTACGAAGGCGTCGACCTCCAGGAGCGATGGGGCCGCGCGTACGCCGCGGAGAAGTGGCCAGGCGTCCCGATCGAGGTGTTCGCCGACCGGGGCATCTCGGCCGCTGGCGACGACCACCGCCCCGAGTTCGAGCGGTTCCGGGAGTGGCTGGCCAGCGGGAAGATCGCTCACGTCTGGGCCGTCGAGCAGAAGCGCGTCGAACGTCGCGAGGTCGAGTGGTTCCGCCTCGCCGGCGAGATGGAAGCTGCGGGCGTCGACGAGCTCCACACCAACCGCGACGGCGTCGTGCAGGTCCGGGGCGCCCTCGCCGGAATCAAGGCCGTGCTGGGCGCCGACGAAGTGCGGGAGCTGAAGAAGCGGCACCGGGACCGCCTGAACGAGAACGCCGCGGACGGCAAGCCTCCCGGCTCGAAGCCGTTCGGCTACGCGCACGCGAGGAACGCCGAAGGCGTGAAGACGTACGTCGTGATCCCCGAGCAGGCTGAGGCGATCCGGCAGGCCGCCGAGTGGGTCCTGGCCGGCTGGAGCCTCGCCAACATCGCGCGGGAGCTGCGGAACCGCGGCCTCCGCGGCGCGCACGGCGGCGAGATCTCGGCGGCCGCGGTCCGGAGCTTCCTCACCTCGCGGACGATCACCGGCGTACGGGTCTACCAGGGGCGCGTCGTGGGCCCCGGCAACTGGCCGGCGATCATCGACGAGCAGACCTCCCAGGCGGTGCGGCTCAAGCTGTCCCAGCCCCGGCGCGTCACCCGCTCCGACGGCCGCACTCACGAGATCACGCTGAAGGTGGTGCCGACCGGCCGCCGCTATCTGCTCACGGGCGGGCTCGCGGTGTGCGGCGTGTGCGAGGCGCCGCTGAGGGCCACCGTGAAACAGCTGCGCCACGGCAACCGGCCCTACTACGAGTGCAGCAAGCAGAAGCGCCGGCCGAACGGCGACCCCGCGTGCGGCGGAATCGGCATCGTCGGCCTGCCCCTTGAGGCCCACGTCGTCGATCGGCTCTTCGCCGAGCTGGACAAACCCGCCTTCCTCGACGCGATCGCGGCAGACGACCACGGCGCCCGCAGGGACCGACTCACGGCCGCGCTTGAGGACGTCGAGCGCCAGCGGAACGAGCTGGCCGCGGAGTGGGCCACCCCGGGCGCGCTGACGATGTCCGAGTGGCAGACGGCCCGTCGCGGTCTCTCCCAGCAGGAGCACCAGCTGCGCCGCGATCTCGCCGACGTGCCGCCGCCCGTGCTGAACGTCGACATCGCCGCCGTCCGCGAGGCGTGGCCGGACATGCTGCTCGACGAGCAGCGCGAGTTCGTGCGGTTGTACATCGAGACCGTCAGGATCAAACGCGCCCGGCCAGGGCTGAAAGCGTTCGACGGCGAGCGGGCCGAGATTGACTGGCGAAACCGGTAAACGTCACCCCTCCAGGTGTTCCTTCGCCATCAACTCGAACAGCTCGAAGCGAGCATTCTCGACGGCACCCCAGGCTGCGTCGTGCTCGCGGCGGAGGCCTTCATCGTGACGCTTCAGCTCGTAGAAGGCGGCAATCTGGTCAAGCGGCAGGCGCACGTCCAGCCAGGACACGAGGACTTCACGCGCCACACTCAGGGTTGGCGTTACCTGGTACTCGGTGCTGGGCTCAAATTCGGCCGGCAGTAGTAGCGCAGTCGGCGCCACATCGAGGGCGTAGGCCAGCGCGACCAGCTCGTCAGCCGTAACGGCTCGCCCCTGCCTCAACGCCTTGCTCGAACGCCCCCGTTCGATGTTCTCCAAAGCGTTCTCGGTCAACGTCGAGATACCCAACTCGGCACACCGGTCCGCCAGCTGGCGGACCGACCAGTCTCGCCGCTTGCGGAGCTCGCGGACCCTGGCTGCCACCATCGCACTTGGGCTCACTTTTTCCGTCACGTTGCCGGAGTATGCCGGAACTTGACGGAACACGCCAGCACAGGTCATGATCTCGCCGTACGGACGGAAATTCCGGCCGTTGGACGGAGGCTGGGCCTTGAAACGGCAACCTCTCGCGACGCCTCTGCAGCTCGCCGAGTACCTGGACATCCCCGAACCCACGCTGCGTCAGTGGCGTCACAAGGGCACCGGTCCAACGTGGACGCGTGTGGGTCGTCATGTGCGCTACCGCTGGGAAGACATCGAATCCTGGCTCACCAGCCAGACCAGCGACCGCGGCGCGGCATAGGCAGCCGTCTGATGACGTCCACTCCGACGGCCGGCGAGCCCAGAGAGCGCGAGCGCGCGATCGACGACCCGGCCACGCTCGCCCGCGGGGCGCGCATCGTGCGCGTCGCGCTCGAGCGCCGCCGTGCCGCGCGGGCAGCTCCGGGCACCAAGGCAGGTGGTCGTGCCGTCGCGTGAGAACGGGCGAGGCCCCGTGAAGGCCCCGCCCGCGCACTCGACCGTCCACCAGCCTGATGGTGCCGCGAATCGTACCCGGGACGAGGAAGAGCGCCGGTTCCTGTTCGACTGGGAACGCATGGTGCTCGCCGCGCGGTTCAGCTCGACGACCAAGCTCGTCGCCTTCACGCTGCGGACGTTCGCCGATCGGGACGGCACCCGGGTACGACCCGGAATCGCGCGTCTCGCCGTCCTCAGCGAGCTCTCCTACGCCAGTGTGAAGCGCGCGCGGCAGGAGCTCGTGCGAGTCGGCCTGCTTGAGCTCGTGCGCCGCGGTAACCGCCGCAAGGGCCACGCCGACGAGTACCGGCTGATCATCGCCGACGACGTCATAGAGCGGCTGGAGTGGCTTAGCCCCGGCGAAATCGATGCTGCTGCGGACGCAATCACCGAGGCGCGACAGGCCGCCGAGGCCGCCCGTCTACGCACAGCCCGAGCGAAGCCGGATCAGGGCTCACAGGCGACCCCTGATGAAGACCAGGGCTCACACCCTGCCCCTGATGAGGCGTCCGCACCGTCCATTCCGGACCCGCCTGCAACGTCCGATCAGGGCTCAGCGGATGACCGTGATGCCTCGATCAGGGCTCACACGCGACCGGGATCAGGGCTCACAGACGACCCCCCACCAACCCAAGTAACCACGCCACAACAGCGACCACACCAGGATCACCTCCCAGCGCAACCACCTGACCGCACGCACGCGGCCGCGGCCAGACAGCGCGCCACCGACCGCGCCCGCGCCGTCGCCGCCTGCGGCCTATGCGACGCCCACGGCTACGTCGGCCCGCAGCTGTGCGACCACGACCCCGGCGCCGCCGATCGCGCCCGCCGCGGCCGCGCTGCTGTCCTGGCAGCCCTCGCGAGAAGGAAGTCCCCGGAGGTGATCCCCGATGCGTCATGACCGAACCGGCGAGCTGCTGGACGACGAGGACCAGTGCGAGGAGCAGCCCACCACCGCGCACCACTGCGACCGCGGCTGGCTCGACCGCGAGGCCGACCACCCGATCCCGTGCAGGGTCTGCCGCCCGCACCTGGCGCCGCCCCAGCCCCGCAAGCCCCCACCAGACCCTGAGGTCGCCCGCGCCGGCATCGCCGCCGTCCGAGCCGCCTTGGCCGCCGCGAAAGGCTCCGCCCGATGACGGCTACCGCGCAGCCGGACCGCTCGCGCACGCGCGCACGCGTTGCGCCGCCCCCTTCACGCGACCACCGGTCACCAAGTGGTCGCGTGTCCCCCGCCGAGCGTGCCCGGCTCTGCGCAACCCTCGGCGCGCTCCTCACCGCCGAGCGCCTCGCAGGCAGCTGGAGCGTCCGCCGCCTCGCCCGCGCAGCCGGGCTCGACCGGCGCACCCTGCAGCGCCTCACGGCCGGGACCATGCGGCCGCGTGAGGTAACGCTGCACGCCCTCGCGTCGGTCCTCGCGGTCGACGACCCCGGCCCGCTCGCCGCGCGGCTCCTCGCGGCCGCTGGGCCGTCGCTGCGCCCAAACACCGACGGCGCGGTCCGGCGCCGTCGGCACCGCGCTGGGCTCGCCCTCGTCGCCGGGCACCGGCCGCTACCGGCCGACCTCGCCGAGCGGGTGCGCCTGCACCGCACGGCCAGCGCTGCCCGCGCTGAGGCGTACGGCCTGTTCCACCGCCCGGGCGCGCTCGACGACCCTGCCGTGCTCGACGTCATCTGCCAGCTGCTCGACGAGTCCCGGCACCTGCACGAGCAGGCCGGGCCGTCCGTGGTGATCCGGATTGGCCGGCACGAGATCCACGCGGGGTGGGCCGGATGACCGAACCCACGTCACCCCGCGCCCGGGCACAGGCGTTGCTCCGCGAGCTCCGCCGGGAGCAGCGGGACGACAAGATCCGCGCTGGCCGCGTGCAGCCGCGGACGCGTCACGAACTCGCCGTGTTCCGCGACGGCCTCCGCGAGCGGTTCGACCTCGGCGAGGAGGGACCGGCCGATGACCAGCCCACCGAGCCCTGACCCTGCCGAGCTGGTCGCGCCGGACGGCAGCGTCACCGTGCCCGCGGACATCGCGGGCGAGGTCCTGAAGCTGATGAGCATCGCGGTCACCGAGCGCACCCGCGTGACCGGAGCCATGCCCACGTCCCGGGCCATCCGGTTTCTGAAGGCCCTGGACCTCGGCAGGCAGCGCCACGCGGACGGCGGCGCACCGCCGGACACGCCACCGAGCGCACCGGCGGCTGCAGTCGGCCGGTCCGTGAGCGAGGTCGCCGAGGCGATGGGGTGCTCCAATCGCTACGTGCGCCGGCTCCTCACCACCGGGCGCCTTCCTGGGCGCAAGACGCACGGCGGATGGATCGTCTACATGGGACAGCCGGTTCCGAATCCGGAACCACCACAACCGGGTTCCGCCACACTGATCACAGCCACCGAGCGCCAGGCGCGCGAGGCCGGCTGATCTACCGCCCGGCCAGGCGCCGGACGTCGCACCAGCACCGCCCGCCAGGCGCGAGCGCAGCCCCGCGTGCAGGCCACGCGAGACCCAAACCAGCACTGACCGTCCCGAAAGGAGCGTCATGACGACGCCCGCAGTCCTCGTCCCCCAGGGTGATCCCCTCGCCCCGACCGAGTCCCTCGCCCCGCTGACCCCCACAGGCCGCACGTTCCACGCGCGAGCGAGGACCAGGGTGGCCACGTTCCACGAGGCGCACGGCACCGGCCCGCTACCCGCCTGCTGGGCCGGGTGCTGCTCGCCGCCGGCCGCCGAATGACCGACACTCCGGCCGACGGAGACGGCGCCGTGTTGTCTCCCGCGTGGCGCGCGATCTTCGGCGATCGCGTGCCGGCCGCGCTCGTCGGCGACGATCAGCCGCCACCGGACCAGGGCACCGGCGAGATCGTCGGCGGCCCGGCCCGGGACGCGGCCGACCCGACGCACGGCGTCCAGCCCGACGCGTGTCTGGTGTGCGACCGCACGGACCTGCGCCAGCTGCACCGGCTCAGCCTCACGCCGCCCGACATGGCCGCCGCAGGCCTTCCCGCCGCTCGACCGGCGGTCGTCTGCCTCACCCACTACGCGGCCGCCATGCGCAGCGTCGGCACTCCGACCCCGACCGGCGGCTCACCGACGTGCATCGCCTGCCACCACGGCGATCCCGGCTACTTCGGGCCGGTCGCCGCGTTCCCGCTGCAGCCCGGCTCGGCAAGCCGGCCCATCTACCGCGCGTGCGCCCGGCACCTCGCCGAGGCGATCGTCGCGCTCACCCAGGAGGCACCAGCATGACCAGTCCCCGCGGCCCGTTCGGCCGCTCGTGGGGCCGCCGGCTCTCGGCGATCCAGCCGTACACGCCGACCGATTCCGCGCCGACCGACCAGCACCTGGAGACGCTGCGCCAGGCCCCGGGGCGGCTGCAGGCCGTCCTCGTCGAGCACCGGAACGCCCTGCAGGACGTCCGGCGCCAGGTCCAGGGGGACCCCGAACTCACCCCGGAGGGCCGGACGGCCGCAGCCACACGACGGATCGAACCGATCCGGCAGCGCACCGCCCAGGCCGTCGCCGCGATCGACGACGAGGTCGGCTCGGCGTACGGCGCCCTGCAGCAGCGGTCCCTCAACGCCCTCCCGGAGCCCACGCCCGGCGTCGAAGGGATGCTCGCCCGGCAGGCGACCTGGTCGCGCGCGCAGACGCTGCTCAACGCCGGGATGAGGGAACAGCAGCTGATCGACGAGGCCGACGACCCCGAGACGCTGCACGCCCTCGCGGAGGAGCTGCCGACCGTCCTCCGCGCCAAGGGCCTGCACCCCGACGATGCCCGGGCGATCCTCGACACGATCGACGACCGCCTCGCCGAGGTCACCGGCGAAGACGCGGCCAACGCTCGACTCGCCGCGCGTGAGGCAGACGTCCATTTCGCCGGCCTTGAGCCGCTGCTGAAGCACGCTCACGGCGAGGCGGCCGGAGGTGACCAGTCCGGCGCCCTCGGCGCCGCGATCGCCGCGCAGATGGCGCGAGGCCGGATGGCCGCGGGCGAACCGCTGGAGAGCGACGACCGGTCGAACCCGGCCGAGAGTCGGAGCCTCAACAGCGCCGTCCGATCGGCCGGCTCGCGGACCGGTCTGCGGCACGCGATCAACGACCAGATGCGCCGCGCCTCCAAGCGCCCGCACGCCCCCACCGACCAGGCCAACGGCGACGCCCGCGGCCGGCACCCCCAGTACTGATCGGAGTTCCGCACGTGACGGTCAAAGACCTGTCGGCCTACCTGGCCGACGACGCGCTATCCATCCCGGTCGACGGGACGACCTACCGGATCCCCTCGCCCGACGCCCTGACGGGCCTCAAGCTGATGAGCGTCTACCTGATCAGCGAGGACGTCGAGATCACCGAGGAAGCCGCGCAGGCGCTCGCCGACGACAAGCGGGACTACGTCTCCCTCGTGCTCGGCACCGCCCTCGACGAGATGGTGGCGGGCGGCGTCTCCTGGATCAAGATCCAGCGCATCGCGCGGTACGCACTCCTGTTCTTCACCCTCGGCGAAGAGGTCGCCGACCACGCGATGACGTCCGGTGCCCTCTCGGGGGAAGCCCCGGCCCCGAGTCCGAACGGACGCCGCACCCGCGCGTCACGGGCCGGGGCGACTACGACGCGGCAAGCGGCCTCCACCGCTGGTACGACGTCCCGCAAGGAGCCCTCAGCGAAGCGGTAGGCCCGACCTGGCCGGAGCTGCTGGACCAGTGGCTCTTAATCGAGGCTGACCTGCACCAGACTTACGGCCTCGACGTCGGCGACCGGGCGCTCTTGCACGCCCGTTCCTGGCGGTGGCTCAGCACGCGGATCACCAGCCTGCTCGACGAGGCCGAGACCCGCGTAGGCCGTCACTTCTTCCCGCCGCCCCCGCCGCCCGACCCGAACCGGAGGTAGCCCGCCTTGGCGTTGAACATTGGCGAGCTCGTCGCCTTCCTCAAGATCAATAAGGCCGACTGGGACCGGGGTAAGGCGGCCGCGAAGCGGGACCTCGAGGACATCGGCGACGAGGCCGAGAAGTCCGGCAAGAAGGTCGACCGGTCCACAAAGGACGCGGCGACCAAGGCCGAGAAGAACTTCAACGGGATGAAGTTCGCCGGCCTCACTGCGGGACTGCCGGCCGCGGCCGCCATCGGCTCGGCCGCCGTCGCCGGAAGCCTCGTGCTGATGACGGCGGGGTTCGCAGCGTTCGGGGTGGCCGCGGTCGCCAAGTCCGACGCCGTACAGGCTCGGCTCAGCGTGCTCTCCTCGCAGTTCAAGAGCGACGCCGCGACGATGTCCGAGCCGCTGCAGGACGACGTCGTGGGCGCCATCGACGACGTGGGCGCCGCGTGGGTCCGGCTCCGCCCCCTCGTCACGTCCGCGGTCCAGGCGTCCGCGCCCCAGATCCGCCAGCTGACGGGCGCGGCGACCGACCTCGGTGAGAACGCCATGCCAGGCGTTCTCACCGCTGTCCGTGCCGCTGGTCCCGTGTTCCAGGGCCTTCGGTCGTTCGCGGCTCAGGCCGGGCAGGGCATCAGCGAATTCAGCTCGAACGCCTCGCGGGGCGCCCAGGGCGCGGGCGACGGGCTGAGCACCCTCGGCGGCATCGTCCGCACCGTCGAGGCGCGCCTCGGGGCGCTGTTCGCGAACGTGGCCAACGGATCAGCGGGCCCGCTGCGCTCGCTGTTCGTGATCGTCGACGAGGTGACCGGCGGCCTGGTCGACCTGACGTCGCAGGGCTCCGGCGCACTCGGTGTGCTGCAGGGGTTCTCGTCGGCCGGCTCCGGCCTGGCGACCGTGCTGCACGGCGTGCTCACCGCCGTGTCCGCGCTCCCGCCCCAGGTGACGCAGTTCGTCGGCGGGATCGGTGCGGCCGGCATGATCCTGAGCAAGTTCGGCGTGGACGCTGGCGCCGGGTTCGAGGGCCTGGGCGCGAAGATCAAGGCGGCCGACGGCGTCGGCGGCAAGTTCAAGACGACCATGTCCGGGCTCGCGGCCGGCGCGCTGAACCCTGCCGCACTCGCGACGGCCGGCCTCGGCGTGGCCCTGCTTCTCATGGGCCAGGACGCCGAGCGTGCTGCGAAGGCCGCGGCGACCCTGGATGCGTCCCAGCGGAGCTACACCGAGGCCCTACGCGCGTCCAAGGGCGCGATCGACGACAGCGTCCGCGCGTCCGTCGCGCAGGACTTGGCCCAGAAGAACATCAACGGCAACAGCAAGTCCCTTTTGGACTTCGCGAAGCAGTACGGCGTCGCACTCCCGCAGGTCACCTCCGCGGTGATGGGCGAGAAGGACGCCCTCGACGCCGTCAACCGCCAGCTCGACGCCTACGCTAAGGCGAACCCCGACGCGGCCACCACCGTGCACGCGCTCCAGGCCGCGATCGCCTCGAAGGGCATCGCCTTCCGCGAGAGCACCGACGCGACCGCGGCCGAGGCGGCGGCGACGAACCAGTCGACGGAGGCGCAGAACAAGTCCCGCGAGGCCGTCAACGCGCTCACCCAGGCGATCTACGCGCAGCAGAACGCCCAGCTCGGCTACCGCGGCGCGGTGCTCAACTCGAAGCAGGCCCTGGCCGACTACGCCAAGGTGTCCAAGGACGGCAAGGCCACCGAGGACGACAAGGCCCGCTCGCTGCTCGGCGTGGAGCAGGCGTTCGCTGCACAGGAGCAGGCCGCGTACCAGGCCGCGTACGCGAACTCGGCGGCCCGCGACGAGTCGGGCAAGGTGTCCGACGCGCTGAGGGCGCAGAACCGCGAGACGATCAACCTCGCGAACTCGTGGTCCGGGCCCCTGCCGGCCAGTCTGCAGCAGAGCATCTCCAAGATGTCCGTCGCCGACCTCACCGCGTCCGGGCTCAAGGTCAACGTCAACAACCTCGGCCAGGCCGTCGTCCAGCTCCCGGGCGGCAAGAACATCGTGCTCACCTCGAACGCCGCGGCCGAAGAGGCGAAGGTCGCGGCCCTCCGCGACCGGATCAACGAGCTGCGCAACCGCGAGATCACTATCGCCGTGAACACCTTCTACGGCACGTCGGGCCGCGGATCGAGCCTCACCGGGCCCGCCATCGCGCGCAAGGACGGCGGCTTGGTCGGGGGCTACGCGAACGGCGGGGCGCCGCGGTTCCCGTACGGCGGCCTCTTCCGAGGCGTCGGCGGCCCGCGCGACGACGCGAACCTGATCGCAATCAGCGACCGCGAGTTCATCGTCAACGCGGCCGCCACGTCGCGGAATCTCCCGCTGCTGCAGGCGATCAACAGCGGCGCGCAGGTCACGCCGGCAGCGGCTCACGCGGGCGTCGGCGGCGGGAGCGGGCGCACCACCACGGTGAACATCGGCACGTTCGCCCCGCCGGCCAACGCGTCGCCGTGGGACATCGCTGAGGAGCTGGATTGGATGGCCCGGACCGGCGGCTGACGGGCGCCAAGCTGGCGGCGGCTGAGCGGCTCGCTGAGCCGTCGCCAGCACCCGCCGGGGTGTTCCCTGGGGGAGGCCGTTCCGGCTGCGCGTGCGGCCAGCGGGCGCAGACACGAAGCCGCCCGCCGCGCACGGAGGGAGGACGGCGCGACGGGCGGCGTGGGTTGCTCGGCCGCCGCAGGCTCGGGGACACTGCGGCGGCCGAGCGGATCAGGGGTCCCGAGGTGCTGGCGGCTGCTCGGGTTCTTCGCCTGGGCTGCTCGACTCGGTGCTGGTGCTGGGGCTGGGGCAGGGGCGCTGGTTCCGGACCCGGGCCGTCATCTCCTGGGCCATCGCGCGCGCGGCCGTCTCGATGCCCTCGAAGCCCTTCCCGCTGAACGCCATCAGCTGGCCGCCCAGCACGCGCGGCAGCACAGCCTGTGATGCCCGCTCCCGGGCTCCGGGCGGTCCGAGATCTCGACCCGGGCGTGCCGCTCGGGGTACAGCGGATCGGCGCTGTGTGCGGGCACCAGCCAGTCGACGCCGGGGTCCGCGAGGTCGGCCTTCAGGTAGCGGTGGATCTGCCTGTCCTCGCGGTGGTACCGGGCCGCCCACTCGCTCGCGGCCGGCGCCGTCACGGCGGTCACCGTCCGCCCTCTCGCTGCCACCAGGTGAGCAGCACGCGGCGGATCACCTCGGGCAGCTCGGCGCCGATCTCCTCCAGCGGCATCAAGGCCGTCTTGCCGTTGACCCGGATTGCTGGCTGAGTGCCGTTCTTCGCCGTGTCGACGAGGCCGAACTGCAGGTCCGTCGGCCGTCCCTCAGCGTCGGTCGTCCGGAACGCCCGGAACAGCTGCCAGCCCTGCTCTCCGGGGCTCATCGCTGGTTCCGCCGCTTCTTGATCTCGACGCGCGCCCGCAGCTCCTCGACGTCGAGGAGCGTCATCATCGCGTTGAGGCTGATCTGGCCGTGCACGCTGCCGTCGTCCGGCGGTTCAAGCACGGCGGTCGGGCCGTCACCGATCGCCATCGCACCGACCAGCCGGCCTCTGTGGTCGGTCGTGACACCGGTGATGACCGGCAGTTCCGTGCCGGTGCTGTCCACCGTCATGACCAGGCGCTCACGCTGCCATCCCCGAGACTTCATGATCGCCAGCGTGCGCGCTGGAAGCCGTCGGAGTTTGCCACCCAGGCAAACACTCGGATGGGCTACACGGGCAGGCCGGCCCGGTAGGCCATGCCGCGGAGCTCGCGGCCGATCTGGTCGCGCTTCGCCTTCGCGACCAGCTCCGAGAGGATCGAGCGCATGAACGGGTGCCGGTGGATCCGCGCGGGGGAGATCAGCTCGGCCTGGCGCAGCATCAGCACGGCGTCGTTGCGGCGCTTCGGCAGCCTGGCGAGGGCCCGGCCGTACTCGCGGTAGTAGGCGGACTTCCGGGTCGGCGAGGGCAGCGCGTCCGGGTTCACCGTCTCGGCGATCTTCGCGGCCTCGGAGTGCTCGCCGGCCTCCAGAGCGACGGACATGCGCCACACCCCGACGTTCGACGGGCCGAACCCGAACCACAGCGCGTTGCCCTCGCCGGTGTGGTCCGCGAGGTCGGCGGCGTGCTCGAGCGCGGCGAGTCGTTCGGTGTTGTTGCGTTGCGCGGCGGAGACGAGCGACGACGTCAGCGTGAGCATGCCCGCGAGCTGCGCCTGTTCCGGCGTCTCCGTGCCCGGTGAGGATGCCCGCAGCGTCTCCTCGGCCATGTCGAACCCGCCGGCCGCCAGCAGCCCGAAGGCCGTGCCGAACCCGCTCACGGCCGTGAACAGCGGCTCGTCGAGCCGCTGCGCCGCGTCCTGGGCGAGCATGGCCGCCTGCCACGCCAGATCCAGGCTCGCGCCGATGTCGCCGAGCCACGCCTGCGTGCCCTGCACGTGGGTGAGCACGAGCAGGCGCAGCACGGCGCGTTCGTCGCGGTGCGCCTGCAGGGTGCTGTGCAGGTCCCGGATCAGGCCCGGCAGCTGCTCGCCGACGAGGCTGTAGTCGCAGTCCCGCTGCGCGGTGAGGATCGCCGTAACCCGCGGTTCCAGGACCTCGGCGGGGAGGACCTGGCCGCGCGGTTGACCCATGCTCACGGCGAGCAGGGCGAGGCGCACCTCGTTCAGCGATCGGTCCTCTTCCAGCTCCCCGGGCGTAGTGAGCGCGCTCCCGGTGATCTCGCTCGGCGCGACCTCCAGCGCGTCGGCGAGGCTCACGATCAGCGACCGACGATCGAGGGCGCGGTCGCCGGACTCCAGCCGGGACAGGTAGGACGCTGAGATGCCCGCGCGGCCGGCCACGACGGCGAGCGACTTGCCGCGGGCGTGGCGGATCTGGCGCAGGTTGTCGCCGATCGCCGAGGGCATGGCGGGTACTCCTCTTCGCGGGGCCTCTCCGCGTGGCCCCGGGAGCTACCCGGGGCCGGTCCTCCGCGAAGAGGTACGACCAGGCTACCGGTCGTCAGCGGCGGCCTCGCGGAGACGGACGATCTCGACGAGCGTTCCCACCACGCCGGCCAGACCAGCAAGCGCCACGACGCCGAACACGGCGCGCGCCGCGGGCTCGCCGAGGATGTCCGGCACGAGCGCGCCGACGGCGCCGAGCACGGTCACGCCGGCGAGCAGCAGCAGCGCGACGCCGGTGATCCAGGCGAGCCGATTGGACCTCATGTCCGCCCACGTCGCGTGGATCAGGCGGTGCGTTACACCGCGGCGGCCGGGCAGCGTCGCCACCCGGCCGCCTGCAGCGGCCACCCGGGTTACTCCTGCTCCCACAGCCACTGCTCGATCTCGTGCAGCTGGCCGTCGCCGGGCCGCTGTTCGAACGTCTCCGGGGGCGCCAGGCCCGCGAACGCGCCGGCGATGCACTCGCGGATGTGCGCGCGGAACTCCGACCAGTCGCCGCCGTCGCGGGCGTCGAGGGCCCACAGGTCGACCTGCAGCGCGGCGATCTCGACGGCGGTGTCGAACCGCGAGCGGGGGTGCGAGTCGGCGGGGGCGCTGAGGCTGGCGACCTCGCGGGCGAACTGGTCGTCGTCGGCGAGCTGCGCGACGAAGGTGTCGACGTCGATCGGCTCGTTCATGCTGCTGCCCGGTCCTGGTGGCGCCGGAGCTGCCGGACGTCGTCGCGGAGACGGAGGAGCTCGGCGTACATGCTGATCTGCCCGCGCATGACGCGGTTCGTGCAGCGAACGGCGACGACCGAGCCGAGCACACCGAGGCTCGCGGGGATGATCAATTTCGAGAGGCTTCGCAACCTGTGGGGCGTTCGCGCGTCTTTGGCCATGGGTCGGAACTCGCTTTCCGATCAAGGCCCTCGGCTGGTGTTCGCAGCACCGCCGGGGGCCGTCGTTCTGATTGCACCTCGAACACAACTCCACCTGTTCAAATGGGCGTACAAGCTCGACCCGTTCGTGCCCGCGGAGCTGGTGGCGGACTGTTTCGAGCTGGCGGTCGAGATCCGGACCCTGGACATGCGGGCGAGCCCGTACGACCTGGCGGAGCTGGGCTACCCGCCGGTGCGGATCGAGACGGCGACGGGCCGGGCCGAATACGCCCGGGGACAAGGCGAGTTCGCCCGCCGGGCGGCGCCGCTGCGTCATCGCCTGATTGCGCACTGCCATCGCCTGGTCAGCGCAGCACCCTGAGCGCGACCCACTGTGAGTCAGATTATTCTCTCTCCGATACTCACCTGTTAGGGTGATAACGGTTTGATTGCATAGCAGCGCGTGCTTGGCATGCGCTCACCCCGAAAGGATGACGGATGGGGCGACACTACCGGGACGAGGAGCCGGTGCCGCACCCTCAGGACCGCACGCCCAGCGTGCCCCCCGAGGGGCGCAGCGAGGCTTCCGGCTCTTTCCGCACCCCGGGACGCAGCTCCATCTCGGCCGCCTTCGGCATCGCGGGCCGCGGTTCCGCCGCCCGTGGTCAGGGCGAGTCATCCGGTTCGGCTTTCTTCACGGAAGGGGCGGAGGCGCCCGGCTACCCGCCCGAGAGCGGCGGAACGCACCCCGGCACCCGGCGAGGCGAGACTTCGGGCTCGTACCCGGTCGCGGGCACTCGCCGCGGGGAAGCTTCTGGGTCGTACCCCGTCGCGGGGAGGGGCGAGTCCACGGTGACTCGTGCCCCGCGCCGCGGGGAAGCTTCGGGCTCGTACCCGGTCGCCGGCGGTGATTCGACCGTCACCCGCGCGCCTCGCCGCGGTGAGGCCTCCGGCGCCTACCCCGTCACGAGCAGCGAAATCACCACGACGCTCTCGCGCCGCGGGGAAGCTTCCGGCGCTTACCCGGTCGCCGGCAGCGAGACGACCGCCGCCCGGCGAGGGGATGTGCCGGGTGGCCACCCCGTCGCCGGTGGCGAAGCGACCGCGCCTCGCGCCGGTCGCCGAGGGGAAGCCTCGGGCGCCTACCCGGTTGCCAACAGCCAGACCACCGCCGCCCGCCGCGGCGAGGCTTCGGGCACCTTCCCGGTTGCCAACAGCCAGACCACCACCGGCCGCCGTGGCGAAGCCTCCGGCACCTTCCCGGTCGCCCACAGCGAAACCGCCACCGGCCGCCGCGGCGACACCTCCGGCGCCCACCCCGCCGCCGACAGCGAAACCACCGCCGCTTACGCCACAACCGGGAACACCGGTACCTCCGCGCGCTCGCGCCGCAAGGGCGGCGACCGCTCGGCCCCGGACCGCACCGAAACCCCCGGCTCCGGCAGATCCACCCGGGCTGCCCGGCGAGCCGGAGCCTCCGGTGCCCACCCGATCGCCGGCCCCGCTGCCCCCGCCGGAGCGCCCGGCGGCTTGCCCGCCGATTCCGCCGCTCCCCGCTCGCGCCGCAAGGGCGGCAAACCCGCCGGCCGCCATCCCGAATCGGCCGCCGAGCGGACCGAAGTCATCGCGCGGCCGGACGACGACCTCGCGGCCCGCGGCGAAGCGGCCGGGGCTTCCCCCCTCGTCGACCGGGGCGACGACACCGGCGCCCGGTCCGGTGACCGCGCCGCCCGCGGCGAAGCGGCCGGCTCTCCCCGCATCCTCGACCGGAGCGGCGACACCGGCACCCGGGCCGCCGAGCGCGGCGACAGCACCAGCCCCGACCGCGGAGAGCACGGCGACACCACCGGCCCCGAGCGCAACGACACCACCGGCCCCGACCGCGGCGGCCGCAGCGACAGCACCGGCCCCCACCGGGCCGGCCGCAGCGAGGGCACCGGTTCGCACCGGATCGTCGGCAAGACCGCCGACGCCACCGGGTCGCACCGCATCGTCGGGAAGAAGGCTCCGCGCCGGCGGATCGCCGGCTGGCCGATCGCCTGTCTCGTGCTCGCCGTCCTCATCGGGCTCGGCGTCGTCGGCTGGAACTGGGCCGACAACGAGCTCAACAGCCGGGCCGAGGCGCAGGCCGCCAGCTGCGACGGCGGGACCGCGCAGATGCGGATCATCGTCACCCCGAGCGTGCAGAAGCCGGTGACCGCCGCGGCCGACCGGTGGAACCAGGCCGCCACCGTCGTCCACGGGCACTGCGTGCGCATCACCATCGAAGGCAAGTCGTCGGCGCAGGTGCTCGACGCGCTGGTCGGCCGGGCGAAGGTGGACTCCATCGGCGGGCTCCCGGCCGCGTGGCTGCCGGAATCGTCGTACTGGGTCAGCGAACTGACCACGAAGAAGCCGGAGATGATCGGCTCGCCCGCCCAGTCGGTGGCGAACGCGCGCTCGGCGGACTACCCGTTCATCGGGCTGGCCGGCCCGGGCATCGACGACACCGCGCTGCGCGCCGCCCAGACCTTCCGCGAGTACCTGGAGCAGCCCGCCCAGCAGGCCGACTTCGCCGCGGCGGGGATCAAGTCCACCTAGCCGCTAGACGCGCGTGCCGTTGTCGAGCTCGGCCACCACGGCGACGTCGTCGTCGGCCAGCTCGAAGTCGAAGATCCCGAAGTGCTCCCGGATCCGCGTCGTGGTGGCCGACGCCGCCACCGCGACCGTGCCGTTCTGCAGGTGCCAGCGGAGCACGATCTGGGCCGGGGTCTTGCCGTACTTGGCGGCGAGCGCCGTGACCGTCTCGTCCGACAGCAGCGCGGCGTTCGCGGCCGGGCTGGCGGCGGCCGTGACGATGCCGCGCTCGCCGTGGAACTCGCGCAGCGGGAGCTGCTGCAGCCACGGGTGCAGCTCGATCTGGTTCACCACCGGCACCGAGCCGGTCGCGTCGATGAGCCGGCGCAGCTCGGAGACGCCGAAGCCGGCGACGCCGACCGCGCGGACCCGCCCGTCCGCGCGCAGCCGGCTCAGCACGCGCCAGGTGTCGGTGAACGCGCCCTTCGTGCCGTCCAGCAGGCACAGGTCGGCCCGCTCGAGCTGGAGCGCTTCCAGCGCCTGGTCGGCGGCCCGGCGGGCGATGTCGTAACCCTGGGCGGGCACGTGGAAGCTGACGAAGAGGTCTTCACGGGGCACGTCGGCCGCGGCGAGCTCCGCGCCCACCGCCGGCTCGGTGCCCGGGGTCGTGTCGATGCCGCGGTACCCGGTGTCGAGGGCGATGCGGACGGCCCGGCCGGTTTCGGCCGGGGACAGGCCGGCGACACCGAACAGCAGCTGGGGGATGCGGACTCCGACGGACAGGGCGAGCGAAGGCGGGACGGCCATCAACCGGTGATCCTCACTTCGGATGCTGCGCGGACCCCCATCATCCCACCCGGGCGGCCCGCTCGCGCAGATACGCCGCCGTCGCCGGGTCGGCCGGGAAGAACGACTCGATCACCAGTTCCGCCACGGTGATGTCCAGCGGGGTGCCGAACGTGGCGACCGTGCTGAAGAAGGTGAGGTCGGTGCCCTCGTGGCGGAACTCGAGCGGCACGAAGATGTCACCCGGCCCGGGGACCTCGACCTCGGGCACGGGCTGGTCGCAGGGGTACCCGCGCAGCTCGGCCAGGAGCTCGGCGAGACCGGCGTCCGCGGTCTGGGCGACCTGCCGCCGCAGCCGGCCGAGCAGGTGGGCGCGCCACTCCCCCAGGTTGCGGATGTGCGGGGCCATGCCGTCGGGGTGCAGGGTCGCGCGCAGGACGTTGGTGGTCAGCCTGGCCGGGATCCCGGCGACGAAGAGGCCGGTGGCGGCGTTGGCCTCGACGAGGTCCCAGTTCCGGTCGACGACGGCGGCCGGGTACGGCTCGTGGCCCGCGAGGAGCTGCCGCACGGCGCGGCGGACGGCGTCCATCCCGGGGTCCCCCAGCGCGCTCTCGGTGTACGCGGGGGCGTAGCCGGCGGCGAGCAGCAGCCGGTTGCGTTCCCGCAGCGGGACGTCGAGGTGCTCGCCGAGCCGCAGCACCATGTCCCGGCTCGGCTTGGACCGCCCGGTTTCCACGAAGCTCAGGTGGCGGGTGGAGATGTCCGCCGAGATCGCCAGGTCGAGCTGGCTGATCCGGCGCCGGTCCCGCCATTCCCGCAGCAGTTCCCCGACGGGCCGCTGCCGTGCCTGCACCATGGTCGTCACGCGAGCGACGCTACGGCGATCACCGAGCCGCCGCCATTACCCCGGGCGTAATGGCCCGGCATTACCTCTCGCGTAATCGACGAGCCGCCGTACGTCCGCCAAAGTCGGTCTCAGCACAGGACGACGGCGAATCCGTTGTCCCCCAACGAAAGGAACCACGATGACCGACGTCCGCAGCATCGTCGAGCGGTACATCGCCGTCTGGAACGAGACCGACGCCGACAAGCGGCGCGCCCTCGTGGCCGACGTCTTCACCGCCGACGCCGGCTACACCGACCCGCTCGGCGCCGTCACCGGGCACGACGGGATCGACCAGTTCGTCGCCGGGGCGCAGCAGCAGTTCGGCGGGCTCACCTTCAGCCTGCCCGCCGAGCCCGACGCCCACCACGACCTCGCCCGCTTCCAGTGGTACCTCGGCACCCCGGGCGCCGAGCCGGTCGCCATCGGGTTCGACGTCGTCGAGCTCGAAGCCGGGAAGATCGCCAAGGTGCACGGGTTCCTGGACAAGCTGCCCGGCTGAGCGAGCCGTCGGGCTCCCGGCCGGGTCGTGAGTGGTAAGGAGGGTTAGAACCCTCCTTACCACTCACGACCGGCCTTCGGTGCTAGGCCTTCGGTGCTAGGCCTTCAGCGCGCCCCGCCAGCGGACGGTCGGGCGGAGCTTCTCCGGGTTCACCCGGTGCTTGTTCGCACCCACGATGTCGAACATCGACTCGATGAGCGTGTCCGAAAGCAGGTGCGGCTCCAGGCCCAGCCCGACCAGCCCGGTGTGCTTCACGTTGTAGTAGTGCTCGGGCGCCTCGGTGCGCGGGTTCTCCAGCTGCTCGATCTGCACCGGGCCGGGGAACCGGTCGGCCACCAGCTCGGCGATGCCCGCCACCGGCATGCTTTCGGTCATCTGGTTGAACACGCGGAACTCCCCCGGCTCGGCCGGGTGCTCGACGGCCAGGCGGATGCACTCCACGGTGTCGCGGATGTCGATCAGGCCGCGGGTCTGCGTGCCCTTGCCGTACACCGTCAGCGGCTGGCCGAGCACGGCCTGGATGACGAACCGGTTGAGCACCGTGCCGAACACCGCGTCGTAGTCGAAGCGGGTCGCCAGCCGCGGGTCCAGCGCCGTCTGCGGCGTCTGCTGGCCGTACACGATGCCCTGGTTGAGGTCCGTGGCGCGCAGGCCCCACGCGCGGCAGGTGAATTCGATGTTGTGGGAATCGTGGACCTTCGTCAGGTGGTAGAACGAACCCGGCCGTTTCGGGAACAGCACGCGGTCGGCGCGGCCGTTGTGCTCCAGCTCCAGCCAGCCTTCTTCGATGTCGATGTTCGGCGTACCGTATTCGCCCATCGTGCCGAGTTTGACCAGGTGGATCGCGGGGTCGATCTCCGCGATCGCATAGAGCAGGTTCAGCGTCCCGACCACATTGTTGTGCTGCGTGTACACCGCGTGTTCGCGGTCGATCATGGAATACGGCGCCGACCGCTGCTCGGCGTAGTGGACGACGGCGTCCGGCGCGAAGTCCCGCACCGCCCCGAACAGGAACTCCGCGTCGAGGAGGTCGCCTTCGTAGCTGGTGATCGTCCGGCCCGACACCTCGCGCCAGGTCGCGATCCGGTCGGCGAGGGATTCGATCGGGACCAGGCTTTCGACACCGAGTTCGGCGTCGTACCCGCGCCGCGCGAAATTGTCGAGAACGGCCACCTCATGGCCTTTGTCCGATAAGTGCAACGCGGTCGGCCAGCCCAGATATCCGTCACCGCCGAGAACCAGCACACGCATTGTGCCGCCCTTCCTGCTCGTTTACGCCACCCGAACGCTATAGATCACGTGCTGATGAAGACCTGGCAATGAGCTGTGAATCTCCTATGCGTGAGGGGGTCGGACGGCGGCGCGGCCGGCCCGCGGGGAGGATGGGAGCATGACGACCGTAACCAACGGCGTGCGGGCCCGCACGGCGGAGAAGACCCGCCGTCGCGGCTGGGCCCGGCTGGCGCGCGCCGCGACGACGTCGGTCGCCGCCACGGTCCTCAGCCAGGTCGTGCTGCTCGCCGTCCTCGCCACCGGCGGCGCCGCGGCGCTGGCCAGCACGCTGGCCTGGGCGGCCGGGGCGGTGCTGAACTTCCTGGTCACGCGGCGCTGGGTGTGGGGCCGCACCGGGCGGCCGCGCGTCCGGCGCGAGCTGCTGCCCTACCTCGCGGTGATCGGGCTCGGCGGGCTGGCGTCGATCGGCCTGACCACCCTCGCCGGCTCGCTGCTGTCCCCGCTGGGCCTGCCGCACTTCTGGTGGGTGGTGCTCGTCGACGGCGCGTACGTCGCCAGCTACGCGCTGGTGTTCGTCGTCAAGTTCACGCTGCTCGACCGGTTCGTGTTCGGCCGCGGCGCAGCACGTACCCCCGCCACCACGTCCCCGTCATGACCCGGGCGTAGTTGGCGCCGTAGACCAGGCTGCCGCCCTTTTTGCTCTTGCCCGCCTTGCGCAGCCGCATGCTCATCGGCAGCTCGACGACGCGGGCGCCGCGGGCGGTGACCCCGACCAGCAGCTCCGACGACTGGTACTGCGGCTCGCGCAGCGGGACCGAGCAGGCCAGGTCCGCCCGCATCGCACGGAAGCCGAACGACGTGTCGGTGATCCGCCGGGCCGTGAGCACCGACGCCAGCACCGCGAAGACGCGCACGCCGAGCCACCGGACGCGGCTGTCGGCTTCCTCGTGCCCGAGCCGCCGGGACCCGGTGACGAAGTCCGCGGTGCCCTCGACGACCGGACGCACCAGCGTTTCCAGCTCGCTGTTGTCGTACTGGCCGTCGGCGTCGGTCGTCACGATGTACTCGGCGCCGGCTTCGGCCGCGAGGTGGTATCCCAGCCGCAGCGCGGCGCCCTGGCCGCGGTTGCGGGGCGCGACGCACACGTACGCGCCGTGCGCCTCGGCGATCGCGGCCGTGTCGTCGGTGCCGCCGTCGACCACGACGAGGACGTCCACCCGCATGCCGAGGCACTCGTCCGGCATTTTCTCCAGGACTTCGCCGATGCCGCCGGCTTCGTTGTAGGCGGCGATGACGACGGTCAGCGGCGCCAGTTCCAGGTCCGGGTGGCGGCCGCGGAAGCCGGCGAGGGCACCGGAGTCGACGTCGTCGGGGAAGGCGGCGAGCCGCTTCCGGCTCGCCGAGGTCAGCGTGGTGAAGCCGAGCGCCCCGGCGACGGGCAGCAGCACGAGCGCCGGGAGCTGGTAGCGCCACGAGAACTGGAACACCGCCGAGGCGAACAGCAGGAGGAGCCCGCTCGACGCCGCGAACAGCGCCCCTGCCTGGGCCCGGTCCAGGGGCTTCTTGCGCCGCACCGCCGGCAGCAGGCCCAGCAGCGCACCGAGGCCGAGCACCCCGCCCGAGACGTAGCCTCCGTCGAGCTGGTAGTCGCGGAGGAGCTTCGCCAGTGGCTGGTCGACGCTCGCGACGACGCCGTCGTTCTGCAGCGTGACCAGGTCGATCAGGGACTGGTCGGCCCACTGCGGGTACGTGAGCTGGAACTGCCACCGGTCCAGGGGGACGTCGGTCAGGCCCTGCTCGCGCGTCCAGGCGAAGCTCTTGGCGAAGTCGTCCAGGATCGCGTCGGCGACGTCGCGGGGCTGTTGTTCCAGGACCTCGACGGCGAACTCGTGGGCCAGCGCGGCCTTGTCCGCGCCGGGCGGCAGCGGGCCCGGCCAGTTCGGGTCGAGGTCGGCGTGGGTGTAGTTGTCGACGAGCCGCTTTTCGCGGGGTTCGGCCGGGCAGAACACCCGCAGCACCGGGTCGAGGTGGAGGTTCGCGCAGTCGGCGACCGCGGCGGTCCGGCCGTAGAGCATGTTCCCGGACGGCCCGCTCAGCCCCCACTTGCCGGTCTCCGCGTGCACCCGCGCCGCGTACGGCACGAGCACGGCGAGCAGGCCCAGGAGGCCGGCGCCGGCCCGGCGCCAGCCCGCCCACTGGCGCCACGCTCCCCCGGCGACCACCAGGAAGACCAGCAGCGGGAGGGCCAGGGAGATCCCGATCAGCCGGGTCAGCACGCCGAAGCCGAGCAGCAGGCCCGCCGCGCCGGCGCGCTTCCAGCCCGGCGTGCCCCAGCCGAGCAGCAGCCAGAGGAGCCCGAGGAGGACGGCCTCGAACGTCACCTCGGACATGATGTTCTGCTCGATCTGCAGCTGGTAGGCGTCGAGCAGCACCGGGGCCGCGGCGAGCGCGGCGACCCACGGGCGGCCGCCGAGCCGCAGGACCAGCCCGTAGACGCCGATCGCGATCAGCACCCCGCCGGCGTGCTGCACCGCGGTGACCCAGGCGAGCCCGCCGACCGCGAGCAGGGGCCGCAGCACCAGGTCGTAGCCGATCGGGTCGAGCTGGTCGGCCCGCAGCGCGTGCAGGTTGTCGATGTACCGGAACGAATCGATGAACAGCAGCGCCGGCCGGTAGGCCAGCCAGGTCAGCACCCGGAGCGTGATCGCCGGGACGAGCAGGAGGAGCAGCAGCCAGTGCCGCTTGAGAAAGGCAATCACTGGTTCGCGAGGCCGGAAAAGTACTTCCACGCCGTCGCCAGGCCTTCGGTGAGCGAGACCTCCGGCCGGTAGCCGATGGTCTCCGCGCTCGCCGAGACGTCGACGACGACCGCGGGCATCTCCCCGGCCGGCGCCTCGACGTGCTCGACCGGCAGCTCGGCGCCGGTCACCTCGCGCACGGCTTCGACCATCTCCAGCACGGACACCGAGCGCCCGGCACCGACGATCGCGCGGCCCGAGTAGCCGCTGCGGAGGGCCAGCAGGACCGCGCGGACGACGTCGTCGACGTGGACGAGGTCGCGGCGCTGGCGGCCGTCGCCGTAGACCCGGACCCCGGTGCCGGTCAGCGCGGCCCGCATCATCCGCGGCACGAAACTGTCCTTGTGGGACATTCCCGGGCCGTAGACGTTGGTGAACCGCAACGCACACGTCGTCATCCCGTAGGCCCCGGCGTAGCCCGACAGCAGCATTTCGCACGCCGCCTTGGTGGCGCCGTAGGGCGTGAGCGGGCACAGCGGCAGGTCCGGGGTGATGGTCGCCGTGCCGACGTTCCCGATCACCGCGTTGGTCGAGGCGAGCAGGAACTTCGGCACCTCGCGGCGGCGCGCGAGCTCCAGCAGCTCCTGGGTGACCAGGACGTTGTCGGCGAAGGTGTCTTCGGGCAGCTCGACCGACTTCAGCACCGACGTCAGCGCGGCGAGGTGCACGATGGCCGCGGTCTCGCCGGTCACAGCCTGCTCGCGGACGGCGGCGTCGCGGAGGTCGCCGGTCACCACACGCACGCCGTCGCGGTCTTCGGGGAACGGCACCCGGTCCACGACGGTGACCGGGATGCCCCGGTCGCGGAGGGCGCGCACTACGGCCCGGCCGATGAAGCCGCTGCCGCCGGTCACGACCACGGACGTCCGATCAGGATCGTGCCCACTCACCATGGGCGCCAACCTACCTCGCGTTCCTGTGACCGGTCGCGAAGGCCTCCGGGGGCGGGCAGGAGCAGACCAGGTTGCGGTCGCCCGCCGCGCCGTCGATGCGCCGGACCGGGGGCCAGATCTTCGGTGCGGCCGTCCCCGCCGGGAACACCGCCGTTTCGCGGCTGTACGGCCGGTCCCAGTCGCCCGCGACGCAGCGGGCGGTGTGCGGTGCCTGCCGCAGCGGTGAAGCCTCGAGGGGCCACTCCCCCGCCGCGACGCGGTCGATTTCGCCGCGGATCGCGATCATCGCGGCGCAGAAGCGGTCGAGCTCGGCGAGGTCTTCGCTCTCCGTCGGCTCCACCATCAGCGTGCCCGCGACCGGGAAGGACATCGTCGGCGCGTGCAGCCCGTAGTCCGCCAGCCGCTTCGCGACGTCGTCGACCGTGACGCCGGTGGCCTTCGTCAGCGGCCGGAGGTCGAGGATGCATTCGTGCGCCACCAGGCCTTCGTGGCCGGCGTACAGCACCGGGTAATGATCGGCGAGGCGGCGGGCGACGTAGTTGGCGGTGGCCACCGCGACGAGCGTCGCCCGGCGGAGCCCTTCGGCGCCCGTCATCCGGATGTACGCCCAGGAAATCGGCAGGATCGACGCGCTGCCCCACGGCGCCGCGCTGACCGGGCCGACGCCGGTGACCGGCCCGGCCGCCGGCTGCAGGGGGTGGTTCGGCAGGAACGGCGCCAGGTGCGCCCGGACGCCGATCGGGCCGACGCCCGGCCCGCCGCCGCCGTGCGGGATGCAGAACGTCTTGTGCAGGTTGAGGTGCGAGACATCGGCGCCGAAGCGGCCGTACTGGGCGACGCCGATCAGCGCGTTCAGGTTGGCGCCGTCGACGTACACCTGCCCGCCCGCGTCGTGCACCGCCGCGCACACCTCGCCGAGGGTGTCTTCGTAGACGCCGTGCGTCGACGGGTAGGTGAGCATGATCGCGGCGAGGTCGGCCCGGTGCTCGTCCACTGTGGACCGCAGGTGGGCGAGGTCGATGTTGCCCGCCTCGTCGCAGCGGACGACGGCCACCCGCATGCCCGCCATCACCGCGCTGGCCGCGTTCGTGCCGTGCGCGCTGGCCGGGATCAGGCAGACGTCCCGCGCGTGTTCGCCGCGGGCGCGGTGGTAGGCCCGGATGGCGAGCAGGCCGGCGAACTCGCCCTGGCTGCCGGCGTTGGGTTGCAGGGAAACCGTGTCGTAGCCGGTGATCCGGGCGAGCCAGGCGCTCAGGTCGGCGACCACGGTCAGGAGCCCGGCGGCGTCTTCGGCCGGTGCGAACGGGTGCAGGCCGGAGAACTCCGGCCAGCTGATCGGCTCCATCTCCGCCGTGGCGTTGAGCTTCATGGTGCACGAGCCCAGCGGGATCATGCTGCGGTCGAGCGCGACGTCGGAGTCCGCCAGCCGCCGGAGGTAGCGCAGCATCGCGGTTTCCGAGCGGTGCGCGTGGAACACCGCGTGCGTGAGGAACTCGCTCGTGCGCCGCAGCGGCCCCGGGAGGGCGTCGGCGGTGTCCGCATCAAGGCCGTCCACATCGGACACGGAGACGCCGAACGCCTTCCAGACGCCGGAAAGCCGCTCACGGGTCGTGGTTTCGTCGCAGGCGATGCCGACGTGGTCGTCGTCGATCCGGCGCAGGGAGAGGCCGAGGTCGCGCGCGGCGGCGACAACGAGATCCGCCCGGCCGGGCACCGCCGCGACGACCGTGTCGAAGAACTCGCCGTGCACGACGTCGACTCCACCTTCGGCGAGGCCGGCGGCCAGCACGGTGGCCATCCGGTGGGCGCGCAGCGCGATCGACCGCAGGCCCTCGGGCCCGTGGTACACCGCGTACATCGACGCCATCACCGCCAGCAGGACCTGCGCGGTGCAGATGTTGGACGTCGCCTTCTCGCGGCGGATGTGCTGCTCGCGGGTCTGGAGGGCGAGCCGGTACGCGGGCGCGCCGTCGGCGTCCTTCGAGACGCCGACCAGCCGGCCGGGCAGCTGCCGCTCCAGGCCTTTCCGCACGGCGAGGTAGGCGGCGTGCGGGCCGCCGAAGCCGAGCGGGACGCCGAACCGCTGCGTCGACCCGACGGCGACGTCGGCGCCGAGCTCGCCGGGCGGGCGCAGCAGGGTGAGGGCGAGGGGGTCGGCGGCGACGATCACGGCCGCGCCGTGCTTCTTGGCCTCGCCGATGGTCAGGTCGAGCTCCCGGACCGCCCCGGACGCGCCGGGGTAGGACAGGAGCACGCCGAAGAAGTCGCCGCCGAGCCCGAGCCCGGTCAGCCCCTGCGAGAGGTCTTCGACGACCAGTTCGATGCCGAGCGGCTCGGCCCGGGTCCCGAGCACGGCGAGGGTCTGCGGCAGCGTGTCTTCGTCGACGACGAACCGGTGCGACGTCGCCCGCCCGGCCCGGCGCACCAGCGTCATGGCCTCGGCGGCCGCGGTGGCCTCGTCGAGCAAGGACGCGTTGGCGACAGGCAGCCCGGTCAGGTCCGCGACCATGGTCTGGAAGTTGAGCAGCGCTTCGAGCCGGCCCTGGGAAATCTCGGGCTGGTAGGGCGTGTAGGCGGTGTACCAGGCCGGGTTCTCGAGCACGTTGCGCCGGATGACGGGCGGGGTGACGGTGTCGTGGTAGCCGAGCCCGATCATCGAGGCGGTCAGCCGGTTGCGCCCGGCCAGCTCCCGCAGTTCGGCCAGCGCCTGGGCTTCGGAGGCGGGCGGAGGCAGTTCGAGGGGCTGCGCGGACTCCCGCAGCGACGACGGCACGGCCCGTTCGGCGAGTTCGTCGAGGGAGGCGACACCGATGACGTCGAGGATGTGGCGGAGTTCGTCCGGTCCGGGCCCGATGTGCCGGTCGGCGAAAGGAAGGCCCTGTTCCAGGGAGGCGAGTGACGGATCCACGAGACCTCCTGGGGACAGCGGGGCGTTACTCGACCGACTCTAGAACCGACGGACGAGCGGAAGGCGACCACCGCGGGGGTCCGGGGGCGGAGCCCCCGGGCGGGGTCTGGGGGTTGCACCCCCAGAAGACACGGCGAAGGGGCTCAAGCGAGCGCTTTCCGCGAGCAGACTGGGCTCCAAGTCCCGAGCGAGCACGGCTCGCCCAAACCCGGAGGAACCCTCCCCGCTCTGTCTGACCCCGAGGGGCGCCTGAGAGTTTCGCCCGCAGGTTGAACCGGGCTTGCACCGTCGGCGGGGCCATCAGGCTGTGTCCTGACGACCCGCTTTCCAGAGGCGTCTCGTCCGCGCGGTCCAGGGTGCCTGAGAGGTTCCGGGGAGGACTTGCTCCTTCGGCGCCGAGCTCAAGGTGTGGCTCGGACTCTCCCGCGCGGATTCGTCGACCGCACGGTGAACCTTACTCTGTCTGCCGCAGTGGTGATCAACCGGTCTTGCGGGCGTTGCGGCGCTGGGTGAGTTCGTCCGGTTGGTGCGTCTCGACGATGCCGCCGTCGGCGCGTTCGGCCGGGAACTCGTGAATGGTGCCGCTGATCTCCTGCATCGCACCGCTGACGGCGATGCCGAAGACGCCCTGGCCGCCCTGGAGCAGGTCGACGATCTCCTCCGGCGAGGTGCACTCGTACACCGTCGTGCCGTCGGAGAACAGCGTCACCCGGGCCAGGTCGCGGACGCCGCGGACGCGCAGGTGGTCGACGGCGACCCGGATGTTCTGGAGCGAAACGCCGGTGTCCAGGAGCCGCTTGACGACCTTGAGGACCAGGATGTCCTTGAAGGAGTACAGCCGCTGCGAGCCGGAGCCGTGCGCGGTGCGGATGCTGGGCGCGACCAGTTTGGTCCGGGCCCAGTAGTCCAGCTGGCGGTAGGTGATGCCGGCGATCTGGCACGCCGCCGGACCCCGGTAGCCCACCAGCTCGTCGGGCAGCGAGTCGTCGGGGAACAGTTCCCCCTGCTCGCCAGTCGCGACCCCGACAGGCTGCTTCTCGGAACCAGCCTCGACCACGCAAGCCTCCCCTCGCCCGACCTGGTGGCCGGCGAATGACAGCCGGAGGAGTCCCAGGAGTGGGACCCGCCGGAGATCAACCGCCACGGTCCGGCCCCAGACCGTGAATCACACCGTGGCGATTTACCTCCTTCGACGGTAAGCGTCAGGAGAACACCGGTCAACGCGACGCGCGGCAACGCTCAACGGTCGGCTGAGCCTTTGAGCCGTTCGCCGTACCCCCACTCGTGGCCCGGCAAACCCGGTGGACATTTTTTACTCAGCCGAGTAACTTTTTACTCATGCAAGTAAACACCGACCTCATGGCCGAACTGGGCCTGGGTGCCACCGAGGCCGCGCGCCGGGCGCAGATCATCGGGGCGACCATCGGCGTCCTGGCCGACCTCGGCTACCGCCGGACCACCTTCGCCAAGATCAAGGAGCGCGCCGGGCTCAGCAGCACCCGGCTGATCTCGTACCACTTCACGAACAAGGCCGGCCTGATGCAGGCCGTGCTCAGCACGGTCGTCGAAACCAAGGGCGCGTTCCTCACCGAACGCACCGGCGGCGGCCTCGACCCGGCCGACCGGCGCGGCTACCTGCGGGCGCACATCGAGACGTCGATCGCGTTCCTGCGGGCGTACCCGGAGTGCGTCCGGGCGCTGTCGGAGCTGGCCGCCAACTCCGCCGACGCCGACGGCTGGGTGATGACGAAGGTGCTGGTCGACGACCTGCGGGTGCACGGCCTGGCCCGGCAGCTCAAGCAGGGCCAGGCCGACGGCACGTTCGGCGCCTTCACGCCCGAGGTGATGGCGATGTCGATCGCGCAGGCCATCGACGGTGTCGCCGCCGCCTACGCGGCCGACCCTTCGCTGGACCTCGAAACGTACGGGCGCGAAGTGGCGGACACGTTCGTCAAAGCGACGGCGCCTTGAGGACCCGGTCGAGCCGGTCTTCGATGCGGGCCTTCGGGAACGCTCCGACGATCGTCTCGACCGGCTCGCCGCCGCGGAAGAGGATCATCGTCGGCAGCGACATGACCTGGTAGGCGCGGGTGGTCTCCGGGTTCTCGTCGGCGTTGATCTTGCGGACGGCGAGTTCACCGGCGCGCTCGGCGGCCAGCTGCGCGAGCACCGGGCCGACCATCCGGCACGGGCCGCACCAGGTGGCCCAGAACTCGACGAGCACGGGGACGTCGCTGCCGAGGACTTCGGCAAAGGTCGCGTCGGTGATGTCGGCAACTTCGGACAAGGCGGGCTCCTTCACGGGCGCGGGGATTCGGGCACGACACACGGATCGGGCGCCTGCCGGGCGAGGGCGGCCGCGAGTTTCCCGGCGAGTTCGCCGCGGATGCCGCCGAGCCGCGCGAGAAGCGCGTCGGCTTCTTCGAGCTTGCGCCGGTACACCTCGATGGAGCTGGCGCACGCATCGCCGGTTTCGTGGCCGCTGCGCAGGCACTCGACGAAGGGACGGGTTTCGTCGAGGGTCAGACCGACCGTCTGGAGGGTCTGGATCTCCTTGACGAGCTGGAAATCGTCCTCGCCGTACTCGCGGTAGCCGTTGGCCGAGCGCCGGGCCTGGAGCAGGCCTTGGTCCTCGTAAAACCGCAGCGCACGAGTAGTGGTACCCGTGCGCTGCGCCAGTTCTCCGATCCGCATGCCCTCGACGCTAGACGTTGACGTCCACGTCAAGGCAAGTTCTCACGCCTCGAGTTCTCACGCCTCGAGTTCTCACAAGTCGAGGCGAGTGAAAAGCCTTACCGCGGGAGGAGGCGGGGGTCCGGGGGCGTGCCCCCGGGCGGGGTCTGGGGGTTGCACCCCCAGAAGACACGGCGAGGAGCTCGACGCGAGCGCATTCCGCGAGCACACCTCACCCAAGCTCGGAGCCCTTAGGTATCGGCCCCGCGGAAGTCTTCGGGCGACACGGAGTCGAGGAACTCGCGGAACTTCTCGACCTCGTCCTCCTGCTCGTCCGGGATGATGAGGCCGGCTTCCTCCAGCACCGAATCCACGGCGTGGATGGGAACGCCGATCCGCAGGGCCAGGGCGACCGAGTCGCTCGGCCGGGCGGACACCCGGATGTCGCCGTCGAACACGAGCTCCGCGAAGAACGTGCCCTCCTTCAGGTCGGTGATGACGACCTGCTCCAGCTCCCGGCCGAGCGCTCCGATGACCTCTTTCAGCAGGTCATGCGTGAGCGGGCGGGCGGGGCGGACCCCCTGCTGCTCCAAGGCGATGGCGGTGGCTTCGACCGAGCCGATCCAGATCGGCAGGTACCGTTCACCCTCGGTCTCCCGCAGCAACAAGATCGGCTGATTCGCGGGCAGCTCGACCCGCACACCGACGACGCGCATTTCGCTCATCGGGCTTCGCCTCCCTCTCGTGCACACGGGCTGCAGCGCTGAACCGGCTTCACGCCCATGCTCCCGACGCTACCCGTCATCCGTGCGCTGTGCTCGCTGTCCGGACTCTCTCAGTTTGCCTGCCGCAAACCCGTGCCTTCACGGTACGGCATGCGGTGCCGAACATTCAGTCATTGACATGGGACCGCAAAGAGGATCTCACTGCCCCGTTATCGATCAACACCCGGAGACGCCGCGGATTCCGGCCTTGACGAGCAGCGTGTGCAGGGTCACGGACAGCGCCGCCAGCTCCCGCACCACCTCGTCGGCCCGCGCTTTGGCCTCCGGGTCACGGTGCCGGTACACCGGGGTCACGATCTGCTCCAGCAGCCCGACCTCGCGGTCGGCCGCGGCGCGGAAGGCACGCAGGTGTCTCGGCTCGATCCCGAATTCGGTCATCGCCTTGACCGTCCGCGCGACCAGCACCGCGTCGGGATCGAAGAACCCGGCGGGACCGGGCCGGACCAGGCCGTACTGCTGCAGCTCGGCCAGTGCCGGCGCGTCGATGCCGGCCTGCTCCAGGAGCTCCTCCTGGGTCAGGCGCAGCTCCTTGCCCGCGGTGAAGTCGTCCGCCACGGGCAGGCCGACGTTCTCCGCCGGCGCGTCGATCGGCACCAGCCGGCGCGGCGGGCGGGGCAGGGCCGCGGTGGGCCCGGCCCCCGAGTCCGCCGCGTCCAGCTGTTCCTTGATGACCTTCAACGGGAGGTAGTGATCCCGCTGGGCGGCCAGGACGAACCTCAGTCGCTCCACGTCCGCCGCGGCGAACTGCCGGTAGCCCGACGGTGTCCGGCCCGGCTGGACCAGGCCTTCCGCTTCGAGGAACCGGATCTTGGAGATGGTGACATCGGGGAAGTCGCCGCGCAGCTGCGCGAGGACCGCCCCGATGCTCAACCCGTGGTTCTGTGGCCGCCCGGCCGCCGTCACTGCGCCCCCTGGCCCCCGTGCCCCGGGCCGGTCAGGAAGACCAGGCGGAACTTCCCGATCTGCACCTCGTCGCCGCCGGCGAGCACCGCCTGGTCGACCGGCTCGCGGTTGACGTAGGTGCCGTTGAGGCTGCCGACGTCGATGACGACGAACTCGCCGCCTTCACGCCGGAATTCGGCGTGCCGGCGGGAGACGGTGACGTCGTCGAGGAAGATGTCGCTGTCCGGGTGCCGCCCGGCGCTGGTGGTGTCGCGGTCGAGCAGGAACCGCGAACCCGCGTTCGGCCCGCGCTTCACGACCAGCAGGGCAGAACCCGGGGGCAGGGCGTCGACACCCTGGACCGGGGGTTCCGGGGCGGGCTCGCGGCCTTCGGCTTCGGCCAGGAAGTCGGCCCGGAAGACAGAGGTCCGCTCCGGAGACTGCTCCGGGGGAACGCCGCCGGGCCCGTCGTTCGTGCTCACCTGAGCTCTCCTCCACACATGCTGTGTTGCCAGTACTCAAGAACGTGTAGCTGCCAACGTACCGTGCCTGATCGATTCTCCGAGCCCCGGCTCCCCGAACCGGCGCAGTGCTGGTCCGACCGGGTCAACGTGGGGTTCAGCCCTTGGTCAGGGCGTCGTACGCCTCGGCTTCGAGCAGGGCTTCCAGGCCCGCCGGGTCGTCGAGCCGGATCTCGATCAGCCAGCCCTCGCCGTAGGGGTCGCTGTTGATCAGCTCGGGCGAGTCGGCGACGGCGTCGTTGACCGCGACGACCTCCCCGTCGACCGGCGCGAACAGCTCGGAGACGCTCTTGGTCGACTCGACCTCGCCGAAGACGTCGCCCGCGCTCACCTGCCGGCCGACGTCGGGCAGGTCGACGAACACGACGTCGCCGAGCTGGTCCTGCGCGTACTCGGTGATGCCGACGCGCACGTGGGTGTCCTCGCCGCGGGTGGCGACCCACTCGTGTTCCTCGGTGTAGCGAAGCTCTTCAGGAGCGGACAACGCCGGTCCCCTTTCATGCCTTCACTGGCGAAAAGTGTTGGGCGAAGTCTTACACCCACACGGCGCAGCCGCCCGCCACGACCCGGGGAAAGCTCATTCCGCCGCGGTACCGCGCAGGGCGTTGCGCGCCTGCACGACGTAGAGCACACCGGACCAGACGTAGAGGACGGCGCCCCAGATGGTGAAGGCGTAGCCGATCGGCCGCGCCACCGCGGCGACGTCCGAGCCGCCCTGCGCGAGCAGCAGGAACGGGAAGGCGTACATCAGGACGAAGGTGGCGCCCTTCCCGATGTAGGTCACCTCGGGCGGCGCGAAACCGCGGCGGCGCAGGGTGACGACGCAGACGCCGAGCACGGCCTCCCGCAGGACCAGCGGGACGACGACCCACCACGGGATGATGCCGCGCACGAGGAAGGCGACGAGGGTGGCGAGGATGTACAGCCGGTCGGCGGCCGGGTCGAGCAGCTGCCCGAGCCGGGACATCTGGTTGAGCCAGCGGGCGAGCTTGCCGTCGAGCCAGTCGGTGAGGGCGCTGAAGACGAGCAGGGCGAGCGCCCAGCCGTCTTCTTGCGGGCCGAGCAGCAGCCAGAGGAAAACGGGCACCCCGGCCAGCCGCAGCAGGGACAGCATGTTGGGGACGTTCAGGGCCTGCCGCAGCAACGACGGCTCGGCACCGGCCGGAGCGGCGGGTTCGGGGGCGGCTGTGCTCACCGGGCCATTAAACAGCGGCACGGGCCCGGGCCGCCCGGTGGTGCGGCACGCAGCGTGACAGCCTGCGGCCTCCCGGCTCGCGGCCGGCGGGGGTGCGGGGTGGCGGGGCGCGGGGTGGCTTGGGTGGTGCGGGGTAGCGGGGGTGGTGCGGGGTGGCGGGGCGCATCCCGGCCCACCGCCCGCGGCTTAGCGGGGCGGGCCCGGGTTCGGGCCGGGCGGCGAGGCGCCCGGGCCGCGGCTGCCGAGCGCGCGCGGGGCTCGGGCGGCGCGAACCGCTCGATGCCCGGGCCGCGTGGCGCGGGGCCCTACCAGGCTCGGGAAGGATATGGGCGGCGACCGGCCGGGCCACCCGATCGCCGCGACGGCGACCTGACCAGCTCCAGACCCGAGGCGTTCCGGCGTGGGTCCGCGGCTGGTCGGCCGCGGAGCCGGGCCACCCCCCGTGGCCCGGCTCGGGTCAGCTTGCGCGGCCCGGCTCGGGTCAGCTCGCGTAGCCCGGCTCGGGTCAGCTCGCGCAGCCCGGCCGGTTCAGCTCGCCCGGCTCGGGTCAGCTCGCGCAGCCCGGCCGGTTCAGCTCGCCCGGCTCGGGTCAGCTTGCGCGGCGGCGGTGGCTCCACCCGCGCCGCTGCAGCTCGGCGCTGGTCAGCGACTCCGGGCGGCCTCGGTAGTCGGTGCCCATCCAGCGGGCGCGGCCGGCCCGGCCTTCGAGGACGTACGGGCGGCCACCGCACCAGACCACGGTGCTCGGGACGGTCGGCGGACTGGACGGGTCTTCGGTGCTGGTCACAGCGTCGGCGTTCATCGCTCTCACGGATTCGGGACGGGGATTCGGGACGGGAAGCCCTTCGGCCTCCACCAAGATCTTCGGCGCGCGGGGCCGGATTGTTAACCGGAGCGGCGCGAATTAGACCGATCGATTCTTGATGACAGCGGGAGGTTTCGGAGCGTGAACGGAATGTTAATCGTCCATTGTGGACATCTTTCGGGCAGCCACCGGACCGGCCGCCGGTCCGCTGTTGTAATCTCCGGCACACCCGTGGGCGCGTGGCCCGACGGGGACCGAGCTGAGCGGGGAGGAAGGATCGCGGTGCCCCACCCGACCACCACGAGGACGTGGCTCGCGGCCTGTCTCGCCCTGCCGGCGCTCGCCGCCTGTTCGGGCGATCCGGCCGCGCAGGCTCCCCCGGCCCCGCCGTCCTCGGCCGCTCCGGCGTCCGTGCCGACCTCGGCCGGGACCCCGCCGCCGCCCCCGTCCCCCGGCGGCAGCGAGTCCGCGCCCGCCCCGGTGACCAAGCCGTCCGGGCCGCCGCCGTCGGTGCCCGGTTCGTGCGGCACCGTCACCGCCGCCAGCGGGCTCACCCTCTACGTCTTCGACAGCGGGTCCGCCGGGGTCAGCTGCGTCTCGGCGACGAAGCTGGTCGGCGACTTCCACCGCAAGATCGCCGGGCGCCAGGGCGCCGGCTCGAACGACGCGGTGAACGAGACCGTCGACGGCTGGCTGTGCACCTCCGGGCCGCCGGCCGCCCAGGGCGGCACCACCTGCACCAAGGGCGAGCAGACGGTCTTCGCCGCCGTCGTGCCGTCCGAGTGAGTCCGTTCCGATCTCCCGCGCTCCTGAAGGGCCCATGAAGACACTCGCCTACCCCCTGCTGTTCGTCGCCGCGGCCGCCGCACTGGCCGGCTGCGGCGGCGACCCGGCGCCCGCCGCGCCGTCGTCCGCCGCGCCCGCTCCGGTGCCCGCCGCGGCCGCGGCGGCCGCGTCGACGGCCCCCGGCGTGCCGTGCGGCGACGTCACCGGTACGGGCGGCGCGAAGACGGCGGTCGTCGCGCACGGCAGCATCGACTGCGCCGCGGCGACGAAGCTGCTGAAGGACTACTTCGCGAAGCTGACCCCGGCCGAGGCGAACGACGCCGACGGCCCGGGCCCGATCGTCCTCGACGACTGGACGTGCGGCAGCGGCCCGAACGACCCGGTGACGGCGTGCTCGACCGAGGACGGCCGCCAGGTCGAGGGCACCCGCCGCTGAGCCGTCAGGACTTGAGGTCGGGGAAGTCCTCCTCGCGGTACTCGGTCCCCTGGCCGCGCTTCGGGTCGCTTTCGCGGCCGCGCAGCTCGACGCGCCGGATCTTGCCCGAGATCGTCTTCGGCAGCTCCGCGAACTCCAGCCGCCGGATCCGCTTGTACGGCGCCAGGTGCTCGCGGCAGTACGCCAGGATCGACCGCGCGGTCGCGGCGTCCGCGGAGAACCCCGCGGCCAGCACGACGTAGGCCTTGGGCACCGCGAGCCGGATCGGGTCGGGGGCCGGGACGACCGCCGCCTCGGCCACCGCCTCGTGCTCGATGAGGACGCTCTCCAGCTCGAACGGCGAGATGCGGTAGTCCGACGCCTTGAACACGTCGTCGGTGCGCCCGACGTAGGTGAGGTAGCCGCGCTCGTCGATCGAAGCGACGTCACCGGTGTGGTAGAAGCCGCCCCCGAACGCGGCCGACGTGCGCTCGTCGTCGCCCGCGTAGCCGGTCATCAGGCCCACCGGCCGGTGCGCGAGGTCGAGGCAGATCTCGCCCTCCGCCGCGCGCTCGCCGCTGACCGGGTCCACCAGCGCCACCACGAAGCCGGGCAGCGGACGGCCCATCGAGCCGGGCACGACGTCCTGGCCGGGGGTGTTCGCGATCTGGACGCTGCTTTCGGTCTGGCCGAAGCCGTCGCGGATGGTGACGCCCCACGCCTTCCGGACCTGCTCGATCACCTCGGGGTTGAGCGGCTCCCCCGCCCCGACGACCTTGCGCGGTGGCGTTCGGAGCGCCGTCAGGTCGGCCTGGATGAGCATCCGCCACACGGTCGGCGGCGCGCAGAAGCTCGTCACGCCGCAGCGGTCCATCTGCGCCAGCAGGGCGCCCGCGTCGAACCGGCTGTAGTTGTAGAGGAACACCGTGGCCTCGGCGTTGAACGGCGCGAAGAAGTTGCTCCACGCGTGCTTCGCCCAGCCCGGCGAGGAGATGTTCAGGTGGACGTCGCCGGGTTCCAGCCCGATCCAGTACATCGTGGACAGGTGACCCACCGGGTACGAGACGTGCGTGTGCTGCACCAGCTTCGGCTTCGCGGTCGTGCCGGAGGTGAAGTACAGCAGCAGCGGGTCGCCGGCCCGGGTCGGGCCGTCGGGGGCGTACTCGGGCGATTCGGCGAACGCGGCCGAGTACGAGTGCCAGCCCTCGACCGGCTCCCCCACCGCGATCCGGGTGTAGTCGCCGGTCACGCCGTCGAACTTCGGCGCGTCCACCGAGCGGACGACGACGTGCCTGGCGGCGCCGCGCTCCACGCGGTCGGTCAGGTCGGCCGGCCCGAGCAGCGTCGACGCCGGGATGATCACGGCGCCGAGCTTGATCGCGGCGAGGATCGTCTCCCACAGCTCGCCCTGGTTGCCCAGCATGAGGATCAGCCGGTCGCCGCGGCGGACGCCGAGGTTCCGCAGCCAGTTGGCCACCTGGTTGGACCGGCCGGACAGCTCCGGGTAGGTCCAGCGGTTCTCGGTGCCGTCCTCCTCGACGATCCACAGCGCGGACCGCCCGGCGTTGTCCGGGTCGTGCGCGACGACGTCGAACCAGTCGATCGCCCAGTTGAACTCGTCGAACTCCGGCCAGGCGAAGTCGCGGTACGCCGTGTCGTAGTCCTCGCGGTGGGTCAACAGGTAGTCCCGCGCGACGCGGAACGCGTGGTGGACCTCCGAAGCGCTCACGCTGCCTCCTCCGTTATTCGCCCTTGAACTCCGGCGCGCGCCGTTCCATGAACGCCTGGACCGCCTCGCCGAGGTCCTTGCTGGGCAGGAACGCCGAGTTCCACGCCGCGACGTACCGGAGGCCGTCGGCGACCTGGCGCTCGGTGTTCGCCGCCAGTACCTGCTTCGTACCCTGCACCACGAGCGGCGGGTTCGCAGTGATCTCGCCGGCGAGTTCGCGGGCGGCCTTCACCACCGCGTCCTGGTTCTCGTAGACGTCGTTGACCAGGCCGATCTTCTCGGCGCGGGCGGCGTCGACGTCCTTGCCGGTGAGCGCGAGCTCCCGCAGGTGCCCCTCGCCGATGATCGAGGCGAGCCGCTGCAGGCTGCCCAGGTCGGCGACGATGGCGACGCGCACCTCGCGGACGCTGAACTTGGCGTCGGCGCTGGCCAGCCGGACGTCGGCGGCCGCGACGACGTCGACCCCGCCGCCAATGCACCAGCCGGACACGGCCGCGACGACCGGTTTGCGGCATTCCGCGATCGAGCTGACCGCCGCCTGCAGCGACCGGACCTGGTCGAGGAACGCCGTCCGCGGGCCGGCGAGGTTGTCGCCGCCCAGCATCGGCGCCCAGTCGCCCATCATCGCCGGCAGGTCGAGGCCGTAGGAGAAGTTCGTCCCGCTGCCGGTCAGCACCACGGCCCTGACCTGCGGGTCGGCGTCCAGTGCGCGGAAGACCAGCGGCAGCTCGCGCCAGAAGTCCGGGCCCATCGCGTTGCCCTTCGACGGGCCGAGAAGCGTCACTTCGGCCACGTGGCCGTCGACGTCGACCTTCAGGGAGACGAGGTCGGGCAGACTGTCAGCAGTAGCGGTCATGGGGTCATCTTGACCCATGCCCGCGACGCCCCGCCATTGGCACCTTGCCAATTGACCCTCCGGTCACCGTGCCAACCCGGTCGGGGGATGCTTTCCTGAAAGAGACTCACACCACGACCGGGGAGGACGGTGGGACATGAGCCCGGCCAGCGCGACCGCGATCGACCCCGCACCCCCTTCCGCGCCCCTCCGGCGGGCCTCCCGCCCGATCGAGCTGACCGGCTCGTTCGACCACGAGGGCCACCGGCTCTGGTACACCGAGTTCGGCAGCGGCGACAAGGTCGTCGTCCTCACCCACGGCATCATGCTGACCCGCCGGATGCACGCGCCGCTGGCCCGCCGGCTGGCCCGCGCGGGCTTCCGGGTGATCACCCTCGACCTGCTCGGCCACGGCGACTCCGACCGGCCGACCGAGTCGTGGCTGTACTCGATGCCCTCGTTCGCCGAGCAGACGCTCGCCCTGCTGGACCACCTCGAGGTGTCGTCCGCGGTGATCGGCGGGACGTCGCTGGGCGCGAACGTCTCGCTGGAAGTGGCGGTGCAGGCACCCTCGCGGGCGCGGGGGCTGATCGTCGAGATGCCGGTGCTGGACAACGCGATCGTCGCCGGGCTGTTCACGTTCGCGCCGCTGCTGCTGGCGGCCCGGTTCCTGCCGTTCACGGTGCAGGCGGTGGCCTTGGCGGCGTCGGTGGTCCCGCACGGCAACCAGTGGGTCGACGTCGTCACCGACACGCTGTCCCAGCGCCCGGCCCCGATGGCGGCCCTGCTGCACGGGGTGCTGTTCGGCCGGATCGCGCCACCGAAGGCGATCAGGCGGAAGATCACGACGCGCGCCCTGGTGATCGGCCACCAGGGCGACCCGATCCACCCGTTCGGCGACGCGGACACTCTGGCGGTCGACATGCCGGACGCGGAGTTCGTCCAAGCCCGCAGCCCGGTCGAGCTCCGCCTCGACCCGACCCGGCTCTCGGACGCGATCCGGGATTTCGCCGCGAGCTGCTACGAGGACTGAAAGGCTTCGCCCATGCCGTTGGTGTGGGTGACCGGGAACTCCGGGGTCGGCAAGTCGGCGGTCTGCGCGGTGCTGAAGGCCCGGGGCGAGAACGCGGTCGACGCGGACTGGGAGGGCTACCACCGCTGGGTGGACCGGACGACCGGACAGGTGGTCACCGATCCCCCGGATCCGGTGCCGGCGGCCTGGCTCGCACCACGAACAGCTTCGGCAAGCACCCGGAGCAGCTGGCCGCGACGCTCGACGGCAACGCCACCGCCGAGTCCGCCTACCGGCAGCTCGGCGCGACGATCATCGACGCCACCAAGCCGCTGGCCGAAGTCGCCGACGCCATCCTCATCGCCGCCGGCCGTGTCCGAACCGGCATCACGCGTGATTCCCCTCAGGACACCGGGGCGAGGCCGGCCACCGGGCCGATCACGATCACCGCGGGCGGGCGGACCCCGGAGGCCGCCGCGTCCGTCACCACTGTGTCCAAAGTGGACCGGAGGGTGCGCTGGGTGCGCATCGTGCCGTCCTCGATGATGGCCACCGGGGTGTTCGCCGGGCGGCCGCCGTCGAGAAGCGCCTTCGCGAACTGCGGGAGCCGCTCGACCCCCATCATCAGCACGATCGTGCCCGTCATCCGGGCCAGCAGCTCCCAGTCGACCAGGGACCGGTCGTCGCCCGGGGCGACGTGGCCGGAAACCACCACCACCTCGTGGGCCACGCCGCGGTGGGTGACCGGGACGTCCGCCACCGCCGGGACCGCGAACGCGCTCGTGATGCCCGGGACCATCGTCACCGGGACGCCCGCCTCGGCGCAGGCCAGCACCTCCTCGAAGCCGCGGCCGAACAGGTACGGGTCGCCGCCCTTGAGGCGGACGACGAACTTGCCCTCCTTGGCGCGCTCGATCAGCGTGCTGTTGATGACGTCCTGGCTGGCCGCGCGGCCGTACGGGATCTTCGCCGCGTCGACGATCTCCACCTCCGGTGCGAGTTCGTCGAGCAGCTCGCGGGGGGCCAGCCGGTCCACCACGACGACGTCCGCGCGCGACAGCAGGCGCCGGCCGCGGACCGTGATCAGTTCCGGGTCGCCCGGGCCCCCGCCGACCAGCGCCACCCCGGGCAGCGCGCCCTCGGGGTGCGGCCGGCGGCCGTCTTCGATCGTGCCGTTGTGCAGGCCGTCGAGCATCGAGTCGCGCACCGCCGCCGAACGCAGCGGCTCGCCGCCGGAGAGCACGCCGAACAGCAGGCCACCGTGCCGCCCCGACGCCGGGGTCACCGCCGATCCGGACTCGCCTTCGTCGGCGCGGACGCAGAACACGCGCTCCCGCTCGGCCTCCTCGCAGACGGCGGCGTTCACCGAAGGGTCGTTCGTGCAGGCCAGGGCGTACCAGGCGTCCTTGAGATCGCCGGGTGCGTAGGGGCGCTCGTGCCAGACGAGCTCGCCCGCGTCCACCATGCCCTGCACGGACGGCGTCGTGTGCGGCGACACCAGTTCGACGCGGGCCCCCGCGCCGATGAGGCGGGGCAGCCGGCGCTGGGCCACGGAACCGCCGCCGATCATCACCACGCGGCGGCCGGTCAGCTGCAGGCCGGAAAGGTAGTGCGGGTCGTCCATGCGCGGGAGTTTATTGGTGCCCGGGCCCCACGCCAGCCCAGCGTGGGTCACGCCACCCGGAACACCGGCCCGCGGGCCACGAACGGCAGCCGCGCGCCCCGCGGCACCAGGTACGCGTGCTCGCGGCGGGGCCGGACGTGGTCGCACTGCGCGTCGGTGATGATCAGGATCGGGCCGTCGGCCGGGAAGTCGGCCGCCCGCTGGAGCAGGTCGACGCCGGGCTGCAGGATCGTGCCGCCGCGGCCGCGGACCTTGACGCGGCCCGCGATGTCCTCCACCGCGAGGTACCCGGCGTCGTGGGCGACGGCGTCGCAGAACACCACGCGCGCCGCCGGGACGTCCCGGGCCAGCGCGTACGACGCGATCGCGCCCAGGGCCTTGCCCAGCAGCTCGGCGTTCATCGACCCCGAGGTGTCCAGCACCACGCCGAAGGTGACGCGCCGGTCGAGACGCTCCGGGCGGACGCGGCCCGGGCGCGGGATGTCCGGCGTCGCCGACTGGCGGCGGGACGCCCGCGCGTAGCCGCGCACCGGCAGCTCCGCCCGGACGTGCTCGTCGAACCAGCGCGCGAGCTGCGCGTCCCACGGCAGCGGCGGGTGGTCGAGGGCCCGGATCTCCTGTTCCAGCCCGGCCGGCAGCCGCCCGCGGCCCTGGGCGTGGTGGTATTCGAGCCCCTGGGTGAGCGCCCGGCGGTAGAACTCGTCGAGGTCGACGCCGCCGGCCCGGTCGCCGTCGCGCCACGGCGGGGGCTTGGCGCCGGCCCGCCGCGACGACCGGCGCTGCACCGCGTCCGGTTCGGACAGCCAGTCGCCCAGCACGTCCCCGGCCTCGCGCGAGCCCAGGGTCACCAGCTTGCGCGCCCGCCGGAGGTCGGTGCTCAGCGTGTCGTAGACCGACTCCGCGGACATCCCGGTGAGCTGCTGGTCGTGCAGGCAGCCGTCGGGCAGCTCGCCGACGCCCATCGAGACCAGCCAGCCGTTGATCACGTAGTCGCAGGCGACGTTCCACAGGTACGGGTCGCGGCCCAGCGCGCGGCGATCGTGCCGCAGCGCGGCGTGCAGCATCTCGTGGGCCAGCACGAACCGCCACTCCTCGGCGCTCAGGTCGGCGGCCGGGTTGACGTAGATCTCGCCGTGCTCGGCGTCGACCGCCGCGAAGGCGATGTTCCAGGCGCGGACGACGTCGACGTCGACGACCAGGGTGAACCCGGCGGCCGCCGCGCCGAGCAGCGGGAACGACGAGACGAACCACGCCGGCGCGCGGTCCCACTCCCCCATCGCCCGCCGGTGCCGGGTGTGGCCGCGGGCGTCGGCGGCGCGTTCCATCGCCTCGGTGGCCGAGGCGATCAGCCCGCGGGCGAAGCGCTCCGTCCACGGCCGCGGCTTCCCGTGGTACTGCAGCTGCCAGCGGCTCATCGGGGGCGCGAGCCGCAGGCACGGCCGCGCCCCGCCGGTGCCGAGGGCCCGGAACGGCTCCGGCACACCGGTTTCGCGCCAGCTCCGGCTCAAGGCGAGCTCGTCGGTGCCCGGCAGGTCCGGCAGCTCCACGAGGGGGGTGCCCACGTGGACCGCGTCGGCGAACCGGTGGACGGCCACGCAGCTCGCGGCCCAGTAAGGGGCATCGAACTCCACGTCGGCCAGCTGCGCTTCGTCGAGGTGGCCGAGGCCGAGGTGCAGCAGCAGGTGCGCGAACACCCACGCCCATTCGCCCGGCTCGGCGTCGCGCGCGCGGTTCGGGGTGATCAGCCCGCGGTCGTCGACGACGGCCCAGCCGTCCACGCCGGTCAGGCTCTCGGTGCTCAGGCTCGCGCCGCGGGCGAGGTGGTCGAGGACGGTGTGCGAGCGCGCCCGGCCCCAGCCGTCGGCGATCGCCTTCTGCCGCCGCTCCCGGCGCTTCGCTTCGACGCGGGCGTTGCTCATGCGCGCGCCGCGACCAGCCGCGGGAGGTCGCGGGCCGCCTCGACCAGGAACCACGAGGGCAGGCGGGGGTGGCCCGTCTCGTCGTCGGCGATGACCAGCTGCGCCATCTCCAGGGAGAGTTCGGCCAGCTCCACGAGCAGGCTCTTCGCGCGGAAGGCGAACTGGCGCACGGCCGCCGACGCGTGCCGCTTGTCCGCGGGCAGGTCCTTGACCAGCCGCGCGCGGAAGGTCTCGGCGAGGAAGTAGAGCAGGTCGCGGTCGCCCGGCTCGGCGGGCCAGCGCGCGTCGCCCTTGAGGATCGCCTCCAGGTCGAAGGCGTGCCGGGCCACCTTGAGGTACGCGCGGAAGGCGCCGGCGTGCGCCGGGGTGAGGGTCGCGTACGCCAGCAGCGCGATCGTCTCGTCGTCGGCCGGGTCGCCGGCGGAGCGCAGCAGGTCCGAGAGCATGTGCCAGGACCGCGGCGTCGAAAACGGCTCCTCGGTCTTCGGCGGCGGGCTCCAGAGGTGGTCCGGCCGCTGGGTGAGGTACTCGATCACCCACGGGTGGATGCCGTTCCCGGCGGCCCAGGCGAGCCAGTCGCCCGGCGCGGCGCGCAGGTGGACGTGCACCAGGCGGTTGACCAGGGCCGAGGCCATCGGCCGGGCCAGGGCCTGGTCGGTGGCGCGGTTGCCGGCACCGATCACGACCGAGCCCGGCGGCAGCTCGTACGAGCCGATGCGGCGGTCGAGGATGAGCGAGTAGAACGCCTTCTGGACGTCGGGCGCGGCGGCGTTCAGCTCGTCGAGGAACAGGCAGTACGGCTCGTCACGGGCGATCTGCTCGGGCGGGCAGAACCGGCTGCGGCCGTCGACGATCTGCGGGACGCCGATCAGGTCTTCGGGCGCGAGCTGGGTGCCCAGCAGCGAAACGCAGTCGAGCCCCAGCGACGCCGCGAACTCGCGCACCAGCGACGACTTCCCGATCCCGGGCGCGCCCCAGAGGAACACCGGCCGCACGACGGCGGTGGTGAGCAGGAGCTCGGGCAGCCGGGCGGGCGTGACCGTGAGCTGGGCGTGCAAGCGTGGACCTCCTGGCAGTCAGGACATCTTCTTGCGACGCCCCCTTTCGACGCCCATGGTCGCGCACCGCCCGGTGCGTACGCACCCGAATTAGCTCGCCCGGCCCGCGGACGGGTACGGCAGCAGCGCCATCTCGCGCGCGTTCTTGATCGCCGTGGCGACCTGCTTCTGTTGCTGCGGCGTCAATCCGGTGACCCGGCGGGCCCGGATCTTGCCGCGGTCGGAGACGAACTTCCGCAGCAGGTCGACGTCCTTCCAGTCGACTTCAGTGATTTTGCCGGCGCGCAACAGGTTCACCCTGCGCTTGGCCGGACGGTCGCGGTGCGGCTTCGGCATCCGGCTCACCAGCTCGACTTCGCGACGCCGGGCAGCTCGCCGCGGTGCGCGGCCTGCCGCATCTTCACCCGCGACAACCCGAACTTCCGCAGGTAGCCGCGCGGGCGGCCGTCCGCGACGTCCCGGTTGCGGATCCGCGTCGGGCTCGCGTCCCGCGGCAGCTTCTGCAGCGCGACGACCGCGTTCGCCTTCTCCTCCGCCGGCGAGCCGGGCGAGGCGACGACGGCCTTGAGCGCGCGGCGGCGTTCGCCGAACCGGGCGGCGATCACCTTCCGCTGCTCGTTCTTCGCGATCTTCGACTTCTTGGCCATCAGCGCTCTTCCTTGAACTCGACGTGCTTGCGCGCCACGGGGTCGTACTTGCGCAGGACCATCCGGTCCGGGTCGTTGCGGCGGTTCTTCTTCGTCACGTACGTGTAGCCGGTGCCCGCGGTGGACCGCAGCTTGATGATCGGCCGGATGTCGGTGCTCTTCGCCATTACAGCTTCACCCCCTTCACCTTCAGCTCGGCGACGACGGCCTCGATGCCGCGCTTGTCGATCGTCTTCATGCCCTTGGCGGACACGCGCAGCCGCACCCAGCGGCCCTCACTGGGCACGAAGTAGCGACGGTTCTGCAGGTTCGGCTCCCACCGCCGGGACGTGCGGCGATGGGAGTGCGAGACCTGCTTGCCGTAGCCCGGCTTGCGGCCGGTGACCTGGCACACGGCGGACAAGAGACCCTCCCGAGTTGGTAGTGGTTATCATTGTCATCTACTCTACGCACCGTACCCCGCCCGTATTCCTGGAGCCGCAGTGACCCCTCACCCCCGAGTCCCGCTCGTCCTCGTCAGCGGACTCGCCGCCGGCCCGAACGCCGCGCTGGCCGAGCTGCTGCGCGCGGCGGAGCCCGGCACCGCCGTCGTCCACCACGACCTGCGCGAGATCCGCTCCGGCGTCGTCCGCCGCCGCCTGAAGCTCGGCGAGCGCGACGAGCTGACCGTGCTGGAACTGGCCCACGGCTGCGTGTCGTGCACCCTGCGGGAGGACCTCCTCCCGCTGCTGCGGCGGCTGGCCCGGCGCCCGGAGGTGACCCGGATCGTCGTCCGGCTCGACGAGGCCATGGAGCCGGAGCCGGTGAGCTGGGCGATCCGGAACGTCCTGCTCGGCGACCACCCGGTGGGCGACGACGTCGACCTGCGGGCCGTCCTCACCGTCGTCGACTGCGCGACCTGGCTGACCGACGCGACCGGCGACGACGAGCTGGCCGACCGGAACCTGCAGGGCAGCCCCGAGGACGAACGGACGGTCGCGCAGGTCGCGCTGTCACAGGTGGAGTTCGCCGACGTCCTCGTGCTGGCCGGCGCGGCCACCGACGCGTGGAGCGCCGCGAAGGCGTCCGCGGTGCTCGACCGGGTGGCGCCGTCCATCCCGCGGGTGGAGCTGGCGCGGATCGACGGCCACGGCGTGCTCGACGCGATCCCGGCGGACGCCCGCCGCGGCGAGGTCACCGACATGCACGGCGCCCTGCTGCGCGGCGAGCCGCCCCTGCACGACGACTGCGGCATCGCCTTGCTCACCTTCACCGCGCGGCGGCCGTTCCACCCGGAGCGGCTGCACGACGCCCTCGACGTGCTGCTCGACGGCGTCGTCCGCACCCGCGGGCGCGCGTGGGTGGCCAGTCAGCCCGACGTCGCGTTCTGGATCGAGTCGGCGGGCGGCGGGCTGGGCCTCGGCCACGCCGGGCCGTGGCTCGCGTCGCCGGACGGTCCGGAGTGGACGGACGTCTCCCCCGAGCGCCGCACGCTGGCGTCCCTGCGCTGGCACCCGGTGCACGGTGACCGGGCGCAGGAACTCGTCATCGTGACCGACCAGACAACGCCCGGCGAGATCGACGCGGCCCTGCGCGGCGCTCTACTGACCGAAGAAGAACTGGCCGCCGGACCCGAAGCATGGCTGCGCTATCCCGACCCGTTCGGCGACTGGCACGAGGAGCCGTGCGAGGACACCGAAACCGACCCGGCGCGCCACGACGCGACCGCGGCGAACCGAAAGGAAGACCGATGAAATCCGGCATCCACCCCGACTACCACCCCGTGGTGTTCAAGGACTCGTCGACCGGCGACGCCTTCCTGACCCGCTCCACCATCACCTCCGAGAAGACGATCGAGTGGTCCGACGGCCGCACGTACCCGCTCGTCGTGGTCGACATCAGCTCGTGGTCGCACCCGTTCTGGACCGGCACCCAGCGGATCATGGACAGCGCCGGCCAGGTCGAGAAGTTCCACCGCCGCTACGGGAAGCGAGGCACCCGCTGATGGCCGTCCCCAAGCGCAAGCTGTCCCGCAGCAACACGCGGTCCCGGCGGTCGCAGTGGAAGGCCGCCGTGCCCGACCTGGTGCCGATCCAGGTGGACGGCAAGGTCCAGCTGGTCCCCCGCCGGCTGATGAAGCACTTCCACGCGCAGTGAGCGTTCCGGTCACCGTGCTGTCCGGATTCCTCGGCGCGGGCAAGACGACACTGCTCAACCACATCCTCGCCAACCGGGCGGGCTTGCGGGTGGCGGTGATCGTCAACGACATGAGCGAGGTCAACATCGATGCCGCGCTGGTCCGGTCGCAGGAGCGCCTGGTCGAGCTGACCAACGGGTGCATCTGCTGCACCCTGCGGGAGGACCTCCTCGAAGAGGTCGCGGCGCTGTGCACCGGCGGCCGCTTCGACCACGTGCTCATCGAGTCGAGCGGGATCTCCGAACCGATGCCGGTGGCCGCGACGTTCACGTTCCTGGAGGCGGTCGCCCACCTCGACACGATGGTGACCGTGGTGGACGCGGCGAACTTCGGTCGCGAGCTGGCGGCCGGCGACTCCCTGGTGGAGCGCCGGCTCGACCAGTACGAAGACGACGAGCGGACGGTCAGCGACCTGCTGATGGACCAGGTCGAGTTCGCCGACGTCCTGCTGCTGAACAAGACTGACCTGGCCACCGACGTCGACCGGCTGGTGGCGACGCTGCGGCGGCTCAACCCGGCCGCCGACGTCGTCACGGGCAGCTTCGGGAAGGTGCCGCTGGAGCGGGTCTTCGGGACCGGGAGGTACGACGCCGTCCGGGCGCAGGAGGCGCCGGGCTGGGTGGCCGAGCTGAACGGCGACCACGTCCCGGAGACCGAGGAATACGGCATCTCCAGCGTGGTGTTCCGCGCTTCCCGGCCATTCGACCCGCCCCGGCTGTGGGATTTCGTCACCCGGCGGCTGGATTCCGGCGAATTCGGGACGGTGCTGCGGTCGAAGGGGTTCTTCGCGCTGGCGTCCCGGCCCGGGGTGACCGGGCTGTGGTCGCAGGCGGGCACGGTGGCCCGGTTCGAACCCCAGGGCGTGGCGGCCGAACCGCGGCAGGAACTGGTGTTCATCGGCGTCGACCTGGCGGGCGAAGCACTCCTGGCCGCGCTGCGGGACTGCCTCGGCGACGTCGCCACCGGCCCGGACCCGTTCCCGGAGTGGGAGCCGGTCGAAATTCATTGACCGCGGCGGAAGAATGGCGGCATGGACGGGCGGGGATATCTGGAGAAGCTGATTTCCGACAGCCTGGGCGCGGGCCGGGGGCAACCGGAGGGCGGCCGGCGAAGTTCTCTCGACCTGCGACAGATCCGCGGGGTGGCGATCGGCCTGGTGGCCGCGGGAACCCTGGCCCAGGAGGACGCCGACCGGATCCTCGCCGACCTGGACGAGACCCTGCGCCGGTCCGGCTGGCTCAACGTCGTGCACGTGGAGGCCTCCGCCTCGACCTCGATCAGCGGTCAGGCGGTGGCCAGGGCCGTCGGCGCCGAGCGGCCCGAGTGGCGGCAGGCGATCGAAGAGCCGCCCGCGCCGGTGCTGCGGCACGTCGTTTCCCTGGCGGGCCGCAGCCTCGAAGCCGGCGAGCTGAAGGCGGACCTCGTGAGCCTGGAGGTGTGGTCGGCCTTCGTCGTGCTGACCACGGCACGCGAGGGCGATTCGCGCCGGATGCGAGAGCTCTTCCACCTGCGGACCCTTTGGCGCGGCTGGGACGACACCGGAACCCAGTACCGCGGCGGCGGTGGCGGCGGGTCCGGGTCGCACGGGCTGCTCGTGGAGCGCCGCACGTTCGAACCCGGGCCACCGGAAGAGGCCCGGGTACTCACCCTGGCCGTCGAGTCCTCCGGCAGCCAGGCCACGGTCGTGATCCCGCTCGGCTGAAAGCGTCAGTGGTCGTCGTAGTGGTCCTCGTGGGTCGCGTGGCGGTGCCCGTCGTGCAGGTAGTCGCCGTGGGGCACCGCCATGTGGCCGCAGCCTTCGCCGTGGGCGTGGTCGTGGCCGGTGTGCGGGACGTTCCCCGCGATTTCGCACTCGTCGAAGTGGCCGTCGTGGGCCCGGTGCAGGTGCCCCTCGTGCACGTAGTCGATGTGGTCGCCGTGCGGGACCGCCGCGTGGCCGCAGCCTTCGCGGTGGACGTGGTCGTGGCCGGCGTGCTCGACGTGCAGGATGGTCATCGGCTGCCCCTCTCCAGGTGTGTCCATTTCGGACGTTAACCCGGGCGCCGGGGAACGGCCGGGCGAAAGCTCCCGGCTCACCCGATAGCGCCGCCCGTGTCCGAGTTGATCAACCCAGGTTTATCAGTCTAGGTTGACGATCGTGACGGACGACGAGCTCCTCCAGGCGAGCGCCGACCTGCGCGTCGCGCTCGGCCGGCTGGTCCGGCGGCTGCGCCAGGGCTACGTCGCCGGCGAACCGACCCTGCCCGAACGCTCGGTCCTGTCCCGGCTCGACCGTGAGGGCCCGGCCACCCCGGGCTGCCTCGCCGACCTCGAACGCGTCAAGCCGCAGGCCATGGGCGTCACCCTCGCCGGGCTGGTCGAACGCGGGCTGGTCGAGCGGCGCAAGGACGACTCCGACGGCCGCAAGGTGCTGATGTCGGTCACCGAAACCGGCGTCAAGCTGCTCACCGACCGGCGCTCGCAGACGACCCGGCAGATGGCGGCCGCGCTGGCCGGGAAGTTCACCGCGGCCGAGCAGCGCGCCCTGATCGCGGCGATCCCGCTGATCGAGCGGCTGGCGGACGAGCTGTGAGCTACAAGTGGGTCGCGCTGTCGAACACCACGCTCGGCGTGCTGATGTCCGCCCTCGACGGCTCGATCGTGATCATCTCGCTGCCGGCGATCTTCCGCGGCATCGGGCTCGACCCGCTCGCCCCGGGCAACATCGGCTACCTGCTCTGGATGATCCTCGGCTACCTGCTGGTGCAGGCCGTGCTGGTGGTGACGCTCGGGCGGCTCGGCGACATGTTCGGCCGCGTCAAGATGTACAACCTCGGGTTCGTCGTGTTCAGCGCCGCGTCGGTCGCCCTGTCGTTCGACCCGTTCCACGCCGGCGCCGGCGCGCTGTGGCTGATCGGCTGGCGGATCGTGCAGGCCGTCGGCGGATCGATGCTGACGGCGAACTCGGCGGCCATCCTCACCGACGCCTTCCCGGCGCGGCAGCGCGGGATGGCGCTGGGCGTCAACCAGATCACCGCGCTGGCCGGGCAGTTCCTCGGCCTGGTCGTCGGCGGGCTGCTGGCCGAGATCGACTGGCGCGCGGTGTTCTGGGTGAGCGTGCCGTTCGGGCTGCTCGGCACGATCTGGTCGATCCGCAGCCTCCGCGAGGTCGGCACGCCGCAGCGCGCGAAGATCGACTGGGGCGGCAACGTCACCTTCGCCGCCGGGACGGCGCTGGTCCTGGCCGCGATCACCTACGGCATCCAGCCCTACGGCGGCGCGGCCACCGGCTGGGGCAATCCCTGGGTCCTCGGCGGGATCGGCGCCGGGGTGCTGCTGCTCCTGCTGTTCGGCGTGATCGAGACGCGCATCGCCACGCCGATGTTCCAGCTGAGCCTGTTCAAGATCCGCGCGTTCGCCGCCGGGAACGTCGCCGCGTTGCTGACTTCGGTCGCGCGTGGTGGCATGCAGTTCATGCTCATCATCTGGCTGCAGGGGATCTGGCTGCCCCTGCACGGCTACGACTACGAGCGGACGCCCCTGTGGGCGGGCATCCACCTGCTGCCGCTGACCGTCGGGTTCCTCATCGCCGGGCCGGTGTCCGGGTACCTGTCGGACCGGTTCGGCGCCCGGCCGCTGGCCACCGGCGGGCTGCTCCTGGTCGCCGCCGCGTTCCTCGGCCTCCTGGCCCTGCCGGTGGACTTCTCCTACCCGGCGTTCGCCGCCCTGCTCGTGCTGAGCGGCGTCGGCCAGGGCATGTTCGCCGCGCCCAACACCTCCGCGATCATGAGCAGCGTCCCGACCGAGCAGCGCGGCGTCGCCTCCGGCATGCGGGCGACGTTCCAGAACTCCGGGACGTCGCTGTCGATCGGCGTGTTCTTCTCGCTGATGATCGCCGGGCTGGCCACGTCGCTGCCGCAGACGCTGACGGGCGGCCTGCAGGCCCACGGCGTCCCGGCGCCGGTCGCCGACGGCGTCGCGCAGCTCCCGCCGGTCAGCACGCTGTTCGCCGCGTTCCTGGGCAGCAACCCGGTCGGGCACCTGCTCGGCCCGGACGTCCTTTCCGGACTGGCGCCGGCCGACCGGGCGACGCTGACCGGTGGCGAGTTCTTCCCGCGGCTGGTCTCCGGCCCGTTCCACCACGGCCTGGTGGTCGTGTTCACCGCGGCCGCGGCGATGGCCGTCGTCGCCGCGATCGCGTCCGCTTCGCGCGGCGCACGGTACGTCCACCCTCTCGAGGAAGCGAAGGAGAACCGATGACCGACGAGATCATCGCCGGAACCGTCACCATCACCGGCCACGGCGGGGACGAGCTGGAGGCCTACCTGGCCAAACCGACCGACGAGACCCCGCGCGGCGGCGTCGTGGTGATCCACCACCTGCCCGGCTACGACGCGGCGACGAAGGAGATGGTCCGCCGCTTCGCCGTCGAGGGCTACAACGCGCTCTGCCCGAACCTGTACACGCGGGAAGCGCCGGGCGCGGACCCCGACGACGCGGCCGCGACGGTCCGCGCGGCGGGCGGCATCCCGGACGACCGCCTGGTCGGCGACGTCTCGGGCGCGGCGGACTACCTGCGCGCGCTGGAGAACGCGAACGGCCGCGTCGGCGTCATCGGGCACTGTTCCGGCGGCCGCCACGCGTTCCTCGCGGCCTGTTCCCTGGAGCTCGACGCGGCGGTGGACTGCTACGGCGCATTCGTCGTCAACGAGCCGCCGGAGGCGATGAGGCAGATGAAACCGCTGCTCGGCCTGACGCCCCAGCTGTCCTGCCCGCTGCTGGGCATCTTCGGCGCCGACGACCAGTTCCCGGGCCCGGACGAGGTGGCGGTGCTGGCGGCGGAGCTGGAAAAGCACGGCAAGGAGCACGAGTTCCACACCTACGCCGACGCCGGCCACGCGTTCTTCGCCGTCGACCGCCCCAGCTACCGCCCCGAAGCCGCGAAAGACGGCTGGGAACGCATCCTCGACTTCTACGCCCGCACGCTGACCGCCTGAGAGAGGACTCGCTGATGTGCACTTACCTGACCGAGAAGTTCGCGCTCGAAGGCAGCGGAAAGGGGGCTCGCGGCTGGTTCCGCGTGAACGAGGGCACCGTGTACGTCGACCACCCGGTGCACGCGCCCTACGCGCACACGGTGAACATCGACTTCCGGAACCCGGGCCTGGGTGCTTCCGCGCGGGTCGCGTTGGAACTGACGGAAGAGGACGCGCTGGCCCTGGCGGATGCCATTCACGCGGCCGTCAAGTCCGCGCCCGCCGGGCTGGCTTCGCGGAACCAGTGAGGTTCACGGCGTGTACAGCGCGCCCAGGAACTCCAGCAGCAACCGCTCCCGCAACGGCGCCGGTGCCGTTGCGAGGAGCGCGTTGATCGGGGCCATCCGCTCCGGCAGTCCCGAAGCGCCACCCAGGCCGGCCGCCGCGAGGAGGCCCGCGAACTGCTCGGACGTCAGCGTCGCCGGGTCGAGGGCCGCGACGAACTCCGCCACCGCCGGGTCGACGACCACCGGGCCCGCCGCCCGCGCGGCGTCCACCGACGCGGCCAGGTCGGTCAGGAACTCCTTCTCGCCGCCGTGGTTGGCCGCCGTCACCGTCAGGTGCAGGTTCACCGGCGACGCCAGATGAGCGAACTGCGGCTGGACGTACCAGCCGCGCGCCTTCATCTCGTCGGCCACCGTGAACAGGTCGTACCCGTCGTCGCCGGTGAACGCGATCAGCGTCGACACCGGGTCGCCGAGCACCCGCAGGCCGGGGAGTTCCTCGATGCCGGACCGGATCCGGGCCACCGCCTCACGCGCGGCGGACGCCAGCTTCAGGTAGCCGTCGGAACCGAGGTGGTTGACCACGGCCCACGCCGCCGCGAGGGGGCCGCCGGAACGCGTGCTCTGGATGGTCGTGTTCAGCATCGTGTAGCCCGGCCAGGCCGCGCTCGCGAAGTAGTGCGTGCGCCGCAGCTCCGCCGAGGCGTGCAGCAGCACCGACGTCCCCTTCGGGCAGTACGCGTACTTGTGCAGGTCCACCGAAATGCTCGTGACGCCGGGGACGCGGAAGTCGAACGGCGGGACGTCCGCGCCGAGGCGGGCGAAGTACGGCAGCACCCAGCCGCCGATGCAGGCGTCGACGTGCGTCCGGACGCCGCGCTCGAGCGCCGCCGCCGCGATCTCGGGGACCGGGTCGAGGACGCCGTGGGCGTACGACGGCGCACTCGCCACGACCAGGACCGTCGAGTCGTCGATCGCCGCGGCCATCGCCGCCGGGTCGGCGCGGAAGGTCACCGGGTCGACCGGGACGTCGATCCGCCGCAGCCCGAACAGGTGGGCCGCCTTGTGGAACGCCGCGTGCGCGGTGGTCGGCAGCACGATCGACGGCGACGCGACCGAGGGGTGGGCGTCCCGGGCCGCGAGCACCGCCAGCAGGCACGACTCCGTGCCGCCCGAGGTCACCGAACCGACCACGCCCGGGACGTCACCCAGCAACCGGGACGCCGCAAGAACGAGGTCGTTCTCCATGCGGAGCAGGCTCGGGAACGCCGTCGGGTCCAGGCCGTTGGCCGACGACGCGAGCGCGTGCGCCGCCGCGCCCAGGGAGTCCACTTCGGACAGCCCGCTGTCGTAGACGTAGGCCAGGGTCCGGCCGCCGTGCGTCGGCAGGTCGCCCGCGCGCAGCTCCCGCAGCGCCGCGAGGACGTCCTCAGACGGGTTCACGGCGCGGCTCCAGCACCTTGCGCCGCAGCAGCGGCAGGGCCAGCGCGATCAGCACGCCGGGGATGATCGACGCCCCGACGAGGATCGCCACGATCGCGCTGTGCGGCTGCGCCGCGGTGGCGTCGGTGCTGGACACGTACCCGCCGAACGCCAGGATCAGCGCCCAGAGCCCGCCGCCGAAGGCCAGCCCGAGGGTCTCCCCCGCGGTCCACACGCCCGCCGCGATCCCCGCGCGGGTTTCGCCGGTGCGCTCCTCTTCGGCGGTGATCAGGTCGGGCAGGATGGCCAGCGGGAACACCGAAATCCCGGCGTACCCGACCCCGCACAGCGCCACGAAGACGAACGAGACGACCAGCGGGATCTCCTGGGCGAACACGAGCCCGAGCAGCCCGATCGCGAAGGCCGCGGTGGCCAGGCGGAAGCCGTTGAGCTTGCCGACCCGGTCGCCCAGCCGCGGCCAGAGCGGCATGGTGATCAGCGCCGGGCCGACGAAGATGACGAACAGGATCGTGCCGTAGCCGTCGTTCCCGAGGATGCGCTGGGCGAAGAACGGGATCGCGGCGAGCACCGTGCCGATGCCCAGCGCCTGGATGAAGTACGTGCCGAGCAGCCAGCGGAACGGCCGCCAGGCGGCCAGCGTGCGCACCAGCTCCTTCAGGTTCACCGTGTTCGGCCGCAGCGAGCCGACCGGGGCGTCCTTGAGCCCGAAGTACACCAGCAGCGTCGCGACCAGCACGATCAGCCCGATCACCACGGCCATGACCCGGTAGCCGGCGACGCCGTCGATCCCGGCGGTGATCGCCGGGGCGCCGCCGCCGCAGATCAGGATCGTCACGGCGAGCACCCCGATGCGGACGCTGGTGAGCTTCGTCCGCTCGGTCGCCGAGCCGGTCAGCTCGGCGGGGAGCGCGTTGAACGGCACCTGGAACAGCGCGTACGCCGTGGCGCAGAGGGCGAACGTGATCGCCACGTACAGCGCGTCCGGCAGCGGGCCGCCGAACCCGGGGTGGGCGAACATCGCCGCGAACAGGATCGCCACGCCGATGCCGCCGATCAGCAGGAAGCGCCGCCGGCTGCCGGTCTTGATCAGGTCGGCGTCGGACATCCGCCCGGCGATCGGGTTGAACAGCACGTCCCAGGCCTTGGGCACGAACACGATCGCCGCCGCCCAGCCCGCGGGCACGGCCATCGTGTCGGTCAGGTACTTCACCAGCACCAGGCCGGGAACCGTGCCGAAGGACCCGGTGACGAACGAGCCGAGCGAATAGCGGAACCTCGTCCGGCCGGACAGCGTCGTCATGGTCCTCCTCGAAGGCGTACCGGGTGCCCGCATGAGTATTCGATCTCGGCGGACACCCGGTAGGGATCGAGGGGAATCGTGCCATCGTCGTGACCTGGGGCACGGAGCGACCCGCCGGTCAGCCCAGAGCGCGGGCGATCTTCTCCAGCGTCGCGGCGTCACCGCGCAGGAGCAGCTGGGTGACCACGGTGTTCTCCCAGGCCGTCAGTTCCTCGCGGATCTTCTCCGGCGGCCCGATCAGCGAGGTGTCCTCCACCAGCGACGTCGGGATCGCCGCGGCCGCCTCCTCCTTGCGGCCGGCGAGGAAGAGCTCCTGGACCTTGTCGGCCACGTCGCCGTAGCCCAGCCGCGCGTAGACGTCGTGGTGGAAGTTGACGCTCTTCGCGCCCATCCCGCCGATGTACAACGCCAGCGACGGCTTGATCCAGCTCGCCGCCTCCTCGACGTCGTCGTGCACGATCACCGGCAGCGAGCACGGCACCTCGAACGTCTCCAGGGTGTGGCGCGCGCCCGGCCGCGAGAAGCCTTCCTCGAGCGCGGCCTTGTAGAAGTCGTTGCTCTTGGGCGAGAAGAACAGCGGCAGCCAGCCGTCGCCGATCTCCGCCGCGAGGGCCACGTTCTTGGGACCTTCGGCCGCCAGGTGGATCGGGATGTCCTTGCGCAGCGGGTGCACCGTCGGCTTCAGCGGCTTGCCGAGCCCGGTGCCGCCCTTGAACGGCAGCTGGAAGTGGTCGCCGTCGAGGGTCACCGGCGCCTCGCGGGCGATCACCTGCCGGACGATGTTCACGTACTCGCGGGTCCGCGCGAGGGGCTTCGGGTACGGCTGGCCGTACCAGCCCTCGACGACCTGCGGGCCGGACGCGCCGAGCCCCAGCACCATCCGGCCACCGGAGAGGTGGTCGAGGGTCAGCGCGCTCATCGCCGTCGCCGTCGGCGTCCGCGCGGCCATCTGCACGATGTTCGTGCCGAGCCGGATCCGGCTGGTGGAAGCGCCGTACCAGGCCAGCGGCGTGAACGCGTCCGAGCCGTACGCCTCCGCCGTCCACACCGAGTCGAAGCCGAGCTCCTCGGCCTTGAGGACGGCTTCCAGCGCACCCGGGGTGGGGCCGCTCTGCCAGTACCCGACGTGGAATCCCAGCTTCACGAAAGCCTCCTAGACGTTCGGCGTGTAGTGCTCGGGCTTGCCCCGCGCAATTGTTTCCGGGGCCCAGCCCCGGACCCGGCCGGGGGCGAGCCCCCTGGACCCCCAACAGCTGTCCATGGCGGCAGGTTCCTGGGTGGAGTTTCGACCAAGGGCGCGCCCGGAGCCACCTCGCCGCGCTCGCGACGCCAGCCGGCGCGGGCTCGCGGGTGGTAGCGGCGGTCGTGCGGGACGAGCGTGAACAGAGCGTTGACGAGCTTCCCGAACCGCCGGTGCCGCCGGGCGTCGCGCTCGGTCCAGCGGAAGCCGAGCAGGTCGCGGACCTCGCGGTCGTACAGGCCGATCGTCAGCCAGACGAAGTTGCGCGCGACCACCCGCTGGACCGGCCGCCACAGCGGGTCCGGCAGCCAGGGCAGGAACGGCGGCTTGCCGAGCCCGCGGATGTCCAGGACGTCCCGGGTGGCCTTGTTGTCCTCCAGGACGTCGGTGCACATGTGCTTCCAGTAGCGCTGGAAGTCCTCCCAGCTTTCCGGCACCGGCCGCATGGTCATGTCGTACATCCGCCACCAGCGGACGTGCTCGTCGAACAGCTGCCGCTTCTCCGCCTCGCCGATGCCGCCCATGAAGTGGTCGGCGATGAGGATCGTGCTGACGAAGAACGTCGCGTGCGCCCAGTAGTAGGTGTCCGGGTCGAGCGCGTGGTAGCGGCGGCCCCGCGCGTCGACGCCCTTGATGCGGTCGTGGTAGCCGCGGACTTCGAGGGCGGTCCGGTGGGCGCGCGGGCCGTCGTAGACGACCCCGCCGATCGGGTAGAGCGAACGGAACAGCCGCTGCCAGCGCTCTTCGAAGAACCGCGAGTGCTGCTCGACGCCGGCGCCGAGGCCGGGGTGCAGGTTCTGCATGGAGCCGGCCCACAGGCCGATCAGCAGGCCGCGCCAGTCGCCGAAGTACTTCCACGTCAGCGAGTCGGGCCCCAGCGGCTGGGGGGTCATCGGCGGCTCCTCGTCGGGTCCGAAACTGACTACGGGTGTTGTCAGGCTAGGATCTGACAACAGTTGTAGTCAACCGAGGAGCTGTGATGCCGGGCCGGACCTGGGCGGGCACGACGCTGGACGACCGGAAGGCGCTCCGGCGCGAGCAGCTCGTGGCCGCCGGCCTGGAACTGCTGGGCACCGAAGGCTCGGCCGGGACGAGCGTCCGCGCGGTGTGCCGGCACGCGAAGCTGACCGAGCGCTACTTCTACGAGAGCTTCGCCGACCGCGAAGAACTGGTCGCGGCGGTCTACGAGCACGTCGGCGAGCAGGCGCGGCAGGCGCTCGTCGACGCGGTACGGGACGCGCCCACTCCGGTGTCGCGGGCGGAGAACGCCGTGCGCGCGTTCGTCGAGCTGATCGTCGACGACCCCCGCAAGGGCCGGGTGCTGCTGCTCGCCCCGCTCACCGACCCCGCGCTGACCCGCCGCGGCCTGCACCTGCTGCCGGTGTTCGCCGCGCTGGTCGGCGAGCAGCTCACCCACGGCGACGAGGCCGAGCGCCGGATGGTCGCCGTCGGGCTGGTCGGCGCGCTGACCAACGTCTTCGTCGCCTACCTCGACGGCTCGCTGAAGGTCTCGCGCGAGCGGCTCGTCGCGCACTGCGTGAAACTCGTCCTCGGCGCCGACGGCCACTGACGCACCTCCCTTGCCCGACCCGGTGACAGTCGCGCGGCGGATCGGGCACACTCAACCCATGCGTACCGCTGGGCGGAACGACGGCGCGAGCGGCGACGGCCTCGTCGCGGCCCGGCTCGCCGCGCTCCTGGAAGCCTTCCGGCCGGGTGACGAGACCCTCGGCGTCTCCGAGCTGGGCCGCCGGACCGGGCTGGCGAAGACGACCGTGCACCGGCTCGTCGGGCACCTGGCCGAGACCGGCCTGCTCGAACGCGAGGCCGGCGCGGTGCGGCTCGGGCTGCGGCTGTTCGAAATCGGCCAACTGGCCTCGCCCCGCCGTGGCCTGGTCGAGGCGGCCCGGCCGTACCTGGCCGACCTGCGCGAAGCCACGCGCAACACGGTCCACCTCGCGATCCTCGAAGGCACCGAAGTCGTGTACCTCGACGTGCTGCGCGGGCCGGACGCGCCGACGCTGCCCTCGCGCATCGGCGGCCGGTTCCCCGCGCACGCCACCGGCGTCGGCAAGGCGATCCTGGCGTTCTCCCCGGAATCCGTGGTGGACCAGGTGATCGACGCCGGGCTGCCGCGGATGAGCGCGCGGACGATCACCGCACCCGGCCTGCTGCGCCGTCAGCTCACCCGGGTGCGGGAAGAAGGGATCGCCCTGGAGCGCGAGGAATCCGGCGTCGGCGTGGTGTGCGCGGCCAGTCCCCTGCTCGACACGCACGGCGCCGCCGTCGCGGCGGTGTCGATTTCCGGCTGGGCCAACCGGATGCGGACCGAACGGGTCGCGCCCGCCGTCCGGACGGTCGCGCTGGCGTTGAGCCGGACCCTGGCCGGCTCCGGCCCGCGCGGTGGGAAATAATCTTGCCGGGCAACGCTTTTCCCGCGACTGGGCCGTCCGGCTGACGTAACCGTCCCGAGCTGGACCGGTGATCGGGAGCGGCTACGATCCGTCCAATGGCCCAGCACAGCCAGGAGACGACCGACCCGGGCCGCTCCCCCGCGACGCTTCCCGAACCGGCGGCCACCGGATTCCCGGCCGCACACCGGTTGCTGTCGCTCGACGTCGTGCTGGCCCTGCTGGCGCTGGCGGGCGGGCTGCGCGTGCTGTACCTCGCCGCGCCCGCCCCGGCCCTGCCCGCCGAGGCCGCGAACGTCGCCCACGCCTACGCGCTCGGGCACCTCACGCCGTTCACCGACGCCGGCGGCGCCGGGGTGAGCCCGTTCGGCTGGTGGCAGCTCACGGCGTACACGATGGTCTCCGACGCCTTCGGGCGCTCGGCGTCGGCGCTCGCGGCGGTCCGCGAAACCATGCTCGTCGCCGCGGTGCTCGGTGCCGTGCTGCTGTGGTTCCTGGCGCGCCGGCTCGGCCTGACGCGGTGGGCGGCGGCGGCCGCGGTGCTGCTGGTCGCGGCGTCGCCGCTGGCGCTCGGTCTGCAGCGGCTGGTCGTGGTCGAGCACCTGGCGGTCGGGTGGCTCCTCGGCGCGCTGGTGCTCATCACCCGGCCCGGCGCCCGGATCCGGCACGACGCCGCGGCCGCGGTCTGCCTGCTCGCGGCGGTGCTCACCTCCCCGCTGGCGCTGCTCTTCCTGCCCGCCGCCGGCTGGCTGCTGGTGCGGCGCGCGCCCGCCCGCGCGGCGCTGGTGGCGGTGCTGCTCAACCTCGGGCTGGGCATCGCGTTCGGCCCGGCGGCCGCCGTGCTCCGCCCGCACCTCGCGGCCGCGAGCCGGCCGTCGGTGGCCGATTGGGTCGCTCTCGACCCTTCGTGGGCGGTGCTCTCCACGGTCGCCTTGGTGGCCGCGCTGGCCGTCACCGCCCTGCGGCCGCTCGCGGTGTCCGGCCTGCTCCTCGTCGCGGCCCTGCTCGTGCCCGGCGTGCCGGACACCGCCGTGCTCGCGCTGCTGCTGCCCCTCACGCCCCTGCTGTTCGCCGCGGTCGTCCAAGCCCTGGCGCGCCAGCGGGTCCCCGTGCACCGGGGGAAACGCGCCCGCGGTCCCGGGACCGTGCTGGCCGCGGGGGTGCTCGTCGCCGTGGTCGCCACCGGCTGGATCTACGGCTACCCCGCCCTGCGACCCGCCACCGGCCGCGGCGGACCGCTCGTCGAAGCCCAGGACTGGTTGCGGGCCAACGCTTCCGGCGCGCGCGTGCTCGTCGACGACGGCGCGTGGGCCGAGTTCGCCAAGGCCGGCTGGCCGACCGGGCTGCTCGTCCCGGCCGCCGCGTGCGCGGCCGGCTGCCCGCCCGCCGACTGGGCCGTGTTCGCCACCGGCGCGGACGGCCTCCGGAGCCGCTATCCGGCCCTCGGCACCGCGCTGGCCGACGCCGGCGTGACCGCGGTGTTCGGCCAGGTCACCGTCTCCCGCCTCGGCCTGCCCGCCGCCGACCCGGCCGCGCCGTCGGAGGAGTCCGCGCGCACCCACGCGGGTGCGGCGCTGGCGGCGTCGGCCCGGATCACCTGCGCCCCGGACGCGCTCGCCGTGCTGCGGGCGGGCCGCGCCGACCCGCGGCTGATCGCGACGATCGCCGCGCTCGCGGCCCTGCAGCCGGTGGGCGTCGCGGCGTTCCCCGCCGTCCCCGGCGAAGACCCGGCCGGGCAACCGCGCCGCCGGGTGCTCCTGACCGGCGGCGCGGACGGCGCGGCGGCGTTCTACGCCGGCCAGCGCGACCTGTTCCGGCCGTCCTCGGTCGCCCGCACCGCGGGCGGCGTGCTCGTCACGTACCCGCTGTTCGCACCCCCGGGACTGCTGGTCCCGTTCTCCTCCCCCTGACGGTGAAAGGCCCCTCCCATGCGCACCCTCCTCCTCAGACCCGGCGGGCTGGCCGCCGCAGCCCTCCTGTTCGTCGCGCTGACGCCGGTGACGGCCGAGGCGGCGACCGGCCCCGGCCCGGGCGTCGGCTGGATCCGGGTCGGCCACCTGTCGCCGAAGGTGCCGCCGGTGGACATCTCCTTCGCGCCCTTCGGCCAGGCCGAGAAGGTCGTCATCCGCAAGGCCGGCTACGGCGCGGTCACGCCGTACTCGTCGCTCGGCCCCGGCAAGTACACACTCTCGATGCGGCCCGCCGACGCCGCACCGGCCACGCCGCCCGCGCTGTCGGCGACGATCGAGGTCGCCGAACGCAACGCCTACTCGCTGCTGGTCTTCGCGAACGGCCCGGACGGCACGCTCAAGGGCGACCTGGTCACCGACGACCTCACCCCGCCGGCCGCGGGCAAGGGCCGCGTCCGGGTCGTCCAGGGGTCGGCGGCGATCGCGCCGGTCACCGTGGCGGGACCGCAGGGTCTCACCATCGCGAAGGACGCGGCGTACGGCCAGACGTCGTCCTATGTGGACGTCCCGGAAGGACGGTGGCCGCTGCAGCTGAGCGGCGGCTCGGTCAAGTCGGCCGCCGACGTCGACGTCAAGGCCGGGTCGTCCACGTCGCTGCTGGTCACCGAGAGCGCCGGCGCGCTGAAGGCGAACCCCCTCTCCGACGGCGCGTCGCTGCCCGAACCGCCGAAGCTCGGCGTCGAGACCGGGGGCGGCGGCACCGCGCCCGGGTCCACCCCGCTGTGGCCGGTGTTCGCGGCGGCCGCCGGGCTGCTGGCCGCGCGGCTCGTGGGGCGCCGGGCGGCTCGTGCGCGCTGACGCCGGCGCGCTGCTCGTCGTGGCCGTGCTGGCCGCCGGCTGCTCGGCGGCCCCGGCAGCCCCGGTCGCGCCGCCACCCGCCGTCCCGGCCTCGTCGGTGGCTCCGCCGGCCGCGGGCGGGCCGCAGCCGCTGCCCGCCCCGGCCGGCGTCCGCCCGCTGCGGCTGCGCATCCCCGCCATCGGCGTCGACGCGGGCGCGCTCGTCCCGCTCGGGCTGGGCGCCGCCCACCAGCTGGAACCGCCCGCGCGGTTCGAGGACGTCGGCTGGTACGCCGCCGGCCCGGTGCCGGGCGATCCGGGCCCGGCGGTGATCGCCGCACACGTCGACTCCCGGGCCGGGCCGGCGCCGTTCTTCCGGCTGCGTGACCTGCGGGGCGGCGACCAGGTGTTCGTCGCGCGCTCCGACGGCCAGGAGACCCGGTTCGTCGTGGACGCCGTCCAGCGCTACCCGAAGGACGCGTTCCCGACGGACGCCGTGTACGGACCCGCGCCGGGCAGCGCGCTGCGGCTCATCACCTGCGGCGGCAGCTTCGACGCGGCGAAACGCTCCTACCGCGACAACATCGTCGTCTACGCCTCGACGCGCTGGGACTAGTACTCCTTGAGCAGGCCGCGCCGGGCCAGCTCGGGCCGGACGCCGTCGCCGAACCAGTACGCCTCCTCCAGGTGCGGGTAGCCCGACAAGACGAATTCGCTCACCCCGACGCTGTGGTACTCCTCGATCAGGTCCGCGACCTCCTCGTGGCTGCCGACCAGCGCGGTCCCCGCACCGCCGCGCACGAGGCCGACGCCCGCCCACAGGTTCGGGTGGATCTCCAGCCCGCGGACGCCGCCGTCGGTCCGGCCGCCGTGCAGCGCGACCATCCGCTGCTGGCCCACCGACTCGCTGGCGGCCAGCTGCGCCTGCGCCTTCGCGACCTGCTCCGGGCTGAGCGCGTCGAGCAGCTTCTGCGCCTCCGCCCAGGCCTCGGCCGAGGTGTCGCGCGAGATCGTGTGCAGCCGGACCCCGAACCGGATCGGCCGGTCGCCGGCCAGCTCGCGGACCTTGCCGATCTTCTCCGCCACCTGCGCGGGCGGCTCGCCCCAGGTCAGGTAGACGTCGGCGTGCCGCGCCGCGACCGGCAGCGCGGCCGGTGACGAGCCGCCGAAGTAGATCGGCGGCACCGGATCCGGCGCGGCCAGCGTCGTCGCACCTTCGACGCGCAGGTGCTCGCCTTCGAAGCTGAACGGCTCGCCGGACCAGACCCCGCGCACGATGGTGAGGAACTCGTCCGTCCGTGCGTACCGGGCGTCGTGGTCGTGCCAGTCGCCGAAGCGGCGCTGCTCCACCGCGTCGCCGCCGGTGACGATGTTGAGCAGCACCCGGCCGCCCGACAGGCGCTGGAAAGTCCCCGCCATCTGCGCGGCCAGGGTCGGTGAGATGACGCCCGGGCGGAACGCGACCAGGAACTTCAGCCGGGTGGTCTCCCGGATCAGCGCGGCTGTGGTGAGCCAGGCGTCCTCGCACCACGTGCCGGTCGGCGTCAGGACGCCCTCGAAACCCTGCCGCTCGGCGGCGCGGGCGACCTGGGCCAGGTAGTCCAGGTCCGGGTCGCGCTGGGCGGCCGGGCCCGCGGACCGGTTGGCGTGGAAGCGTTCCACGATCGTGCGGCCGTCCCCGCTGGTGGGCAGGAACCAGTGCAGGCTGATGCTCATCCGTTGCTCCTCGCCTGGTCCAGGTCGGGACCGAACCGCCGGTCGGCGAAGGCGGCGAAGTCCACCTTGCCCGGCAAAGTCTTCTCGTCGGTGAAGGCGTCCGCGAGCTGCTGTTCGGACGCCACCACGGAGTCGTCCAGCACGATCGGCCGGTCGCGGCCCGCCTCGACGGCCTTCTGCGCGACTTCGAGCTTCAATCCGGTCTCCTTGGCCCACGCCTGTGCCCACGCGTCGCGGTGCGTGTCGGCCCACTTCTGCGCCTTGACCACGCGCACCGCGAAGTCGCGCAGCGCCGTGTTCTTGCCCGGATCGCCGAGTGCGGCCGTGCTCGCGGTCAGGAAGGCCAGGCCGTTCGACGCGCCCCGGCCGTCGGCCAGCACCCGCGCGTTCGCTTCGAGCTGCGCCTGCGCGGTGTAGGGGTCCCAGATCGCCCAGGCGTCGATCGTGTGCTGGGTGAACGCGGCATACGCTTCGGACGGCTGGAGAAAGCTCAGCTTGACGTCCTTCGTGGACAGACCGTTGTTGTGCAGGGTGTTCAGCAGCTGCCCGTGCGCCGAACTGCCCTTCGCGACGCCGATCGTCTTGCCCTTCAGCGAAGCGACGTCCTGCAGCGGTGAGTCCGGCGGGACGAGCACGGCTTCCCGCTCGACGTTGCTGCGCGACACGCTGATCACCTTGATCTTCGCCTTCGCGGCGGCCGCGAAGATCGGCGGCGTGTTGCCGACGCGCCCGGTGTCGATGGCGCCGGCCGAGGCGGCTTCGAGCAGCGGCGGGCCCGAAGTGAACGTCGCCCATTCGATCTTGTACGGCGTCCCCTGCAGCAGGTTGGCCGCGGTGAGCAGCGACTTCAGGCCGCCCTTCTGGTCGCCCACCTTGAGCGTCACCTTCGCCAGGTCGGCCGCGCTCACCGAGGCCGGCACGGCGGCGGGGTCGTTGCCGCTCGCCGTGCCGCACGCGGACACCACGAGAGCCGCCGCAACCGCCAGTATTCCCTTACGCCACAGCATCTTCGGTCACTCCCAGGTCGGCCAGCACGCGGCGGCGGAGGTCGTCGTGATCGGCGGTTTCGCGCGGCCGGTGCGCGGCCACGATCCGGCCGCCGTCGAGCACCAGGACACGGTCGGCGAGGCGGAGGGCCTCGTCCACGTCGTGGGTCACCAGCAGCACGCCCGGCCGGTGCCGCCGCCAGAGGTCCTGGACCAGGCCGTGCATGGAGATCCGGGTGAGCGCGTCCAGGGCGCCGAACGGCTCGTCGAGCAGCAGCAGATCGGGTTCGCGCACCAGCGCACGGGCGAGGGACACGCGCTGGGCCTCGCCGCCGGACAGCGTCAGCGGCCAGTCGTCGGCGTGCTCGGCCAGGTGCACCTCGGCCAGGGCTTTCTCGGCCAGGCCCCGGTTGCGGGACTTCGCCACACCGTCCTGGCGCAGGCCGAGGACGACGTTGCGCCAGACCTTCCGCCACGGCAGCAGTCTCGGCTGCTGGAACGCGACCGAGACGGTCCCGGTGACTTCCACGCCGCCTTCGACGGCATCGTCGAGGCCGGCGAGGACCCGCAGGAGCGTCGACTTGCCGGACCCGCTGCGGCCGAGCAGGGCGACGAACTCGCCGCGCTCGACGGTCAGGTCGAGTCCGCTGAGGACGGTCCGGTCGCCGAACCGCTTGGTGAGGCCCTGGACCTCGGCTACCGGGTTCGCCACCGCAGCACCTTCCGTTCGAGCAGCCGGACCAGCGCGTCGGTGACCAGGCCGAGCAGGGCGTACAGGACCAGCCCGACGACCACGACGTCGGTGCGCAGGAATTCCCGCGCGTTGTTGATGAGGTAGCCGACCCCGGCGTCGGCGTTGACCGTCTCGCCGACGATCAGCGCGAGCCAGGCGAGGCCGAGCGACTGCCGCAGCCCGACGAGCGCTTGGGGCAGCGCGCCGGGCAGGACGACGTGCCAGAGCCGTTCCGCGCGGCTGAACCCCAGCGCCCGGGAGGCTTCGACGAGGTCCGGGTCGGCGCCGCGGATTCCCGAGTGGACGTTGAGGTAGAGCGGGAAGGCCACGCCGAGGGCGACGAGCACGATCTTCGTCTCTTCGCCGATGCCGAACCACAGGATGAACAGCGGGATCAGGCCGAGGAACGGCAGGGTGCGCAGCATCTGCACCGGCGGGTCGACCAGGGCTTCGCCCCAGCGCGACAGCCCGGAGACGATGCCGAGCAGGAGGCCGGCGATCGCGCCGAGGGCGAACCCGGCACCGACCCGGCCGAGCGACACCGCGAACGCACTGCCGAGTTCGCCGCTGCGCGCGACTTCGATACCGGCCTGCACGACCGTCCACGGTGAACTGAGCTTGTCGGGCGGCAGGAGCCCGGTGGCGCTGGCGGCCTGCCAGGCGGCGAGGAGCACCACCGGGCTGATCCACCGCCGGAGATCGGGCCGCCGCACGGCTCTGCGCGGCGGCTCGGCGGCGCGTTTCCGGGCGTGCGCGAGCACACCCGTAGTGGAAATCGACACGGATTTCTCCCGGGGACTGGGACGTTCTGCGATTGCGTGGTCCCGACCATCCGGGGAGTGGGAAGCGAAGTCAATCGGCGCCCACTCCGTGAACACCCCGTGTTTCACCCCGTGGAACGCCCTGGTCTCAGCCGCCGAACATGACCTTCCATTCGTCGAGCGAGCGCGGCCGGTAGACGAAGTTGGTGCGCTTGACTTCCGACAGCGCGGCCGACGGCTCGGCCGAGTACTGGTGCCCGGGGTGGACCACCGGGTCGCCGGGCAGCCCGGCGAGCGCCTGCAGGCTGCGGTAGATCTCTTCGGCGTCACCGCCCGGGAAGTCGGTGCGGCCACAGCCTTCCAGGAAGAGCGTGTCCCCGGAGACGAGCTTGTCCTCGACCAGGAAGCACTGGCTGCCCGGCGTGTGCCCGGGCGTGTGCAGCAGCCGGATGGGAATGGCCCCGACCTCGAGGACGTCGTCGTGGTCGTGCGCCCGCAGGTCGGTGCCGGACACGCCGGTGACCCGCCGCACCCACTCGGTCTCGGCCCCGTTGACGTGGATCGGCACCGGTTCGATCGCGAGGAGCTCGGCGATCCCGGGCAGGGAGAAGCCGAGCATCTCCCCGCCGACGTGGTCGGGGTGGTGGTGGGTCGCCAGCACGCCGGTGAGCCGCATCCCGTCCTGCGCCAGGACGTCGAGCAGGTCCCGCACCGCGTAGGCCGGATCGACGACGACGGCGTCCCCGGTCTCGCGGTCCCCGATCAGGTAGGCGAAGTTCGCCATCTGCGTCGCAACGGGATCACCTACGGCGAAGTCCCGCCCGGCGAGCAGCTGCCGGAAGTAGAGCCGATCTGCCATGGGCCCACCCTACGGGGTGGTCCACTCGTGGGCGCTTCCCTGGTGGAGCGCCGCGTAGGCCCGGTCTCTCAGGGCGTTCGCCTCCGCGTCGGACAGGGTCCTGGCCAGGGGCCTGAGCACCAGGCGGACCAGGAGGTTCTTCTGGTCCGGGCGGGCGCCCAGCCGGGCTCGCGCCTGCGGTGGGAGCAGGGCGTACGGCGTCTCCTGCCGGATCTCGACCGCCTCGACGACGCCGTCGTCTTCGCCGAGGGCGTCGCGGACGCGGTCGCCGAGGTCCTCGGCGCGGTCGTGGGCGTCGACGGCGATCGAGAGGTCGCGGCGCACCGGCGGCAGGGCGGAGACCGGGCGGTAGGGCGCGAGGTCGGTCATCTGGGCGGCGACCGCCGGGTCGGGTTCGCGCAGCAGCCGGATGTCCGGGATGCCCTTCCGCAGCATCAGCATCCGGTCGAGGCCCAGGCCGAGGGCGAGCCCGGACCAGGTTTCGTCCAGTCCGGCCCGGGCCAGGACGGCGGGGTGCACCCGCCCGCACTCGGCGACCTCGACCCACGCACCCGCATGTCCGACGTCCAGCTGCGCACCGTCCACTGTGTACGGATGCCGGCGGGGTTCGAGTCTCACGGTGCGGTCCGGGACGAGGGCGCCGGCCATCTCCTCGAGGTCGGCGCGGGTGGTGGGGCCGCGGGTGATCCGCCACAGGTCGAGCTGGTGGGGCGTGCCGCTGTGCAGCCGGTCGATGCTGTCGCGGCGGTAGACGACGCCCGCGCAGACGAGCAGGACGTCGTCGGCGGGGTTCGCGGCCAAGGCCCGCAGCGCGGCGGGGATCATCGCGGTGGAGTGGCTGCGCAGGACGTGCCGGCCGTCGACGTACCGGGTGTAGCGGGCATCGCGCGTGACGTCGGCGGGGTGGTAGCCGAGGTGGTCGTAGTTGTCGGCGACGGTGACGATGCGCTCGCCCGGGTGCCGCCGGACCGCGCAGGACCAGAGCGCGGCGACGGACTCGACGGCTTGCTCGACGACGAGCTGGATGGCGTGCGGCCCGGCGTCGGGATCGGTGAGATCACGGACGGCAAGATCGCGGGCCAGCTGGGCGGGAGTGAGTGTTTCGGGCATGACGGAACCTCCGGGGTGAACGGGACGGCTGGGGGTGGTTCCCCCCTGGCCCGGACACCCGGCGAGGTCGGTTCAGGCGGTGCCGGCTCAGGCAGCGTCGGCTGCGGCCATGGCCCCGGAACCCCGCGGGCACCCGGAAGGGGCCAGGGGGCCGGTAAATCGGCGGTACTCCGCAACGACGGCCACGAATCCAGGGTAGCGGCGCTTGTCACCCGGTTTTCTCGGCGGAAGCCCGCCGCCGGCACAGCGACCACTCCGGACGGCGCTACACCGCACCCGCCGGCCGGACCGCGCCGGTTCTCCGCGAGCCGGCTGGGGCAGTCGGCCACCGGTTGCCAGCCGAGTCAGTCCGAGACGAGACCCCGGACCAAACCCAGCCGAGCCGAACCAAGCCGGCCGAGCCAGGCAAGCCAGCCGGGCCAGCCCAGCCGGGTCCAGCCGGGTCGGGTCGGGTCGGGTCGGGCAAGCCGGCAACCGGCAACCCGCACCGAAACCGGACTTCCCCCTCCCCCCTCCCCCCTCCCCCTCGCCCACCCACCCGCCACCGCCGCCTGCTCACCGCTCCCTCACTCACCCACCTCCCCGTCCGCCAGCTCGCGCAGCACGTCCAGATGTCCGACGTGCCGCGCCGTCTCCTGCACCACATGCGCCAGCACCCACCGCACCGTGAACTCCGATCGCCGCCGGGTCCGGTCGTCCGGGGCCAATCCACGCAGCGCCTTCTCCACCCGGGCCCACTCCGCCTTGTACGCCGCCACCACCGATGCCGGGGTGTCCTCCGGACCCACGTCCCAGCTCGGGTCCGGGCTCCCCGCCCACAGGGACGGCAGATCCGCTCCGCCCGCCTCGATCGCCAGCCACCAGCGCTCCACCGCCGTCAGGTGCTTCACCACGCCCAGCGCGCTCATCCGCGGCGATGCCGGCAGTGGCGTCGCCGTGGCCTGCGGCACCGTCAGCCCCGCCAGCTTGTTCACCGCCGTCGCGCGCAGGAACTGCAGGAAGTCCAGCAACAGACGCAGCTCGTCCGCCGCCACCGGGGCGGGCCAGTGGCGGTGGGTCTTCGAACTCGTGTTCGACATGGCCGCACCGTACCTCAGTGGACCGACAAAATAGAGTGACCCGCATGTGGTGGGGACTGCTCTGCGCCTTGGGCGCGGCATGCGCGTACGGCGTGGCTTCGGTGATGCAGTCGGTCGCCGCCCGGGCCACGGACACCGGCGCCGACGGGGTCGACCCGAAACTGCTGGTCCGCGTACTCGGCCAGGGGAAGTTCGTGCTCGGCCTCTCCCTCGACGTCCTCGGGTTCGTCGCGCAGATCGTGGCCCTCCACGTCCTGCCGCTGTTCGTCGTGCAGGCCGCGCTCGCCGCGAGCCTCGCCGTGACCGCGGTCTGCGCGCGGTTCCTCGGCGTGCGGCTCGGCCGCCGCGAATGGGTGGCCGTCGGCGTCGTGTGCGCCGGGCTGGCCCTGCTCGGCGCCGCCGCCGAAAGCGAAGGCTCGGACCCGGTCGGGCTCGGCTTCCGGCTGACGCTGATCGGTGCGGTCGCCGTCCTCGCCGCGACCGGGATCGTCGCGGGCAAGGCGAACCGCCGGATCCGGACGCCGGCGCTCGGGCTCGTCGCCGGGCTGTGCTTCGGCGTCGTCGCCATCGCCGGCCGGATCATCCCCAGCCTCGCGCCGCTCGACCTGCTCACCGACGCCGCGACCTACACCGTCGCGGTCGCCGGCGGGCTGGCGATGCTCTTCTACGCGACGGCGTTGCAGCGCGGGAGCGTCACGACCTCGACCGCGATGATGGTGCTCGGCGAGACGGTGTTCCCGTCACTGGTCGGGGTGCTGGCGCTCGGCGACCGCACCCGCCCCGGCTTCGCGCTGGTCGCCGTCGCCGGGTTCGCCCTGGCCGTGGTGGCCGCCCTCGCGCTGGCCCGGTTCGGCGAACCGGCGACCGAACCGCGGACTGAGACGAAGCCGACCGTGCTCCCGTAACTTCTTTACTTAGACTAGCCTTACCTATCCCAGCTCTGGAGAGGGAGGCGCGGGTGAGCACCACGGGACGGCAGGTCCTCCGCCGGTCGATCGCCGGGCAACGACGGTCGGTGGCGCTCGCGGCGCTCCTGACCGCGGGCCACCAAGGCGGCGAAGCGCTGGTCCCGGTGGTGATCGGCGTGGTCATCGACCAGGCCGTCGCGGGCGGCTCGGTGAACACGCTCCTGTTCTGGCTGGCGGTGTTGGGCGTGCTCTTCGCCGCGCTGTCGACCAGCTACCGCCTCGGAGCCCGCTTCGGCGAGCGCGCCGCCGAACGCGCGGCCCACGACCTCCGCCTCGACGTCGGCCGCCGGGTGCTGCACCCCGGCGGCGTGGCCGGTTCCGGCACCCTCGCCGGCGAACTGGTGAGCATCGGGACGTCGGACGCCAAGCGCGTCGGCACGGTCAACGGTGTCCTGCCCTTCGGCGTCGCCGGCCTGGCCGGGCTGCTGGTCAGCGCCGTCGTGCTGCTCACCATGTCGCTGCCGCTCGGCCTGCTCGTGCTGCTCGGCACGCCGCCGATGCTGTACCTGGCGCACCTGATCGGAAAGCCCCTGGAACGCCGGAGCGAGGCCGAGCAGGAGCGGTCGGCGTTCGCCTCCGCCGTCGCCACCGACCTCGTCGCCGGACTGCGGGTGCTCAAGGGGGTCGGCGCCGAACGCGCCGCCGTCGCCCGCTACCGGCGGACCAGCCAGGACTCGCTGCGGGCGACGCTGCGCGCGGCCCGCGCCCAGGCCTGGCACAACGGCGCACTCTTGGCGCTCACCGGGATCTTCATCGCCGTCGTCGCCCTCGTCGGCGGCAACCTCGCCGCGGCCGGCGACATCAGCGTCGGCGACCTGGTCGCCGCGGTCGGGCTCGCGCAGTACCTGATCACGCCGTTCAGCATCTTCTCGTGGGTCAACGGCGAGCTCGCGCAGGGCCGGGCGTCGGCCGCACGGATCGCCGAAGTGCTGAACGCTGCCCACGCCGTCGGCGCCGGGGACGCGGCACTGCCGGTGCCGGCGGCCGGGCACGTCAAGCTGTCCGCGCTGAACCGCGGCGCCCTGCGTGACGTCGGTTTCGAAGCGCGGCCGGGTGAGCTGCTGGGCGTGGTGACCACCGACCCGGCCGCGGCGACCGACCTCCTGGACTGCCTGGGCCGCGCCGCCGATCCGGCGGGCGGCTCGGTGTCGGTCGACTCGGTCGATCTGTCCACTGTGGATCCCAGCCGGGTCCGCGAGGTGGTGCTGGTCGCGGCGCACGATGCGGACCTGTTCGCCGGGACGGTCGCCGAAAACGTGGCCACCGGGCCGAAAACCGCCGAGGCGATGACCGCGGCCGCCGTCGACGAGGTGGCGAGCGCGCTGCCCGACGGCGTCGCGACCGCCGTCACCGAACGCGGCCGGTCGCTCTCGGGCGGGCAGCGGCAGCGGGTCGCGCTCGCCCGGGCGCTCGCCGCCGACGCGCCGGTGCTGGTGCTGCACGACCCGACGACCGCGGTCGACACGGTCACCGAGGCGCGGATCGCCGCCGGGCTCGCCGAACTGCGGCGCGGCCGCACCACGATCCTCGTGACCACCAGCCCGGCGCTGCTGGCCGCCACCGACCGCGTCGTCCTGCTCGACGACGGGCGCGTCGCGGGCGAAGGCCGGCACGCCGAGCTGGCCGGCCGTCCCGACTACCGAGCGGCGGTGCTGTCTTGACCCGCGAACTCCTCCCCGTCGCCGAAGGCCGCCGGATCCGCGCCGTCCTCGGCGAGCTCGCCGGCCGGGCGAAAGGCCGCGTGGCGGCCGCGTTCACGATGCTCGTCGCGGCCACCGCGATCGGCCTGCTGACCGCGCCGCTGCTCGGCCGGGTCGTCGACCTGGTGGCCACGCGCCGCCCGGCCGCCGAGCTGGTCACGCCGATCGTGGGCCTGGTGCTCGTCGCGGTGGCGCAGGCGGTGGCGACCGCGATCGGCGTGTCGCTGGTGGCGCGGCTGGGCGAGACGATCCTGGCCGAGCTGCGCGAACGCTTCGTCGAACGCGCGCTCGGCCTGCCGCTCGAACAGCTCGAGCGCGCCGGGTCCGGCGACCTCACCGCCCGCGTGACGAACGACGTTTCGGTGGTCGCCGAGGGCGTCCGGCAGGCGCTGCCCGAGCTGGGGCGGTCGGTGCTGACGGTCGTCCTGACGCTCGGTGCGCTGGCCGTCCTGGACTGGCGGTTCCTGCTGGCGGCGCTGCTGGCCGTGCCGATCCAGCTGTGGACCGTGCGGTGGTACGTGCCGCGCGCGAAGCCGTTGTACGCGGCCCAGCGCGAGGCGGTCGGGGCGCAACAGCAGCAGCTGCTGGACACCATCGGCGGTGCGAAGACGGTCCGCGCGTTCCGGCTGGCGGACACGCACCTCGAGCGGGTGCGGGACCGGTCCGACGCGGCCGTCTCGCTGGCGTTGCGGGGAATCCGCCTGGTGACGCGGTTCTACGCGCGGCTCAACCTGGCGGAGTTCGTCGGGCTGTCGGCGGTGCTGGCTCTCGGGTTCCTGCTGGTGGGCGCGAACGCGGTGACGGTCGGTGTCGCGACGGCGGCGGCGTTGTACTTCCACAGCCTGTTCGGGCCGATCACGACAGCACTCGCGCTGGTCGACGACGCCCAGGCGGCCGCGGCCAGCCTCGCGCGGCTGATCGGCGTCGCCGACCTGCCGGCCGAGCCGTCGCCCGCCCAGCCGTCACGGCCGGTGGACGCATCGGTGAAGACGGCGGGCATCGGATACTCCTATGTGGACGGTCATCCGGTGCTGCGGGACGTCGACCTCGGTGTCGCCCCCGGCGAACGGGTGGCGCTGGTCGGCGCGAGCGGGGCCGGGAAGACGACGCTGGCCAAGCTGATCGCCGGCATCCACCGCCCGGACACCGGCTCGGTGACCCTCGGCGGGGTGTCGTTGGCCGAGCTGGGGCCGGAGGGCACGCGCCGCGCGGTGGGGCTGATCAGCCAGGAGGTCCACGTCTTCGCGGGCCCGCTGGCCGAGGACCTGCGGCTCGCCCGCCCGTCGGCGACCGACGCCGAGTTGCGGGCCGCGCTGGCCAAGGTGGGCGCGCTGACCTGGGTGTCGTCCCTTCCCGCCGGGCTGGCCACCGTGGTCGGCGAAGGCGGGCACCAGCTGACGGTGACGCAGGCGCAGCAGCTGGCCCTGGTCCGGCTGGTGCTGGCCGACCCGCCGATCGCGATCCTCGACGAAGCCACGGCGGAGGCGGGCAGCGCGGGGTCACGCGTCCTGGAGTCGGCGGCCGCCGCGGCCTTGGAGGGCCGCACGGCCCTGGTGGTCGCCCACCGCCTGACCCAGGCGGCGGCGTCCGACCGGATCGTGGTCCTCGACGCGGGTGCGGTGGTGGAGTCCGGAACCCACGAAGACCTGGTCGCCGCCGGCGGTCAGTACGCGAAGCTGTGGGAAGCCTGGTCCGGCCAGCGCGCCTGACGCCGTGTCGTCCCGCCAATCACGCGAGTCGACCCTCCAGGTACGCGAGTCGTCCGTCCAGGTACGCGAGTCGTCCGTTCCAGTACACGGAAGTCGCGTGATCGAAGGCGGAACTCGCGTGATCGAAGGCGGAACTCGCGTGATCGAGGGGGCATCTCGCGTGTCTGGAAAGGCATCTCGCGTGCCGGGAGGGTCGGGTTGCGTACCCAGGCGGTCGGATTGCGTACCTGGAGGGTCGACTCGCGTGCCCGGGAGGTCGACTCGCGTGTCTGGGAAGACGACACGCCGGAAGCCACCAGGCTTCCGGCGTGTCTTGGGGGAGGTGGTCAGGCGTCCATGGCGTCGGCCAGGGACTTGGGGCGCATGTCCGTCCAGTTCGCTTCCACGTGGTCGAGGCAGGCCTGGCGGGACGACGGGCCGAAGGTGACCGTCCAGCCGGCCGGGACGTCGGTGGACTCCGGCCACAGGCTGTGCTGGTTCTCGGCGTTCACCAGGACCAGGTACGTGCCGTCGGGGTCTTCGAACGGGTTGGTCATCGCGGGCCTCCTCAGGCGGTGATGTCCGTGCGGGCACCCTTGACCAGCGCGGTCAGCTTCCGGATGACCGGCGTGGCGAGCAGGTGGTTGAAGCGCGGCTCGGCCGACCAGTCGCCCAGCTGGTTCGCCTTGACCGCGGGCAGCTGGTTCCAGGTCGGGAACTGCGCCATCTGCGCGCGCGGCAGCGCGTACGAGCGCGAGTCGGTCAGGATCAGGTCGGCCGGGTACTTGCCCGCCTGCTCCCAGGACAGCTGCTCCCAGTAGTCCTCGCTGCCGCCGCCGGAGACGATGTCCAGGCCGAGTTCGCGGTAGTACGCGAGGTCGGCGAAGAAGTCCGGCTTCGCGATGTACAGGCCGTCCTTGTCGCCGTACAGCACCAGGACCTTGAGCCCGGCCTTTTCCTTCGCCGCCGCACGCAGGTCTTCCGACGCCTGGTCGAAGTCGGCCTTGGCCTTCTTCATGGTGTCCGAGTTCGCGTCGCCGCCCAGCGCGACGGCCAGCTGCGCGTAGCGCTCGATCACCTTGGGCAGCGTGACCTTGTACTCCGAGAGCGCGACGATCGGCGCGATCTGCTGCACCTTGGGGCCGAGGTCGTCGGTGAGCACCCACATGTCCGTCGGCTTGGTGCCGGTCAGGCCGGTGACGACCAGGTCCGGCTTGAGCGCGGCGAACTTCTCCATGCTGAAGTCGTCCCAGGCGTTGCCGATCGAGGTGACGGCGTTCAGGTCGATGTTGCCGGCCTGGATCTCCTTGCCGCCGTCGGCCGTCTTCTGCGGGCCGAACACGCCGGCCGGGCGGACGCTGTAGTCCCAGAGCGCCGCGGCCGAGCTGGCGTAGGCCACCACCCGCGCCGGACGCTGGTCGCGGGTGGCCTTCTGGCCGCGGTCGTCGGTGAACTCCCACGGGCCGGTGCTGCCGCCGGCCGCCGGCTTGCCGCCGCTGCCGCACGCGGTGAGGGCCGCGGCGGCCGCAACGCCGCCCGCCCCGATCAGGAAACCACGCCGGCTGAGCCCGGCAGCTTGGAACACGGACATGAGACCCTCTCGCCAAACTTTAGGATAGGCACACCTTATTTACGACAGCCTGGCAAAAGCAACCGTCGGGACTGCGCTGTGTCAACGCCCACGGCCGGACAGCTGCGCGGAAGCCCCGGGCACCGGCTCGGCCGGGTCGTGTCCCAGGTGGACCTGCCGGTTGTCCGCGTCCACGTGCACCACCCGCGGCCGGTGCCCGGCGCGCTCGGCTTCCGCCACCTGCGCGTAGGTGATGATGATGACGAGGTCGCCGGGGTGCACGAGGTGCGCGGCCGCGCCGTTGACGCCGATCACGCCCGAGCCCGGCTCGCCGGTGATGGCGTAGGTCTCCAGCCGGGCGCCGTTGGTGATGTCGACGACCTGGACCTGCTCCCCCTCGACGATGTCCGCGGCGGCCATCAGGTCCGCGTCGATGGTCAGCGAGCCGACGTAGTGCAGGTCGGCCTGGGTGACGGTGGCGCGGTGGATCTTGGCGTTCATCAAGGTGCGGTGCACTTCTACTCCGTGTCTCGGGTCAGTAATACGGCGAGGCCCGCCGCGGTGGGGGTACGGAAGAACTCGGCGATGGGCAGCTCGGTCCCGAGCCGGTCGGTGATCCGGTTGCGCAGGACCACCAGCAGCATCGAGTGGCCGCCGAGGGTGAACAGGTCGTCGTCGGCACCGACCGCGGCGATGTCCAGCACCTCCGCGAAGATCTCGCAGAGGGCCTTCTCGAGCGGCGTCTCCGGCGCCCGGCCGCGAGCCGCGACCTCGGGCACCGGCAGCGCCGCCCGATCCAGCTTCCCGTTGGGTGTCACGGGGAACGCGTCCAGCGGCACGATCGCCGCGGGCACCATGTACTCCGGCAGCGACCGCGCGAGGAACGCCCGCAGCTCCGCCGGATCGGCGGTCGCCGGGGTCGTGTACGCGACCAGCCGTTCGTCGCGGACCACGACGAGTGCCTGATCGACGTCGTCGTGGCGGGTCAGGGCCGTCTCGATCTCGCCCGGTTCGATCCGGAAGCCGCGGAGCTTGACCTGGTCGTCGGTGCGGCCGAGGTACTCCAGCTGGCCGTCCGGCCGCCATCGCACGAGGTCGCCGGTGCGGTACATCCGCTCCCCCGCCGGCCCGAACGGATCGGCGACGAACCGGTCCGCGGTGAGCGCCGGCCGCCCGTGGTAGCCGCGGGCCAGCCCGGCGCCGGCCAGGTACAGCTCGCCCGGCACGCCCGCCGGGACCGGCGAAAGACCGCCGTCGAGGACGTACGCGCGGGTGTTGTGCACCGGACGCCCGACCACCGGACGGTCGGCGTCGCCGAAGCGGCCGACCAGCGCATCCACCGTGGCTTCGGTGGGGCCGTAGAGGTTGTACGCCGCCGTGCCCGGCATCGACGACAACGTCTCCCACAGCGTCTGCGAAACGGCTTCGCCGCCGACACCGACCACGCCGAGGGAACACCGGCCGTCCGCGATCACCCCGGCCGTGGCCAGCTGTGCGAAGTGCGACGGCGTGAGTTCGAGGAAGTCGAGCCCGCGTTCGCGGACCACCGCCGCCAGCCGGTCCGGGTCGCGGCGCGTGTCGTCGTCGACGACGTGCACCTCGTGCCCGTCGAGCAGCCACAGCTGCGGCTGCCAGGACGCGTCGAAGAAGAACGCCCACGCGTGCCCGACCCGCAGCCGCCGTCCCCCCGCCGCCGCGACGGCCGGACGGTACAACGTCTCGCGGTGGCTGTGGAACAGGTTCACCAGCCCGCAGTGCGGGATGACGACCCCCTTGGGCTTGCCCGTCGAGCCGGAGGTGTAGAGCACGTACGCCGGGTTCGCGGGCGACGGCGGGATCAGCGCCGCGTCACTGTCCACAATGTCCTCGACGAGCAGCGCGCCCGGGACGAGGAAATCGAGCGAACGGCTCGTGAGCACCAGCGCGGGATCGGCGTCGGCGAGGATGGCGTTGATCCGGTCCACCGGCTGGTCCGGGTCGATCGGCAGGTAGGCCGCACCCGTCTTGAACACGCCGAAGATCGCCTCGACGACCGCCGCCGATCGCGGCAGCACGAGCGCCACGACCTGCTCCGGACCCGCACCCTGCGACGCGAGCCACCGGGCGAGCCGGTCGGTCCGCGCGGCGAACTCGGCGAAGGTGACGCTCGAAGACGCGTCGCTCAGCGCGGTCGCGTCCGGCGTCGCCGCCACCTGGGCGGCCAGGCGGTCGACCACGGTCGGCGCCGGGAGCGTCAGCGGCGCCCCGGCACCCCAGTCGCGCAGAATCCGGTCTCGCTCTCCAGGATCGAGGACGTCGATCCGGCTCAGCGGCCGGTCCGGGTCCGCGACGACCGCCGCCATCACCCGGACCAGGCGCTCGGTGAGTGCCCGGGCCGTCGGCTCGTCGAAGAGGTCGAGGCGGTATTCGAGGTCGCCGTCGATGCCCTCGGGTGTCTCGACCAGGTCGAACGACAGGTCGAACTTCGCCTGCCGCAGCCCGGTGTCCCGGTGGGCCGCGGCCAGCCCGAGCAGCCGTTCCGGCTCCGAACCCGAGTGGTAGACGGCGAGCATGACCTGGAACAGCGGGTGCCGGGCCAGCGACCGGGGCGGGTTGAGCAGCTCGACGAGGTGCTCGAACGGCAGGTCCTGGTGGGCGTAGGCGGCCAGGCCGGCCTCGCGGACGCGGTCCAGGAGCTGCCGGAACGTCGGGTCGCCCCCGGTGTCGGTCCGCAGGACGAGAGTGTTGACGAAGAACCCGGCGAGGTCCTCCAGCGCGTGGTCCGAGCGGCCGGCCACGGGCGTCCCCAGGGGAATGTCGGTGCCCGCGCCGAGCCGGGTCAGCAGGGCGGCCAGCACCGCCTGCAGGACCATGAACGTGCTGGTGTCGCTGCGGTGCGCCAGCTCCCGGAGTCCGCTGTGGACGGAAGCGGGCACGGTGAACGGCACCGCAGCGCCCCGCCCGGTCGAGCGCGCCGGACGCGGCCGGTCGGCCGGGAGCGCCAGCTCGTCGGGGAGGCCCGCGAGGGTGTCCCGCCAGAACGCCGCCTGCCGGCCGAGGAGGCTGTCCGGGTCGTCGGCGCGGCCGAACATCTCCCGCTGCCACCGGGTGTAGTCCGCGTACTGCACCGGCAACGGCGTCCACTGTGGACGCTCACCGCGCAGCCGGGCCGCGTACGCGGTGTCGAGGTCCCGCTTCAGCGGCGGCAGCGACCAGCCGTCGCCCGCGATGTGGTGCACCAGCAGCACGAACACGTGCCGGTCCGGTCCGGCCGAGACGAGCGTGGCCCGGATCGGGATCTCGGCGTCGAGGGTGAAGCGGTACGACGCCGCCGCGGTGACGCGCTCCTCGAGGTCGGCAGCCGTCTCGGTGACCAGGACCGGCTGCGCCTGGTCGAGCACGACCTGCCGCGGAATGCCCTGCTCCTCGACCAGGAGCGTCCGGAGCACCTCGTGGCGCGCCACGACGTCACCCAGGGCGGCTCGCAGCGCGTCGGTGTCGACCGGGCCGGTCAACTCCCACGCCCAGGGGATGTTGTAGGTCGCGGACGGCCCGTCGAGGCGATCGAGGAACCACAACCGCTGCTGCGCGAACGACAGCGGCAGGACGTCCGGCCGCCCGGCCGGGACCAGCGCCGGACGGCGGCCCCGGCCCGGGTCCAGGGCTTCGGCGAGCCGGGCCGGGGTGGGCGCGTCGAACACCGCCCGGAGCGGCACCTCGACGCCGAGCAGCGCGCGGATCCGGCTGACCAGCCGCGTCGCCAGCAGCGAGTGGCCGCCCAGGGCGAAGAACCCGTCGTCCGGGCCGACCGACGGGACGCCGAGGACGTCCGCGAACAGTTCGCACAACGCCTGTTCGGCGGGCGTCCGCGCGACCCGTCCCGACGTCCGGATCTCCGGGTCGGGCAGGGCGGCGCGGTCGAGCTTGCCGTTGGCGTTCACCGGCAGCTCGGGCAGGACGACGATCGCCGACGGCACCAGGTACTCCGGCAGCCGCGCGGCGAGCGACGCCCGCAGCGCCACCGGGTCGCCCGAGGGCGCCACATACGCGATCAGCCGGTCTTCCCGGGCGATCACGGCCGCGCGCGCCACCGACGCGTCGGCCGTCAGCGCGGCTTCCACTTCGCCGGGCTCGACGCGGAACCCGCGGATCTTGATCTGCTGGTCGGCGCGGCCGAGGAAGTCCAGTGCCCCGTCGGCGCGGCGGCGGACGAGGTCGCCGGTCCGGTACATCCGCTCCCCCGGCTCGAACGGCGAGGCGACGAACCGTTCGGCGGTGAGCGCCGGCCGGCCGAGGTAACCCCGCGCGAGTCCGGCGCCCGCGAGGTACAGCTCCCCGCGGACACCTGGCGGCACCGGCCGCAACGCCGCATCGAGGACGTAGGCGCGGGTGTTCGCGATCGGCCGCCCGATCGCCACCGGCCCGCAGACCTGGGCCAGGCTGTCGCCCGCGACTTCCGAGCAGCCGTAGAGGTTGACCAGCTTCGCCGACGGCCAGCGGGCCGCGACCTTTTCGGCAAGCGTGTCGGAAAGCGGTTCACCACTGGTGATCCAGGTGGTCACCGCGTCGAACGCCCCGGGCGGCGCGTCTTCGGCGAAGCTGTCGAGCAGGCTAGGGACGACGGTGGGCACCTGGGCGCCGGACTCGCGCACCAACGCGGCGAGCGCGATCGGGTCGGTGGCCGTCACGTCGTCGGCGAGGACCACCGGGTCGCCCGCCACCAGGCCGCCGAGCAGCTCGGTCGAGCCGTCGATGAACGTCAGCGCGCTCTTGGCGACGCGCACGCCGGGCCCGAGCGCCGAGCGGCCCCAGTGCAGCCGGTTGGCCAGGGCGCGCTGGGTTCCGGCGACCGCCTTCGGGCGGCCGGTGGAGCCCGACGTGAAGATCACGTACGCCGGGTGGTCCGGGCCGATCGACGGCCAGGCCGGATCCGGCCCGGTGTCCCCCGGCCGGACGAGCCGCTCCCCGAAGCCGTCCTCCGCGACGACCAAGTGCGGAGCCGCGTCCGTGAGCATGAGGTCGAGGCGGTCCGCGGGGTGGTTGAGGTCCAAGGGCAGGTAGGCCGCGCCGGTTTTGAGCACCGCCAGCAGCGCGACGACCAGGTCCACCGACCGCGGCAGCGCGACCGCGACCACCCGTTCCGGTCCCGCTCCCCGCGCGAGCAGCGCCCGGGCGAGGGCCGTGGCCCGCGTGTCCAGTTCGGCGTAGGTGAGCCGCTCGGCGCCGAACACCAAGGCGAGTGCGTCCGGTGTCCGCGTGACCTGGGCGGCGAACAGCCCCGCGGGCGTCTCCGCGGGCAGCGGTGTCGCGGGGTCGGCGGCGAGCTGGTCGCGCTCGGCGCCGGTGAGCAGGTCGACGGCACCGATCCGCGTGTCCGGGTCGGCGACGACGGCGGCCAGGAGCGTCCGCAGCCGCGCCAGGATCGCCTCGACACTCGCGCGGTCGAAGACGTCGCTGTTGTACTCGGCCGTGCCGCGGATCCCGGCCCGGTGCCCGGGCCGCTCGCCGACGAAGAACGTCAGGTCGGCGCGGGCGGTGCCGGTGCGGACGGGCTCCTCCGCGACGGTGAGGCCCGGTAGCGCGAGGTCGGCGACGGCGTTGTTCTGCCAGGCGATCATCGTCTGGAACAGCGGGTGGTAGGCCAGGGACCGCGCCGGGTTGAGCGCCTCGACCAGGCGCTCGAACGGCACGTCCTGGTGGGCGTACGCGTCGAGGCTGCGGTCCCGCACCCGGGCCACCAGGTCGCGGAACGACGGGTCGCCGCCGGTGTCGACGCGCAGGACCAGGGTGTTGACGAAGAAGCCGACGAGCTCGTCGAGCGCGGCGTCGGTGCGGCCGGCGACGGACGTGCCGAGCGGGATGTCGGTGCCCGCGCCGAGCCGGGTGAGCACCGCGGTGAGCCCGGCGTGCACGACCATGAACACGCTCGCGCCGCAGGCGCGGGCCAGCTCGACGAGTCCACCGTGGAGTTCGGCGTCCCAGCCGAACGCGAACTGCTCGCCGCGGTAGGACGCTTCCGCCGGGTGCGGCCGGTCCGTCGGCAGCTCGATCCGCTCCGGCAGGCCCGCGAGGGCTTCACGCCAGTAGGCCAGCTGCGGTGCGATCACCGGCTCGCCGAGGACGTCCCGCTGCCACAGCGTGTAGTCCGCGTACTGCACCGGCAGCGGCGTCCACTGTGGAGCTTCCCCGGCCCGGCGGGCG
>NZ_PPHF01000154.1 GCF_002904335.1 Amycolatopsis sp. CA-126428 | reverse complement strand
GCCACAGCGTGTAGTCCGCGTACTGCACCGGCAGCGGCGTCCACTGTGGAGCTTCCCCGGCCCGGCGGGCGGTGTAGGCCGTCGCGAGGTCGCGCCACAGCGGCGCGGTCGACCAGCCGTCGGAGGCGATGTGGTGGAACACCAGCACCAGGACGTGCTCGCGGGCCCCGAGGCGGAGCAGCCGCGCCCGCAGCGGGATCTCCGACTCGAGCTCGAACACCGTCGCGGCCGCTTCGGACACCGCGTCGGCGAGCGTGGCTTCGGTGACCGCGCGGACCGGCAGCGGGATCGTGACGTCGCCGAGGACGAGCTGCCGGGCCTCGCCGTCGATCTCGGGGAAGACCGTGCGCAGGGCTTCGTGGCGCTCGACGACGTCGGCCAGCGCCGTACGCAGCGCGTCGACGTCGAGGGCGCCGCTCAGCCGGACCGCCGTCGGCATGGTGTACGTCGCCGACGGGCCTTCCAGGCGGTGCAGGAACCACAGCCGCTGCTGGGCGAACGACAGCGGCAGCACGTCCGGCCGCGGGTCGGCGCGCACCAGCGCGGGCCGGGCGGGCGACGAGTCCGACGTGGCCAGCAGGACGGCCAGCCCGGCCACCGTCGGCGTCTCGAACACCGACCGCACCTGCAGTTCGACGCCGAACACCGCGCGCAGGCGCGCGACCAGCCGGGTGGCCATCAGCGAATGCCCGCCGAGGGCGAAGAAGTCGTCGTCGACGCCGATCGACGCCGTGTCGAGGACCTCGGCGAAGAGCCCGCAGAGGACTTCTTCGACCGGCGTCCGCGGAGCCCGGCCGGCGGGGGCCGCCTGTTGGTCGGGGCTCGGCAGGGCGCGCCGGTCCAGCTTGCCGGAAGCCAGCAGCGGGAGCCGGTCCAGCAGCACGATCGCCGACGGCACCATGTACTGCGGCAGCCGGTCGCGGACGTGCGCCCGCAACGCCGCCACCAGCGCGTTCGCGTCCCGCTGCCCGGCCGGGTGGTTGCCCAGCGCGTCGAGGGCGGCGCGGACCGGGTGGCCGCGGTGGATCCGGGTGGGCTCGCCCGTGGTGAACACGACCTCCAGCTCGCCCGCCTCCGCGGTGAGGGTCGCGTACACGCGGTAGCCGTGACGGCCGCCGAGGTCGTGCAGGGTCTCGGGGTCCACTCCGGACCGATCCTCCAAAGAGGACAATGCCGTCTCGGCGTCGCCCCCCGCGAGCGCGGTGACGGCGGCGAGTTCACCGGACAGCCTGGCGTCGGGCACGCCGGTCACGCGCAGCCGGGCCGGGTGCGCGGCCAGCAGCCGGTCCAGTTCGCCGAGGGACTCGAAGGGCACGACCCGCTCGGCGGCCGCGGCGGGCTTCGGGGCCTTCCGCAGGACGACGTCGTAGCGGTGCCGGGTCAGCTCGTTGTGCGCGTGGCCGCGCTTGACCCACAGGTCGACGTCGCCGAAGCCGTCGAGATCCAGTGCCCGGAAGAAGCCCGGGTCGAGCACGAGCTCGCCCTCGCGAGCGATCGCCTGGTCCACCGCGGCGACGTCACGGCGGCCGTGGCGCAGCTCGGTCGCGGTCCGGAACGCCCGCAGCGAGCGGAGGTTCCGGATGTCGCCGAGGAAGAGCACGCCGCCCGGCCGGACGTGCGCCGCCGCCGTGCGGAGGACTTCGGCGAGGTAGCCGACGCTCGGGAAGTACTGGGCGACCGAGTTGATGATCACCGTGTCGAAGTCCGGCAGTTCGCCCAGGTCGTGGGCGGGCCGCGCGGCCAGGTGGACCTTGGCCGCGAACGGCGTCGCCGCGAGTTCGCGCCGCAGGTTGGCGATGGCCCGCTCGGACAGGTCGACGCCCCAGTACTCCTCGGCGTCCGGCGCGATCCGCGAGAGGATCAGGCCGCTGCCGACGCCGATCTCCAGGACGCGCTTCGGCCGCAGGGACCGGATCCGGTCGATCGTCGCCGCGTGCCACTCGCGCATCTGGTCCCGGGGGATCTCCGAGCCGTCGTAGCTGGAGTTCCAGCCGGTGAAGTTCTCCTCCAGCCCCCCGGACGCCGCTTCGGTGAAGACGTTCTCGTGCAGCTCACGCCACTCGCCGACGTGGTCCAGTTCCGCTTCTTCGTCCCGCCCGGCCGACGGCACGGCGTAGGCGATGAGCCGCCCGTCCCGGGCGACGACGACGGACTGCCCGACGGCCGGGTGCTCGGCCAGCACGGACTCGATTTCGCCGAGTTCGATGCGGTAGCCGCGGATCTTGACCTGGTCGTCGGCCCGGCCGAGGAACACCAGACGCCCGTCCGGCAGCCACTTGACCAGGTCACCGGTGCGGTAGAGGCGCCCGCCCGAACCGAACGGGTCCGCCACGAACTGCTCCGCCGTCAGCCCCGGCCGCCCGAGGTACCCCCGCGCCAGCCCGCTTCCGGCGAGGTACAGCTCCCCCACCACGCCGGGCGGGACCGGCCGCAACCCGGTGTCGAGCACGTACGCCCGGGTGCCGGGGTCGGGGATGCCGATCGGGACGACCGTCGCGCCCGCCAGCTCGGCCGGGTCGCTTTCGCCGAGCGTCGAGTTGGTGGTCGCCTCGGTCGGGCCGTAGGCGTTGAACATCCGCCGGCCCGGCGCCCAGCGGCGCACCAGCTCCGGCGACACGCGCTCGGTCCCCGCGAGCAGCACGCTGTCCCGCGGCAGGTCGAGGTCCGCCGGCAGGGCGTCGAGCAGGGCGGGCGGCAGGATCATGAAGTCGACGCCGTGGGCGTGCGCGTACTCGGTCAGCGCCGGGCCCGCGACCCGCCGCTCGGCCGGGACGACGACCAGGCGGCCACCTGAGAGCAGGCCCAGGCAGAGGTCCCAGAACGCGACGTCGAAGCTCGGCGAGGCGAACTGCAGCACCCGGCTGTGGGGGCCCACACCGAACCGCTCGGACTGGGTGGCGACCAGCTTCGCGACACCCGAGTGCTGGAGGACGACGCCCTTCGGCCGTCCGGATGAGCCGGACGTATAGATCACGTACGCCGCGTTCTCCGGCGTGATCGTGACCTCCGGGTCCTCTGTGGACATTCCGGCGAGTGCCGTGTCCTCAAGGAGCACCCGGGGCAGGGCCGCGGGCAGCTTCGCCTCGACGTCCCGGGTCGTCACCACGCAAACCGGGGCCGCGTCCTCGACCATGTAGGCGACGCGGTCACTCGGGTAGTCGACGTCGATCGGCAGGTACGCGGCACCGGCCTTGAGCACCGCCAGCTCGGCGATGATCATGTCCACCGAGCGCGGCACGGCCAGGGCGACGACCTGCTCCGGTCCGGCGCCATGGGAGAGCAGCAGGTGCGCGAGCCGGTTGGCGCGGGCGTTCACCTCGGCGTAGGTCAGCTCGACGTCCTCGAACACGAGCGCCACCGCATCAGGGGCCTCGGCGACGCGCCGGGCGAACAACCCGGGGAACGTCTCGGTGCCCGCCGGTTCGAGCGATCCGGCCCAGGCGGTGAGCACCCGGTCGCGCTCGTTCCCGTCGAGGAGGTCCAGCGCCCCGACCGGGCGGTCGGGGTCGGCCAAGGCCGCGCGCATCAGGACTTCGAGACGGCGCAGAATCCCCTCCGCGCTCGGGTGGCCGAAGACGTCGGCGTTGAATTCCAGCACCCCGGCGATCCCGGCGTCGCGTTCGGTCAGCGAGATCGAGAGGTCGAACTTCGACGTCCCGGTGGTCACCGGGATCTCCGTGACGGCCAGGCCGGGCAGCGTCACGTCGGCGCGGGCGTTGTTCTGCCCGGCGATCATGACCTGGAACAGCGGGTGGTAGGACAGCGACCGCGCCGGGTTGAGTACCTCGACCAGCCGCTCGAACGGCACGTCCTGGTGGGCGTAGGCGTCGAGGTTGCGCTCGCGGACCCGGGCGAGGAGTTCGCGGAAGGTCGGCTCGCCGCCGGTGTCGACGCGCAGGACCAGCGTGTTGACGAAGAAGCCGACGAGCTCGTCCAGGGCCGGGTCGGTGCGGCCGGCGATGGGTGAGCCGATCGGCACGTCGGTGCCCGCGCCGAGGCGCGTGAGCAGGGCGGCGAGGGCCGCGTGCACGACCATGAACACGCTGGCGCCGCTCTCGCGGGCCAAGTCGGCCAGGCCCGCGTGGAGGCCGGCGTCCCAGGTGAAGGTGTGCAGCTCGCCGCGGAAGGTCGCGGTCGCCGGGTGCGGCCGGTCCAGGGGCAGCTCGATCCGGTCCGGCAGGCCGTCCAGGGCCGTCCGCCAGTAGTCCAGCTGGCCGCTGAGCACGCTGTCCGGGTCGTCCTCGCGGCCGAGCAGATCCTGTTGCCACAGCGTGTAGTCCGCGTACTGCACCGGCAGCGGCGTCCACTGTGGAGCTTCCCCGGCCCGGCGGGCG
>NZ_PPHF01000153.1 GCF_002904335.1 Amycolatopsis sp. CA-126428 | reverse complement strand
GAGGAGTCGTTGCTGGGGGTCGGTGGCGAGGGCTTCGCGGGGGCTCATTTCGAAGAAGGCGGGGTCGAATTCACCGGCGTCGTGGAGAAATCCGCCTTCGCGGGTATAGCTCGTCCCGGAGTGCGCCGGGTCGGGGTCGTAGAGCGCGTCGAGGTCCCAGCCGCGGTTGCCCGGAAAACCGCCGATGGCGTCGGTGCCCTCGGCGACGAGGCGCCAGAGGTCGTCGGGGGAGTGGACGCCGCCGGGGTAGCGGCAGGCCATGCCGACGATCGCGATCGGCTCGTGCGCCGCGGATTCGGCCTGCCGCAACTGCTGCCGGGTCCGGTGCAGCTCGGCGGTCGTCCACTTGAGATAGTCGACGAGGCGGTTCTCGTCGGGCTGCTGGTCGTCCTTCGGCATCGAGTCCCCACTCCCGGATGAGCGCCAAGGGCTCGCCCCACCCGGGCGCGAGCTCAGCGGCCATCGTCGGCCGCCGCGCTAAAGGCGGTCCTAGGCCGAACCACCGCAAGCCGCGCTTTAGGCGCCCTTTGCCGTCCGTGCCGAGGATGGGATCCCGACACGCGCCGACTGCCGAAAGGACCGCCGATGGCCGACGCCGGAATCACCGTGGCCTCGGTGGGGACCGCCCTGCCGGGGCCGCCCATCGACAACGCCCGGCTGGGTGCGCTGTTCCGCAGCGGCCCGGTTTTCGAGCAGTGGATCGACTCCTTCATCGGCACCAGGACCCGGCACCTCGCGGTCGACCTGGACACCGGCGAGATCGCCTGCACCCTGGCCGATCTCGGGGAAACCGCCGGCCGCCGCGCGCTGGCCGGTGCCGGGGTCACGCCCGCCGAGGTCGACCTCGTGGTCATGGGCACGGCGACGCCGGACGCGCTGATGCCCGCGACCGTGAACCTGGTCGCCGACCGGCTCGGCATCGACGGCGTCCCCACCTACCAGCTGCAGTCCGGGTGCAGCGGCGCCGTGCAGGCCATGGACGTCGCGCACCAGATGCTGTCGACCGGACGGCACCGCACCGCACTGGTGCTCGGCGGCGACGTCTGCGCGAAGCACGTCGACCTGAGCATCGACTTCGCCCGGCTGCCACCGGAGCAGCTGGTCAACACCGTGCTGTTCGGCGACGGCGCGGGCGCGGTCGTGCTGACCACGGAACCGGGACCGGTCCGCCTGCGCCGCGTGCTGGTCCGGTTCACCGGGCTCAACCGGCCGCCGGGGCAGAGCGTGGAGTGGTTCGGCATGGGCGACCGCCACGACGAGCGGATCGCCTTCCACGAGGACTTCAAGGCGATCGAGGAGTCGGTCCCGGTCATGGCGGGGGAGATCCTCGAAGAGCTGCTCAAGGACGAGGGCTGGACGAGCGCCGACCTGGACTACGTGCTGCCGCCGCAGCTGTCGGTGAAGATGACCGAGCAGATCGTGCGCCGCCTCGACATCGGCGACGCCCGCGAGATCAGCTGCATCGCCGACACCGGCAACGCCGCCAACGCGCTGCCGTTCTTCCAGCTGGAGCGGTTGCTGCCGGACATGCCGCCGGGGGCGAAGGCGGTCGCCGTCGCCGTCGAGTCGAGCAAGTGGATCAAGGCCGGGTTCGTGCTGGAGAAGGCCGGATGACCGGCACCGGCGCCCAGGACCGGCTGCTCGCCCTGCACCGCGAAGGGGGCCTCGCCGCCGCCTATCCCGACGTTCCGCCGCTGCTGGCCGAAATCGCCGACGCCGACGCGGACCTCACGCGGTACGGCCAGCTGCTGGCCCGGCTGGACCCGGCGGAGGTGCTCGCGGCCCACCCGGACCAGGCCACGCTGACCGTGGCGATCACCGGCCACGGCACGGTGGAACCGCTGGTGGCCCCGCTCACCGCGGAGCTGGCCCGGCACGGCCTGCTGCTGCGCCCGCACGTCTCGGACTTCGACAGCTACGTCTTCGACCTCTCGGATCCGGGAAGCCGGCTCTACGCGGCGCGCCCGGATCTCGTGCTGTGCCTGCTCGACCCGCAGACGATCTTCGACGAGGTCCCCGCGCCGTGGGGGCCGGACGACGTCGAGCGCGCCTTCGCCGAGAAGCTCACGCTGCTCGGGCAGCTGGTGACGCGGTTCGAGGCGACGAGCCGGGCGACCCTGGTGCTGAACACCGTGCCCCTGCCGCGCGAGCGGGCCGCGCAGCTGATCGACCACCGCTCGCGCAACCGGCTCGGCGTGCTCTGGCGGGAAGCCAACGCGCGGCTGCTGCGCCTGGCGGAGGACCACCCGGGGCTGGTGGTGCTCGACGTGGACCCTCTGACGGCGGAGGGCGTTCCCGTCACCGAACCCCGCATGAGCGTGTACGCGAAGGCGAACCTCTCGGCCGAACTGCTCGCCGCGTACGCCCGCGAGATCGGGCACCTGGCCCGGCACGTCACCGGACGCTCGAAGAAGGTCCTCGCCGTCGATCTCGACGGCACGCTCTGGGGCGGGATACTCGCCGAAGACGGTGCGGACGGCATCACCGTCGCCGGCGGCTACACGGGTGACGCGTTCACCGCGTTCCGCAAGGTGGTCAAGCAGCTCGGCGCCCAGGGGGTGCTGCTCGCGGTGGTGAGCAAGAACGACCCCGAGCCCGTCGCCGCCGTCCTGCGGGAGCACCGGGACCTGCTCCTCGCCGAAGACGACTTCGTCCGGGTCGTCGCGAACTGGCAGCCCAAGTCCGGCAATCTCCGCGACCTCGCCGACGCGCTCAACCTCGGCGTCGACAGCTTCGTGTTCGCCGATGACAGCCCGTTCGAATGCGGGCAGGTCCGGCACGCCCTGCCGGGGGTCGCGGTCGTGCGGCTCGGCACCGATCCGGCCACGCACGTCGGGCGCCTGCTGCGGGACGGCTGGTTCGACACCCGCTCGCTGACCGCCACCGACCGCACCCGGGCCGAGACCTACCGCACCGAGCTGGCGCGCCAGGACCTCCGCCAGAGCTCGGCCTCCCTGGACGGCTACCTGGCGCAGCTCGGCTTGGAGGTCACGCTCGCGCCCGCGGAGGCGGCGGACGTCGCCCGCGTGTCGCAGCTGAGCCTGCGCACCAACCAGTTCAACCTGACCACGCGGCGGTGGCAGGAGCGGGACGTGCGCGAGCTGATGGCCGACCCCGCGACGGAGCTGCTGACCATCCGGGTGCGCGACCGGTTCGGCGACAGCGGGCTCGTCGGCCTGGTGGGCTACCGCCGCGCAGGCGGGCTGGGCTTCATCGACGACTTCGTGCTGAGCTGCCGGGTCTTCTCCCGCGGCGTCGAACAGGCCTGCCTGGCCGCCGTCCTGCGGCACGCGAAGGACACCGGCGCCGAGGCGGTGCTCGCCGGGTACCGGCCGACGGCGAAGAACCGGGGATTCGCCGATTTCTATCCCCGCCACGGGTTCCGGCCCACCGGCGGCGGCTTCCGGCACGACCTGGTCCGGATCGCCCCGCCGCCGGAGCACGTGCGGCTCGTCGAGCACCACCGGGAGGTTTCCGCATGACCATCGAGGATTTCGTCCGGCTCGTCCGGGACGAGCTGGGGCTCGACGTTCCGGCCGACGCCCTGGACGCGGCCTTCGCCGAGGTGCCGGGGTGGAACTCCGTGCACCTGCTGCGGCTGGTCGCGCTGCTCGAACGCGAGACCGGCCGCGCGGTGTCCGTGCCCGACGTGCTGGCCGCCCCGACGCTCGGCTCGGTGTACGAGCTGGCGGTCGCCGCGTGACCGTGCTCGGGCCGGTCGCCCGCGAACGCCGGCACACCCTGCGGTTCCTCGGCTTCGCCCGCTCGTTCGCGCCCGTGTTCCTCGATACCGAGGTCGACATGTCGGCGGTGCGTGAGCACCGGGCCCGCACCGGCCGGTACTCGTGGATCACCTACGTCCTGCACGAGGCCGGGCGGGTGCTCGCCGGACACCCCGAGGCCAACGCGGCCATCCGCGGCGGGATCCGGCCGCGCCTGGCCCGCCACGACGGCGTGCACGCCAAGGTGGCGCTGGACAAGCGCCTCGCCGGGCACCGCGTGGTGCTGTCGGCCGTGCTGCCCGACGTCCACACCGCGGGTCTCGGCGAGATCCAGCGGCAGCTCGAGCACTACCGGGACGGCGACCCGGCGACGATGCCCGAGTTCGCCAAGACCCGGGCGCTGCACCGGCTGCCGTGGCCGTTCGGGCCGCTCGCGTTCGGCCTGGTGGCGCGGTCGCTGCGGGCCCGTGGCCGGACCATGGGCACGGTGGCCGTCAGCTCGCTCGGGCACGCCGCGGTGGACGGGTTCCATTCGGCCGGCGGGACCACCGTCACCCTCGGCGTGGGACGCGTCGCCGAGCGTCCCGTGGTCCGCGACGGCCGGCTGGCGATCGCGCCGGTCATGCGGCTCAACCTCGCGTTCGACCACCGGGTGATCGACGGCGCCGAGGCCGCGGACGTCCTGACCGCGCTGCGCGACCGGCTCGAAGGGTTCGCCGCACCCCCGGCCGCCGGGCCGGTTCCCGCCCCGGCCGTGGCCGACGGGAGGGCCGGGTGACCCACGAAGTCGCCGAGCTCAAGCAGTTCGCCGTCCTGCACGCCAAGGCCCAGGGTCTCGGCGCCGCCTCGGCGGTGCTCGACCGCATCCACGGCGACGACGGCGACCGGCCCGGGTCGTGGGCGCGGGAGTGGAGCCGGGAGGCGGACCGGTTGCGCCGGGAGGACCGGCTCCTGGCGGCCGCCGCGCACTACAACATGGCGCGGTTCCCTTACGTGGACGGCGACGCGCGCGCGGGCGCGCTGGAGAACTGCGTCGAAACCTTCGCCCGCTGGGCGGCCCCGAACGGGATCAGCCGGCTCGAGGTGACCGTGCGAGGCACCCGGGTGCGCTGCTGGACCCGTGGGCTGTCGGCCCGGGAGCGCCGCCCGGTCCTGGTGATGTGCGGCGGGATCGTCAGCATCAAGGAGCAGTGGGGCCCGGCGCTGACCGCGATCACCCGGCTCGGGCTCGCCGGGGTCGTGGTGGAGCTCCCCGGGGTCGGCGAGAACCCCCTGCGCTACGACGCGGACAGCGGGCAGCTGTTCTCCGCGGTCCTGGACGAGATCGCCGGGCGCGCCGACGTTTCGGCGTGCTACCTGCTCGCCTTCAGCTTCAGCGGGCACGCCGCCCTGCGGTGCGCGCTGGCCGACCGCCGGATCCGCGGCGTCGTCACCGCGGGCGCCCCGGTTTCGCACTTCTTCCGGGACCGCGAGTGGCAGGCGGGGCTGCCCGGGATCACCGTGGACACACTCGAGCACCTGACCGGGATGCCGGTGGGCGGGCTCGCTTCGTGGGCGCTGACCGAGCACGAGCTGGCGTCGCTCGACATCCCCGTCGGCTACGCGGCGAGTGCCCGCGACGAGATCATCCCGGCGGCCGACCCCGCGCTCGTCGCCGCGCACGTCCGCGCCGCCGATCTCGTGGTCCACGACGACGTCCACGGCTCACCGGGGTTCATCGCGCCGACCCGGCTGTGGGCCGTGCACACGATCCTGCGGATGCGGGGTGGCCGCCCGGCCCACCGCGCCGTCGTGGGGGCGGCGCTGAAGGTGGCGCAGTGGCAGGCGCGAACCGGTTCCCGACGAAAGAAGGTGGTGGCGGGTGGACAAGCAGACCCAGGCCGAGCAGATCGCGAAACACTCGGAAGCGATCGAGAAGATCGTCGCCGAGCTCACCCCGGAGACCCCGATCCCCACGTGTCCTGAGTGGACGATCACCGGGCTGGTCGGGCACCTCGGCCGGATCTACGACGCCGCGCTGAAGAGCCTCGACGCGGACCCGGAGGGCACCTGGCCCCCGTTCACCGAGCCCCCGGCCGACTGGGACGGCGCCCGCGCGTGGTGGCAGGAGCGCGGCGGCGAGTTCCACGAACGCCTGCCCGGCCTCGATCCCGAGGCCCCTTCGTGGGTGTTCTCGCCCGGCGCCGAGCGCACGGCGCGGTTCTGGATCGACATCCTCGCCCACGAACTGGCCCTGCACCGGCTGGACGCGGAGTACGCGCTGCGCGGGCCCGGGGCGCGGGAACTGCTGACCTTCGGCTACCGGCCGGAGTTCGCCGCGCACGGCATTTCGCAGTTCCTCACGAAGATGATCCCGTCGTTCGTGTCCCACCGCGAGCCGATCGCGGTGACCGGCACCGTCCTGATCAAGGCGGCGGACGTCGGCCGAGCCTGGGTGATGCGGCTGCGGCCGGAGCGGATCCCGGAAGTCACGGCGCTGGACAGCCTCGACGCGCTGCCCGCGACCGACGTGGTGATCGCCGGCACGGCCGAAGGCGCGTACCGCGCGTTGTGGGGACGGCCGACCACGGCGGTCACCAGCGGGGAAGCGGCCCTGCTCCACGGCGTCCGCGCACCCTGACCCGGCCGCCGGTCGGCGCACGGCCGCCGACCGGCGGATCGCCGCGGCTGTGCACGCCGGCTTCCGATCGGTCAGCCGAGCCGCGCCGGCCGGCCGGCGCCCAGGCCGGCCAGCATGACCGTCAGCAGCCTTTCGCGCGTGGCGGGGGTGGCGGTGTCGCCGGTGCCCCGCGCGAGCAGGCTCAGCATGACCGCGATTTCGTCCGGCTCGACGTCGGCGCGCAGGTCGCCCCCGGCCTGCGCGCTGCGCACCAGCCGGCGGAACAGCGCGGACCACTGCCCGGCGTGGTGCCCGGCCGGGCTGCTGTCGGCCCGCCTGCTGCCGGCCGCGCACGGTGCCGCGGCCAGCGCGTACGAGATCAGCCCGCACAGCGGAAGTTCCATCCAGCCCCGCAGCAGCCGTTGCAACGCCGGCCAGCTGTCCGGTTCCGCACCACAGGCCTCGGACACCGACGCGAGCAGCCGCCGCTCCAAGTCGGCGATGACGGCGTCCAGCAGCTCCTCGCGCGACGGGAACCGGCGGTACAGCGTGCCGACGCCGACCCCGGCGGCACGGGCGATCTCGTCCATCGGAACATCGGTCCCGCGCGCGGCGAACAGCTTCCCGGCCGCGAACAGGATCCTGTCCCGGTTGCGTTGCGCGTCGACGCGCAGTCCCTTGCCCATTCGTCGAGTAGTCATGGTCCCGCGGCGAAAACTACCCACCCCGGCTAAAGCGGGACCAAGGATCAGCCGGACCCGAGCGTCAGGACCTCGTCGAACGCGGCGCCTGACTCGCTGACGAGGTCGGCGGCGGTCCGGGCACGACGTCGGGCCGTCTCGTAGCAGGCGAGCGCGATCTGCGCGGCCAACACGGCGATGGTCTGCGAGGTGCCGCGGCTGCGCAGCACCTCGCTGAGGTTCGACGCGAGCTGCTGGGTCTTGAGCGCGTCACGGGCGCGCAGTTCGAGGTGCTTTTCGACCAGGTCGGCGTGGCGCTCGTACGTGCCGGGGTCGTCCGCCACCTGGGCGCACAGGCGCAGGACGGTCGGGCGCAGCTGTTCGAGGGCCTCCCGGCAGTCGCGCGCGGCGCCGGCGGTGTCGTCCGCGCCCGCCAGGGCGATCGTGTCGAGCAGCGCCTGCTCCTTGGCGAAGACGACTTCCGTCTTGTCGCCGAAATAGCGGAAGAAAGTCGTGCGGCCCACCTCGGCGCGCGCGGCGATGTCGGTCACCGACACCGCGTCGTACCCGTGCAGCGCGAAGAGCTCGTCGGCGGCGTCGATGATGCGCTGCCGCGCGCGCAGCTGCTTGCGCTGGATGAGGGAGTCGGGCGCCTGTTCGGGGGTCACCGAACCAGCATACGCCCTTGTGGATCTCAGGCTCATCCGGAACGGAGTATGCTACGGTACTGAGTACCAACATCGGAGATGAAGCGATCTCCACTGCGAAAGGACACGGTCGTGATCGAAGAGAAGAACGCTGTCGTTGCTGCATCGCCTCATGGGGTGCCGTTCATGACCGGGAGGGACACGGCCCCGGCGTACTGGGCGTTCGGTGTCCTCTGGGTCGTCTTGGCGGACGGCGAGCAGACCGGGGGAGCGTTTTCGGTGATGGAGCAGTGGATGCCGTCGGATGGCGGCCCGCCGCCGCACGTTCACCCGATCGACGAATGGTTCAACATCCTCGAGGGCTCCATCGAATTCCGCGTCGAGGACAAGCCGCCGATGCGGGCGACGGCGGGTGACTCGGTGTGGATTCCGCGGGGAACGGTGCACAGCTTCACGACGACGAGCGCCGCGCACGTGTTCAACGGCTACACGCCGGCCGGCTTCGAGCAGGTCATCATGGGGCTGGGCACTCCCGCGGAGCGCCGCGAACTGCCGCCGGAGGAGCTCGGGTTCGAGCCTCGTGACGCGGCGCAGCTGATGGACAACTTCTGGTCGGCGAGCGCCGACACGGGCTGGGCCAAGAAGTGGGCCAAGTGAGCGAGCGGCGGTAGTCGCCGGAGCTGGGTGTCAGGAGGTGGATGCCGTGCACGCCACTTGTGCGGGCGTCGTCCGGAAGGCCTGGCGCACCACGCCGATCCACCACAGGAACGTCAGGGCGATGACGGTGGGGTTCTTGAGGAACAACAGGATGGCCAGGTAGGTCTGCCGGGCGGATGCGGGCAGCAGTTTCGGGAGGGCGTCCTCGGCGAGGATTTCGAAGACCAGATAGGCCGCGCCGAGGAACGCGCCTTGCCACAGCAGGCTGCGCCAGTGGTTCCGGGCGAATGCGAGGCCTGCACTGAGGCGGAGGGCCTGGCCGCGCATCGCGATCCGCCAGAGGGAGACGACCAGGGCGGTGCGCGCGGCCAGCACGGCGACCTCGGAGGCGAGGGCGAGACCGTGGGGGATCTGCGCGGTCCAGTTGACGACGATCAGCCGCTGGATCGACGCGATCGACGAGAGGCCGAGCACCAGCCCGAGGTGCTCGGTGTAGCACTGCCAGGTCCATCTCGGCACCTCGAGTGCCCGTTTCAGCTCGCTCATGACCACCCACGGTATCTCGGCATGTGAACATTTTAGTTCAGTGTACTGAAATATCTGGCGAGGTAAAGTGACGGCATGGAAGGTCGGGCCGCCGGACGTGAGCTGAGCACCGCCGTGGTGGCGTTCCACGAAGCGGTGGGGGCGAGTCTGGGCGTGACGGCGGTCGACCAGCGCGCCCTCGCCGTCATCGCGGGCGCCGGGTCGGTGTCGGCGGGCGACCTGGCCAAGGAGATCGGCTTGACCCCGGGCGCGGTGACCGGCGTGGTCGACCGGCTCGAGCGCGCCGGGCTCGCCCATCGCGCCCCGGACCCGGCCGACCGCCGCCGGCTTGTGATCACGGCGGCGCCCGGCGCGTTCGGGAAGCTGTTCGCCGGCCTCGACGCGGCAATGGGAAAGCTGATGGCCCGCTATTCCCCGGCCGAGCAGGCGGTGATCGCGGACTGGGTGGCCGGCACGGTCGACGTCCTCCGCGAACAGACCCGGCTGCTCACGAAGCGGTAGCCGGCGTGGGTGGTCGATGGGCTCTGAACGTCGGGCTGCGAGACTGGGCTACAACGTGACGACGTGAAGGAGCTCGCTGTGGCGTCTGATGCCGTTGAAGGACCGGTGCCGGCGTCGAGCGGGTCGCCCCAGCCGGTCCTTGCGCTGCTGGACAAGGCCATCGGCTTGCAGGCGCCGCTGGTGCGCAGGAACATCGCCCGGGCCCGTCAGCGCAACCCGGAGGCGACACCGGCGGAGGTCGTGCGCACCCTGGAACGGATGTTCGTCAGCGCTCTGGCGGGCACCGGGGCCGCGGTCGGGGCCACCGCGGCCGCGCCCGCCGTCGGCACCGGGGTCGCGCTGGCGTTGTCGGCGGGTGAGGCTTTCTCTTCGCTCGAACTGAGCGCCCTGTTCGTGCTCTCGGTCGCCGAGGTCCACGGGGTCCGGCTGGACGAGATCGAACGCCGGCGGACGCTGGTCATGGGGATCCTGCTGGGGCAGTCCGGTTCCTCGACCATCATCGGCAAGGCCGCCGAGCGCACCGGTCAGCACTGGGCCCGCCAGCTCGTCAGCCGGGTGCCCATGACGACGCTGAACCAGATCAACCGCGTCCTGGGCAAGGACTTCATCACCAAGTACGGCACCAAGCAGGGCATCATCGTGCTCGGCCGGGTGGCTCCGTTCGGCATCGGCGCGGTGATCGGCGGTGGCGCCAACGCCACGGTCGCCGCCCTGGCCGTCCGAGCCGCCCGACGCGCGTTCGGGCCCGCCCCCCAGACGTGGCCCGGGCCGGAGCCGAACCCCGCGATCACCGGGTGATGCCGGTGTGGCCCAGGGAATATCGGCCCGGCTGCGGCCAGACGCACAGACCGTGCGGCTCGTTCCCGGCGGGGATCTTCGCCAGCAGCGTCCCATCCTTTGTGGACAGTACGTACACGACCCGGTCGTAGCGGCCGGACAGCCAGAGCTGGGTGCCGTCGCCGGTCACGTTGCCCATGTCCGGGCTCCCGCCGCCCGGGATGCGCCAGGTCGTCACCGGCGCGCCCGTGTAGGCGTCGAGCACGCTGACACTGCCTTCGTGGCGGTTGGTCACGTACAGCTGCTTCGCGTCCCGTGACAGGTAGAGCCCGTGCGCGCCGCGGCCGGTCGGGATGAAGCGGAGCACTTTCGTCGCCGCGCCGTCGAGCACCCAGAGGCCGTTCGCGTCGGAGTCCGCGATGTAGTAGACCGAGCCGTCCGGGGCGAGCTTGATGTCCTGCGGGCCCATCTTCGTGTTGCGGTGCGGCATGTCGATCATCCGCAGCAGGTGGTGGGAAGCCACGTCGACCACCGCGGCGCGGCCGGCGAACTCGCACGTGAAGACCGCCGTGCGCCCGTCGGGGGAGAAGTCCGCGTGGTCGACGCCCGCGCACTCCGGCACCGGGGTTTCGTCGTGGGCCTGCCAGGTGTGCGGGTCGTACCAGACCAGCTTGCGCAGCCGTTCGGCCACCGAGATCGCGTACTGCCCGTCCGGGCTGAAGTACATGTTGTACGGGTCCACGACCGGGAACGCCTTGCCCGGCAACCCGGTCTTCGGGTCGAACGGCAGCACGTGGTCGCCGCGGTCGTCGGTGGCGTAGAGCGTGCGCAGGTCCCACGAGGGCACCACGTGCTGCAGTTCCTTGCCCGCCGGGTACTTCGCGACGACGCGGAAGGTCGCCGGGTCGATGACCCAGACGTCGCCGGAGCCGCTGTGCGGCACGTAAACCAGGGGCTTGTCGCCGGCGACCGCGGGGGAGAGCAGCCCGGCGCCCGCCGCCGCGTCGACGTCGTGCGGGTCCGGGACGGCGGGCATGCCGGGCAGCGGGTTGAGCGCCGGGACCGGCGGGGTGGGCAGGTGCGGCACGGACGTGCCCGGACCGCCGGACATGCCGGGCATGCCGGACATGTCCGAGCCGGTGCCCGACGAGCAGCCGGCGGCGAGGGCGAGACTGAGGACCACGGCGGTCAGCCGGACGCGCATCCGCTACGCCAGCAGGTCCGACGCGGTGACCGGGGTGAGGCCGCGGTCCGCGAGCGCGGTCAGGATGCCGGGGAGCGCGGCCACCGTGCCCGGGTGCCCGAGGTGCATGCTCACCACGCTGCCCGCGCGGGCCTTCGCGACCGCGGCGCGGATGGCGGCCGGCCCGGGGTCCTTCCAGTCCAGGGAGTCGATGTCGTAGGACAGCACCCGGGCGTAGCCCGCCTTGCCGGCTTCGACGAGTTCCTCGGGGGTGGCGTGCTGGCCCTGGGACTGGCGGAAGAAGGTCCCCGGCGAGCCGGTGAGTTCGGCGAGTTTGTCGCGGCAACGCTGGATTTCCGCGTACATCGGCTCCGCCGCGTAACCCGAGAGCGCCGGGTGGCTCCAGGTGTGGTTGCCCAGCTCGTGGCCGCCGTCGCGGATCATCCGGGCGGCGTCCGGGTGCTCGGCGAGCCAGGTGCCCACCGCCAGCACGGTGATCCGGGCGCCGTGCTGGTGCACGACGTCCAGCACCTGGCGGGTGACCTGCGGGTCGCCCGCGCCGTGGAACGTCAGCGCGACCTGCGGCCGCCCCGACGAGGAGCGGACGAGTTCGGTGGCCGGTCCCTGCGGGTGCGTCGAGGGAGACGGTGGGGGTGTGCTCGACGGCGGCGGCACCGCCTGCGGCGGGGTGGAACCGGCCGGAGCCGGGGTTTGCCCGGGTGCGGAGCAGGCCGCCAGCGCGGCGGCGCCCAGCGTCACCCCGAACAGGCGGCGCCGGGTCAGCGGGTCGTGCACAAAACCTCCTCTTCGACGGACGGCGCCGACCTTGGCGCAAACCCGCTGTGAAGACGCTGAGAGACCGCCGGCGCTCAACCCGCGGGTGGAGGTCACTTCAATCCGGAGCTTGAAGATTTCGGCGGCGTGCCGCCCTAGCGTTCCCGTCGGCAACCGGAGGGGGAGACATGGTGATGACGGCCGAGGTACGGACCGGGCGGGCTGAGCGGGTCGCGGTGGGGGTGATCGCGGCCGTTGCCGCTGTGGTGTGGGGCTGGGCCTTGTGGAGCCGGCCGCTGCAGCCGTACTACGCGGCGGCCGTGCATTCGATGTCGCGCGACGTCACGGCGTTCTTCTTCGCGGGCTTCGACCCGGCGGGCGTCGTCACGGTCGACAAACCGCCGCTCGCCTTCTGGACGCAGGCGCTCGGCGTGGCCGTCTTCGGGTTCCACCCGTGGGCGATCGCCCTGGTCCAGGTGGTCGAGGGCGTCGCCGCGGTGCTCGTACTGCACCGGGTGGTGCGCCGCTGGGCGGGGGCGCGGACCGCGCTGCTCGCCGCAGCGCTCTTCGCGCTGACGCCGATCACCGCGGCGATCAACCGCGACAACCTGCCGGACACCCTCCTGGTGCTCCTGCTGCTGCTCGCCGCCTACTGCGTCACCCGGGCGATCGGCAACGCCCGGTGGCTGGTGTGGGCGGGGGTCTTCGCCGGGCTGGGCTTCCTCACGAAGATGCTCGCCGCGTGGATCGTGCTGCCGGGTCTCGCGCTGGCGTACTTCGTCGGGGCGCCCGGCTCACGCGGCCGGCGGCTCGCGTGGCTCGGCGTGGCCGGCGCGGTGACGCTTCTCGTGTCGCTGGCGTGGCCCGTCGCCGTCACCGTCTGGCCCGGCGCCAAGCCGTTCGTCGGCAGCACCACGGACGGCTCGGTGTGGCAACTGGCCTTCGGCTACAACGGCGTGACGCGGCTGTTCGGCGGCACGACCGGCATCGGCGGCGGCTACAGCGCCACGGCCGGCGCGGCGCTCGGCGGCGACACCGGTCCGCTGCGGCTGTTCGACGCGGAGGTCGGCCGGCAGATCGCCTGGCTGCTGCCGCTCGCCCTGGTGTCCTTGGTCGTCGCCGCGTGCCGCGCTCGCGGAGCCACGCCGCGGACGAAGGCGGGCTGGGCGCTGTGGGGTGGCTGGCTGGTCGTCGGGGCCGTGGTCTTCTCGTTCACCGGCGGCATCTTCCACGCGTACTACACCGCCGAGCTGGCCCCGGCCATCGCGGCACTCGCCGCCGCGGGGCTGGTCACGGCCTCGAGCTGGTCGCGCGGCCGGGCCCGGTTCGTCCTGCCGGCCGCGGTCGCGGGCACGGCGGTGCTCGCCTACGTCTTGCTCGACCGGACGCCGGACTGGCTGCCGTGGCTGCGGTACACCGTGCTGGTCCTGGCGTTGCTCGCCGTCGTCGCGGCGCTGTTGCGGGCTGACCGCGTCGCGGCCGCGATCGGGCTGGCCGCCGTCGTGGCCGGTCCCGCGGCCTTCGTCGCCGGCACCGCGGTGCGGCCGGGGAGCGTCCTGGAGAGCGCCGACCCGGCCGCCGGGCCGCCGTCGACGGCCGCGCTGCACACCGTCTTCAGCGTCGGCACGGGCGCGGGCGCCACGGACGGGTACGTCCGGTTCGTCGAGAGCGCGTACCGCCTCAGCCCCGGTCAGCGCCAGGTGCTCGCGTTCGCGCAGGCGTCGGCCGCCGAAGTCACCCTGGCCGTCGAGGGCGGCACGTACGGCGCGGAGCCGTTCCTGCTGAACACCGAGGCGCGCGTCGCACCGCTCGGCGGTTACCTCGGCTTCGACCCGGCGCCGTCGGCCGCGGAGCTCTCGCAGTGGGTCGTGGCCGGGAAGGTGCGGTTCGTGCTGCTGCCGCAGGTGTTCGTCGACATCGGCCGGGCCGGGGCGGGGCGGACCACCGCGGCGGCGGCCGGCGCGGGGGAACTGACCCGGCGGGTCGGGTGGGAGGCGAAGCACTGCCGGCCGGTGCCGCCCGCGCGGATCGGTCCGGACGCGGCCACCGCCGGTGTGCTGTTCGACTGCGGCGCCAGGCTGTGACCGCGACGAGGGGCACACGCTAGGCTCGCGGCCCCGACGATCAAAGGGCCGGTCAGCGGCCGTTCCCGAGGAGCCGCCACCGTCATGCCAGCCGACCGGGCCGAGGTCCGCACCCGTCATCCTCGCCACCAGCGCCGCGGTGAGGCACGCCTGCCGGCCGCCGTCGCGACCGTCGTGGCCATCGCGCTTTACCTGGCCCTGCCCGAACAGCTGCTCGTCTTTCCCCGGTTCGTGGTGCCCGCGCTGGAGATGGTGCTGCTGGTGCCGTTGATCGCGATCAACCCGCGGCGCGTCACCCGGCAGACGCGGTTTTCCCGGGTCGTGTCCCTGGCGCTCGTCGTGGTCATCGGCGTCACCAACCTGGGGGCGCTGGGGCTGCTGATCCACGATCTCGTCGCCGGCGCGGCCGGCGACGGGAAAGCCCTGCTGCTGGGGGCGCTGCAGGTGTGGCTGACGAACGTGATCGCGTTCGGCCTGGCCTACTGGGAGCTGGACCGCGGCGGCCCGGTCAAGCGCACCCAGGCGGCCCGCGCCGACCTGCCCCTGGCCGACTTCCGGTTTTCCCAGGACGAGAACGGCGACACCGTCGAGGAGGTCGCCGCGGGCTCCAGCGTCAAGTCCGACTGGGTGCCGACCCTGGTGGACTACCTGTACGTGTCGGTGACCAATTCGACGGCGTTCAGCCCCACCGACACGATGCCGCTTTCGTCGCGGGCGAAGGTGCTGATGGCGGTGCAGAGCGTCGCGGCGCTGCTGACGTCGCTGCTGGTCATCGCCCGCGCGGTCAGCGTGCTGAAGTAGCGCCGGCTCCAAGCTGGCGTCGTCTCACAACAGCTTGTCGAGGGTGATGGGGAGGTCGTGGATCCGCCGGCCGGTCGCGTGGTGGACCGCGTTCGCGATCGCTCCCGCGACGCCGGTGATGCCCACCTCGCCGACGCCGATCAGGCCGAGCGGCATCGTCGGGTCCGGGTCGTCGAGGTAGCCGACGTCGATCGGCGGGATGTCCGCGTGCACCGGGACGTGGTACTCGGCGAGGCTCGGGTTCATGATCCGTCCCGTGCGCGGGTCGACCAGGGTCTCCTCGGCCAGTGCCATGCCGATGCCCATCACGATCCCGCCGCGCAGCTGGCTCGACGCGGTCTTCGCGTTGATCACCCGGCCGACGTCGAACACCGCGGTCCAGCGCGACACCCCTACCTCGCCGGTGTCCGGATCGACGCGAACCTCGCAGAACTGGGCCCCGCAGGCGGCCTTCATCCAGCGCCGCTGGTCGCGCAGGAACTTCGCCGCGAACTTCAGCTGCCCGGCCACCCGGCCGAACCGGGTGTCGGAGCCGACGGCGGCTTCGACCGACGGCACGCCGGCCTCGGCCAGGATCGTCGCCGGGCTCATCCCGGCCGAACCCGAGCGTTTCGCCAGCGTGTCCAGCTCTCGCTTCAGCTTCTCGCACGCGGCCAGCAGGCTGTTGGCGATACTCGCCGTCTGCATGGACCCGCCCGCCCCGGGGCTCACCGGCAGCGTGGAGTCGCCGTACTCGACCCGGACCGCTTCGAACGGTACCCCGAGCGCGTCGGCGGCGATCTGCGCCTGCGCTGTCGCGCCGCCCATGCCCATTTCGTGGAAGCCGCACCGCACCAGGACGGTGCCGTCGACCGAGAGCCGGACCGTGACGCTGGCGGCGAACTGCCAGGCCGGGTGGTACGCCGACGCGACGCCCATCCCGACCAGCCACCGCCCGTCCCGCATCGACCCCGGTTCCGGCGTCCGGTCGGCCCAGCCGAAGCGTTCGGCGCCCCGCGCGTAGGCCTCGCGCAGCATCCGGTGCGTGAACTTCTTGCCGTCGATCGGGTTCGTCGCCGGTTCGTTCCGCATCCGCAGCTCGATCGGGTCGACGCCGACCCGGTAGGCGAGCTCGTCGATCGACGCCTCCAGCGCGTAGGTCCCGATCGACTCGCCGGGCGCGCGCATCGAGGTGTTCGAGAGCAGGTCCAGCTCGACCAGGTTCTGCTGGACCAGGATGTTTTCGGCGGCGTAGAGGTGCTTCGACTGCGACGTCACCTGCTCGGGTCCGCCGCCGACCCGCCCGGTGCGCGTCACGCTGGTGTGGATGAGCGCGGTCAGCCTGCCGTCGGTGCCGGCGCCGAGGGCGACCCGCTGCGTGGACGGCGTGCGCCCGCCGACCGTGCGGTAGACGCCTTCCCGGGTGAGCATCAGCCGGACCGGCCGGCCGGTCGCGCGGGCCGCCAGCGCGGCGAGGATCGTGCCGGGCCAGACCATGCCCTTGCCGCCGAAGCCGCCGCCGACGAACGGGGCGATCACCCGCACGTTCGCGGCCGGGACACCGAACCGCAGGGCGAGGTGCGTGCGGACCCAGTCGATGCTCTGCGTGCCGTCGTGGATGGTCAGCCGGTCGCCGTTCCAGGCCGCGGTAGTCGCGTGCGGCTCGATCGCGTTGTGGTGGTGCGTCGGCGTGGTGAACCGCAGATCGAGCGACACCGGCGCCGCGGCGAGCGCGGCCTCGGCGTCCCCCTTCTTCGCCCCGCCGGGCATGATCAGGTTGTTCTTCTGCGGCTTGGCGTTCTTCTCTTCGGCGGCGAAGTCCACAGTGGACGGCCACGTTTCGTAGGTCACGGTGACCAGCCCGGCGGCTTCGCGAGCGGCTTCGAGGGTGTCGGCGACAACGACCGCCACCGGCTGGCCGTCCCAGTGCACCTCGTCGGTGTTGAGGTAGTCGACCGAAGTGCCGGAGACCAGGGTGGCGAGGTTGAGCGGGCTCACCTTCGGGGCCGGTTTCAGCGGAGGAGCGTTGAGGTGGGTGAGCACCGCGACGACGCCGGGGACGGCCGCCGCGGACTCGGTCCCGATCGCGGTGATCCGGCCGCGGCTGATGGTCGAGTGCACCAGCGCCGCGTGCGCCAGGCCGGGGAGGGGATACTCGGCCGAAAAGAGCGCGGCGCCGGTGGTCTTGGCCGTGCCGTCGACTCGGTCGATCGGCTTGCCGACGATCGCGCCGCCGGTCTCCGTCGCGGGCAGGGTGCTGGTCATGCGGCGCTCCCGTCGGTGAGCAGCTGCCGCAGCGTCGCGACCATCGTGCGCTGCGCGAGCTCGATCTTGAAGATGTTGTCCCGGTGCCCCACCGCGGGCGCCAGCTCGGCGGCGGCCGCCCGGCGGAAGGACTCTTCGGTCGCCGGCGCGCCGAGCAGGATCCGCTCGGCCTCGCGGGCTCGCCACGGTTTCGCGGAGACACCGCCGAGCGCCAGGCGGACGCCGGTCACGACGCCGTCTTCGGTCTCCAGCGCGGCCGCGACCGAGACCAGGGCGAAGGCGTAGGACGCGCGGTCGCGCACCTTGCGGTAGCGGGAGTGCGCGGCGATCGGCAGGGCGGGCAGCTCGATGGCGGTGATCAGCTCGTCCGCGGCCAGCGCGGTCTCGACCTGCGGAGTGCTGCCGGGCAGGCGGTGGAACTCGGTCAGCGGGAGGCGGCGGGTGCCGCGCGTGCTCTCCACTTCGACTTCTGCGTCGAGCGCGGCCAGCGCGACCGCCATGTCGGAGGGGTGGGTGGCGATGCAGTGATCGCTGACCCCGAGGACGCCGGCGTTGCGGGCGAACCCGCCGATCGCGGCGCAGCCGCTGCCCGGCTCGCGTTTGTTGCACGCGGCCGCCCCGTCGTAGAAGTAGAGGCACCGGGTGCGCTGCAGCAGGTTGCCGCCGACGGTCGCCATGTTCCGCAGCTGGGCCGAGGCGCCGTTGAGGACGGCCTGGGCGAGCACCGGGTAGCGGGTCCGGACCAGGGGGTGGGCCGCGAGCCCGCTGTTGCGGACGAGCGCGCCGATCCGCAGGCCGCCGCCGGGCAGCTCGTCGATCCCGGTCAGCGGCAGCCGGGTGATGTCGAGGACCACGTCGGGCTGCTCGATGTCCTCGCGCATCAGGTCGACGAGGTTCGTCCCGCCGCCGAGGAACTTCGCGTTCGGCTCGGTGGCGATCGCGCGGACCGCCGTCTCGACGTCCGGGGCGCTCAGGTAGGTGAACGACCTCATCCCGCGACCTCCTGGATGGCGTGGACGATCCCGTTGTAGGCGCCGCAGCGGCACAGGTTGCCGCTCATGCGCTCCCGGATCTCCGCGTCCGTCAGTTCGCCACCGGGTCCGGCGAGGTGTTCGGTGACCGCGCTCGGCGTGCCGTTCTTGTGCTCGGCCAGCATCCCGATCGCCGAGCAGATCTGGCCGGAGGTGCAGTAGCCGCACTGGAAGCCGTCGTGGCGGACGAAAGCCCGCTGCAGCGGGTCGTCGACGCCCTCGATGGTGGTGATTTCGCGGCCGGTGTACTGCACGGCCAGCGCGAGGCAGGAGTTGATCCGCTCGCCGTCGGCGAGGACGGTGCACGCGCCGCAGGCGCCCTGGTCGCAGCCCTTCTTCGCGCCGGTCAGCCCCAGCCGCTCGCGCAGCGCGTCGAGCAGGCTGACCTGTGGTGGGAGGTCGAGCAGCTCGTCGACCCCGTTGACCCGCAATCGCACCTCGACCACGTGGATTCCCTTCGCTCGTGACGGTGCCCGCCAAATTAACAGAACGACGTACTCTTAACAAGAGAACGTTGTCCTGTTAAGTGGACCGTATGATGGCTGAGATATGTCTCAGTCGATGTTCATGCGGGCCAGGCGGCCGGAGCAGAAGGAGCAGCGGCGCGTGGCCATCCTCGCGGCGGCCCGTGAGCTCGCTCTGGAATCCGGCGTGCGCAACGTGAGCCTGGGCAGCGTCGCCACCGCCGTGGGGCTGGCCAAGTCCAACGTCACCCGCTACTTCGGTACCCGCGAGGAGATCTACCTCGAGCTGGCCTCCGCGTGCTGGCGCGAGTGGGCGGACGAGGTCACCCGGCGGCTCACGGCGGGGAACGACGTCGTCGACGTGCTGGCCGAGACGCTCGCCGAACGGACGCTGTTCTGCGACCTGCTGGGCCACACCGCGACGTCGCTGGAGCACAACGTCTCGGTCCCGGCCGCCCGCGACTTCAAGCGAGTGGTGCTGGGAACCATCACCGAACTCGGCGCGGCGGTCGCCCGGGCGTGCCCGGACCTGACCGAGGGCGAAGGAGCCGAGCTGGCCGGCGCGGCCAGCGGCTTGGCGGGGATGGTCTACCCGGCCGCGAACCCACCGCCGACGCTGCGCGAGGTCTACGCCCAGAACCCGGACCTGGCCGCGGCGTGCCTCCCGTTCCTGCCGACGCTGAAGCGTGCGCTCGCCGCGTTGGCCGCCGGATTGCCGACCCTGCGCTGACGGACCACCAGGCGCCGGCGCGGCCGCGTTCGTGCCCACCGGCCCGGCCTGTTCGTTCCGCGCTGGTTCGGCTGCTGCCCGACGGGCAGCGAGCTTCGCCCACCCCACCCTGCGGCAGACCGCAACTCTCAGCGAATCAGGCGACGGCGGCTTCTCGGCGGCCCAGAAGTCTGCCCTCACGGCTCTTTCGGGCTGTCGTCCAGCGCATGAGACTCCGGTTTCATGCCCTTCCGCAGGGAGCGCCAATGCGACATGAGATTCGTGGCGAAGCATCTCCGGTTCAGCCCCGGCCTGGTATCTCTCCGCGCCGGGCTCAATTGGACGAACGGAGTTCGCCGGGTTTTGTGATGGGCCTGCAGCGGACCGTCGGCAATCGTGCAGTGCTCGGAGCGATCGCCGAGCAACCTCACGCGGTGCAACGAGACGGTGCACCCGGCGTCCCGATCGGTGCTGAGACCGCACTCGACCGGGCTCAGCAAATCAGGGCCGCGGCGACCGTCCGGCTGGGGAAAGTAGCCGCCTTCAACTCTCGAGCGGACGCCGCGATCGGAGCCTACCGCTCGATGAGGACCGGGTATGCCTCGTCGTGGGGAGCGGCGTGGGACAGACACAGTTCCAAGCTGGCGGAGGGCAACGCGGAGGCGGCGAGCCAAAACTTCATCGAGGGCATAGTGGTGGGCACGGCGGCGGCCGTCCTGATTACTGCGGCGGCCGCGGTGGCGTTCCCCGCCGCAGCGGCGGCCGCACCCTTCACGGCGCTGTGGTGGGCGTTCAACGTCGGCTCCAACACCGTCAGCAGCGTCGCAGGTTCGACGGCGTCCGGCGCGGTCGGCCGCCCGTCCGTGCCGGCGGCTTCGGGTGGGAGTCGTGACGCCGAAGCGGACGCGTGGCAGCGAATCGCGGAAGTCGAAAGGGTCGCTCGTGCCGTCGTGGCCGTCGCTCCCAAGTTCGGACTTGAACTCGGCAATGCCGAGTACTGCATAGCCCAGGTTCGATCGCACATCGATCAAGGCTCGGGTGATATGAGCTGGGACCAGACGCTGGACATGGTCTCCACGCTCACGAACTGGGAAGCCGGCTTGACCGCATTCGACGCCGAGATCGATGCGAGGATCGACGCAATCGGTCGCTTTGGTCAGCTGGCAACCGAGTTTCATGTCCCTTCTGTCAGCGATCTCGAGAAGGAGATCTGGCGTTCATGGATGAGCACCCTGGACAACTCCTCCGATGAAGTGCTCGACCAAGACGTCATACAGAAGTACTTGGTGCGGCTGGGGCTCATCCCCGACTACTTCTACATGACCGACGACGATCAGCATCGGGCTGTGGCCGAAGCGCGGGCCCACGTGTCTCAGGCTTCGCGTCCGCCGGATTGATTCCCGTGCGAACCTCGTCTCGTCGCGGCAAACAGGGGAGTGCCGCCGTCGGCAGTCGGCGCCGCGGTCACGAGTAGGTCCAGTGGCCGAGCCAGGACTCGCGCCAGGCCACCGTCAGCTCGCCCACACCGTCCACCTCGGACTGGTCGACGTGCGCCTTCCACGCCTCTTCCAGCGACGAGCACAACTTCGCCGCGGGCTGTTCGACGCCGCCCGAGGAGAACTGCTGCAGGATCGATTTGGGCACGGCCAGCTTCGCTTTGCCCCGGACCACCGACTGCTCGGTGGCGCGGCAGATGAGGTATTCGACCGTGGCCAGGTCGGCCGCCGACGCCGTGGTGTCCGCCACGGGCACTTCGGGCGCGATCTGCGCCAACGCCCGGTACAGGCAGTCCAGCGGCGCCGCGAGGCCCCGGTGCTGGCGGGCGACCTCCCACGACACCCACACGGCCATGCAGTCGGGCATCTGGAAGGGGCGGTAGGCGAACGCGGGGCCGGCGAACGTCTGGTAGTCGCTGGTCGGGTCCGGCGCGGCCGAGCCCGGCCCGTCGGGGTCGGGCGGCAGGCCGAGCCGTTTGAACAGCTCGCGCAGCAGCTTGTGCGGCCGGGCCGGCGTCGATGACTCGCCGAGCAGCTTGCCGAGGATGCGGTTCAGCCGGTCCGCGGCCACGCCGTGGATCGACAGCTGCAGGTGGACGAACGCGACGTCCGACAGCGTCGTGCCCGCGCAGCCGACCACCCCCACCTGGGTGTAGCGCTGCAGGAAGGAGACGATCGCGTGGGTGGAGCCGATGCGCGCCGGGCCGACGAAGGTCAGCGGCAGGATCGTGCCGATCCGCTGGCGGGACCGGAGCTCTCCCCGGTACATCGGCGAAAACCGGCCGTCGGCGTGGGAGACCTCGAACCAGTTCCCCTGGCGGTGGCCGGGCCGCGTGTCGGCGAGCCACAGGCTGTAGCCGTGCTTCTCGCACAGCTCGCGGAACCGGTCGGCCAGTTCGAACCGGGCGGCGACGGACACGTCCCGCAGGGCGATCGCGAACCGGACCGCCAGCGACGCGCACGGCGGCGCGACCTCCTTGCGGGTGCGCAGGTCGTGATTGCGGGTCTTCACGATCGTCGGCAGCTGGGCCGGGCACTGCAGCGACAAGAGGGGCGCGTCGATGAGCGACGACGCGGCCTCGGAGATCTCCTTCACCAGGTCGCGGACGGCCAGGCCGTGCCACTCGAAGACTTCGCGCGCCCCCGGGTCGACAGCGATCAGGCCCTCGAAGGTCTGCGCCGACTCGTAGATGAACGTCGGGTTCGGCGAGGTCGTCTGCTGGAAGACCCAGCTGCCCACGTTCTGCTGGGGGCGCTCCGCCGGCTGCTGGCCGTCGACGCGCTCGACCACCTCGGTGCCGTCGAGGGGCTTGCGGGTGCGGGTGCCGATCACGACTCCGGCGCCGTTCGTGGCCGAACACAGCGTTTCCAGGAAAACCGCGCTGTCGGTGCCCGCGGACACGAGCTCGCGCAGGTAGCCGGCGCGGGCCGCCGCGTGGTGCACCTCGAAGTCCACTTTGGTCACCGGCTGCCGCGCGATCTCGAAGCCGGCCCGCGCCAGGTCGGCCACGTTCCGCACGGAGATCCGCTGGCGCACCCTCACCACCCGCCGGACGAGTCGAACCGCACGTCGGCGTCCAGCGGCTCGCGGCGGTCCCAGGCGCCGGCGCCCGCCCAGCGCGGCGCCCCGATGCGCGACAGCGGGATCGCCGATTCGCGCCACGACGCCCGGCTCAACAGCACGAGCGCGGCCAGCACCGGCAGTGCCACCGCGATGGTGAGCGTGACCTGCACGACCTCGCCCCGGCTCTGCGTCGCGACGGCCGCGGCGAACCCGGCGACGGCCGCGATGCTCAGCTGGACCAGCGCCTGCGGCAGGGTGCCGAGGTAGCCGAGCACGGTCCGGCGTGGCGGCAGCGACAGGCGGCTGTAGAGGAAGCCGGGCAACAGCAGCAGCATGGTGATCACGGACTGGCCGTCGCCGATGTGGCCGAGGGCTTCGGTGGCTTCCCGGCCGTACGGCCACGGACGGCCCACCAGCAGCCACCCGAGCACGAAGGAGACCGTCGCGACGGCCAGCGCGTAGAACGTCACGTTGAGCGGGCCGGCCTTCGTCGAGTCCTTGAGCACGAGCGTCGCGCGTACCCGGATGTGGTCGCCGCGCGGGTCGGGACCGCCGGACCGGCGCCAGTACGCGCGCGCCTCGTCTTCGGCGATGCCGTTGACCAGGACGAGGTCCTGCCCGAACTCCCGGTCGGTCAGCTCGCGGGCGGCCTCGCGCAGGTTCGCGGCCGTGAACTCCGGGTGCCGCCGCAGGGAGTTGTCCAGCTCGCCCGAGTCGGTCCGCACGGCCTCGCCCGTCGTGGCCGCGGCGGTGAGCAGGTGGCAGGCCGGCAGGCTCCGCGGAGACAGCTCCACCCCGGACTGGCCCGCTTCCCATTTGCGTCGCCGCACCAGGTCCGCCAGCCGGCGCAGCACGGTCTGCGCCTGCAGCTCGAGGATCTTGTGCCGGGCGCCGTCGGCCTCCTGCAACGGGGCGGCGTCCTGCCGTTCGGCCAGCGACAGCAGGTCTTCGGCCAGGCCGTCCACCTGGTGCTGGTCGGCGTCGGTGGACAGGTACATCCGGGAGATCTCGGCTTCCGGCGCGGTCCGCGCCACCAGGTGGTAGGACTTCAGCGTGGCCGGGATCATGGTCTCGTAGCTCACGACGTAGCCGCGGCGGCTGGCGGCCAGCCGCCGCCACTGCTCGTTCGCGACGGACTGGCGCGCGTCGACGCGCAGCGGGGTTTCGTAGCTGAGCCGGTGTTCCTCGACCGAGTCGTCCAGCGCCACCACGAGCATGTAGTCGCGGACGGCGACGTTCAGCAGGTACGCGTATTCGACGAGCAGGTCGGAACAGCCGGAGAGGACGTCCAGCGCCAGCTCCCGGCATTGCCGGCCGTAGCCGGGCACCGTGCCGCCGGCCGGCGCCAGCGTGAACTCCTCTTCCGGGTGGTTCCGCTCGGTGAGCAGCGTCAACAGCGCCTGCTGGATCAGCCAGCGCGGCTCGTGCACCTGGAACAGGAAGGTGTTCAGCTCGTGCTTGGCGGTCTGCGCGTTCTCGTCGCCGGCGAGGATCCCCCGCAGCAGCCGGTAGAGCCCCGCGGCGACCAGCCGGGACGCCTCGTGCTGGGTGAGCCGCGGCAGTTTCTGCCCTGAGCTGTCGAAGACGTCGATGGGGGAGACGTCGCGGCGCGGCAGCCGGGCCAGCGGAACCCAGAGCGACCGGTGCCGCGCCGGCCGCGACGCGGCCCGCTCGCCGTGTTCCCGCCCGATGAGGTCCTGCAGCTGCGCGGTGGCCTGCCGCTGTCCCTCGTCGAGCAGCTTGAGGCTGACGTCGACCTCGGTGCTCCGGCGCGCAGTCCCGTGCTCGACCACGGTCAGCCGCTCCGTCAGCCGGCGCACGTGGTTGAGCCGCAGCGAGGTGTCCAAGAGCGCCAGCCCGACCGCGGCGCCCTGCCGGGACAGGCGAGGCGGGGCGCCGGGAATGGGGATCGTCTCGATCGCGTGCCGGAGACTCTCGATGCCGTCCACCCGACTGAGCGTAGGAGGTGACGCGCCCGGAGTCAGGAAAACTCCGGCAAACGGCCCCTGCGGGCCGGAATTGGTCCGAACGAGTGTACCGATCAACCCGGCACCTGCCGTTCCGGCCAGGGGCGGCAGCCGCGACGTGCCTACCCGCCACCGGCCGGTCGTGGGGCGACGAGGCGCAGGTCGTGCCACCCGGGGGAAGCACAGCCGACCACGCCGTTGACGGTGATCGCCCGGCCGAAGTGGATCGCCACACTGCTCCGGCTCGGGCCGGATCTGCTCCGGCGACGACCGGAAACCGGCTGCCCCTCCTCAGGCGTCGCGGTGGTTCGCCACGGTGACCGCGATCGCCACCACCGCGGTCTGGGCGAGCAGGGCCGGGCCTGCGCCCCGGTACCGCCTGGAAGGTCGTGCGGATCGTGCCGAAGCGGTATTCGGTGGTCACCGACAACGCGGCCAGCACCATGATCACGGCCACGCCGAAGTCGTAGCCGTACTGGGTCGAGGCGACAGTGGCAGTGAATTCGGCGTCTTCCCCTTAATGCGCTCGACGGCGAGCAGCGCCATGGGTTTCCTCACCCGCAGAAGACTTCGTCGACGAGCTGGCGATAGCCCTGCAGCGGCGTTTGCCGGGTGGCGGTGGTCAGGGACAGTTGCAGGCGGATGCGGCCGTCGCGGGTGGTGGCCAGGAGCGTGTCGTAGCCAGGGACGTCGCGAGTTGTGCGGGGGTGAGCAGCCGGCCGCCGAACAGGGCTGCGGTGAAGGTGTCGAGGTCGGCGGTGGTGGAGATGATCTCGCCGGCGGCCCAGCCGACGGACGGGTTCATCGCGGTGACGTCGACGAGTGTGCCGTCGCGGGGTGTGTAGCCGTGGGGGCGCGGGCCGGGGATGGCGGTGCGGTCGCCGGGCAGCCCGGCGACGATGTAGTCGGTGTTGGAGTACTTCGACGCGGTGCCGGGCGGGAAGTTCAGGGGTGGGCGGTGGCCATGGCCACCAGGTCCTGGGGGTCCCAGTGCCGCTGGAGCTCGACCGGGTCGCCCGTGAGGTCGTCGGAGTAGTTGTCCAGGCCGCTGCTGTGCCGCAGCAGCATGCGGACGGTGATCCGGTCCCCGTCGGGAAGCAGTCCGGGCAGGTACCGGGACACGGTGTCGTCGAGGGCCAGCCGCCCTTCGCCGGCGAGCTGGAGCAGGACAGTGGCGGTGAAGGTCTTGGTGACGCTGGCGATCCGGAACCGCCCGTTCACCGGCACGCCGTGGGGGATCCCAGCCGGGCGACGCCGCTGCGGGCGGTGAACTCCTGGCCGCCGGCGGCGATCCGAACCTGCGCGCCGGCGGCTCCGGTCGTGGTCATCAGGTCCAGTGCCCGGATGATCGCTTGACGGTCGGGACCGCCGCTCGCGGCGGCAGTTCCGACCATGGCGAACGACAGGCCTGCGACAGCGCGGTGAGCCTGGTTCCTGGGTGTCTCAACGGATCGTCCTCCGGGTCGGTGAGGCAACCAGCGTTGCGGTGGAGTGCCGCCCGCAGCATCCGGGATGATCCCTACCGGACCTCCCGGAGCCGGCCACTGGTGCACTTGTCCTGTGCCGCGGTTGTCATCCGGTGGCTGAAGCCTGGGAGCAGCCTGCCGGCCCAGCTTGCCGAGGCGGCAGCCACTGCCCAGTCCCCGTTCACCGAGCCGGAGCCCAACGAGGTGGCCGCGGCGGTCGTGGCCGACGAGCGCCGGCAGGACGACAAGGGCCATGTGACGGGAGACCGGGTGCCCGGGGAGGGTCTTCGAGTCGGCGCATGGGGCCGGGCCGGTGGCGTCGGCCGTGGCATGGCGGACGCCGCGCGCGCAACGGTGCAGCCCGCAACGTTGCGCGCACAGTCTCGGCCGGGGTTTCTAGCTGGACGGAACGAGCCACTGTTGGGGGAGGGATCCGTTGCACCTGCTGAGCCACGCGGCGTTGCCGACACCGGGGAACCCTCCGGGGAGCTCGAGGCAGGTGTTGCTGGTGCCGGAGACCCGCGAGATCAGGGCGGTGACAGCGCCGGGTACGGAGGACGCCGGCTGCCAGTTCTCGTTGCTGATCGCGTTGCACGGCCACTGGCTGGACAGGATGTGGCCGGACTCCCGTTCGCCCCCGGCGTTCAGGCACAGGCCGCTACCGAGGTTGACGTAGTGGAGTCCGTCCCGGGTCCAGCGCTGCGCCGCCGACCCGTTGCAGGGTGCCTGGAGGATCAGTGCGCCGGCGCTTGTCGATCCGTTTTCGGGCTGGAGGCAGACGCTCTGCATCGGATTGCTGATTTGGCCGGGGTTGGCGGCCGAAGCCGCCGTCGGGAACGCCAGCATGCTTGCGGCGAGTGCCGCGATGCTGCCGAGCGCGGTCAGGAATGGACGCTTTCTCATCGGAATGTTCCTCTCGTTGGTCTTGCGACTCGTCGCTCCTGCAGATCAGGGCGGCGGCTTCCTCGCCGCCGGACGCCGCCGTGACCGGCTGGCCAGACTCCGCGCTGCCAGCAGCGGCGAATTCGGACCGGCAGGACGCTATGGCGGGCCTGAGGCTCGGTGACAGGGTGAGGCTGCCCATATTGGCGGCTCGGCGGTGGCCCACAACTCAGGGACGAGGGAGCCGGTACCCGACAGAAACGCCGGACCGACGACTCGGGCCGCACCATTACCATCCGTCCATGGAGTTGTGGGAACGCTCCTCGGCGTTGGACCTGCTGGACACGCTGCTGCACAAAAGCGCGACCGGTGGCCGGATTGCGCTGGTGCCGGGCGAGGCGGGCCTGGGCAAATCGGCGCTGGTGACGGCGTTCGCCGAGCGGTGCGGGCGGCGCGCCCGCGTCCTCTGGGGCGGGTGTGACCGCCTGGTCACCCCCAGGGCGCTCGGTCCCCTGCATGACATCGGCCGGCAGGCGGGTGGTGCGCTGGCCGCCCGGCTGGGTGCGGGGGCGGCTCAGGAGGAGATCTTCGCCGCGTTCCTGGACGAGTTGTCAGGGCCACGGCAGCGACCCCGGCCGGTGATCGTGGTCGAGGACGTGCATTGGGCGGACGAGGCCACCCTGGACTGGATCGCTCTGCTCGGCCGGCGAATCGGGCGCCTGCCGGTGATGCTGGTGGTGACCTACCGCGACGACGAACTGGGGCCCGAACATCCGCTGCGGGGAACGCTGGCGATGCTGCCCGGTGCGGTGGTGCGTCGAATACCGCTGCTGCCGCTGTCGCGGGAGTGCGTGGGCGAGCAGGCGCGCAAGGCCGGGCGGGATCCGGCTCAGGCCTACCGGCTGACCGGCGGCAATCCGTTGCTGGTGACCGAACTGGTCAAGGCCGGCGGACGGACGGTACCGGGTGCGGTACAGGATCTCATCCTCGACCGGCTCCGCGCGTTGTCAGCGCCGGCGCGGGAGCTGGCCCGGCTGGTTTCGGTCGTACCGACTCGCGCAGACGCCGCGATCGTCGCCGGCGCGGCCGACCTGGTCGATGTCTGCGTCGATGCCGGGGTGCTGATCCCGGCCGGCGACGGCGTGTCGTTCCGGCACGAGTTGCTGCGCAGCGCAGTGGAGGACGCGTTGTCGCCGCCCCGCCGGGCCGAGCTGCACCGACGGGTACTGGACGTGCTGGTCAGGGTGCCCGGGATCGATCCGGGCCAGCTGGTGCACCACGCGCGCCACGCCGGTGATCTCCGTGCCGTGCTGCGGTACGGGCAGCTGGCCGGGGCCGACGCGGCCCGTCAGGGCGCGCACCGGGAGGCGGCGGCGCACTACCGGGCGGCCATCGATCACGCGGGCCGGCTGTCGCCTGAGCAATGCGCCGGGCTGCTTGAGCGGTACGCGCTGCAGGCGTACCTGGCCGGGCTGCTCGTCGAGGGTCTGCAGGCCAGGCAACAGGCCGCGACCATCCGGGAAGAGCTGGCGCAGCCGGAGCAGGTCGCGGAGAACCTCCGCTGGATCTCCCGGCTGGCCTGGTGGACAGGGCATTCGGCGCAGGCCTTGGCGGCGGCTGATCGGGCGGTGGGTGTCCTGGCGGCCGGGCGGCCCCTCCGGCAACTCGCGATGGCGTACAGCAACCGGGCTCAGGTACACATGCGGGCCTACGAGCACGGCGCGGCCATCGCCTTGGGGGAGCGGGCGCGCGCACTCGCAGAACAGGTGGGCGACGTCGAGACCGCGATCCACGCGACGATCAACGTGCAGACCGCGCGGTTGGCCGACGAAGCCGGCGACGCCCAGGCGGCGCTGGAAGCGGCACACGAACGCGCCGCCGCCAACGGCTACGTCGATCTGGCCGTCCGCGCCAAGCTGAACCTGGCCTGCGTGACAGCCGAAGAGCTGGCACAGTACGGAAACGCCGTCGCGCTGATCGACCGGGCGCTCCACTACGCCCGGGAACAGAACCTCGACGGCTACGCCCAGTACCTGATCGGCGCTCGAGCGCACGTGCGGATGCAGCGCTGCGATTGGGCCGGTGCGCTCGCCGACGCTGATGCCGCGCTGGCCCGGCCGGGCCAGTTCGCCGTCACCGCGGTGATGCCGCTCGTGGCCAGGGGCCGAATCCAGTCCGCGCGCGGGAACCCGGCTGCCATCTCCACATTGGACGAAGCGGCGCGCCGAGCCGACCAGATCGGCGAAGCTCAGTGGCTGGCACCGGTGGCCGCGGCCCGTTCGGAGTACTTCCTGTGGAACGGCGACACCGACCGTGCCGCCGACGAGGCTCGGCAGTGCCTCGAACTGACGGCGCCGGTGCACCAGCCGTTCCAACTCGGCGTGCTGGCGTACCGGCTTTGGCGGGCTGGTGCCACTGATTGCACGGCCACCGCCGTCGCAGTGCCGTTTCAGTTGATGATCAGTGGCAGCTGGGCAGAGGCGGCGGCGGAGTGGGCCGCGCGCGGAGCCACCTACCTGCGGGTCGAGGCGATGTCGGCCGGTGATCCCCCGGCGGCCGTCGAGGCGCTGCGCACCCTTGACAGCCTCGGCGCGGCCCGGGCGGCCGGGTGCCTACGCGCCGGGCTGCGGCGACGCGGTGTCACCGGAATGCCGCGCGGTCCCCGTCGCAGTACGACGGCCCAGCCGGCTGGTTTGACCGTCCGCCAGGTGGATGTTCTCGCCCTGCTCGCCGACGGGTTGTCCAACGCCGAGATCGCGGGCCGGTTGACCCTGTCTCGCAAGACCGTCGAGCATCACGTCTCCGCCCTGCTGGCCAAGCTCGGCGTGGCCAACCGCGTTCAGGCCGCTGCCGCGTACCGGAACCACCACTCGCCGAGGTAAGTCGTCGTCGGCGCGTCCATACGCTGTGAAGGCGGGCTTTCGATGCTGAGTTCCTCCTGCGTGAACCGTGGATTTGCCCGGCGCGGTGATCTAAGGTCGCGTCATGCTGCTGGCCGGAAAGGTCGCCCTGATCACCGGAGCGAGCACCGGGATCGGCGCCGCGTCCGCGCGGCTCTTCGCCCGGGAAGGCGCGGCCGTGGTGCTGAGCGCGCGTTCGGCGGACAAGCTCGCCGCGCTGGTCGAGGAGATCCGGGCCGCGGGAGGGCAGGCCGCCGCGGTGGTCGCCGACGTCGCCCGGGACGCGGACTGCGAAGCGGTCGTCGCTGCGGCGGTCGAGGAGTTCGGGCGGCTCGACGTGGCCTTCAACAACGCCGGCGTCGGTCCGGAGGGAACGCCGCTCGCGGACACTTCACCGGAGGCGTGGCAGGCGGCGCTCGCGACCAACGTGACCGGCGTCGCGCAGTGCCTGCGACACGAGATCCGCGCGATGCGAGCGGCCGGTGGCGGCGCGATCGTCAACAACGCCAGCACGGCCGCGTTCTTCGGGACCGCTTTCTCCGCCGCTTACTCCGCGTCCAAGCACGGCGTGGTCGGGCTGTCGAAGTCGGCGGCCGCCGAATACGGCGCCTCGGGGATCCGGGTCAACGTCCTGAACCCCGGCGTCACCGAAACCCCGCAGACCGGGCCGTGGCTCGACTCGGTTCCCGGCGAGCGCGACCGGGTCGCCGGGTGGAACGCGCTGAAGCGGCTGGCCCGCCCGGAGGAAGTGGCCGAGGCGGCGGCGTGGCTGCTGTCGGACCGCGCCTCGTTCGTGACCGGCGCGGAGCTGGCCGTGGACGGCGGCTACACGGCGATCGCGCCGTACGTCGGATGACGTCCGCCGCCGGCTCGCGCCACACCGGACGGCCGAAGACGCGTGGCCGGACCGCCCGCAGAACGCGCCGGCGTCGTCGCCCAGCACGCGCTGACGCTTGTCCCACACGAGCACGTACCTCGCCGACCGGGTCGCCGATACCTTAGGCACTGGCCCGCGGGCACGGCGCATCCTCCGATCGGAGGATGGTGGGGGTCCACCGCGTCCGCGGTGAAACCCGCCCTCGTGGTCGATCCGGCGCGCTCCCGCGGGCGGCAGGCTTTGCCGTGCGATCATGGCCGGACACCATGGCCGGTCACCGGCCGCAGCCGCGGCATCCGGCCGGGAAGTACTTCCGCTGGGAGCAGGTCGTGAGTGTCGAGGCCGAGTTGCGCGAGGAGTTCGACCGCTGGGAGCGCAAGGAGACCGCGGTCCTGAAGGTGCTCCCGTACCCGCTGCTGGCGGTCAGCATCGTGATGACCCTGCTGCTGCAGCCGCTCTGGAACGGGGAGGCGCACCTCCCCGAGGTGCTCGGGCTCTCGGTCCTGCTCACCGCGTGGGTCATGTGGTTCCACACGTTCCACCCGGAGTCGCACCGCAACGGCCCGCTGATGGGGCTGTACTACACGGGGCTCGTGGCGCTGACCGCCTGCCTGGTGCTGCTCACACCCTGGTTCGGCTTCTTCGCCTTCGTCGGCTACCTGCACGCCTTCCAGTACCTGAAGGGCCGGTGGCGGTACGCCGGCGTGGCCGCCACGTCCGTGGTCTCGGCGGTCTCCTACGTGGGCGGGGCCGCCAACATCGTGGCCGGCGAGTGGTGGAAGTGGCCCGCCGTCAGCGCGCTCACCACGGTGATGGCCACGGTGGCCTTCCACGCCGATGTGATGTCCGACCGGCGCAATCACGGGCAGAAGCGGGCGCTGGTCGAGCTGAACAAGGCCAACGTCGAGCTGGAGACCGCACTGGCGGAGAACGCGGGCCTGCACGCTCGGCTGCTGGCGCAGGCTCGCGAGGCCGGCGTGCTCGAAGAGCGGCAGCGGATGGCGCGGGAGATCCACGACACCCTGGCGCAAGGGCTGGCCGGCATCCTCACCCAGCTCCAGGCCGCCGAGCAGGCGTCGCACGCGCCGGCGGTGTCGCGCCGGCACGTGGGGAACGCGATGGAGCTGGCTCGCGAGAGCCTCACCGAGGCCCGCCGGACGGTGCACGCGGTGGGGCCGTCCGCGCTGGCGGAGGCCCGCCTCCCGGACGCGATCGGCGACGTGGCCGAGCGCTGGTCGAAGGTGAACCGCGTCGAAGCGGTGCTGACCACGACCGGTGACGTCCGGCCGATGCACACCGACGTCGAGGTGACCCTGCTGCGGACCGCGCAGGAAGCGCTCGCCAACGTCGCCAAGCACGCCCGAGCCGGTCGGGTTTCCCTGACCCTGTCGTACATGGAGGACCTGGTGACGCTGGACGTGCTGGACGACGGAGTGGGCTTCCGGCCCGGCGCCGGGCGCGCCGGCACCTCCGCGGACGGGGGCTTCGGGCTCACCGGCATGCGGCGGCGGGTGCAGCTCCTCGCCGGGCGGCTGGACATCGAGTCCGAGCCGGGCGAGGGCACCGCGATCACCGTGACGGTGCCGGCGATCCCCGCCGGGAGCGAGCGGTGATCTCCCTGCTGATCGTCGACGACCACCCGGTGGTGCGGGACGGGCTGCGCGGCATGTTCGGCGCCGATCCGCGCTTCGAGGTGGTCGGCGAAGCCGGTGACGGGGCGGAAGCGGTCTCGGCCGCGGAGCGCCTCCGCCCCGACGTGATCCTCATGGACCTGCGGATGCCCGGGACCGACGGGGTCGCCGCCATCAAGGAGCTGGCGAAGCGCGGGGTGCCGTCACGGGTGCTGGTGCTCACCACGTACGACACCGACAGCCACGTGCTGCCGGCCATCGAAGCCGGCGCCACCGGCTACCTGCTCAAGGAGGCGCCGAGGGCGGAGCTCGTCCGCGCGGTGGAGGCCGCCGCCCGCGGACAGGCGGTGCTCTCTCCCACCGTCGCGACGAGGCTCTTGGGCCAGGTGCGCAAACCCGCCCCGGCCCTGCTGTCCCGGCGCGAGCTGGAAGTGCTGGAGCTGATCGCCCAGGGCTCGACGAACCGCGAGGCGGCGAAGCGGCTCTACATCAGCGAGACGACGGTCAAGACGCACCTGCTGCACGTGTACGCGAAGCTGGGCGTCAACGACCGGGCCGCCGCCGTGGCCGCCGCGTTCTCCCGCGGCTACCTGACGCCTCGGGACTGACGCCCGAGAGCCGTGAAGCGTGCTACCGTCCCGGCGGTTCCACCGACAGGGCGTGCCGGAAGACGCCACGCGGGTCCCAGCGGGCCTTGACCTGCTGCAGCCGGGGGTAGTTGTCCTTGTAGTAGAGCGTGTGCGCCGGCACGCCGGAGGTGTTCCACGCCGGGTCGGCCAAGTCGGTGTCGGGGTAGTTGATGTAAGAGCCGTCGCTGACGTCGTCGGGCACCGGCACGCCGCCGGTGTCGGCGTACACGTCGCGGTAGAAGGTGCGGAGCCAGGAAATGTGGGCCGCGTCGTCGGCCTCATCGGCCCACACCGTCTGGTAGACCGCCTTCATCACCGCGTCGCGTTGGGCCACGGCGGTGGCATCCGGCGATGTCGCGTTCACCTGGCCGCCATAGCCGACGAGCAGCAGGGAGGCCTCCGCACCGCCGGTGGCGTTCGTCAGGTTGCGGTGGACGACGGCGAGTTGCCGGTCGGTCAGCGACCGGCGCAGGTACCCGGCTTTGATCTTGTACCGGCGGGTGGCCCCGTCGCCCGGCTCACCCGTGCCCGGCCAGGTCGTCTTGTGCAGCCACGGCAACGTCCGCCGCAAGTCGACGATGCGCTGTGCGCTGGTGCCGGCGGTCACGGCGGTCACGAAATCGGTCACCACGCCGTCCGCGCCGGGCAGGTCCGCGTCGATCTGCGCGACCACCGAGAAGTACCCGGCGTTGCGGTGCTGCGCCAGGAAGAGCCCGAACAGGCCGGCGGACGGCGAGCCGGGGGCACTGTTGTGCTCGTGCCAGACGCCGAAGTTGCGCATGAGCGTGGTGAACACCTGCTCGGTCATGCCCGCCCAGGGCCAGGCGAGCACGCACTCCAGCATCCGCTGCGGCGAGGGCGGCAACAACCGGGACGGATCGCCGGTGGCGTCGGGCGAGCGCAGCCAGTACCGGGTGACCACCCCGAAGTTGCCGCCACCGCCACCGGTGTGTGCCCACCACAGGTCGCGGTGCGGGTCGTCCGGCTCACGGGTGGCGATCACCGCCCGGGCGGTGCCGTCCCGGTCGACCACCACGACCTCCACGCCGTACAGGTGGTCCACCACCGAGCCGTACCGGCGCGACAAGGTCCCGTACCCGCCGCCCACGAAGTGCCCGCCGGCTCCCACCGCCGGGCAACCGCCGCCGGGAATCGTCACACCCCAGCCCTTGTACAGCGTCCGGTACACCTGCCCGAGCGTGGCTCCCGGTTGCACCGCGAACGCGCGTTTGCCGGCGTCGTAGCCGATCTCGTCCATGGACGAGAGGTCGAGCAGCACCCGCACCGCCGGGTCGGTCGTGAAGTTCTCGAAGCAGTGGCCGCCGCTGCGCACCGCGACCCGCCGCCCGGCCCGCACCGCTTCGGTCACCGCGCGCACCACCTGGTCGGTCGAGCCGACCACGCGGATCTCGTCCGGCCGTCCCACATGCCGGAAGTTGTTGCCGCGCAGCAGGCCTTCGTACCGCGGATCGCCCGGCCGGATCTTCACCGGCCCGAACGCCGGCGGCTCGGTGGCCGCCTGCACGGGTACTCCGGCTGCCAGCGTGCCACCCGCCACGGCACCCGCACTGGCGAGCAGCACACGACGACTGATCTGGTTGCGCTCCGATGGACTCATCCGCGATCCCTTCCGGTTCACTGGGCACGCACACCGTCCCAGCACCGGCCCCGGGCACACATCGACCGAAGCGAAGCCCGGCGGCTGAAACCCGGTCCGCCGGACAGCCAAGCCGCATCCACCGATCGGATGACCACGGCCGGCGAAGGCGGCCGGCTGGTCGATCGGGGTGAGGTGACCGCAGTCTTCGAGCAGGCGGCGCACCCCGGACAAGCACCGGGCGTCGCTGACAGTCACGAGCCACCACCAGCGGGCCGGTGCCGTCCACCGCATGTCCGACTCACGCACGCAGGTGGGACTCGCTGCCACCCTGCGGCTGTCGGAACGGACCGGGGAGATTCCGCCCAGGTGTGCCGTCGCGTCGACCGTCCCGCCACTTCGACGGCCGCCTTCTCCCCGGGGTGAAAGCGCGTTGACGCCCCTCCCGCGGTCGATGCCGGGATGGAGAACCTTCACTTTGCCAGGCCCGCCGCCTCATGGGCAGCGTCGTCGACTGCCTTGGCCGCTTCGGCGGCCAGGCCGGCCAGGTCGGGCAGGTCCGGGTTCAGCTCCCTGGCCCTGGCGGCGAGCCGCTCCACCAGCGCCGCCGAGTTCTGGGCCAGCCGCACCGCGTCGGCCATCCGGTCGTCCGCGGCCAGCCGTTCGATGTGCCAGGCCAGCCCGGAGAGTGTCTCGTCGTCGGTGTCCGGGGACAGGTAGCCGGCCAGTCCCGGCGGGTACCGGGTGTCGGCGCGCAGTTCGGACAGCGCTCTCACCACCGAGGGCTCGGCGCTGAACGTGTCCAGCAGGTCGATCAGCGCGAACAGCCTGGCCACGATCTTCGGTCGGCCGGGGAAGCGGTCCAGCCACCGCACCAGCTCGGTCTCGCCGCCGAGGTGCTGCAGGATCCGGGTCATCTGCGCGGCGAGCGCGTTGGGCAGCTCGGCGTGGAACATGGCGATGAGGGCCACCTGGCCGGCCAGCTCGGCCTGCCCGTCCTCGTCCAGCTCGTCGGCGACGAACTTCTTGACCAGCTTCGTGTCCAGGACGAAACCCGGTTTCGGCAGCTGCTCGTGGTCGGTCATGGGCCTCCCAAATTCGGGATGGCGTCCGTTATGGACGATGAGTGGACGGCCCCCGGAATTTCCCGTCCGCTCCTTCTGGTCTCACCAGCCTGTCTCGACCATGCATCGGATCGTACCGGCGCCGTATCGACCTGGCGGGTCGAAAACCAGCACGGCGAACGGGCCTGCCAGACGCATCGGGCGGCGCCGCGGACCAGACCGGACTGTCGTCCTTCGCGACTCGCTTGGCTGTGCGAGACCAGCGTCCACCGCCACGAACCAGCACGCTTCGACCTCCCGGGGCCAAAAAAGCCGCACGTTCCGTCATGTCACGGTGAACGGCCGCCACTCACCCGTGCGCTCGGCACAGTGCGGCGACCGGGCGCGGTGCGGTCGGGGCCGTCGCAGCGCGGGAGTTCCTGCACACGGTCCGCATCACCATCCGGCACCGCCCGTCCTGGCAGGGTGAATCGGCGCGGCAAATTCCGTCCCCGGCGTCTGAGACGCCGCCCGCCCGCGGCTGCCATGCTCGGCCCATGGATCACCACCAGTTCGTCGACGAAGTGGCCGAGCGGGCCGACGTCTCGCGAGAACAGGCCGAGGCGCTGACCCGGGCCACCCTGTGGACGCTGGGCGAACGCATCACCGGCGGGGAGGCTCGCCACATCGCCGGGCAACTCCCCGTGGAGCTGCAGACCCCGCTGATCGCGGCCGAGGAGGAAGCCGAGGGATTCAGCCTCGACGAGTTCATCCGCCGGACCGCGGAACGGGCCGGCGTGGACCGGGGCACCGCGGACATCGGCATGGCAGCGGTCTTCGCCACGCTGCGCGACACGATCAGCGGTGAAGACGTCCGCCACATGATGAGCCAGCTGCCGCTGGAGTTCAGGGAAGTGGCACCCGGCCCTCGTCTCTCGGACGTTCGAGCAACAGGAGGAGACTTACCATGACTCTGCCCGTCAGGCGTTCTGCCGGCCAGACGGATCGATGGAACCCCTTACGCGAATTCGAAGATCTTTTTCAACAGGTGGACCGGCTCACGCAGTCGGCGCTGGGCACCGGACGGGACGGCGGGCCGTGGCTGCCGGCCGGAGACGTCTCGGAGACCGACGACGCCTACCTGGTCGAGATCGAACTGCCCGGCGTCCGGCGGGAGGACGTCGACGTCGAGCTGTACGGCAACGAGTTGGTCATCACCGGTGAGCTGAAAGAACGGGAGCGCAAGGGTTTGCTCCGCCGCCGCACCCGCAGGGTCGGCGAGTTCGAGTACCGCGTGACGCTGCCCGGCGACATCCGCGCCGACGGCATCGAGGCATCACTCGACAGCGGCGTGCTCACCGTACGCGTCCCGAAGGTGGACGCCGCCAAGCCCAACAAGATCAAGATCACCGGTGGTTGACCGATGACCCGGATCCTGATGGTGCTCTCCGCCAGCGACCACTGGACGCTCAAGGACGGTACCCGGCACCCCACCGGTTACTGGGCCGAGGAGTTCGTCGTGCCGCACAACGAGTTCCGTACCCAGGGCGTCGAGGTGGTCGTCGCCACCCCGGGCGGGGTGGCGCCGACGGTGGACCAGCGGAGCCTGAACCCGGAGATGGCGGGCGGCGAGAGGAAAGCCACCGCGTTCCGCGACTACCTCGACGCGATCGCCACCGAACTGGCCCGGCCGATGGTGCTCGAGCAGGCGGTGGGGCACGTCGCCGACTACGACGCCATCTACATCCCCGGCGGGCACGCACCGATGGAGGATCTGGCCGGCTGCCAGCCGCTCGGCGAGCTCCTCGTCCAGTTCTTCGACACGGGCCGCTTCGTCACGGCGGTCTGCCACGGTGTGGCGGCACTGCTCTCGGCCGACCGGCGCAACGGCGGCTGGCTGTTCGAGGGCAGGCGAATGACGGGGTACACCAACGAGGAGGAGCGCCTGGTCGGCCTCGCCGACCGCGCACCGTGGCTGCTGGAGGACCGGCTGCGGGAGCGCGGCGCGGACTTCAAGCCGGGAGCGCCGTGGGAACCGCACGTCGTGGTGGACACCAACCTGCTCACCGGCCAGAACCCGGCGTCCTCCCAGGCGGCCACTGACCGGACGCTGAGTGAATTGCGCGTACACAACGCACTGTGACGGCCATATCGACTGAATTCGCGCCGAGCCGGACTGGAGCTGTTGCACGGTGTCGCCGGTCGGCGGGATGGCCGACAGCGGTCCGGCAAGGCTCGCCGGGGCACCGCAAGTGGACAGGAAGTCGGCCGGTGCCGTAAGTCCAAGGGATCGGTACTTCAATCCGCTTCAGGCCAGCGGGGCATCCGAGGACTTGGAGATCCTCAAACGAGCCACGGCTTTTTCGCGCTCCCGGGCCGCCCACTACACCCGTCGCGCCGCACCCCCTCTCAGCATGAACACGACGACGCGGAGCTGACCGAGGAAATCGTCGCGATCCACGACGAGTCGAACGGCACCTACGGAATCCCCCGGGGGCGTGCCCCCGGGGGGATTGTGGGGGACTCGGCCCCCAACAGGACACGACGAAGAGAGCCCTGTTTGCGTGGTCCGCAAGCAGGGCTCTTCTGCGATCGAGTGCGCGATACTGACGATCCCGCGGAGGTCGCAGCCGACGAAATAGAGAGCCTTCGCCTTCGCCTCGGTGGACTTCTTCCACGTGGACACGGTGTTGCTGCGCCGCCGTACATCTCGACCAGCGTGCCGACCTGACTCGCCGGCGCCAGGACGTAGACGAGCTCGGGCCGCGGCGTAAGTGGTACACGTTGGGAGATAAGACCGTCCACCCCGGTTCTTCGACGGTGTCGCGGTCCGATGGAAGTGGGGATCCGTCTGTAACGGGCCGGTGCAACAGCCGCGACGCCGTTCGCGATGTTTCCGGCAACAGTCCTCCGAGACGGACGGGGAGCATGGGCGACCACAACCGGCGGCTGATAGCCATCGCGATTCCGGACGCGGCCGCCTCGGCCGCGTTCCAGGACGGCGTGGCCGCCCAGCTGGCCGCGGTCGAGGCGTGGTGGTGCGCGCCGGAACTCGGCGACCGCGTCTTCGCCCTGCGCCGCATCGAAGGAATCGACTCGCGGCGGGACTTCGAAACCGCCGTTCACGATGCCGGGCTGCGTCGGTTGGCCGCGTCCGATGTCGCGCTCGTGTACCTCACCGGGCACGGCAAGCGCGGCCCGTCTGGGCGTCATTATCTGCTCCTGCCGGACACCCCGCACGGGCGGCTGCCCGGGCACGCCTACCCGACCGCCGACGTGGTGGCGGCCGTGCTCGACTCGGACGTCCGCCACGTGCTGGTCATCGTCAACTCGTGCTTCTCCGGCTCGCTCGAAGCCGAACTCGGTGGGCTGCGGGAGGACCTGACGGCCGAACGCCGGGGGCTCACGTCGGTGAGCGTGTTCGTCAGCGCCGACTTCGACGAGATGCCGCGGGTCCGTGAGTTCGCCGAGCTCCTCGAGCGGCTGCGGGAGTGGCTTCGGACGAAAGCCGAGTACACCGCGCCGTTCCTCACCTTCGACGAGTTCGAGAAGGAGCTCGTCGACGCCGCTCGCCGGGCGCCCAGGCTGCTCGAGCCGCGCCGGGTGTGGCGGACCGGGCCCAGTGACGAGCCGAGTCCCTGCCTGCCCAACCCGGGGTACCGGCCGCCGGACGACGTCGTCTCCCCGGCCCGCCGGCAGGTCGCCACCAGCGCCGGCGAGCTGGACTACTGGCTCGACCGGGCCAGCGGGCGCCTGTCCGGCGACGATCCCGGCTGGTACTTCGCGGGCCGGCAGCAGCTGACCGGCCAGGTTGCGGACTTCCTCCGTGAAGGCCGGGGGACCCTGATCGTCACAGGCGCGGCGGGCACGGGGAAGTCAGCGATCATCGCCCGCGCGGTGACCCTGAGCGATCCGGCGTTTCTGGCCGACCCCCGGTACTCCGAGGCGGTGACGTCCGCGCCGCCCGAGACGGTCCCGCCGCCGGGCGCGGTCGATGTCGCCGTGCTGGCGCGGAACAAGAGCGTAGACGAGGTCGTCGACCAGCTGCTCGCCGCTTTCGGCTGCGCCGGCCCAGGTTCGCGGGAGTCCCTGCGGGAACTCCTGGAACGCGAGGACATGGTTCGCACGATCGTGGTCGACGGGGTCGACGAGGCCCGCACCCCGGCGTTGCTCGTAGTCGACGTGCTCGGCCCGCTCGCGCGCCTGACCGACCGGGACGGCCGGCACCGGGTCCGCCTGGTCGCCGGCGTGCGCAGCAGTAGGCGGACGGGCGCGGACCCCGCGGAACCCGAGCTGGTCGACCTGCTGCGCCAATCCGCCGACGAGGTCGTCGAGCTGCGGACGGATGGCGCGGAAACCGAAGGCGCCATCGCCCAGTACGTCGAGGCGTTGCTCAGCGAGAAAGAGCCGGCGTACCGGACCGCCGTGGCCTCGGTCGTCGCGAACCGGGTCGCGCCGTCGTTCCTCGACGCGCGGCTGGCCGGCCAGCGGCTCCGCGAAGTCCCCGCTCCGCAGCGTATCGACGACCGGCAGTGGCTGGCTTCCCTCGACGAAGGCACGGTCGGCCTGCTCCGGCAGGACCTGCTCGACGCGCAAACGCCGCAGCACTCCGCCGGCGAGCTGCTCGCGGTGCTGCAGGCCGCGGCGTTCGCGCGGGGTGGGGGCATCCCCTGGGCCGACGTCTGGCCCGCGGTCGCGGCGGCCGTGCTGGGCCAGGCGGACGCCGAAGATGACCTGGACGGCGCGATCGCCCACGTCATCGGCGGCCGCCTGTGCGGCTACCTTGCCCGCGACAGCGAGGACGGGCGCAGCGTCTACCGCCCCGCGCACGAACGGCTCGCCCAGGTACTGCGGGAAGATCCCGAACGGATCCTGGACAGCGTCCCGGTCTCGGAGGGGCGCGTGCCGCACGGCCGGATCGCCGAACGGCTCAGCGACCTCGCGCGCCGGGCGCCCGGGCTGCCGCCACACCCGTACCTGCGCCGCCACCTCGTCGACCACGCGGCGCTCGGCGGCGTGCTGGACGACCAGATCGTGTTCCCGGCCTTCCTGCCGTGGGACACCGGGGGGCATGTGCGGGGCCTGCTGGGGCTACCCGTCACTGACGCGCCGGGCAAGGCTGCGCTGTCCGCGTGGGGGCGCATCGAGCCGTTCCTGGGTGACGCCGACCAGCCGTCCCGGGCGCTGGCTCTGCGGTTGTCCCAGCTCGCCACCGGCGCGACGAGCGCGGTGGATCCCGTAGCCGAGGCGAGCCGGACTATCGCGCTGCGGCCGCGGTGGGCGCACTGGACCGTGCTGGGCAACGTCGTCGCCAGCCTGCCGTCGCAGGCTTCCGCGTTGACGGCTTTTCCCGGCCCCGACGGGAAAGCGCTGCTGGCCATCGCAACCTACGACGGCACGGTCGGTGTCCGGGACCCGGACACCGGACGAGCGGTCGGCGAGCCGCTCCCAGGCGACGCGACTGCTCTCGCCGCATTCACCGGGCCCGGCGGCCGTTCCCTCCTGGCCATCGGCGGCCGCCGGGGCGCGATCCGGGTGTGGGATCCCGCCACCGGGCGGCTCATCGCCCGTCCCCTGACCGGTCACACGAGCTCGATCAACGCCGTGCACGCCTTGCGCGCGTTCGGCCGGACGCTCCTCGCGACCGCGAGCCAGGATGAGACCGTCCGGCTCTGGGACCTCGCCACCGGGCTCCCGTTCGGCGCACCGCTGGTCGGGCACACTGGCGGGGTGCGCGCGGTGACGTCGTTCTCGACGCGCGACGGGAAAGTCCGCCTGGCCACCGGCAGCTGGGACCAGACAATCCGGGTCTGGGACGTCGCCGGCGGCCGCCCGGCCGGACGGCCGATGACCGGGCACATCGGCGCGGTGAACTCGGTGCTCGCGCTGCCGGCGGAGGGACTGCTCGCGAGCTGCGGCGCGGACGGGACTGTGCGGGTGTGGGTTCCGGAGGGAACTGGCCGGCGGATCGAGACCCACGGCGGTGGCGTGCAGGCGGTCGCCGGATTCACCGCCGACGGCCAGGACCGACTGGTGACCGTCGACCTCGACGGCACCTTCAGGACCTGGACAACCTGGGGCACCCCGGTGGGGGAGCCGATGACGGGCACCACGGACCGGGTCACCGCGCTGACGACGTTCACCAGCCGCGCCGGGCGGCTGGTGCTGGCGACCGGCGACCGGGATGGCACCGTGCGGCTCTGGGACCTCGCCGCGCCGCCCGCCACGCCGGTCGACGGGGTCAACGCCGTCACGGAATTCCGCGACCATGGCGGAAGGCGGCTCCTGGCCGGCGCCGGTGACAACGGTGCGGTGCGCGTCTGGGATGCCGGCACCGGCGAGCTGATGCGGACGCTGACCAGTGACCGGGACGTGACCTGGTCGGTCGCCGCGGTGCGCGGCCGCGACGGCCGGACGTTGCTGGCCACTGCCGCCGACGTGCCCGCGATCCGGATCTGGGATTTCGGTTCGGGCGAGCTCGTGCGGACGCTGGACGGGCACACCAGCGGAGTAGAAGCCCTCGTCGTGGTACCCGGCCGGCCGTGGCTGGCCAGCGGCAGCCGGGATTGCACCGTGCGAGTCTGGGACGCGGACACCGGCGCCGAGGTCATGCCGGCGATGACCAGCCACACTGACTCGGTCAACGCGCTCGTGACCTTCCGGAACCCGTCTGGCTAGCAGCTGCTGGCCAGTGCCGGCGACGACCGTTCCGTGCGGATCCGGGACCTCGCCACCGGGGCCGTTGTGCGGGAGCTGACCGGTCACCCGAGCGGGATCAAGACCATGACCGCGTTCGTCGACGCGGGCGGGCACGTCGTGCTCGCGACCGGCAGCCACGGCGAGCACGAAGTGCGACTCTGGGACCCGTCGACCGGCGAACAGCTGGTGGTGCTGCCCGGTCACCTCGGCGGGGTGAACGCGATCGAGGCGTTCACGGGCTCTGAGGGGCAGGTGCTGCTGGCGGCCGGCGGCGGCGACCGCACCGTGCGCGTCTGGGACCTGCGCGCCCGGCGCGAGCTGATCCGGCTCGTGGTCGCGGCGCCGGTGGAGACGCTGCACGTCGTGCGGGCGAGCGTGTCCGGCGGGCGGCAGGCTGCGGGCTACCTGGCGATCGGCGGGCCCGCCGGGGTCGCGGTCGTCGAGATCACTCCCGCGCCATGACGAGCTGCGTGACCGCCGCGCCGCCACCGGACACCTCCACCCGGTAGACGCCGGGCGCGGGCAGCGTGACAGCGACAGCCACATCGCCGTCCCGCCGGTGCGGCGAAGGGTGATCGACGACGACGCCGGTGTCGGCGTCGGTTACCGTGCACCGGGCCTCGTGGGGTTCGACGCCGTCGAGGGTCGCGGTCCACTCCGTGCCGGGGGTGACGACGTCGGGCAGCGCCAGCCCGACGTCGCCGGCGCCGAGTCGCGGCCCGAGGTCGGCCTCGGCGTTGAGCAGGACGTCGCGGACGAAGTCGATCGCTTCCCGCGAGCGGGCCAGCGAGCCGTGCTGCTGGGCGACCGGCGCCGCGACGGCGTTGGCCGGCACAGCCGAGTTGCGCGGCACGGTGCCGTCGCCCCGCCCGTCGACGCGCAGCAGCTCGCCACCCGCCTCCCGTCGGAACTCACCGTCCGGGTCGAGGCGGAAGGTGTAGGGATCGTGCTCAAGCGTCCCGCCAACCAGCTTGAGGGTGCTCATGGTCGGCTGTTCGATCCCGATCAACGCCCGGTGCCCGGGCAGTGGAGCGGGCCGGCGTTCGAAGGCGGCGCGGGCCAGCTCGGCCGAGCCGCCCAGGCGTCCGACGTCCGCCGGGGTCAGCCGCCGGACCGAGTCGCCCTCGTCGACACAGCGGTAGGTCGGCAGTAGGTCGTGGACACCGGGCAGGCCGGTGGCCAGTTCCCGCAGCCGCCGCCGCGGCAACGGCCCGCCCCGGCCGGCGCCGAGGATGACAGCGGCTTTCGCGGCGCCGTCGAACGGCGTGCCCAGGGTGACGACCGTCCGGACCTCGTCGATGGCGCCGGAAATCCCGGCCATCTCCTGGCAGAGCAGGCCACCCATGGAGTGCGCGACGAGCACCAGCCGGGCGTCGGTCCGCCCCGAGCGGGTCTGCCAGGCGACCAGGTGCGCGACGGCGGCCCCGGCGAGCAGCTTGGCGTTGTGGGCGACGGGCAGCCGCCAATCGTAGGCGAACTCGAGCACGGCCGACGGATCCGCGACGGTCTTCCGGATGGCGTTGACGAGCGAGGTGTACGGCTCGAACCCGGCCAGCCACGGCGCGAAGGCGGGAAACCGGAGCAACCCGGTGGCCTTCACCCGCCCGGTACGCCCTTCGAGCTCGTCCGGGGTGACCCGCAACGGGGCCAGACCATCGCCGGAGCTCCAAGCCCGCACGTACCAACCGAGCCGCCGCAGCCCCCAGAGCACGACGCCGGTTTCGGCATCGACCAGTTCACTGCCCATGATCCCCGGCACGACGACTACGGCGTCCCACGTCACCTGTTCCCGGATCTCCAGCACCACGGCAATCTAACGGCTTTCGGCGGTCAGCGCCGGGGGCGGAGTCGGGCGGCGTGATCAGCTCCGGCTGCGCGGCCGGGGGTTCTCTACGCCTTGCCAACCCATCCGCAGCGGTCCGAGAACTTGGCTGTCCCAGCAATCCTCCGGTATGTCGGAACCGTATCAGCCGCGTGGCATACCAGAAAAAGCGGCCGACTACAGGGCTGATTGGCTGAATCAGCGCTATGTGGATCCTCTCCGGGTGTTCAGCGTTCGATAAGCGGTTGCTGCGAGTCTGGTCCTGCACCACTGATCGTCAACCGCACGACTGCGCGACGCGCATTCTATCGACGCTACCTACACCAGGAGTCTGACCATGAAGAAGGACGCAATAAAGCTGGGGCTGCTAGCTGTCGGCTTCACGGCGGCAAGTGTGCTGGTGCCAGTTCAGGCTCAGGCTGCGACGGGTAGCCTGTGGCTTGCCGAGAACCAAAGCATGGGTGGGAAGAACTGCAGCTGGGCGGGCTCCCAGTCGAACCTCGGCAATACCTTCTGCTCGTTCAGCGACAAAGCCAGTTCTGTCTGGAACGGTAGCGACAACGCCTGGGTGCTCTACGACGACGCCGGCTACAAGGACCGCCGGTACTGCATCGGCCCGGGCGGCCGGATCGCGAACCTGCACGACAGTCGGTGGAACTTCGGGGACAAGATCTCTTCCATCCTACGTCTGTCCGGCACGAGCTGTGCGGGGTATCCGACCTTCTGAGAGGCAGCCCGGCGCGGGCATTCCGCTGAGCGCTCATGTGTGACAAACGACGCCCTGCCCCAGGCCGAATGCACGTTTCCGGTTCGATCCTACGCAAATGTGACGAGCCCTACCTGCATCGGCACTGCCGCCCAACGGTTACCAGGGAAAGCCCAAACCAGGCCGCGGACCCCACGTGTCCGAGCTTCGGGACTGCTGGCTACCCGCAGAGAGCGGTCGACCCGCTTCGTCGGAGGAGGAGTCGGCGGCGTCGTTGTGCGTCGACGGATCGATTTCCGCGGCGCCGAATTGCCGGACGGCTTCATGAGTGACGAGACGTAATCAGCCGCAGGTGGCGAGGAAGCGCCCACCGGGCTGAACGACAGTGCACGCACCGCTCCGGTGTGCCCGCCGAGCTCGACGATCTGCTGGTAGTGGGCGGGATCCCATAGGCCCGTTTCACCGTCCGAGCCGGCGACGGCGACGAGTCCTCTAGCGGAATTGTAGGCAATGGCAACGTCTTTCAGCTGGTCGACGTTGAACGCAGTCTGCCGGTTGCCGGAGGCGATGTCCCACACGTCACCTGGCTCAGGTAGTAACGGCCGCTCCAGCCAGCGTAGGAAACGGCGACGAGCCGCCCGTCCGGGCTCAGGGTCAGGTTCCGTTCCGGGCTTCCGGCTCGGCCGGTCAGTTCGCGTGGCCGGCTCCCGGGAACGAGGTCGCTGACGACCAAGTTGCCCGATGAGAGAGCGGCGAGCAGCTGCGTTCCGTCCCGGGTGACCCGGTAAGCCCATTCCCGGGCATCGGCCAGCCGCGTCTCGCGCGCCAGTGCGTCGGGTCCCGGTTCGTCTCCTTCCACGTCGCGCCGCGTCGGTCAGCTGCCGGTGCACCCGCAGGCCGTCGCGGTTCTCAGCCAGCCACTCGCGTAGCCGGGGCCACGCGTCGATCAGGGCCTCGTGGGTGAGCTCGACCGTGGTGGCGTCCAGGGTGATGAGCCGGGACGCCGCGAGCCGGGCAAGCACGGCGTCGACGCAGGGGTCGCCGTCGAGCTCGTCGCGCCGGATCCGGCCCCGGTGTCCTCGCCGAGGTCGATCAGCCGCAGGAAGAGCTGCTCGGCGACAGCTTGTTCGGCGTCGTCGAGCGTCGAGTATTCGGCTTCGGCGGTGTTGGCGAGCGCGCCGCGGATGTCGCCGGTGGCGTAGTAGCCCGACAATGCGAAAACGGTGCCCCGACGCCGGCGCCAGGTCTCCAGCAGAGCGTGCGACAGCAGCGGGAGTGTCCCGGGTTCGGCGTGGGCCTCGGCGACCCGTGGGGTTCCGAAATCGGTTCACGTGCCAGACCTGCGGAAACAGACACGTGACGGACAGGGCGTGATCGGCAGCCGGGACGCTGCGTGTTCTACTTGATCTTCCTCCGGCTGGTGATTCTGTTGGTGTTGCTCGGGCGGTCGTCGGGGTCCAAGGATGTCGAGTTGCTGGTGCTTCGCCGCGAGGTGGCTGTGCTGCGCAGAGGCACCCGAAACCTCGTCTGGAGTGGGCCGATCGGGCGGTGATCGCTGGGTTGGTTCGGCTGCTGCCCACAGGGCTGCGGCTGCACCGGTTGGTCACCCCGGGAACGATCCTGCGCTGGCATCGGCGCCTGGTCGCCGCGAAGTGGACCTAGCCACACCGGGTCGGCCGTCCGTCCGTCGACGACGCGATCGCTGGGCTGATCGAACGGATGGCCAAGGAGAACCACTGTTGGGGCTACAAGAGGATTCAAGGTGAGCTGCTCAAGCTTGGACACCGGGTCGGTTCCTCGACGATCCGGCGGATCCTGAAGCGGGCGCGTATTCCTCCCGCGCCGGCGTGCGACTTCTTCCACGTCGACTGCGCGTTCACCCTCAAGCGGATCCACGTGTTCTTCGTGCTGGAGGTCGGCAGCCGCTACGTCGACGTCCTCGGCGCGACCACCCCCACCCGGACAGCGGGTGGACCACCCAGCAGATCCGCAACCTCGTGATGAATCTCGGTGATCGAGTCGACGAGTTCGGATTTCTCGTCCGCGATCGGGCTGGCCAGTTCACGGCCTCGTTCGATGCCGTCCTGGCTGACGCCGGCATCGAGACGGTGAGAATTCCCGCGCGTCGCCCACGGGCGAACGGCTACGCCGAGCGGGTTTGTGCTCACGGCTAGAACTGAGCTCACCGACCGCGTGTTGATACTGAGTGAGCGGCATAGCGGCATCTGCGGGCCGTGCTCGCTGAGTACGTCCGGCACTACAACGGTCGACGGCCGCACCGTTCCCGCGAGCTTCGCCCATCCCGGCCGACCCACCCTCCGGCAGATCTCGACTCTCAGCGGATCAAGCGACAGCGGCTTCTCGGAGGCCTGATCAACGAGTACGAACGAGCCGCATAAAGCCGCTGGTCAGCGCCGGCGAGGGACTTTGGAACCCCACACGTTCTCGGGCTCACCGCAGATCTACACGGACTATCTCGCCGTCGCGGAGAACCCAGCGTAGTCTCGCGCGACGGCTACGAACGCTGATCGGCGAGTCGCCGACTCCCGCCAACGTTCATGGGCAGAGCGCTAGCGATCGGGTAACGCGGCGCGGGTTTCGGCCAGATCGGCAAGAAGGTCGCCGCGTTGATCGATGCGGTCGAGGACGTCGTCGGCCGTGAACGTCAACTGGTTGACGTGGGAGTGGGCTGCGACCTCGTCCCAGGTGATCGGAGTCGACACGGTCGGATGGTCGCGCCCGCGCAGTGAGTACGGAGCAATAGTGGTTTTGGCAGGATCGTTCTAGGACCAGTCGATGAAGACGTGGTTGGTGCGCTGGGTCTTGGCCATGACCGCGGTGACGCTGTCGGGATCGTCCCGGGCGAGCTATTGCGCGAGCCTTTTTGCGTACGCGGACGGCGCGGCGGGGTCACCGATGTCGATGGCGGCGTAGAGCTGCATGCCTTTGGCGCCGGAGGTCTTGGCGAATGGTTTGAGGTCGTCGGCGACCAGGGGTTCACGGAGGTACTCCGCAACGCGGCAGCAGTGGACGATCGAGGTGGCGGGGCCGGGATCGAGGTCGAACTCCAGCAGGTCCGGCGGAAGCCGGTTGCCGTCGGAGTCGACCCGCCATTGCGGGACGTCGAGTTCGAGGGCCGCCATGTTCGCGGCCCACACAAGAGCTGCCAGCTCGTCGAGCAGGGCGTACTTGATCTCGCCTTCGCTCCGACCAGGTACGTAACATTAACCACCGTCGCGTGAGAAATTGAATACCATCAATTCTGAGTTCGTAGCCGGCGACTTTATCTCAAAGTCAAGAGTGCCCTACCCCGAACCGCTTTTATTGTCAGTAGATCCACCGTTGCCGGTCTTTCCTTCCGGTACCAGGTTACTGTATTCTAGTACGTTCGACTCGTTGAACACAACGGTGTCGCCGTCGTGAACTGCTTTGGCGACAATCTGTGCCAGCTGTTCTGGAGTCGCCTCGGGATGGCGCCTGGCGATGTCCCTTCCAACTTCGTTGTTGTACAGATCCATAGCCATACGCGCAGGCGGGTTATCCTGGATTCCCTCGTGTGCGGTTGCAAAGTGGTACGCCCATTTATTGCCGCCGGTCCGACACAGCAAGGAATTCCAGTAGGCGTGACGAAAAGCGTTTCGGTGACTGTCATCAGGCGCTTGATTGGGAAACAGTTCGGCCGCGGCTTTGTCGGCCGTGGCGCGTGCCGCGACTGTGGCCATAGCTTGGTCCTTATAGCGTGGGTCATTGAGAAGGTTATCAAAGGCGGCGGCTTCGGACTTCGTTATCGCAAAGCCCAAGGAAGGGATCCGTATATCTCCATTCGGATCTTCTTCTCTTTGATAAAGTCGCTGAATTTCCTCGATAGATGGTTTCACTCTTTGAGGCAAGGTTGCCGAACTTATCTCACTCCAAGCGATGTCATTCGCGAGAAAGTCTCCGAATGCGGGCTGCGGTTCATGCCATTCTTGTTTGATTGGAGCAACAGATGTCATGTCGCGCAGAATGGCCGCCGAACGCTGAGCTCGTTCAAGGCATTGTGCGCGTGCGGCGTTCAGCTTATCCCTTGCCGCCTGGCGGAGTTCCTCGCCGTCATCGGCTAGATCCTCCGCTGACGGAAAATAACCGGGATAGCTTGCTGTGATACTCCTGTTTGCTGCAGCTTTGCGACTGTCGTTCTCTCCTTGATCCCAAAGGGCTATCGCATCACGTGCTTGGCTTTGTCCCCATATGAGGGTCTCGCGGTAATCGTCCAACGCTTTTTGTGCAGCATGAAATGCATCTGCTGCTTTCGCCCATTTCGGAGGCTCATCAGCGAAACTCTCGTGAAAGGCGTTCGCAGCTAGCCCTTGCCAAGATCCGGTGTTAATGCTTTTGAGATTGATGTTGACGTATTCCAGTGAATCCTCGAGTTCCTTTAGAAACCCTTGATTCCGAAGGATGGCGTCCGGCGATCCAGGAATAAGGTCCCACGGGTTTCCAGATTGACCTAATTCAGTCATGAGCTAAGCTTGATGAGCCGGCCGAGTCGGTCGATTTCTTCTCTAGAGATCAAGTCGGCATCCAGGTAAGCGTTGAGTGCGCTGCTCAGGAGCGACGCCATTGCGCGGCCATCCTCGGTGATAAAATCGATTCCGGTCTGCCAGGCTTGACAAAAGTCAAAAAATGCATCTCGGAGCTCTTCATTTCCATACTCTCCGGCATCTCCACAGAGGCCGGAGATCTTTTTTCCTGAGTCATGATCCATGACGTTCTGGATCTGGATGGTCGCAGAGATTAATTCGCCGGGTTCGACATGAATGGATCCACAGTCAATAGATGTTTGCGACACCAAGTCTCCGTTCAGGACGGCTAATTTTCGAGGGGTACCTTGCCTCAGTTTATCCAGCTCGACCGGAGTTACCGAGAGGTAATACACAAATGGATGAGTTGCTCTGTTCGATTGGGTGTTAGAACAATTGACAGGCAGGGCATAATGATACTTGTGGCGCATACTGGCAGGTCGAAGTTGAGGGTGGGCGTGGTCGCTCTCGTCGTACTGTTGCTTGCGGGTGCGATTGCAGGAGTGGGAATCGCGCTCCAGGAGCGAGACTTGCAGACGGCTGCCAATCTTTCTCAGTTGCTCGCGGTCGCTATCGCTATACCTGCACTACTTGGGGGATTATTAGCCTGGATTCGCAAATCATCGAAGGCCGTCGTGGTGGTGACCAGCGATCGTATTGTAGAAGTTCAAGACGTGCTTGCTGGATTGGTTTCTGATCAGTGGTCGGCGGAACTTATTTCACGGTCTACGGAGAGTCCGTATCCTATTCCAACCCGCTGGACGAGGTTCGATCAACAAGGCCTTGGGGGTCGACGTGGTCTCAATGATGAGCCTGAGGTCAACTTTCTGGTGCAGAACGACAATATTCACGTGGTGGCTAAGAAATTCCGCGAGTTACCACATGGTCGACTCGCGGTACTTGGGCGGTCGGGTGCGGGTAAGACCACTCTTGCTATTCAAATTCTGTCGGCACTGCTGGCATCAAGGTCGAAAACGGAACCGGTTCCCATATTTTTATCTATAGCGGAATGGGATATGAGAAGGTTTCCAAAGCTTAATGACTGGATCTCCTTGCGTCTCAATCAATGCTATCCGGCATTGCGGGCAACATCGCTGGCAGGGAGAGCGGCTCAGGTGATGGTTCAAAGAGGTTGCGTAATTCCGATACTGGACGGCCTTGATGAGGTTCCGGCGGCGTCCAGGAAAGTTGTAATGGAAGCGATAAATGCGTCATTGAATCGCGATAGTCCGCTTATTGTAACGTGTCGCACGGAAGAATTTATTGATATCTATCAAGACGACGAGGGCCTGCTGACCTCGTTCTCCTTGATAGAACCTTCCCCCTTGTCTCCTCGGGCGGTAGCCGACTATCTCAAGAGCTGTATACCGTCCCGGAGTCAAACGCGCTGGACTCCAGTTATTGAGGGCCTTAGGTCGATGTCGGAATCTGCTTCGATTATTTCCGAGGTTGCCTCCAATCCGCTGGGATTATGGCTTATTAGAAGGGTATGTATCGCCTCTGACATGTCCCCTGAAGATCTCCTCGATTCGAAGATTTTCCCGACTGTCGACTCATTGTTTCAATATCTAGTCGAGCGGTTGATTCCGCTATCATTGAGAGGGCGTGTTCCTGCGGGCAAGTTGACCGTCGCTCCGTTTGGAAGGACTAGGAGCTACGATATAGATCAGGTCGAATCTTGGCTGTCTTTTCTTGCTCAGTATTTGGAGTCAAATAACTCCAAGGGTCGCCCCAGTGGTGGATTCGCGTGGTGGGACTTGGCTCGCAGCGTCATGAATGCGAGGGTGTTTGCCGTCGTTTGTGCGTCTATATGTGCAATTTGCGCATTCTTCTCAGGTGGTATCATATGCGGCGCTGTCGAAGGTCGCGGCTTCGGCCTACTGGGAGGGATGACTCTCGCTATAAGCTTCGCGATAGCGGGGGGTCTTGTGTCCTCTGGGTGGATTATCCAAGAGCCGGGATTTGCAGGATTTGGAGGTGAAAAAAGTTTATGGCAACTTGCCTGGTTCGCTTTAAGAGACACCGCTATAGTCTCCGCTCTATTGGTGCCGACCGTAGTAGTGACTGGTGACGTTGTTCGGGGCCTTGTGCTGGCTTTTTCTGTTGGCGTAGTGTTCGGAACCGGATCAGCGATGGTCAGGTGGATCGAGTTTCCTACGTCCAGTGACATGGCTTCGACGCCCATTCTGCACTGGCGTGCCGATCGCTTGCTGAACATAGTCCGGGTGTCGATAGTTTCCATATGCTGTCTGACGATATTTTTGATCGCGGCAACCTTTGGTTATCTTTTTATTTTGATCTTCGCGTTGGCGGTTGCAGCGGCTCCCGTCGCTGGTCAAATATTTGGCTTGCGAGGCGGGAAGCACCATGCCTCAATGGCCTACATGATGGCTATAAGGTATCTTGCATGGAGGCGTAAGCTTCCGGTCAGGTTGATGCCGTTTCTTGACGATATGCACAAGGCGGGCATTCTGCGTTCTGTTGGTCCAATCTATCAATTCAGGCATGTCGAGTTGCAGGTACATCTCGCTAGAAATCGAAAACAGACTGACAATTGAATAGGTGCCCTTTTCTTGTCTTGTGTTGAGTGTCGGATCGGCGTCCGCTGCGTCGTGATGCTCGGCGGCGGTCAGGCTGCGCGGTCGGGACGCTTGCGAGTCGGCCAGGTCGGCGGCCACCGCGACGGCTGGCTCGTTCGGGAACGACCCGATCTTCTGTGGCTTGATTCGGCGGACGATGTCTGCAGTGCTTCACGCAGTGCCTGCGTTCAGCCGGCCCTCCCATGGCTCGACGCACACTGGGTTGTCCGGGTGCATGGCTGCGGCCACGAGCGATGCGTACAGCCCGTCGATTGAGACGTCGAGGCACAGCGCCACCCGCGCGAACGTCGGCCAGGTCGCCCGGGTCAGGGCACCCGTCGGGCGCCGATGCGGTCCCGGCTCGGCACAATCACCATCACCCTCGCTGAACCGTCCTCGCCCGAGCCGCTCCGCCACCTCCGTATTGGACAAACCCTCCGCGCATGCCAGCACAATCCGGCACCGCAACGCCAGCGCTTGCGCCGGCTTCGCCCGCCGCTCCCACCGCAGCAACGTCGCACGCTCGTCATCACTGAGGACCAGCTCGACCTTGGACCGTCCACGACCCGCCATCACCGCATCCTACAATTAAATAGCGCACGGGTCTGCCCAGACTTCGGTTGACACCGGAGCTGACTGTTTCTCAGGCCACTGACGCGGCCGTGTAGATGG
>NZ_PPHF01000152.1 GCF_002904335.1 Amycolatopsis sp. CA-126428 | reverse complement strand
CGACCCCACAGCTCAACCGGCGGCAAGCCGCCGGTCACCCGGCTGACCAACCTCCCTGGACATCACAGCTAGAGCTTCACCATCGGGACGCTGCCGATGAGCATCAGCCGGACCTTGCCCGCCGCCCCGAAGTCGATCGTGGCCGTGGCCCGCGGGCCGACGCCGTCGCAGGAGATCACCGTGCCGAGGCCGTACTTGTCGTGGCTGACGCGGTCGCCGACGTCCAGCTTCAGCGCCACCGTGTCCTTCCAGCCCTTGCCGAACGACGGCGTGCCCGACGAAGACGGCGCGGAAGACCGCCGGCCGCCCCAGGTGGTCGCCGCCCGCGGGGTGCCGCGCGAACCGGAACCGAACGAGCCGAAGCCGCTGCTGGAGGGCTCCAGGCGCCGCCAGTCGACCAGGTCCGGCGGCAGCTCGTCGAGGAACCGCGAAGCCGGGTTCATCGACGGCTGGCCCCACGCCGAGCGCGTGATCGCGCGCGAGACGTACAACCGTTTCCTGGCGCGCGTGATCGCGACGTACGCGAGCCGTCGCTCCTCGGCCAGCTCCGTCGGGTCGCCCAGCGCCCGCATGTGCGGGAAGACGCCGTCCTCCCAGCCGGTGCAGAAGACCACCGGGTACTCCAGGCCCTTCGCGGTGTGCACGGTCATCAGCGTGACCACGCCCGCGCCGCCGTCGCCTTCGTCGCCGCCGTCGGGCGAAGGCACCGAGTCGGCGTCCGCGACCAGCGAAACGCGTTCCAGGAACGCCGGCAGCGAGCCCGGCGCCGGGACGCCCTCCTCGACGACCAGCTCGGCGTTCTCGTCCGCGACGACCGCGGCGGTGATCTCGGTGAACTCCCGCGCGACCGTGACGAGCTCGTCGAGGTTTTCCACGCGCGTGTGGTCCTGCGGGTCCTCGGACTCCTCGAGCTCGACGCGGTAGCCGGTCTTCTCCAGCACCGCTTCCAGGACGTCGTGCACCTCGGCACCGTCCGAAACCAGCGTGCCCAGCTCGTCGAGCAGCGCCACGAACCCGCTGATCGCCTTGACCGAGCGCGGGTTCAGCAACGGCACCTTGCCCTCGACCGCGTCCCGCAACGCCGCCGCGAACGAGATCCGCTCGCGCTCGGCGTGCGTCGCCACGACGGCCTCCGCGCGGTCGCCGATGCCGCGCTTGGGCACGTTCAGCACGCGCCGCAGGCTCACCGTGTCCTCGGGGTTCGCCAGCACGCGCAGGTACGCGATCATGTCGCGGACCTCGCGGCGCTCGTAGAACCGCACGCCGCCGACGACCTTGTACGGCAGGCCGAGCCGGATGAAGATCTCTTCGAAGACGCGGGACTGGTTGTTGGTGCGGTAGAAGACGGCGACGTCGGAGTAGTCGGCTTCGCCCTTCTCCGCCAGCGCGTCGATTTCGCCCGCGACGAACGCGGCTTCGTCGTGGTCGTTGTCGGCGACGTAGCCGACGATCTTCTCGCCGTCGCCCGCGTCCGTCCACAGCCGCTTGGCCCGCCGGTTCGGGTTCCGCTCGATCACGGCGTTGGCCGCGTTCAGGATCGTCTGCGTGGAGCGGTAGTTCTGCTCCAGCAGGATGGTGTGCGCGTTCGGGAAGTCCCGCTCGAACTCCTCGATGTTGCGGATCGTCGCGCCGCGGAAGGCGTAGATCGACTGGTCCGCGTCACCGACGACGACCAGCTCGGCCGGCTCGACGCCCGCTTCGTTCGGCGCGGTCCCGGCCAGCTCGCGGACCAGGGTGTACTGCGCGTGGTTCGTGTCCTGGTACTCGTCGACCAGCACGTGGCGGAAGCGCCGCCGGTAGTACTCGGCGACGTCCGGGAACGCCTGCAGCAGCGAGACCGTGCGCATGATGAGGTCGTCGAAGTCGAAGGCGTTGGCCTGGTTCAGCCGCCGCTGGTACTCGACGTAGACCTCGGCGACGCGGCGCTCGAGGTCGTTGCCCGCGTTCGCCGCCGCCGTCTCCGGGTCGGTGAGCTCGTTCTTCAGGTTCGAGATGTGCACGGCGAGCGTGCGGGCGGCGTAGCGCTTCGGGTCGATGTCGAGGTCCCGCGCCACCAACGTGATCAGCCGCTTGGTGTCGTCGGAGTCGTAGATGGAGAAGCTCGACGACATGTCCAGGATCTTGGCTTCACGGCGCAGGATCCGCACGCACATGGAGTGGAACGTCGACACCCACATGGCGTTCGCGCGGCGCCCGACGAGCGCGGCGACGCGCTCGCGCATTTCGGCGGCGGCCTTGTTGGTGAACGTGATCGCCATGATTTCGCCCGGGTGCACCCGGCGCTGGCCGAGCAGGTAGGCGATCCGGCGGGTCAGCACCCGGGTCTTGCCCGATCCCGCGCCCGCCACCACCAGCAGCGGGCCACCGGCGTGGGTGACGGCTTCGCGCTGGGCGGGGTTGAGGTCGTCGAGCAGCTCGGCCTGCCCGCCGGCGGCGGGCTTGCGCACAGGGGTCGCGGCGGGGAGATCGAAGAGGGTGTCCATCGTGCGTCCACGCTACCCCGGGTGGGTGGAAGTGCGGCACAGCGTGCCGACGCGAGCCGGTGCCTCCGGCGCGAGCGGCTACGGCGGTGGGCGTAGCGCCGGATGTCGCCTGCCACCCGACGCGCCGCGGGCGCCACGCGCGGAGCATCGGTGGACATGGAAGACACCAGCTCCGCCCGCATCCGGGCCGCCGACGCCGATCGAGAACGCGTCGCCACCACCGTCCAGACCGCCGGTGCCGAAGGCCGGCTCACCCTCGACGAGGTCGAAGAACGCCTCAGCCGCGTCTACTCCGCGAAGTTCACCTACGAACTCGCCGCGCTCACCACCGATCTGCCGCGGCCCGTGCCCCCGTCCCCCGGCTTCCCGCTGACCCGGGAGGCGCTGCGGCGCCACCCCGCGTTGCGCGTCCACCTCGCCGTCGGGGTCGCGATCGCCGTGCTGCTGGTCGTCCGGTGGGCGGTGCTGGGGGCCGGGTTCTTCTGGCCGGCGTTCCCGGTGTTCTGGCTCGGGGTGAGCCTCTTGGTCCACGCGCGGGTGCGCTCGGTCCGGGAGCGGCCGCGTGCCGCTGTGCCATACTGAGCGCATGCGGCGCCACGCGAAGCGATTTTTTTACGGGATCCGGACTCCGGCTCCCGTGATCGCGTAGTGCCCGAACCGCCATCACGCCAGCCCCGGAGTCCACGGACCCGGGGCTGTCGCCGTCCCTGGGGCCGGGTCCGGGCTTCGAGGAAGAGGTCCCGATGAACGCACACGCGACGAACGCCGACGGCCAGCCCGCCGAGCACACCCCCGCGGGCGACGACATCTCGGCGCTCCGGGAGGAGATCGACTGGCTGGACAAGGAGATCCTGCGGCTGGTCAAACGCCGGGTCGAGGTGTCCAAGACGATCGGGGCCGCGCGGATGGCCGCCGGGGGCACGCGCATCGTCTACAACCGCGAGATGGACGTGCTCGCGCGCTACCGCGAACTCGGCCCGGACGGCCGGCAGCTGGCCATGGCGCTGCTGAACCTGGGCCGCGGGCGGCTCGGCCGGTAACGGTTACCCGAATTCGGGGACTTCCCCGAGGCACCGGCGGCCCCGGTGCGGGCAGACTGGGGCCCATGGACTGGCTCGTGAACCTCATCGCCGTCATCGTCGCGCTCGCGAGCGTGCTGGCCGCGCTGGGCCATGTGGGGTATTTGGCGCTGCTCAACAACGCGGCGGGTAAGCGGGCCGGAGGCGCTCCGGTCGCGCAGTACGTCAAGAGCAGGTGGGCCGTTGCCGGCGGTACCACCGCGGCTTCGCTGTTCGCCTGGTTGCTCACGGCGGGGGGACCGACGCTGGACATCTTCGCGATCATCGTCGCCGCCGGTAGCGGCGTGGTGGCGACGAAGGCGCTGCAGTCCACGCGGGACCGTTACCGCACGGGAGGCTGAAACCCCTGATCAGGGCCGATGGCGCTGCGTGAAACTTCGCAGCGTCACCATCGCCCGTTCGGTCGCGCCCGACCGAGTGAAACCTCTGCAACTTGCAGGTTTGGGGGCGACTTTCTCCGCCGGATGCTCCTAGGGTTGACGGCGTGAGGACCCTTGCGTCTGGGTCGGGCGATGCCCGCGAGACGCGCGGGGGCACTGGCCCCGCGCGTCTCCAGTCGCGTGCGCGTGCATTTGCGCAGGATTCCGAACAGGATTCCGCGCGTGAGGGTGCTCCGATCGGGTCGTCTCGCCGCCGGATGGCGTCAGGACCGCACCGCCGGGTGGTCGAGCCCACATGAGCCAAGGCACGGAGTTCCACGGGCACGCCGGAGCGCCCGCGCATCCCGGGCGGCACCGGCGCGGTGGCGCGGAGAGCTGGACGCCACCGCTGCCCCAGCACCGCCCGGTGCGCCACCACGCGGCCGGGAACACGCCGGAGCCGGGCTCGCTTCCGTTGCGGCACCACGGTTCCGGTGAGGCGGCGGAGAGTGGTTCGTATGCCTTGCGGTACCGCGGGGTGGGCGAGCCGTCGGGAGGCGGCACCTGTTCCTGGCCGCACTACGCGCCCGCCGATTCCCCCCAAGGTGACTTCCACCCCCTGCGGCATTACCCGCCCGGATCGCCGGAGGCGGGCAACCGCCCTTTCCGGCGCCGCGCCACCGAAGCCGGGTCCGCGCCGGCCGATCCGCCGGTGTCCGGGTGCCTTCCCCTTCCGCAGCCGTCGCTGCCGTCGCTGCCGCAGCCGCGGGACCGGCGGCCCTCGTCGCCGCTCTTCCCGGCCGCGCACGGCAGTCTCCCGCTCGATGCCTTCGATGACGACGACCTCGAGCCCGGCGCGGACGAGTCGCCGGCCGCCGAAAGCCGTGCCGATCTGGCCGCCCGGCGGACCCGCGTCTCGCTGGCCGCGCCCGCGCCTCGGTGTGTGGACGTCGACGAGGACGACGTCCGCATCTACTCCGCCCCTCCCCTCGACGGCCTGGGGGGCTTCACGATCGGGTCCGTTCCCGCCTCGGTGACGCCACCGAAGACGTGGCGGAAAGCGGCCTGGTTCGCCACCGGTGCGTCCGGTGCCGTGGTCGTCGGCCTCCTCTGCGCCGGCTCCTTCCTGGTCGGGAAGCCGCCCGTGGACCAGGCCGTGCAGGGCTCCTGGCCCGGCTACCAGGGCGTGCCGACGATCGCCGACCCCACCGGCGAGCACCGGCCGCCGACGCAGGGCGGTGCCGCGCCGGGGCCGGAATCCGCGTCACAGCCGGAGAACACGCCCGAGAAAACCCAGCGCGGTGGTGCCGGGCCGGTCGACGGCGCGGCTCCCCCGCCCGCCCGCAGCACCACCACCACCCCGGACACGGTGAAGACCGGCCCGGCCGGCCCGGGCGCGAGCCCCCGCAAACCGCCGGTCACGCCCGCCCAGCGCGAAACCCCGGTCAAGCCGCCGTGGTGGTACTCCTTCCCGCCGGACGCCCAGACCATGGGGGACAACTCGGAGAAGTTCTTCAACACCGTCACCACCGACCCGTCCGCGGCGTCGTCGGTGACCACCGGCCACCTGCACGACCAGGGGCCGCAGGCGCTCGCCGAGCGGTACGCCGGCATCGCCTACTTCGAAGTCAAGAAGGTCAGCATCGACCAGCAGCGGGGCGTCACGGTCAACACCGTCGAGGTCACCCACACCGACGGCACCAAGACCGTCGAGGAGCGCACGCTGACCTTCGGCGACGGCGACAAGATCACGGCTGACGGTCAGTAGCCGAACCTGCACGTGCGGTTCGCCCGTTCTGATGCACGTGCGGTGCGCCGAGCGGTTATGCCTGGTCCGGGTGGGTGACATAAGTTGCCGCTCGTCGTATTGCGACGGCATTCCGGCGACAGAGCCTGGTGGTCGCCGTCCGCACAGGGTTACCTGACGACAGCGAATCCGACAGTGAATCCAAAGACCGGCCACGAGTCGGCCGACCGGACCAACGGGAGCCCGGCGAACGGCCGAGTGACCGTCACCGGAACCCAGAGCGAGGACTTTCGTGCTTGATCGGCAGCGCACACGGCGTGAGTCACCCCACGCCGTCCGCGTCGAGGACGTCATCCCGGCCGAGATCCTGGACGGCGTCGCCGACGCCGACCGGGACCACCTCGAGCAGGTCTTCCGCGACCCGCAGCGATTCCTGCCGTCGCGGACCGAGCCCGCCCGCGAGCCGGCGCAGGCCGAAGACGCCGGCGAGCCGGAAAGCCGGTTCGCGCGCCGCGCGAAGCTGACCGGGCTCGTCGCCGCGGGCGCGCTCGTCGCCGGCGCCGTGATCGCCGCGCCGATGCTGACCAGCGCCCACCGCGCCGCCTCCCCCGGCGGGCAGTCCACGCCCGCCGGGTTCACCGGCGCGGCCGAGCTCGGTGGCCTCGCCGTCCCGCAGCACCAGGCCGGCGGCAGCGCGCCGGAGCGGCGCAGCCCGGCGACGCCGGGCGCCCACCCCGAGGACACGCCGGCCACCCAGCCGGCGAACGGCAAGCCCCGCACCCAGCCGACGCCGGCCGCCGACACCCCGGTGCCGGACCAGGCCGCCGACGCCCGCAGCGCGAGCCGCAAGATCCAGGCCGTCAAGGACTTCTACGCCAAGATCGCCCGCGACTCGGCGGGCGCGCTGGCGCTGCTGAGCCCGGCCCTGGTCCAGGGGACGGCCGGCGAGCTGGTCCGCACCTGGAGCGCGATGGACGCCATCGACGTCCAGGAGGCCGACACGCAGATCAAGCCGGACGGCTCGATCCTCGCGGTCGCGACGCTGCACCGGCCGGACGGCGCGCTGGTGCGCGTCACCCAGCTGTTCCGGGTCGCCGACAGCGGCGGGCTGATCACCGAAGCCGAGCTCGTCTCGGCCCAGTACATGTAGCCCACCGCGACCACCCCTTCACCCCTGGTTCAAGTGCCCGTGCCGAATTCGTGTGCGCAGAGTGAGCGCCTAGCCTTGTCACGGGCCGGTCTCGGAAAAGCCGGCTCAGAGCCCACGACATGTGCATACGCTCCAGCCCAGCGGCGTGCTCGTGGCCGCCTCACCAGGCACCGATCCGCACGCCCTGGTGAAGCCGGAGCCCAAAGGGAGGTCGCGTGAGCGACGAGGGTCGTCTGGTCGCCGATCGGTACCGCATCGTCGGCCGGATCGGCACGGGCGCGATGGGGGCCGTCTGGCAGGCGCACGACGAGGTCCTGGGCCGCACCGTGGCCATCAAGCAGCTCCTGCTCCAGCCGCACCTGGACGAGCACGACAAAGAAGACGCCCGGCAGCGCACCATGCGCGAGGGCCGGATCGCGGCCCGGCTGCACCACCCCAACGCGATCTCCGTCTTCGACGTCGTCACCGACGACAACGGCCAGCCGTGCCTGATCATGGAGTACCTCAACTCCACCAGCCTGGCCGCCGTGCTGCAGGAGCGCCGCACGCTGCCGCCGACCGAGGTCGCGCGCATCGGCGCCCAGGTCGCCGCGGCGCTGCGCGAGGCGCACGCGGTCGGGATCGTGCACCGCGACATCAAGCCGGGCAACATCCTGCTCGGCGGCAACGGCACCGTGAAGATCACCGACTTCGGCATCTCGCGGGCCAAGGACGACGTCACGGTCACCAAGACCGGGATGATCGCCGGCACCCCCGCCTACCTGGCCCCCGAGGTCGCCATCGGCGGCGAGCCGGGCCCGGAGTCCGACGTCTTCTCCCTCGGCTCCACGCTCTACGCGGCGTGCGAGGGCCAGCCGCCGTTCGGGCTGTCCGAGAACACGCTGAGCCTGCTGCACGCGGTCGCGGCCGGGCAGATCAACCCGCCGCGCCAGTCCGGGCCGCTGGCCAGCGTGCTGGCGGTGCTGCTGCACCCGGACACCGAGCACCGGCCGACCGCCGAGGAGTGCGAGGAGCTGCTCGCCGCCGTCGCCCGTGGCGAGACCCCGCTCGGCGGCCCCGCGGACGAGACCATGATGGCGCCGTCCGCCGGCGTCCTCGGCGCGGCCGCCGTCGCCGACCCGAACGCGACGCAGATGTTCGACGAGATCCCCGCCGGTCACTCGGGCACGCTGCTCAGCGGCGGCGGGGCCCCAACGCAAGCCGTGCCGTTCTACGACGAGGACGACTACCCGGAGGGCACCGGCTACCCGGAGGACGACTACGACGGGTACGGCCGCTACCCCGAGGACGACCACCACGGCGCCGGGGGCGTACCGCCCGGCCTGGCCGCGACCCGCGCCGTGCCGGTGCCGCCGCACGAGCAGGGCGGGTACGAGGACGACTACGACGATTACGACGACGATCCCGAGCCGCCCCCGGCCCGGTCGCGGCCCCAGCTGAGCCCGGTCGACGAGGACGACGGCAAGCCCGGCGCGTGGAAGCGCCCGGCGATCATCGGCGGCGTCGTGGTCGTGGGCCTGGTCGCGCTCGTCGTCTGGCTGCTGAGCCCGAACAACCCGGAGGCGCCGGCCGCGCCGGCGCCCAGCACCAAGTCGTCGCCCGCCGCGACGTCGTCGTCGGAGCCGCCGACGACCGAAGACTCGTTCACCCCGGTGGAGGTGCCTCCGCCGGTGTCGGAGACGACCTCGTCGTCGAAGCGCGCCACGACGTCGCGGCCGACCGAAACGCCGGTGACCACGACCCCGAAGACGACAACGCCGACGAAACCGTCGGAGTCCGAGTCGCCGCCGGCATCGTCCTCCCCTCCCAGCTCCCCACCTCAATCGACTTCGCAGCCGCCGGCCAACGGATAATCGAGGACCGACTTGAGTTCTGAAGGCACCATCGTCGGCGGCCGGTTCCGGCTGGACCAGCCGATCGGCCGCGGCCGCGCGGGCATCGTGTGGCTGGCGTTCGACACGCGGCTGTTCCGCACCGTCGCGATGAAGCGGATGTACCTGCCGGTCGGTGCGGGCGAGCGCGCCGAGCAAGCGCGTGCCGCCGCCATGCAGGAGGGCAAGGACGCGGCCCGGATCGAGCACCCGTGCGCGATCAAGGTGTTCGACGTGCTGCCGGACGGCCAGGACGTCTGGCTGGTGATGGAGTACATCCCGTCACGCAGCATGGCGACGTTCCTCGCCGAGCACGGCCGGCTCACCCCCGACCAGGCGGCGCTGCTGGGCATCCAGCTCGGGAACGCGCTGGCCGCCATCCACGGGGCCGGCTTCGTGCACCGCACCCTCGAGCCGGGCACGGTGCTGCTGGCCGACGACGGCGGCGTCAAGCTCACCGACATCGGCATCAGCGGCGGCGGGCCGAGCCCGGCGTACGTGGCGCCCGAGGTCGCCCGCGGGCTGCCGGGCACGCCGGCCGCGGACGTCTTCTCCCTCGGCGCGACGCTCTACACGTCCGTGGAGGGCGTGCCGCCGTTCGGGGACGACGGCCAGTCGTCCGAACGCCCGCCGCAGAACTCGGGCGTCCTGACCGAGGCGCTGCGCAAGATGCTGCGCGCGGACCCGACCACCCGGCCGACGATGGCGGACACCGTCCACTCGCTGAAGGCGATCACCGAAGGCCGCGAAACGGCGTTCATCCCGCCGACCGCGCCGGCGATGCCGACCATGCCCGTCGGCTGGCCGACGGCGCAGGGCGCCCCGCCGATGCCGCCTCAGGGGCCGCCGATGGCGTCGGGCCCGCAGTTCCAGCCGCAGTACCCGATGACGCCGCCGCCCGGCTACGCGCAGGGGGCGACGCAGCAGATCCCGCCGGTCCCGCCGGCTCCTCAGGCGCCGCAGTACGCGCCGCCGCCCGCTGCGGCGGCGCAGCAGGCCGAGGCGTGGAACCTGCCGGTGTCGAAGAAGACGCTGGTCACCGTGGCCGCGATCCTCGCCGCGGTGCTGGTCGGCATCCTCGTCACCGAGCTGTTCTTCGTCTAAGCCACCTTCGCGGTCGCCGCGCGCATCGCTTCCAGCAGCGTGCGGACGGCCGGCTGGCCCCAGGCGCGCGACGCGACGGCGGCGTGGATCGCGCGGAAGGGCTCGGGGTTGCGGATCCTGCGGACGACGACGCCGGGGTGCTGCGCGCCGAGCCCCAGCTCCGGGATCAGGCCGACGCCGATGCCGGCCGCCACGAACCCCTGCGCCGTCTGGTAGTCCTCGGATTCGACGACGACGTTCGGTGTGAACCCGGCGGACGCGCACGCGCTGTCCAGGATGTTGCGGCAGATGCCGGGCAGGCCGTCGACGCCGACCCAGGGTTCCTCGGCGAAGTCCGTCAGGTCGAGCACGCGCTTGCGCGCCAGCGGGTGGGTCTTCGGCAGCACGGCCCGGTACGGATCGTCCAGCAGGTGCACCAGCTCGACCCCCTTGGCGGGCGGCGTCCGGCGGGGGAAGACGGTGATCGCGACGTCGGCGTGGCCCGTCTCGACGTCGACCATCGGGTCGTCGGGCTCGACGAGCTTGAGGTCGAGGCGCACGCCGGGGTGCTCGCGGCGGACCGCGGCGATGGCGGGTGGGACCAAGGACGCACCGGCCGTGGCGAAGTAGCGGATGGTGACGCGGCCGGTGCGGCCCTCCTTGAGCTCGGTCAGCGCCGCCTCGGCCTTGGCGAGCTCGGTGCTGAGCGTCTCGGCGTGTTCGCACAGCAGCGCACCCGCCGCCGTCGGCCGGACGCCGCGCCCGACGCGTTCGAGCAGTTCGGTGCCGGCCTCGCGCTCCAGCGTGGACAGCTGCTGGCTGATCGCGGACGGCGTGTAGCCCAGGTTGCGGGCCGCGGCGGTGATCGACCCGCTGGTGATGACGGCACGGAGGACCTGCATGCGGCGGACGTCGAGCATGCCCCGATCGTACAGCTTGGCTTAAGTGTTCCTGCAGTTAATTTCGCTTGTCCTTACTTCTGGTCCGGGTGAAGCTGACCTTGGCTGTCGAAGGAGGACTGCGGTGGGCGAGACGAAGACCCTGCTCAGGATCGGTGCGCTGGCGCTGATGTGGGGCTCGAGCTTCTTCTGGATCAAGCTGGGCCTGGGGATGTTCTCGCCGGTCCAGCTGGTGCTGGCGCGGCTGGTGCTCGGCGCCGCCATGCTGCTGGTGCTGTGCCGCCTGCAGCGGGCCCGGCTCCCGCGCGACCGCCGGACGTGGGGGCACCTGGCGGTCGCGGCGTTCTTCCACAACGCGCTGCCGTTCCTGCTGTTCGCGATCGGCGAGACGACGGTCGATTCGGGTATCACCGGGGTCCTCAACTCGACGACGCCGCTGTGGGTGCTGCTCGCCGCGCCGCTGATGGGGACGTCGTCGCGGATGACCGGGCCGCGGCTGGCGGGCCTGGTCGCCGGACTCGGCGGGATCCTGCTGATCTTCGCCCCGTGGCAGGCGTCGGGCCTGCTGAGCTGGGGTGCGCTGGGCTGCCTCGCGGCGGCGGCGAGCTACGGCTTCGCGTTCGTCTACGAGGGCAAGTACCTGTCGGACCCGGCGGTGTCGCCGTACGCGACTTCGGCGGGCCAGATGGTGCTGGCCAGCGGCATGCTGGTGCTGGCGCTGCCGGCGGGCGGGTTCGCGCCGGTGCACGTTTCCGCGGGACCGCTGCTGGCGGTGCTGGTGCTGGGCATCGGGTCGACCGGGATCGCGTTCGCGCTGAACTACCAGCTGCTGGCCAGCGAGGGCGCGGTGGCGGCTTCGGTGGTCGGGTACCTGCTGCCGGTGGTTTCGGTGCTGCTCGGGGCGGTGTTCCTCGGCGAGCAATTGCACCTGCGGGTGATCGCGGGGATGGTGGTCGTGCTCGGCGGCGTGGCGTTGACGCGGCTCCCGAAGCGCGTGCCGGCGGCGGCGCCGGTCATGGAACGGGTTTAGACGAGACGGCGGTCGGAGGCCCAGCGGGAGAGCTCGTAGCGGTTCGAAAGCTGGGTCTTCCGCAGGACGCTCGACACGTGCGTCTCCACCGTCTTCACCGAGATGAACAGCTCCGACGCGATTTCCTTGTACGCGTACCCGCGCGCCAGCAGCCGCAGGACGTCCCGCTCGCGCGGCGTCAGCAGGTCCAGCTCGGGGTCGTTGATCGGCGCCGAACCCGGGCGGTCGGCGAACGCGTCCAAGACGAAGCCGGCCAGCCTCGGCGAGAACACCGCGTCGCCGTCCGCGACGCGGACCACCGCGCGGACCAGCTCCTTCGACGAGATCGTCTTCGTCACGTAGCCGCGGGCGCCCGCGCGGATGACCGCGATGACGTCCTCCGCCGCGTCCGACACCGACAGGGCCAGGAACACCACGTCCGGCAGCTCCGGGCGGACCCGGCGCAGCACTTCGGCACCGCCGCCGTCGGGCATGTGGACGTCGAGGAGCACGACCTGGGGCTTCGTGCGGGCGATGCCGGCCACCGCTTCGGCGACCGAACCGGCCTCGCCGACCACGCGGACCTCGTCGGTGATCGAGTCGAGCTCGGTACGCACCCCCGCGCGGAACAGCGCGTGGTCGTCGACGAGGAAGACCTTGACCGGTTCACGCTGGTTGTCCGTCACGTCGTCGAGCATAGCCGCCTCACGCCGCTCCCTTGCCCGCTTTCACCGGCATGGCGAGCTGCACCTCGGTGCCCTCGCCCGGCGCCGTCCGGACCTTGCACGTGCCGCCGTGGCGGGTCATCCGGCCGCGGATCGAGTCGGCGAGGCCGTGGCGGTCGTCCGGGACGAGGTCGGGGTCGAAGCCCTTGCCGCGGTCGCGGACGAACACCGTCACCGCCGTCGGCTCGACCTCGGCGTAGACGCTGACCTCGTCGACGCCGGCGTGCTTGGCCGCGTTGACGATGGCCTCCCGCGCGGCCTGGACGAGCGCCACCAGCGATTCGTCCAGCTCGGCGTCGCCGACGACGACCTGGCCGACCGAGATCGCGAAGGTGTCCTCGACCTCGCCGCACGCCGTCGCGAGCGCTTCGGACAGCTGGCCGGTCGCTTCCTCGACGTTCTCGGCGGGCTTGCCGTAGCCGTTCGGGCCGTAGAGCCAGCCGCGCAGCTCGCGCTCCTGGCTGCGGGCCAGCCGCGCGACCTCGCGGGGCTGTTCGCTCTGCTTCTGGATCAGCGCGAGGGTCTGCAGCACGGAGTCGTGCAGGTGGGCGGCGATCTCGGCGCGTTCGTCGGTGCGGATGCGGGCCTTGCGCTCGTCGGAGAGGTCGCGGACCAGCCGCAGCCAGAACGGCACGGTCAGCACGGCGACCCCGATCAGGGTGGCGGTGACGGCGATGAGCGCGAACTGGACCTGGTCGAGGCTGCCGCTGCGCAGCACGACGACGCCGATGCCGGTGATCACCAGCGCGACGCCGGCGACGATCCGGATGGCGGCCGACCAGCCGCCCCCGCCGAGGAACGCCCCGGCGAAGCCGTCCTTCGCGCCGACCTTCCAGCGGCGGCGCTGCGACTCGTCGGCCTCGCGCCAGACGACCGCGGCACCGATCATGGCGACGGCCAGGGGCACCGCGACCCAGCCGCTGATGAACCCGGTGAGCGTCCCGCTGGCGACGGCGAGGCCGACGCCCAGCGCGATCAGCCCGAACGCCTGCTGGCGTTCCTTCTGGGTCGGCGGCTCCGCGGCTTCTTCGGACTGCTGCTGGACGAACACCCAGAGGAGGCCGTAGGCGAGCAGCCCGGCGCCGTTGAGCGCGGCGAGCAGCGCGAAGGCCGTCCGCACCCAGACGACCGGCACACCGAGGTGATCGGCGAGCCCCCCGGCGACGCCGGCGATGGCCCGCCCGGACCGGCGCCGGAACATCTTGGGCGCCAATGACTCCGTCGTGGTGGCCGCGATCGCCTGCTCGGCGGTGACGTGGTCGAGGGACTCCTGCACGCCGTCCATGGTCACACGCACCGGGGTGCGGTTCCATCGGGGAAACCCCTGATCCGGAATCAGTGCGGCGGGGACGACCGACGCGGACCGGATCACCGGCCGGACGATCCGCTCCGAAGGCGGCTTCCGCCGCTGAACGCGACCCCCGTGTCCCCTCCGGGAAACCTCAGGGACCATCCCGGATGTCCCGCCGTCGCAGGTGGCGCATGCTTCTCGGTATGAGTGGTGCGAGCGAAACCCGGTCGCCGAAGCCGGGTGTCCTGAACGGCTTCGAGGAGACCGTCAAGGACTTCTGGAACAGCCGGCCCCGGCGGCCGCACTCCGGGCGGAAGCTGGCCGGGGTGGCCGCCGCCATCGGGCGGCGTTACGGGATCGATCCCGTCGTCGTGCGGATCGCCTTGGTGGTCACGACGATCTTCGGCGGCTTCGGCGTTCCCTTCTACCTGCTGGGGTGGCTGTTCCTGCCCGGCGAAAGCGACGAGGTCTCCGGCTTCGAAAGCCTGATCGGGCGCGGCCGGTCGTCGGTGTCGCCCGCGTTCGCCGTCGTGCTCATGATCTTCACCGTCGTCAGCGCCGGGGGCTCGATCACCGGGTCGTGGTTCGACGGCGGCGGGCTCATCAGCTGCGCCCTCATCGCCGCCGCGCTCTACCTGCTGCACCGCAGCCGCGGCCACGAGAACCGCCCCGCGCCCGTCGCCGCGCGGACCTCGTACCCGGCCTTCACCGGAAACGGAGCCTTCACCATGACCGACACCGCCGAGGCGCCTTCGCCGGCGCGCGGCTGGGATCCCCTGGCGGCCGACCCGGCCGGCTGGGACCTTCCCGACGCTCCGCCCGCCCCGGAGCCGCGGCCCACGCCGCCCCCACCACCGTCGTACCAGGCGCCGCAGCGGCGTCCCCGGTCGAAGGTCGGCTCCGCGACGTTCGCGCTGGCCGTGGTGACCGCCGGCGCGGCCGTGCTGGCCGGCCTCAACGGCGCCACCTGGTTCGACGCGCAGCACATCGTCGGCCTGGTGCTCGGCGTGGTCGGGATCGGCCTGGTCGCCGGCGCGTTCGCCCGCGGCGGACGCGGCCTGATCGGGCTCGCGATCCCCCTTGCCATCGCCGGGCTGGTCCTGACGGCGGCGCCGTTCAAGAACTTCGACGTCCGCGGCGGTCTCGGCGACATCAGCCCGGTCCCGCAGTCGCTGGCCGAGCTCAAGCCGCTGTACCAGCACGCGGCGGGCGATATCAACCTCGACCTGACCGAGCTGCCCGCCGGAGCGCCGTACTCGACGACCGTGTCCAACGGCGCCGGCAACACCACGGTGATCGTGCCGGAGAACGCGGACGTCACCTTCGACTGCCACACCGGCGCCGGCGAGACGTCGTGCTTCGGCCGCAAGAACGACGGCGTCGGCGAGGCCGCGCTGATCGGCACGGACAACGGCCCCGACGGCGTCGGCGGCCAGAAGATCACCCTGAAGGTCTCGAACAACGTGGGCGACGTGGAGGTGCGGCGTGACTGACCAGAACCCTTACGCCTACGACGATCCGGCCGGCACCCAGCCCGCCAAGCGCGGCGGCGTGGACGTCATCACCCTGATCTTCGGCGTCGCGACCCTGCTGGTGTCGGCGTACGTCCTCTCGGACGGCGCGAGCTGGCTGCCGTCGTTCGACTTCCGCTGGGTGGTCGCCGGCGGGGCGGTCTTCGTGGGACTGCTGCTCCTCACCGCGTCGTTCGGCAGCAAGCGGCGGCGCTGAGCCACCGGATCACTCGAGGCCCCGGATCCCACGCCGGGGCCTCGAGCCCTGTCCGGGGAGAGGTCACTCCCACTCGATGGTGCCCGGCGGCTTGGACGTCACGTCCAAGACCACCCGGTTGACCTCCGGGACCTCGTTGGTGATGCGCGTGGAAATCCGCTCGAGGACCTCGTAGGGCAGGCGCGTCCAGTCCGCGGTCATCGCGTCCTCCGACGACACCGGCCGCAGGACGATCGGGTGACCGTAGGTCCGGCCGTCGCCCTGGACGCCGACGCTGCGGACGTCGGCGAGCAGCACCACCGGGCACTGCCAGATGCTGCGGTCCAGCCCGGCGGCCGTCAGCTCCTCCCGCGCGATCAGATCGGCCGCACGCAGGGTGTCGAGCCGCTCCTGGTCGACCGCGCCGATGATCCGGATGCCCAGGCCGGGGCCGGGGAACGGCTGGCGCTGCACGATCGTCTCGGGCAGGCCCAGCTCCAGGCCGACGCGGCGGACCTCGTCCTTGAACAGCAGCCGCAGCGGCTCGACCAGCTCGAACTGCAGGTCGTCCGGCAGGCCGCCGACGTTGTGGTGGCTCTTGATGTTCGCCGTGCCTTCGCCGCCGCCGGACTCGACGACGTCCGGGTACAGCGTGCCCTGCACGAGGAACCGGTAGTCGCCCGCGGCCTTGAGGTCGCGCTCGGCCTGCTCGAACACGCGGATGAACTCGCGGCCGATGATCTTGCGCTTCTGCTCCGGGTCGGTGACGCCGGCCAGCGCGTCGAGGAAGCGTTCCCGCGCGTCGATGGTGACCAGGTTGACCCCGGTGGCGGAGACGAAGTCCTGCTCGACCTGGGTGCGCTCGCCCGCCCGCAGCAGGCCGTGGTCGACGAACACGCAGGTCAGCCGGTCACCGATGGCGCGCTGCACGAGCGCGGCCGCGACGGCGGAGTCGACCCCGCCGGACAGGCCGCAGATCGCGCGGCCGTCGCCGATCTGGTCGCTGATCCGCTGGACCTGCTCCTCGACGATCGACGACGTCGTCCACTGCGGCTCGATGCCGGCGATGTCCCGCAGGAACCGGCGCAGCACCTCCTGGCCGTGCGGCGAGTGCGCGACCTCCGGGTGGTACTGGACGCCGGCGAAGCGACGCTCGACGTCCTCGAAGCCGGCGACCTCGGCGCCGTCCGAAGACGCCGTGACGACCGAGCCCTCCGGGGCCTTGGTGACGCTGTCGTTGTGGCTCATCCACGCGGGCTGGTGCGCGGGCAGGCCGGCGTGCAGGACACCGCCGTCACCGGTCACGCGGACCTCGGTGCGGCCGAACTCGCGCACCCCGGTCGGCTCGACGACCCCGCCGAGCGCGCTGGCCAGCAGCTGGTGGCCGTAGCAGATGCCGAACATCGGCACGCCCGCTTCGGTGAGCTTCGGGTCCATGCCCGGGGCACCTTCGGCGTACACGCTCGAAGGGCCGCCGGAGAGGATGATCGCCGAGGGGTTCTTGGCGAGGATCTCTTCGGTGGACGCGCTGTGCGGGACGACCTCCGAGTAGATCTGTGCCTCGCGGACGCGCCGGGCGATCAGCTGCGCGTACTGCGCCCCGAAGTCCACGACGAGAACCGGACCGGTGGGGTTGGGCACCTGAGGACCTCCTGCGACGGTGGGATAGGCCCCCATCGTCCCAGGTGGGCCGGGTCACCCGGGATTCAGGGCGGTCCCTGTCCTCGATCGGGCCTACGGTGCCCGGTATGGCTGTGAACTGGACGAAGGAACTGACCGATCAGCTCGACTTCCACTGGAACTTCCTGGTGCACCGGAAGCTCGAGGGGCTCACCGACGACGAGTACTTCTGGGAACCGGTCGCGGGCTGCTGGACCGTGCGGCCGAGGAAGTCGGACGACGAACCCGGCACCGGCCCGTTCACCATCGACTTCGCCTTCCCGGAGCCGACGCCGCCGCCGGTCACGACGATCGCCTGGCGGCTCGGCCACATCCTCGTCGGCGTGCTGGGCGCGCGGATCGCGTCGCACTTCGGCGGCGCGCCGATCGGCTACGAGACCTATCCCTACCCCGGGACCGCCGCCGAGGCGCTGTCCGAACTCGACAAGTTCTACGCGCAGTGGGTCGCCGGGGTGCAGACACTGGACGAGGCGGGCTTGGCGCGGCCGTGCGGGCCGGCGGAGGGGCCGTACGCGGAGTACCCGATGGCGACCCTGGTGCTGCACATCCACCGGGAGCTGATCCACCACTGCGCCGAAGTCCTCCTGCTGCGCGACCTCTACCGCAGCCGGTCGTGAGTGGTAAGGCGCGTTCTAACTCGCCTTACCACTCACGACCGGCGGGAGGAGGGCGAAGCCGAGCGCCAGGCCCAGCAGCAGCGGCAGGCCGTGGTTGTCGTGCACCAGCGTGTCCACCACGGCCAGCACCGGCGCGGCGAAGGCGATGACCCGGAACTGCATCGGCAGCACCACGCCGTAGCGGCGAGAAGCCACCATGGCGACCGCCGCCAGGCCGCCGATCAGGCCGACGACGCACATCGAGTTGCCCGCGCCGGCCGGGTTGAGCCAGCGGTAGCTCATGACCTGGCCGAACAGGCCGCAGCCGAAGTACAGGACGAGCCAGCGGACGCGGCCGAACACGCGCTCGGCGAGCGTGCCGAAGAACGCCAGCCAGAGCAGGTTCGACGTCAGGCCGAACGCCCAGCCGTCCTGGAAGAACATGCCGGTCAGCAGGCGGTACCACTCGCCGGCGTCGATGCGGGCGGCGTCACGGTGCATCGCGTCGTACAGCGGCGGGTGCACCAGCTGCGCGATGCCGCAGGCCAGGGTCACCGCGAACACCACGGCCGTGAGGATCGGGCGGCGTGGCCCGGTGGCGAGGGCACCGAACGCGCGAGTGGTCATGACCGGAATCTAGGCGCGAAACCGCCCCCGCACCTCCGCCGTTTGTCACGGTCGGCACCCTGGAGCCGGCCGGCCGCGAAACGCTGACGGTGCTCAAGCCGTGACCCGTCCGGGTGGGGGTCCACCGGTCGCGCCCCCGGCCGGATTACGTTGGTACGCATGGACATGATCACCCCCGAGCCGCGTCCCGCCTGGATCGCCGGCCGCCCGGAGCCGGGCGCCACCACCCTCGTCGTGCACCACCCGTACGACGGCAGCGAGGTCGCCACGGTCGCCGTGCCCGGGCCGGAGCAGGTCGAACGCGCGGTGGCCGCCGCGGCCGCGGTCGCCAAGGCGTTCCGGCACAGCCCCGCGCACCTGCGCGCGGGAGCGCTCGACCACGTCTCCCGCGTGCTCGCCGCGCGGGCCGAGGAAATCGCCGAGGTGATCACCGCCGAAAACGGCAAGCCGCTCAAGTGGGCCGAAGCCGAGGTCAAGCGCGCGGTGTCGGTGTTCCGCATCGCCGCCGAGGAAGCCCGCCGCTTCACCGGCGAAGTCCAGCGCCTCGACACCGATCCCGCCGGCGAGGCCCGGCTGGCGCTGACCCGCCGTGTCCCGCGCGGGCCGGTGCTCGGCATCGCGCCGTTCAACTTCCCGCTCAACCTGGTGGCGCACAAGGTCGCGCCGTCGCTGGCGATCGGTGCGCCGATCATCGTCAAGCCGGCCCCGCGGACGCCGTTGTCGGCGCTGATCCTCGGTGAAATCCTGGCCGAGACGGACCTGCCGGAAGGCGCCTTCTCCGTGCTGCCGCTGGGAAACGAGCAGACGCAAGCGCTCGTCGCCGACCCGCGGCTGCCGGTCGTGTCGTTCACCGGCTCCGGCCCGGTCGGCTGGTCGCTCAAGGACGCCGCGCCGCGCAAGCACGTCGTGCTCGAGCTCGGCGGCAACGCGGCGGCCGTCGTGCTGCGCGACTGGCCCGACCCCGAGGGCGCCGCGCACCGGATCGCCACCTTCGGCAACTACCAGGCCGGCCAGTCCTGCATCGCGGTGCAGCGGGTGATCGTGGACGCCGCCGTGGCCGAGGAGTTCGTGCCCGCGCTGGTGGAAGCCGTCGAGGCGCAGCGGACCGGCGACCCGTACGACCGCGCCACCGACGTCGGCCCGGTGGTCGACGAAGCCGCCGCCGAGCGGATCGTCGCGTGGATCGACGAAGCCGTCGAAGGGGGCGCGAAGGTGCTCACCGGCGGCACCCGCGACGGCGCGACCGTCGCCCCGACACTGCTCACCGACGTCCCGCCGGACACCAAGGCCTGGACCGAAGAGATCTTCGGCCCGGTCCTCGCGGTGTCCGTTGTGGACGGAGTGGACGAGGCTTTCCGCTCGGTCAACGCATCGGCGTACGGCCTGCAGGCCGGGGTCTTCACCACCGACATCCAGCTGGCGTTCCACGCGTCGGCCGAGCTGGAGGTCGGTGGCGTGATCATCGGCGACGTCCCGTCCTACCGCGCCGACCAGATGCCCTACGGCGGCGTCAAAGGCTCCGGCGTCGGCCGCGAAGGCGTGCTCGCCGCGATGCACGACCTGACGGAGGAACGCGTCACCGTCTTCACCGGCATCGACCTCTAGCTGACCACGCCCTGCCCGAACCGGAAGACGTTGTTGGGGTCGTACTTGTTCGCGACGTCCTGCAGGCGCTTGGCGTTGTCGCCGTAGTAGGCGGCCTTCCAGTCGGGCAGGGCCGGGTCGATGTAGTTGACGTACCCGCCGCCCGCGCCGGCCGCGGCGAGTCCCGCGACGACGTCGCCGACCGCCTGCGTGACCTTCGTCCGGGTCTTCGCCGTCGCGGGCGCGTAGACCTGGATGCTGGCCAGCGCGTCGCGGTGCCAGAACGCGGTCGCGTCCTTGGCCGGCCCGGCCACCGCGCCGCCGAGACCGTCGATGAGCAGGTCCATGCCCGACTGGCCTTCGGCGACCGCGACGACCTTCGCGGCGTCGACCGGGGTGGTGATCATCCGCGAGGAGGCGACGAACGACTGGCGGTTCGAGCTGCCCTCGAAGTACTTCATGGCGCCGAGGTAGTCCAGGGTCTTCACCACGCGCTGCGTCGGCCGGGCACCGGCGTTGGCGGTCAGGTTGTTCAGCAGCGTGGTGAGCCCGGCCGAGCCTCCGACGTAGCAGCCCCCGACGCGGCACTGCACCGGCGACCCGCCCGAGAGCACCAGGTTCGCCCAGAGCTCCGGCGGCATCGCGGCGATCCACTGCTGCCACGCGGCGAGCACGCCGCTCGCGGCCCCGGCCGGGAAGCGCAGCGAGAACACCGTCAGCGCGGGCGGCGCCGGATCGGTGTCGAAGGTGAACTCGGTGACGATGCCGAAGTTGCCGCCGCCCCCGCCGCGCAGCGCCCAGAACAGGTCCGGCTCGGAAGTCGCGGACGCGGTGAGCGTCCGGCCGTCGGCGGTGACGACCTGCGCGGAGCTCAGGTGGTCGCAGGTCAGGCCGTACTTGCGGGCGAGCACGCCGATGCCGCCGCCGAGGGTCAGCCCGGCGATCCCGACCGTGGGGCACGACCCGGCGGGCAGCGCGCGCCCGGCCCGCGCCAGCCCGGCGTAGACGTCCGCCAGCTTGGCGCCGGCGCCGATCACCGCCTTGCCGCCCTGGACGTCGACCTTGTTCAGCGCGGCCACGTCGACGACCAGCCCGCCCACCGGCACCGAGTAACCGGCGTAGCTGTGGCCGCCGCTGCGCGCGGCGATCGCGACGCGTCCGGCGGCCGCCTGCAGGCAGGCCTGGACGTCCTTGGCGTTCGCCACGGTCGCGACGGCGACCGGGTTGTTGCCGTCGAACAGCTGGTTGAAGCCGTGCTTGGCGGTGTCGTAGCTGTCGGCGCCCGGACGCAGCAGGCTGCCGGTCAGCCGGGGGCGCAGGTCGTCCCAGTTCGGTGGCCCCGTGGGCAGCCGGGTGCTCGGCGGGGCCGACGGCGTGTCCACCGGAGCGGTCGAGGCGACCGGGGCGGCGGGGTTCTCCGGCCCGCACGCGGCGGCGACGGCACCGGCGGCCGAGACCCCCGCGATCCGCAGGAACGTCCGGCGGCGGACGCCGGGCCGCCCCTGGTCGTGTTCACTGTCCACAGCGGACTCCTCGGTGCCGGGAGCGCCCAGTGTAGAGCGGGCGCAAGGTGTGCACTGAGCGGAGCGGTCCGGTCACGCCCAGGCGGGGAGCCGGGGCACGTCACCGTCGAGGGCGGCGCCGTCGGCGCGCCCGCTGAGCCAGGCCAGCAGCGCCCCCGCCGACCCGCGGACGGTCGTCTTCGGGGCGGCACCCATCGTCCACTCGAACCCGTCGGCGGCCAGGCGCAGCGCCGGGAGGTGGGCGCCGCGCGCGGTGACGGCGTTCTGGACGACGTCCTCGGTGAGCGGGCCGAGCAGCGCGAGCACGCGGTCGAGGTCGTAGCCGCGGTCGAGGTCGGCGAGGTGGATGGTCAGTTCGGACAGCCGCATCCGCGCCACGACGGCCCCGGTGACGGGCGCGCCCTGCCGGTTGCGGGCTTCACGCGCCCAGGCGTCGTCCGGCATCGCGGCGGCGTACTGCTCGAAGCGCCCGGCCGACGCGACGAAGTCGGCGAGCAGATCGGCGGCCGCGCGCCGGGCGCCGGCTTCGATGTCCCGCTCGCGGGCCTCGGCGCTCGGGTACATCGGTGTCTCGACGCCCGTGTTCGCCCAGACCAGCAGGTTCTGCAGGCCGTCGGCGTTGCGGGCGACGTGCGCGAGGACGTGGGCGCGCGACCAGCCGGGCAACGCGCTGGGCGCGCGCAGCTCGGGTTCGCCGAGGCCACCGATGGCCCGCGCCCATTCGTCGTCGAGCTTCCGGATGCCGTCGAGCAGTGCGTGTGCCTTCTCGGATGCCGTCACGGCCCCGAGTCTAGGAGGAACGGCCCTAGGAGGAACGACGCAGCGCGGCGGGCGCTTCGGCCGGGACGGCCGGGTTCTTCGGGGCGATCGGCTCCAGCCGCGCGTAGGGCAGGTCCTGCGCCGGCCGCAGGTCCTGCTCGCCCTTGTTCGGCCAGAAGGAGAACGCGCGCTCGGCCTGGGCCGTGATCGTCAGGGACGGGTTCACGCCGAGGTTGGCAGTGATCGCCGCGCCGTCCACCACGGACAGGCCCGGGTAGCCGAACACGCGGTGGTACGGGTCGATCACCCCTTCGTCGGCGGTGGCCCCGATCGGGACGCCGCCGATGAAGTGGGCGGTCAGCGGGATGTCGAAGATCTCGCCCCAGGTGCCGCCCGCGATGCCGCCGATGCGTTCGGCCGTGCGCTCGTTGGCCTCGTGGCCGGCCGGGATGAAGCTCGGGTTCGGCTCGCCGTGGCCCTGCTTGGACGTGTACTTGCGGCGGCCGAACAGCCCGCGCTTGGTGTACGTCGTGATCGAGTTGTCCAGGCTCTGCATCACCAGCAGGATCACCGTGCGCTCGCTCCAGCGGTAGCCGTTGAGCAGCTTCGCCGCCTGGACCGGGTGCTTGAGCATGAAGGTGACGGCCTGCCGCCAGCGCGGCACCGGCGAGGCGCCGTCCGTCGCGATCGTCTGCAGCAGGCTCATCGCGTTGCTGCCCTTGCCGTAGCGGACCGGCTCGATGTGGGTGTTCTCGTCCGGGTGGATGGACGAGGTGATCGCGACGCCGCGGCTGAAGTTCCGGCTTTCGTCGACGTCGGTCCGGGCCGCGCCGATGATGGCCTCGGAGTTCGTCCGGGTCAGCTCGCCGAGCCGCCGCGAGAGCCGCGGCAGCGTGCCGGTGTCCTTCATCTTGTGCAGCAGGTTCTGGGTGCCCCAGGTCCCCGCGGCGAAGACGACCTTCTCGGCGGTGATCGTCGTGCGGAACTTCTTCGAGGTCGTCCCGGTCTTCTTGAGGCTGACTTCGTAGCCGCCGTCGACCGGCTTCACCGACGTCACGGTCGTCAGCGGGATGACCTGCGCGCCGTCCTGCTCGGCGAGGTAGAGGTAGTTCTTGACCAGCGTGTTCTTCGCGCCGACCCGGCAGCCGGTCATGCAGGAGCCGCACTCGGTGCAGCCGACGCGCTCGGGGCCGGCACCGCCGAAGTAGGGGTCGGCCGCCTTCTCCCCCGGCTTGCCGAAGTAGACGCCGACCGGCGTCGGGTGGAAGGAACCGGCGACGCCCATGTCCTTCGCGACCTCGCGCATCACGACGTCCGACGGGGTGATCGTCGGGTTCGTGACGACGCCGAGCATGCGGCTCGCCTGGTCGTAGTGCGGGGCGAGCTCGGACTCCCAGTCGGTGATGTGCGACCACTGCTGGTCGCGGTAGAACGGCTTGAGCGGCCGGTACAGCGTGTTCGCGTAGACGAGCGAGCCGCCGCCGACGCCGGCACCCGCCAGCACCATGACGTCGTTGAGCATGTGGATGCGCTGGATGCCGTAGCAGCCGACCTGCGGCGCCCACAGGTAGCGCCTGAGGTCCCACGACGTCTTCGCGAACTCGTCGTCGGCGAACCGGCGCCCGGCCTCGACGACGGCGACCCGGTAGCCCTTCTCGGTGAGCCGCAGCGCCGCAACGCTGCCGCCGAACCCCGACCCCACCACGACGACGTCGTAGTCGGGGCCACCCGCACTGGTGGTGGTGTTACTGGCAGTCACACCTGGGAGCGTAACTCCGGCTCCGCGTTCTGACCAGAGGTAAGTTACTCGCCGGTTATGCTTGTCCGACGACAATAGTGGGTAATCTCCACGGTGGTCGATGTCCACGTCGGCGAACCACCGCCGGTCGGGACACAAGGGCGGGAGACACCACGATGAGCCCACGAACGCTCACCGGTTGGCGCAAGTCGAGCCACAGTCACTTCGAAGAGAACGCCTGCGTCGAGATCGGCACCGGCCCCGGCGTCGTCGGGGTCCGGGACACCAAGCAAGCGGTGCCCCAGACCCTCGTCTACTCCGCGGCCGCTTTCGCCGCGTTCCTCGACCGGCTCACCGGCGAACGGTGAGCCCGACCCGCTGGAACTCCTTGAGGTCCGAGTAACCCGTCTTCGCCATCGCCCGGCGAAGGGCCCCGAACAGGTTCACCACGCCTTCCGCGTCCGACGACGGCCCGAACAGCAGGGTCTTGAGGTCCACGGCGTAATCAGGGCCGGCCGCCACGCGCGAGCGCGGCAGTGACGGGTGCGCCGCGGCCGCCGTCCAGTACAGGCCCTGACCGGGCGCGTCCGAGGCGGCGGCCAGCGGTGAGCCGAGCATGACGGCGTCCGCACCGCACGCGATGGCCTTGGCGATGTCGCCCGACACCGTCATGCCGCCGTCCGCGAGCACGTGCACGTACCGGCCGCCGGTCTCGTCGAGGTAGTCGCGGCGGGCGGCCGCGGCGTCGATGATCGCGGTGGCCATCGGGACACCGATGCCGAGCACGCGGTCGGTGCTCGTCACGCCCGGCGTGTAGCCGTGACCCACGATGACCCCGGCCGCGCCGGTGCGCATGAGGTGCATCGCGGTGCGGTAGTCGCTGACGCCGCCGGCGATCACCGGGACGTCGAGCCGGCCGATGAACTCCTTGAGGTTCAGCGGCTCGGCGTCGCGCTGGACGTGCTCGGCGGAGATGATCGTGCCCTGGACGACGAGGATTTCGACGCCGGCCGCGATCAGGTCCGGGGTCAGCTCGGCGGCGTGCTGCGGGCTGACGCGCGCGGCCACCGTGACACCGGACTCGCGGACCGTCTTGATCGCCTCGGTCAGCAGGTCGAGCCGGATCGGCGCGGCGTGCAGCTCCTGCAGCACGCGGCCGACCGCGGTCGGGTCCTCGAGGTCCTCGGCCGCGCGGACCAGCTGGAAGATGGCGTCCTCGACGTTCGCGTGCCGCGCCCAGAGCCCTTCGGCGTTGAGCACGCCCAGGCCGCCGAGCTCGCCGACGGCGACCGCGGTGCCGGGCGAGACGATCGCGTCGGTCGGGTGCGTGACGAGCGGCAGGTCGAAGCGGTAGGCGTCGATCTGCCAGGCGGTGGACACCACCGAAGACGAGCGAGTCCGCCGCGACGGCACGATCTCGACGTCGTCGAGGTCATACGCCCGCCGCGCGGTGCGGCCCATCCCGATCTCGACCAGGTCCCGCACGTGAAGCCTCCTCCGCCGACGACAATCTGCCGTGCCCCATTGTCGCTAGGCCGCGTGGGTGACCCGCGCACGGGGGTTAGAACAGCAGGAGCACGGGCAGTGCCCCCACCACCAACCCGGACGTCGCGCTCAGCGTGGCCAGGCCGGGCCGGTCCGTGTCGGCGGCACTGACCAGCGCGACGAGCAGCATGCCTGCCCCGAACACCACCGCCAGCCAGGCCACGGAGCCGACCGAATCGGCGCTCACCCGGCGGTCGCCGGTTTCGACGGCTTGCACCTTCCGCCCGACCGCGGAGACCTGCAGCCCGACCGGCAACCCCGGCTCCAGGTCGAGGTGCGCGTCGGGTTCGCGGACCTTGAAGTGCTCGCCGGAAGGCGTGCGGAAGACGAGTTCGTAGAGGCGCTCTCCCTGGGGTGGCTGCTCGTTGTGCCTCGACTCGACGACAGCTTCCGTCCGCTCGGACGGCCCGAAGGAGGCGAGGACCCCGTAGGTCCCGAACGCCAGCCCGGCCCCGGCGGCGGCCGCCAGAAGCACTGGTGAGAGCAGCTTTTCGAGCACGGCTACACCCTCACGAACACGGCGACCGGCGCCAGCAGCGCGCCCAGGGCGAGCGCCAGCCAGGTGGCCACCGGCGGGTAGACGTTGAGCCGGACCGCGCCGAAGTACACCGCGCCCAGCGCCAGCAGGCTGGCGGCGATCGACAGCACCGGCCGGATCACGCCCGGGCGCAGGTCGACCACGCCGCCGCCGGCCCGCAGGTAGGCGATGCTCCCGTCCGCCGTCGACACGTCGAGCGTCACCGGCTGGCCGGGTGGCAGGTCCAGGCCGGCGTCCACCGCGGTGACGCGGTAGTGCCGGTCACCGGCGTCGACCGCGATGGTGTGGCTCACCGCCTCCTCGTCCCCGCCGACCGGGAGCGCGCCGCGCGTGTGGGACGTCACGTGCCCCTCGATGCGGTACACCGGCGCGTCCCGGCCGGCGAGCAACTGGCACATCAGGCACACCACGCCGCCGAGGATCAGGGACACCAGGGCGACCGCCGTGAAGAAGACCTTGCGCAGCACGTGGGCTAGCCGGCCGACCGTCATGCGTCCTAGTGCACACCACGAATGCCACGCAAGGCGATAGACCGATTACCGTAAGCACGCTAGGTCACGAGAACTCAGAAGGAGACCTTCTCCACGGAGTCCGAACGCAGTACGGACTCCTGGTCGAACTGCTTCTCGTAGTCGGCGCGGACCTCTTCGATCCGCCGTTCGGCGTCCCGGTTCGCGAACGGGTACAGCAGCACGATCAGGTGCGTGTGCTCCCGCACGATCGTGCCGGACCCGCCGCGCCACTGTCCGCTGCCGTCGAGCCGGGTGAAGCCGTCCGGGAACGCCGGCGTGATCTCCCGGTCGGAGAACGCGGCGAACTCCTTGTCGGTCACCTCGGTGCCGTCCGGCTTGCCCGTGCCGAAGAACAGCTCGGTGCGCTTCCAGATCTCTCCGGGCGACTGCGCCTGGGCCGGCGCGGGCGGGGTTTCGGAGGCGGAAGCGGTGAGGCCGCCGCCGAGTCCGAATGCTGCGGCGACGGCCACCGCGGCGACCGTCCGCCGGGAAACCGGCCTGAGTCCGTCCCTGGTCATGGGCCGATCGTGACGGCCCATGAACAAAGGTGGAACGACCGAACGGGCGGACTAGCGGGTCCGTGTCACAGTCGGCGCTTCGACGGTCCCCTGGGCCACTAGCGGGTCGTGTAGTTCGGCGCTTCGACGGTCATCGTGATGTCGTGCGGGTGGCTCTCCTTGAGCCCGGCCGCGGTGATCCGCACCAGCTGCGCTTCCTGCAGCTGCGCGATCGTCTCGGCCCCCGCGTAGCCCATCCCGGCGCGCAGGCCGCCGATCAGCTGGTGCACGACGTTCGACAGCGGCCCGCGGAACGGGATCCGGCCCTCGATGCCCTCGGGGACCAGCTTGTCCTCGTTGAGCACGTCGTCCTGGGCGTAGCGGTCCTTCGAGTAGGACTTGCCCTGGCCGCGGGACTGCATCGCGCCCAGCGAGCCCATGCCGCGGTAGACCTTGAACTGCTTGCCGCCGACCAGGATCAGGTCACCCGGCGACTCGGCGGTGCCGGCGAGCAGGCTGCCCAGCATCACCGTGGACGCGCCGGCCGCGATGGCCTTCGCGATGTCGCCGGAGTACTGGATGCCGCCGTCGCCGATCACCGGGATGCCCGCCGGCCGCGCGGCCTGGTCGGCCTCGTAGATCGCCGAGATCTGCGGCACGCCGACGCCCGCCACGATCCGGGTGGTGCAGATGGAGCCGGGGCCGACGCCGACCTTGATGCCGTCGGCGCCCGCGTCGACCAGCGCCTGCGCGCCGGCCCGGGTCGCGACGTTGCCGCCGACGATGTCGACCGACTCGCCCAGCTCCTTCTTCAGCAGCGAGACCGTGTCGACGACCGCGCGGGAGTGCCCGTGCGCGGTGTCGACCATCAGCACGTCGACGCCCGCTTCGGCCAGCGTCATCGCGCGCTTGTGCCCGTCGACGCCCACGCCGACCGCGGCACCGACGATGAGCCGGCCGTCCGGGTCCTTCGTCGCCTTCGGGTACTGCTCGGTCTTCACGAAGTCCTTGACCGTGATCAGCCCGCGGAGCTTGCCCGCGCCGTCGACGATCGGCAGCTTCTCGATCTTGTGCCGGCGCAGCAGGCCGAGCGCGGCGTCCGCCGACACCCCGACCTGGGCGGTGACCAGCGGCGCCTTCGTCATGACCTCGGACACCGGGCGGCTGTGGTCGACCTCGAACCGCATGTCGCGGTTGGTGATGATGCCCACCAGGGTCCCGGCCGCGTCGGTCACCGGCACGCCGGAGATGCGGAACTTCGCGCACAGGGCGTCGACCTCGGCCAGCGTCGCGTCGGGGGCGCAGGTGACCGGGTCGGTGACCATGCCGGCCTCCGACCGCTTGACGACCTCGACCGCGGCGGCCTGCTCGTCGATCGGCAGGTTGCGCTGGAGGACGCCGATGCCGCCCTGGCGGGCCATGGCGATGGCCATCCGCGCCTCGGTGACGGTGTCCATCGCCGCGGACACCAGCGGGACGCCGAGGGTGATGTTCCGGGTCAGCCGGGAACTCGTGTCGACGGAGCTCGGCACGACGTCCGATTCGGCCGGCAGCAGCAGCACGTCGTCGAAGGTCAGGCCGAGCATGGCGAACTTGGCCGGAACGGGGGCGGTGATGCCGTCGCTGGTCATGCGGGTGAAGGGCCTTCCTGGCGCGGGATGAGCGGGGGTCGCCGGTCTTCGATCCAAGATCAGCGGCAACCCGGAGCCTTCCCCTCATGATATCCGCCGCCCGGCGCCCGCCCCGGGCGGTGGGCGGGCCGGCGGGGCCGACCGGTACCGTGCAGGCCGTGGCGCACGATGTCCTGCCTCCAGACCCGTTCGCGGACGACCCGGACGACCCGGCCCGCGCATTCGGAGACCCCGAGGACCGGCTGGACGAGCCGATCAGCGACTCCGAACGCACCGAACTACTGGCCGATCTGTCGGATCTGGCCGTCTACCAGGCTCTCCTCGAACCCCGCGGGGTTCGCGGGATCGTCGTCGACTGCGGTGAGTGCGACGAACCGCACTACCACGACTGGCACCTGCTGCGGGCGAGCCTCGAGCAGCTGCTGGCCGACGGGCGGATGCGTCCGCACGAGCCGGCCTACGACCCGAACCCCGGCGACTACGTGAGCTGGGACTACTGCCGCGGCTTCGCCGACGGTGTCACGGCCAACGAAAGCGCCTACTGAGCGCACTCCCCGAAGACAGCGAAAAGCCCTGGTGAGTTTCCTCACCAGGGCTTTTCGCTGTCCGTTCTACGGGGTTTCGCTGACGCCCTGTGGCTGACCGCCCGCGGACTCGCTGCGCGGGGTGCCCGGGTCGTTGCCGGTGGCGCCGGTGGTGCTCGGCGGCGCCGGGGTCGTGGTCGGCGGCGGTGTGGTGGTCGGCGGCGGGGGCGTCGGCGTCGGGGTCGCGCTGCCCGGCAGGCTCGTGGTGCCGCTGCCGCTGCCCGGGAGGGACGACGCCGACCCGGCCGGCAGCGCCTGGCTCGTCGGCGCGCCGGGCGAAACCGGCGGGACCGAGGTCTGGATCGGGCCCTGGACCGGCGCTTCGGGGTTCTGGAGCTGGGCGGCGAGCTGCCGGTGCTGCTCCATCAGCTGATCGCGGTTCTCCTCGTCGGTGACCTGCGACAGGGCGGCCTGGGCGTCCTGGAGGGCCTGGCGGGCGGCGTCGAGGTTGCCGCCGGCGATGGCGAGGTTGGCCTTTTCGAGGTCGAGCTTCGCTGTCGCGGCCGCCTCGACGGAACGGGTGTGGTCGGAGTAGAGGACCTTGGCGAGGCCCCACAGGGTGTCGCCGGGTTGCGCGGAGCGCGCGGCCAGCCCGGTGCCGGTGAACGCGATCGCCAGCACGGCGGCGGCGACGGCGACCGGGACGAGCAGCCTGCGACGGCGTCCGCTCGAAGCGTGCCGCTTCGCGAGAGCGGCGGTGCTGACGGTGCGCACGGCGGTGTCGACGTCGACGAGCTCGGCCAGCGGCTCGCTGTCGATGTCTCTTCGCCACGCCACCAGCAACGCGTTGAGCTCCTGGTCGCCGAGACCGTCGGCCAGCGCCGGGTCGGACCCGCCGAGCGCGTCGAGCAGTGCGTCATCGGCCTGCACGGCCGACAGGTCGGCGGCGAACTCCGCCTCCGACGCGGTCAGGCCACTGCCGAAGACGTCGTCCGGCTCGAATCTCTTCTCACGACCGGTCACTCAGATCACCTCCTCCGCGGCCAGGACCTTTCTCAGCCGCGCGAGGGCGCGGTGCTGGGCGACGCGGACGGCACCCGGGGTGGAACCGACCGCGTCCGCGGTCTCCTCCGCCGACAGGCCCACGACCACGCGCAACACCACGATCTCCCGCTGCTTGTCCGGCAGCACCTGCAACAACTGGGACATCCGCTCGTTCAGTTCACCTTGCAGCGCCCGCTGCTCGGGGCCGACCCCGCCCTCGACCTCGTCGGGGATCTCGGCCACCGGCTCGGCCCGGTTCCGGGCCGCTGCGCGGTGCGCGTCGGCCACCTTGTGCTGGGCGATGCCGTAGACGAAGGCCAGAAACGGGCGGCCTTGATCGCGGTACGAGGGCAATGCCGTTAGCACCGCGAGACACACCTCCTGCGCAACGTCGTCCGCCGAAGCGAACGATCGCTCCTGCCTGCCAACCCGAGCGCGGCAATACCGCACTACCAGTGGACGGATAGCAGCCAGCAGCCGCTCGACTGCCTGGGGATCTCCCTCGACAGCAGCGGCGACCGGTTCATCCAGTCCATCCCCCACATTGGCCATCGCAGACAACAGTCCCAGTGTTACGTGTAGGTGTGCAAAGAACCCGGCCCGTGGTCGCCTCCACCGCGCACCGGTGACCGCTACCGTACCGTCGGCTCCCTCCCTACCGGCGCGCGCGGTGTAACCCGGGCGCGCCGCGGCGGGCGGAGCCGCGAAAATACGGGTCGTCCTGCAGACCCGCGGTCGAGGTCGCCGATTCAACGAGCGAGCCCGGGTGCGGGTACGAAATCCGCCGGAGGGGCGGCGTGGCGAGGCGGGAATCCGCCACATCGAACGCCGGAGTTGTGATGGGGACCACATAGGTGCGGGCCAGGGCGGTGCGCCCTGGCCCGTCGTCACCTGTGAACCGGCCGTGTCAGGAACGGGGAGAGCGGCAGGTCAGCTGACCAGGCCGCGGCGGAAGCCGTGGGCGACGGCCTGCGCGCGGTCGCGCACGCCCAGCTTGCGGAACAACCGCCGAGCGTGGGTTTTGACCGTGTCCTCGGACAGGTAGAGCTCGCGGCCGATCTGGCCGTTGCTCTTGCCCTGGCTCATCCCGCGGAGCACCTGAAGCTCGCGCTCGGTCAGCTGGACGCCCGGGTCGGACGGCTAACGGGGCGCGGGCACCGAGGTGCTCGCCAGGGTGTGGGCCAGCGCGGCGACCAGCTCCGGCCGGGACGCGTCCCAGCGGAGGTAGCCGCGGGCACCGCCGGCGATCGCGGCGGCGATGCTGCCCGCGTCGTCCGGGGCACCGAAGACGATGACGTTCGCCTGGGGGTTGGCCGAGACGAGCCGCCGGGTGGCTTCGACACCCGTCGGGACCGCGCGTTGCGTCCCGACCAGCACGACGTCGACGGGCTGACGGGAGTACCGGGCCAGCAGCTCGTCACCGTGCGCTACGCAGTCGATGCGACTGACCCCAGGGACCGCGGACATCACTCGGGTGAGCCCTTCACGGACACTGCGTCGGTCGTCGCAGATCAAGACCGTCGTCACGGGGTTTCCTTCCTGCAGCCGGGTGACATTCCTCTTCCCCTATCGGACGCTTTAGCCCGAACCTTGACACGATCCGGTGGCTTTTTTTGAAGTTTCTTAGCCCGGATGCCGGAACACCCCATTCCGACGGCTCAACCACCCGGGACGGGGACCCATGGTGATTCCCCCGCAACCCTCCTCCCGCAAGGATCTGCGCTTCGTAACACTGCGTGCAACACCTGCGCCACTCTGAATCGATACTCCTCGGCGTGTCCTGGGCGCAGGTCGGCCGCGACGAGCGCCGCCGGCCACGAAAGTGAAAGGAGTTCGCATTCCTCCGCGGCCGCCATTGCATTTCCGACAAGGTCGTCCGAAATCTTCCGGTGATCGGGAGCCCCGGCCGCCCGCAGGGCCACGGCCAGCACAATCCGGGATTTCACGGCGTGCCGCCGCGCGCCCCGCGCGAGCGCGGTTTCCAAAGCGCGCTCGGCGGGCGGCACGGCATCGGCGCCCTGACCTGCGGCGAGGGCGATTTCGGCACCCACCCAGCCGCCGCGGACGCCGGCCCGCCACCCGGCGGCACCGGTTCCGGCGCGCGCGGCGAGCCTGCGGGCGGCGGCGAGGCGGCCGAGGGCGAGGTTGTCGGCGGCCAGGCCGAGCAGGGCATCGGCTCTCGCGCCGGCGGCGTCGAGGCCGTCGGGGTCGCGGCCGGTGGCCGCTTCGATCCCGGTTCCGGGGCGGCGGGACACCGCCTTCGCGCCGGAGGCGGCCGGGCCGTCGGAGCCTCGCTCGGTGGCCAGGTGGGCGACCTTGGCGAAGGCCTCGCCGTCGAGAGCGCGGGCCTGGCGGTGGCCGCCCAGCTGCCGCCGGTGCGAGGCGAGGGTGCTGGCGGCGAGGGAGGCCACCACCGGATCGCTGTCGCGCCGGAGGGCATCGAGCAGAGTCGCAGCGGCGGCGTACCGGCCTTGGGCGCCGAGGACGATGGCGGCGAGCAGCCGCTCCCGCGGGCTGCCGGCCCCGCGCACGGCGGCGGGATCGGGCAGCGGATCGCTCCCGAACGCGGCGGCCCTCAGGGCGGGTTCGTGCACCCGTCCTTTCTAGCGGGTGGGTCCGACAAAAACATGATCGAAGTGCCGTCACGCACGTCGCCGAAGGTAGCGAATGGAGCTAGTGGTGGGCGCCGACCAGGACGTGCTCGAGGCGGTCCGCCGCCGACGGAAGGTCCGTCAGGAGCTCCACCCTGTCCGGCAGGCCCGCCGGATCCCAACCTGGGCCGCAGGCGAACAACCTGCTGCGCTGGCGTCCGCGGGACACCCTCGCGAACAGCCGCGCGTCCGCCACCCCGCGTCCCTGCGCCCACAGCACCACCGCCGCCGGGGCGCTGCGGCGGACCGCCACCGCCAGCACCTCCGCCGGCAACGGCACCCCGAACAGCTGCGCGCCGATCCGGCGGCCCGCCAGGGACGCCGCCAGCGCGTACATCGGCATCGAGTCGCGCTCGTCGGGGACGCAGCCGAGGAGGACCGGGCGGGTGTTGCGGGGCTCGTCGAGCACCGGGGTCGCGCGGACCAGGGCCGCGAACACGCACTCCGCCAGCAGGTACTCGACCTCCGCCCCCGCGCTCGCACCGCGCCAGCGCGCGCCGAGCGCCGACAGGACCGGCTCGATCACGCCCGTCCAGGCCGGGAGCACGCCGAGCTCGGCGATGGTGTCCGCGAGCATGCGCTGGACCGCGCCGACGTCCATCGCCAGCGCCGCCGTGCTCAAGCGGCGGGCCAAACGAGAACGGACCTCCAGGCCGTCGTCGGCCGCCGAGGCGCCGGCAGGCTCCGAAGGCTCCTCCGGCTGGGGCCGGCCGGAGCGGGGCATCTGCTCGAGGGCGTAGCGCGCCGCCTCGGCCGTCGACGCGCCGCTCAGCAGCGCCCGCTGCATCAGTTCGAGGCGGCCGATGTCGGAGGTCCCGTAACGGCGGTGCCGGCCGTCGGTATGGCGGCTGGGGCCCAGTCCGTAGCGGCGGTCCCAGGTTCGGAGGGTGGACGGCGCGACCCCGAGCCGGCGGGCGACCGAGGCCACCGGCAGGGTGGGTTCTTCGGTGCCCGACCCAGCTCCCACGAGGCTCAATATCCAGGCACCCAGCGCAGTCGGCAACCGGAGGCGAAAGCCCTGCTCACACATCCGGGGGATGCCTAACGGCTGAATCAACCCGAATCGCTTGAACAACTATTGGCGCGCTTCTAACGTTACCGCCGTTGTACCGAATGGAGTATCGGCACCACAGCAGAGCAGCTAGCGGCATCGACCGAATGACGGAGGCGGTCAGGATGGCAGACACGCGCAGGCTCCCAGGACCCAACGCCGACATGTGGGACTGGCAGCTCGAAGGGTCGTGCCGGGGGATGGACAGCGCGTCCTTCTTTCACCCGGACGGCGAGCGCGGCCCGGCGCGGGCACGGCGGGAGGCCAGGGCGAAGGCCGTCTGCCTGAGCTGCCCGGTCTTGGAGATGTGCCGCAGCCACGCGCTGGCGGTGCACGAGCCCTACGGCATCTGGGGCGGGCTCTCGGAGTCCGAGCGGGAGAACATCATCAAATCGGACAAACGCGCGCTCAGCATGTCCGGCGGCTGAGCGCACCACGGACATCGGAGGGCGGCACCGGGTGGGGTGCCGCCCTCCGTGCCGTTCAAGGGGCCGCTCCGGGCACACGAAAGCGGGGCGGCACTCCCTCCCGGAAGGACCGCCCCGCTTCGCGGACTGCGTCAGTGCGAGTGGCCGTGCCCGCCCGCGGCGGGCTCCTCGTCGGCCGGCTTCTCGACCACGGACGACTCCGTGGTCAGCACCAGCCGGGCGATGGAGGCGGCGTTCGCCACCGCGGACCGGGTCACCTTGACCGGGTCGACGATGCCGGCGGCCAGCAGGTCGGTCAGCTCGCCGGTGGCGGCGTTGAAGCCCTGCCCCCAGCCCTGCTCCTGCACCTTGTTGACGATGACCGCGCCCTCGTGGCCCGCGTTGGTCGCGATCCAGAACAGCGGCGCCGTCAGCGCGTCCTTCACGATCCGGACACCGGTCGCTTCGTCGCCGGAGAGGCCCAGGCCGCCCTCGAGCTCCTTGACCGCGTGCACCAGCGCCGAACCGCCGCCGGGCAGGATGCCCTCTTCGACGGCCGCCTTGGTCGCGGCCACGGCGTCCTCGATGCGGTGCTTGCGCTCGTTCAGCTCGGTCTCGGTGGCCGCGCCGACCTTGATCACCGCGACCCCGCCGCCGAGCTTCGCGAGCCGCTCCTGCAGCTTCTCGCGGTCCCAGTCGGAGTCGGTGCTCTCGATCTCCTTGCGGATCTGCGCGATCCGCGCCTGGGTGGCGTCCTTGGTGCCGGCGCCGTCGACGATCGTGGTGTCGTCCTTGGTGACGACGATGCGGCGCGCGCTGCCGAGCGAGCCGAGGTTCGCGTCGGCCAGCTTCATGCCGATCTCCGTGGAGATCACCTCGCCGCCGGTGACGACCGCGAGGTCGTCCAGGAACGCCTTGCGGCGGTCACCGAAGAACGGCGCCTTGACGGCGACCGCGGTGATCGTCTTGCGCAGCGAGTTCACCACGAGGGTGGACAGCGCTTCGCCGTCGACGTCCTCGGCGATGATCAGCAGCGGCTTCTTGGCCTCGACGACCTTCTCGAGCACCGGCAGCAGGTCGGCCAGCGACGAAATCTTCTCGCGGACGAGCAGGATGTAGGCGTCCTCGAGGATCGCCTTCTGCTCCTCCGGGTTGGTCGCGAAGTGCGCCGAGAGGAAGCCCTTGTCGAACTGGACGCCCTCGGTGATCACCAGCTCGGTCGCCAGGGTGGACGACTCCTCGATGGTGATGACGCCGTCTTCGCCGACCTTCTCGACGGCCTCGCCGAGCAGGGCGCCGATGTTCGCGTCACGCGAGGTCACGGTGCCGACCTGGGCGATGTTCTCGCGGCCCTTGACCGGGGTGGCCTTGGCCTTGAGGATCTCGATGACCTTCTCCGCGGCGGCCTCGATGCCGCGGCCGATCGACGAGGGGTTGGCGCCGGCCGCGACGTTGCGCAGGCCGACCTTCACCAGCGACTGCGCGAGCACGGTCGCGGTCGTGGTGCCGTCACCCGCGACGTCGTTGGTCTTGGTGGCGACGCTCTTGGCGAGCTGGGCGCCGAGGTTCTCGAACGGGTCGTCGAGCTCGATCTCCCGGGCGACGGTCACGCCGTCGAGGGTGATGGTCGGCCCGCCGAACTTCTTGTCGAGCACGACGTGGCGACCGCGCGGGCCGAGCGTGACCTTGACCGCGTCGGCGAGCTTGTTCACCCCGCGCTCGAGTGCGCGACGAGCGTCCTCGTCGAATTTGATCTGCTTGGGCATAGCGTTTTCCGCTTACCTTCCGGTGGTCTTGAACGCACGAACGCCCCGCTCCCCGGCGTTGTGCGGGGCCCGGGGCGTCATGCGCTGCGAGCGGACGTCAGTTGATGACGGCCAGCACGTCGCGGGCGGACAGGATGAGGTAGTCCTCGCCGTTGTACTTGACCTCGGTACCGCCGTACTTGGAGTAGATGACGACGTCGCCGACGTTCACGTCCAGCGGGACACGGTTGCCCTTGTCGTCGATCCGGCCCGGGCCCACGGCCAGAACCTTGCCCTCCTGGGGCTTCTCCTTGGCGGTGTCGGGGATGACGAGGCCGGAAGCGGTCGTCTCCTCGGCCTCACTCGTCTGGACAACGATCTTGTCCTCGAGCGGCTTGATGTTCACGCTCACCGGGTTGACCTCCACGGTCGTCGAAAGCGTTGGCAGGATGTGGTTACGGCTCTACCACCCCCGCCGTCGCGGGTGCCGGGGCTGTCGGGCCGTGCATTTAGCACTCTAGCCACGTGAGTGCCAGTCGTGCAAGGAGGGTCCACCCGACGAGCACAAAAGGCCCCGCCACCCCCTTTGACCGGCAATTTTGGCCACCGTCCGGCCAGCGGCAGCCCCCTTCCTCGTCGCCCGCGATCGCCCCGGGTCATCAGGTCGGACCTATACCTCCAGCGTGAGTTTCTGGTTAGGTTCTCACCTCTGGCACCTGCACCCTGGGGGTTCATGCCCATGTCCCGCCCCGTCCCGAGAACCGCAGCCATCGCAGCCGCCGTCGCCCTGCTCACCGGCCTCGCCGCTCCCGCACACGCCGACACCACCAGCCAACGCCAACGCGACTTCGCCGCAGCCGCGAAGGAGTTCAACGTCCCGGAGAACGTCCTCCTGGGCGTCTCTTACCTCGAGTCGCGCTGGGACACGAACGGCGGCACCCCCAGCACCTCCGCCGGCTACGGCCCGATGCACCTCACCGACCTGCGCGAGGCCGGAACAGCGACCAGCCACCACGACGAGGGCACCGAAGACGCACGAGGCGACGACGCCCGCCCGGCCACGCACCCCCAGGCCAGGCCCGCCGCACCGCCGCCCGCGCTGCAGACCGTCGACGAAGCCGCGCGACTGCTCGGAACCGACGCACGAACGCTGCGCACCGACGCCACCCAGAACATCCGCGGCGGCGCCGCCCTCCTCGCGAAGTACCACGCCGGCCGAAGCGACTGGTACGACGCGGTCGCCCGCTACAGCGGCTCGGCCGACCAGGCCGCCGCGCAGACCTTCGCCGACGAAGTCTTCGACACGATCAAGACCGGTACCGCCCGGACGACCGACGACGGCCAGCAGGTCACGCTCGCCGCCAACCCGGGCCTGGTCGTCCCCCAGCACCCCGAGGCGAACCCGCCGGGCGTCGAATGCCCGCGCCGGGTGACGTGCGAGTCGGTCCCCGCGCCGTACCAGCAGCTGCCGAAGGACGACTACGGCAACCACGACCTCGCGAACCGGCCCGAGAGCCAGCAGATCGACCACATCGTCATCCACGACACCGAGGGCTACTGGGCCAACGTCCTCGACCTCGTCCAGGACCCGACGTACGTCAGCTGGCACTACACCATCCGCTCGGCCGACGGCCTGATCGCGCAGCACGTCCCGACCAAGGACGTCGCCTGGCACGCCGGCAACTGGTACGTCAACGCGAAGTCGATCGGCATCGAGCATGAGGGCTTCGCCGCGAAGGGCACCTGGTACACCGAGGCCATGTACCGCTCGAGCGCGAAGCTCGTCGGCTACCTCTCGCGCAAGTACGGCATCCCGCTCGACCGGGCGCACATCATCGGCCACGACAACGTGCCGGGCATCACCCCGGCGGCGATCCCGGGCATGCACTGGGACCCGGGCCCCTACTGGGACTGGTCGCACTACTTCGACCTGCTGGGCGCGCCGCTCGGCGGGTTCGGCCTGCCCAGGTCGTCGCTGGTCACCATCGACCCGGACTTCGCGAAGAACCAGCCCGCGTTCACCGGCTGCGACGGCGCCGGCACCGCCTGCGTGCCGCGTGGCTCGGAAGCCGTCGTGCTGCACTCGGCACCGAGTGAGTCGTCGCCGCTGCTGGTCGACATCGGCCTGCACCCGAAGGGGACGGCGTCCACGATGGACGTCTCCGACGTCGGCAGCCGGGTCGCGACCGGGCAGCGGTACGCCGTCGCCGGCGTCAGCGGCGACTGGACGGCGATCTGGTACCTCGGCCAGAAGGGCTGGTTCCACAACCCGCGCGGCGCCCGCGTCGCGAAGCCCGCGATCGGCTGGGTCGTGACGCCGAAACCCGGCCTCGCGACGGTGCCGGTCTACGGCCGCGCCTACCCCGAGCCGGAGGCCTACCCGGCGAACGTGACCGTGCAGGCCATCACGCCGCTGCCGTACGCGCTCTCCGCCGGCCAGAAGTACTCCTCGGGCGGGACGGTCGGCTCCGAGTACTACTGGGCGACCACGTTCGACCCGGCCGGCCACGTGGTGGTGAAGGGCAAGCTCAAGTACGTCCAGATCCAGTTCGGGCACCGGATCGCCTTCGTCAAGGCCGACGACGTCCGGATCGTCCCGGCGTTCTGACCCGCCGAGGTGGAGGTCGCGCTCACGCGTCGAGCGCGACCTTCACCCCGGCCGCCTGCTCGGTGTTGCGGCGCGTCTTCGCCCAGCCGTTGCGCCCGCGGACGAGCCGGAACAGCGCGCGCCACGACGTCACGTAGAACGTGTAGATGTACGCGGCGTACGCGAAGCCCATCCCCAACCCGCGCAGGAAGTTCTTGCTGCGCAAGCACTTCAGCTGGTAGATCGGGCCCCAGACGAGGAACGGCAGCAGCCCGAACGAGCCGTAGATGGCGAACAGGATCCAGGCGCCGCCGGTGAACCACGTCCACATCTGCCCCGGGTCGCCCGCGGTGCCGATCACCAGCAGGACGAACGGGATCGGGTACAGCAGCGAGCCCAGCAGCTGCAGCCACGGCTGGGCCAGGTAGTACATCATCTCCGCCGCGCCGAGGGTGCTGACGTGCGGTGAATCCCAGATCCGGCGCAGGTACCGGGCGCACTGCATGGTGCCCTGGCCCCACCGCGTGCGCTGCACGAGGAACCGCCGCAGGCTGTACAGACCTTCCTGCGAGACATGGGCATCCGGGGTGAAGCCGGTGCGCCAGCCCGCGGTGAGCAGGTGGACGCCGAGTTCGAAGTCCTCCAGCAGCGAGCCGCGCCACGGCTCCCCCGCGTCGCCGGCGATCGAGTCCAGCGCGGTGAGGCGGGTGAACTGGCCGTTGCCGCCCATCGAGATCGTGCCGGTGAACCCGCGGGACGTCTGGATCGCCGCGATCGCCGTCCGGAACTCCAGGTCCTGCAGCTGCGCGAGCTTGAGGCCGAACCAGCGGCCGAGCGGGTTGCGCGACGGCGGCGGCGTCTCCACGTTGCCCATCCGGACGTCGAGCTGCACCGCACCGACCGCCGGATCGCCGAAGAGGTGGTCCGCGGCGCAGACCTCCAGGCAGTTCGGCGACGGGCGGCCGTCGGCGTCGACGACCACCACGACGACGTCGTCGCGGTCGGTGTCCGGACCCATCCAGTCGTTCAGTGCTCGGTAGGCCGCGTTGAGCGCGTCCCCCTTGCCGGTCCGGGCTTCGGGGCGCACGCGCGGCACCAGGTGCAGGTACGGGTCGTAGCCGCCGTGGCGCCGCCACAGCATCCGGACGACGCGGGCGGTGCGGTCCTCCGAGTCGTCGTCGACGACCCAGACGTGCGCCCGGCGGAACGCGGTGCGCAGGTAGCGGATCGTCTCGCGGATGACCGTCTGCTCGTCGCGGCACGGTACGAAGAAGTGCCACGTGAAGCCGGCCGGGTCGCCGGCCGGAGCGGGCTTGCGGCGCAGGTACGGCACCACGATCACCACGACGTAGACGAGGAACGCCACGCTCATGGTCAGCGCGAACGCCTGCGTGATGGCCAGCAGGACCTTGACGCTCATGCATTCTTCTTCCGCGTCGAAAGCCAGACGAACAAGACGATCGAGACGGCGCCGCCGAACACGCTCACCATCGAGCCGAGCAGCGTGTGGCCCCAGTAGTAGCCCTCGTCGGTGCCGAACCAGTGCACGAGCCCGACGATCGTCAGAATGCGCAACTGGTTCACCAGCACGACGACGAGCGCCGAAATGCCGAGCGAAAAGAAGAGCCGCCGCGCATTCGACGGCCGGAAGTACAGCATGGCCATCGTCACAACGAGCAGCGGGAGCAAAAGGAACGCCGAGGAACATTCCGGCGTCATTCTCAACCCGAACGGAGCAGCACTGGTCAACCCAAAGTAAACAGACTCCCGATCGGGGGCCACATAAACACCCGATGTAGTGAACAGATCGAGGATCACCCCGGCGAGCCGCACTTCGAGCTCGCGGTAGAACCGCTCGGCCAGCACCACCACGACACCCGCCGCGGCCAGCGCGCCCAGGGCGACGACCAGCGGAAACCTTGCCATTCCTGAGTTCGGAGCGCTCGCTACCGCCACGACGTTCCTCTCGGTGTCGATTTCCCGATCGAGTTGGGAGCACGGGCGAGCGTAGGACACATGTGCCCCGCGTTTCCACCCGGAGGGGTGGAAACGCGGCCCCAATCGGCTGGACCTCAGCCGAACTTGTTACGCCATCAGAGTGATAAGGAAACGACCAGCGAAAACGGCACCGAGCCTTACCCGATCCGGTGATTCGGGAAATTTTCTGTGCTATTCGGGCCGGTCTTCGCGATAGTCGATCCGCGTGCCGAGTCATGGCTAGCCGGGTCGATCCGCGCCGCCGTCACGCACCCCCGATAAATCCAGCGAATTCGGAGGACCACTTGATGAAGAGCTCCCTCGTGCGCCGTGGCGGGCTGCTCGCCGCGGTCGTGGCGAGCGTCGTGCTCGCCGGCGCGGCCCCCGCTTCGGCGGCTCCCGGCGACGGATCGGCGTACGGCGTCAAGGTCGACGTCAAGCTGCTCGGCCAGAACGCGGTGAAGGCGGGCCCGTTCGCGGCCGCGAACACCGCGGGCCCGACGAGCAGCAGCCTGGCGAAGGTCGACCTCACCGGCATCCTCACCGCCGGCGCGATCAACACCGAAGCCAAGCGCGACGAGAATTCCGGTGCGGTGACGGCGAAGGCGAGCACCGCCGACGTCGGGCTGCCGCTGCTCAAGGCGGCGCTCGGCAACGTCGGCATCAAGCTCGTCGAGGCCGTGTGCACGGCGACGCAGAAGGGCGTCGAAGGCAGCACGAAACTGGTCGGCGCGAACCTCGGCAGTGTCGGCGCGGTCGACGCCGCCCCGGCCGCGAACACGCAGATCAAGGTCGGTCTCGGCGCGCTCAACGTCGCGACGATCATCCTCAACGAGCAGGTGAAGAACCCCGACGGCAGCCTCACGGTCAACGCCGTCCACGTGAAGCTGCTCGGCGAAGGGCTCAAAGCCCTCGGCTCGGGTGACGTCGTCGTGTCGTCGGCGACCTGCGGCCCGGCCGCGCCGCCGATGCCGCTGGCGTCGGGTGCGGGCCTGTGGATCGGGCTCTGCCTGCTGGGCGCCGTCGCGCTGCCGGTCGGCACCCGCATCTTCCGCCGCCGTTCCGCGCGAGCCTGAGCGAGGTCCGGATGTACAAGATGCCGGGCGCCGGAGTCGGCGTGGCCGGTGGCGGGGTGGGCACCCTCGCCGCCACCGGCGCCGACATCGGCTGGTGGCTGGCCCTCGGCGTGCTCTTGGTCCTGCTCGGGACCGTCGCGCTGATCGCCGTCCACCGCCGCAACCGCCGTCTTTCCCGGGCGCGGGACTGAGGCGGTGACCCGGGCCGCCGGCGTGTGCCCCTCGCACGCCGGCGGCCCCCCGTAGATGGAAATTTGCTGGACACTGGACGATGTGGAGAAGGGGCGGCACGGGGTGGACGTGATGTTGCTGGCCGGGACGCGGCCGGAAGCCGTCAAGCTCGCGCCGCTGGCCCTGGCGCTGGCGGCCCACCCGGTGCTGCGCCCGGTGGTGGTGCACAGCGGCCAGCACCCGGGCATGGTCGAGCAGGCATTGGAGCCGTTCGGGCTGGCCGTGGACGTGTGGCTCGACGTGCCACCGCGGGTGACCGGCGGCCAGGCCGAGCTGGTCGCGGGCCTGCTGCCCGCGCTCGACGACGCACTGCGCAGCCACGCACCGGCCGCGCTGGTCGTCCAAGGCGACACGACGACGACGCTCGCGGGCGCGTTGGCCGCGTTCTGGCTGGGTATCCCGGTGGTCCACCTGGAAGCCGGGCTGCGCACCCACGACCTCGCGGCACCGTTCCCGGAGGAAGGCGCGCGACAGATGGTGTCCCGCATCGCGGCGCTGCACCTGGCGCCGACCCTGGGCGCGGCGGCGGCGTTGCGCTCGGAAGGTGTTGCGCGGCAGCAGATAGCGGTCACGGGCAACACGGTGGTCGACGCGGTCCTGGAGATCGCGGCCCGCGACCTGCCGGCGCGCGACACGGCCCTGGCGTTGCTGGAGATGGAGCTCGCGGAGGCGGGCGAGCGCCTGGTGCTGGTCACGTCCCACCGCCGGGAGTCCTGGGGCGAGCCCCTGGAGCGGACGCTGGCGGCGGTGCAGCTGATCGTGGCCGAGCACCCGGACGTCCAGGTGCTGTTCCCGGCGCACCCCAACCCCCAGGTCCGCGCCCAGGTGGAGGCGGCACTGGCCGGCTTGCCCCGGGTAACGGTGACGGACCCGCTGGAGTACCCGGACCTGGTCCGAGCGCTACGGCTGGCGGCCCTGGTCCTGACGGATTCGGGCGGCATCCAGGAGGAAGCGCCGACGTTCGGCACCCCGGTGGTGGTGCTGCGCGAGGTGACCGAGCGCGTGGAAGTGGTGGAGGCGGGTTGCGCATGGCTGGCGGGAACGGACACCGAGCGCATCGCGGACACGGCGGCGCGATTGCTGAGCGGGGAGCTAAGGCCCGCGCAGGTGGGAAACCCTTACGGTGAAGGAAACGCGGCGGTGCTGGCGGTCGCGGCAATCGAGGAACTGCTGGGCGTCCGGGCCGCGGCTCCGAGCCCGGCAGCGGCTCCGTAGACCGCATCCCGAACGCATAAACCAGCCCCAGGCCAGCCAGACCCCCCGCAACCCCGATCCGAAGCCGTAGTCACAATCCAGGCTTCGGGGTGGCGGAGAAGTACCGCTAGAGCGACACCACATTCACCGGCAACGCCGGATTGGCACTGAAGTCCAACGGAGCAGTCGGCCGCTTGCCCGCCACCACGTGCGCCCCCAAAGCCGCGATCATCGCGCCATTGTCCGTGCAAAGCCGCGGCCGAGGAACCCGCAGCTCAATACCCGCAACAGCACAACGCTCCGCAGCCAGCTCCTTCAACCGCGAATTCGCAGCCACCCCACCGGAAATCACCATGGTATCGATCCCCTGCTCCTTCGCCGCACGGATCGCCTTCGAGGTCAGCACATCCGCAACGGCCTCCTGGAACGACGCCGCAACGTCATCCACCGGAATCTCCTCACCACGGCGAGCAGCGCCTTCGACCCAGCGCGCAACCGAAGTCTTCAACCCGGAGAAGGAAAAATCAAAGGCAGCATCCCGCGGCCCCGTCATCCCACGGGGAAACGCAATCGCCGCCGGATTCCCGTTCTTGGCCGCCTTGTCGATCGGCGGCCCACCCGGGTACGGCAACCCGAGCACACGAGCAACCTTGTCGTAAGCCTCACCGGCCGCATCATCCACCGTGGACCCCAGCTCGGTGATCGAAGACGCGATGTCATCAACGCGCAGCAGCTGAGTGTGCCCACCGGAAACGAGCAACGCCAGGCACGGCGTCGGCAACGGCCCATGCTGCAACGTGTCCACCGCGATGTGCCCGGCCAGGTGGTTGACGCCGTACAAAGGCACATCCAACGCCGTCGCATACGCCTTCGCCGCCGAGACGCCGACCAGCAGCGCCCCCGCCAGCCCCGGACCGGCCGTCACCGCAATAGCGTCCACATCGGACAGCGAAAGACCAGCCGTGGCGAACGCCCGCTCAGTCGTCGGCACCATCGCCTCCAGGTGCGCACGACTGGCGACCTCAGGCACCACACCGCCGAACCGGGCGTGCTGCTCGACACTGGAGGCGACCTCGTCCGCCAGCAACTCGACCGTGCCGTCGTCGTGCAGCCGGACCAACCCGACGCCGGTCTCGTCGCACGAGCTCTCGATACCCATGATGATGCGTGCCATCAGCCCGCCACCCCGTCTCGCGTCCGCGCCGGGCGGACCATCGTGTACGCGTCGGCACCGGAAGGCTGGTAGTAGCGCTTCCGGATGCCGAGCCGTTCGAAGCCGTGGCGCTCGTACAGGGCGAGCGCGGTGGTGTTGTCCGTGCGGACCTCGAGGAAGACCGGCGCCTCGAACTCGTCGGCCCGCGTCAGCAGCGCCTGCAGCAGTGCCGTGCCGATGCCCTGGCCCTGGTGCTCGGGCGCGACGCCGATGGTGTGCACGGTCGCCTCGTACTCGCCACGGCGGCGCCCGACGACGGCCAGCCCGGCGTAGCCGAGCAGCTCATCGCCCTCGTCCGGGCGGGCGGCGAGGTAGAAGTTGCCCGCGTCCAGTTCGGAGTGGAAGGCGCGGGCGCTCCACGGGTCGTCGCCGGGGAACAGGATCTTCTCGATCTCCACGCACCGGGCGATGTCCATGCGGCGCAGGGGTCCGAGTCTCACGGAGCGGTCACCCGTTTCGGCGCCGCGGGCTCGGCGGCGTCGGGACGACGCAGGTACAACGGCGTCAGCGGCGCCGGCGGTTCCTTCGCCAGCAACGCGTCCTTCGCGACCTTCACCAGACCGGCGGGCGACGGGAAGCGCGGCTCGACCGGCCGGACGTCGAGCACGTCGGCGTACAGGACGGCGCCGTCCCCGGCCGCCACCTTGACGTCGGTCTCGAGGTCCGCGGGGCGCTGGACGTGCGGGCCGTCGGTGCGCCGGCCGGCGGCGTCGTAGGCGGCCCAGTAGACCTCGCGGCGGCGGGCGTCGGTGAGCACGAGGAAAGCGTTGTCCCCCGGGGCGACGTCGGCGGCCAGCGCGTCGAGGCTGCAGACCGGGTACACCGGGATGCCGAGGGCGTGGCCGAGCGCGGCGGCGGTGGCCAGGCCGGCGCGCAGGCCGGTGAACGGCCCGGGGCCGACGCCGGCGACGATCGCGTCGAGGTCCTTGAGGGTCACCCCGGCGGCCTCGGCGGCGGCCAGCGCGTGCGGCGTGATCAGCTCTCCGTGGGCGCGGGGGTCGACCGTGACGCGGTCACCGCGCGTCTCGACCAAGCCGCCGTCCAGCGCGACGACGCCCGCGGTCACCGCCGGGGTCGAGGTATCGATCGCCAGTACCAACACGGTGTCCCAGCCTACGACCAGCACCTACGGCCGCTTGCTGCAGGGGATCGATCCGCGCGGTAACGTGCGGATCGAGTCCGACACTGGGAGGTCCCCGCGGTGCCCGACCCCTTGTTCCCCTCGCTCGTCGCCGGTGCCGCGAAGGAAGCTCTGAGCTTCGGCGACCACGTCTTGACCTACGACGACCTCGCCGCCGTCGCCGGTGGTCTCGCCCGCGAGCTGCCACCCGGCCGGGTGGCGGTGTGGGCGACGCCGACCGTGCACACGAGTGTCGCGGTCGTCGCCGCGCTGCTCGCCGGGGTGCCGGCGGTGCCGCTCAATCCGAAGATCGGCGAGCGCGAGCTCGCCCACATCCTCGCCGACAGCGAACCCGCCCTCGTCCTGGCCGAGCCGGGCGCCGAGCTGCCCGCCGGGCTCGCCGCCCTGCCGCGCCGGGACATCCCCCTGACCGGCGGGAAAGCGCTGCTCACGGACGAGCCCGACCCGGAAAGCCCGGCGCTGATCGTCTACACCTCGGGCACCACCGGGCCGCCGAAGGGTGTCGTGCTCCCCCGCCGCGCGCTCGCGACCACGTTGGACGCCCTGGAGGACGCCTGGGGCTGGACCGATGCGGACACGCTGGTGCACGCGCTCCCCCTGTTCCACGTGCACGGCCTGATCCTCGGCATCCTCGGCCCGCTGCGCCGCGGCGGTTCGGTGCGCCACCTCGGCCGGTTCTCGACCGAGGGCGTCGCGCGGGAGCTGGCGGCCGGCGCGACGATGCTGTTCGGCGTGCCGACGATGTACCACCGGATCGCCGGCGAGGTCGGCTCCGACGCCACGCTCGCCGACGCGCTCAAGCGGGCCCGGCTGCTCGTCTCCGGGTCCGCGGCGCTGCCGGTGCACGACCACCAGCGGATCACCGCGGCGACCGGCCAGCAGGTCGTCGAGCGCTACGGCATGACCGAGACGCTGATGAACACGAGCGTCCGCGCGGACGGCGAGCGCAAGCCCGGCACGGTCGGCGTCCCGCTGCGGGGCGTCGAACTGCGGCTGGTCGGCGACGCCGGCGAAGTGATCGAAGACGTCGAAACCGTCGGCGAAATACAGGTCCGCGGGCCGAACCTGTTCACCGAGTACCTCAACCGCCCGGACGCGACCGCGGCCGCGTTCGACGGCGGCTGGTTCCGCACCGGCGACATGGCGACGCGTGACACCGACGGGTACGTCAAGATCGTCGGGCGCAAGGCGACCGACCTGATCAAGAGCGGCGGCTACAAGATCGGCGCGGGCGAGATCGAGAACGCGCTGCTCGAACACCCCGGCGTCGCCGAGGCGGCCGTCACCGGCGAACCGGACGACGACCTCGGCGAGCGGATAGTCGCCTGGATCGTGCCCGCCGGCGAGCCACCGGCCGCCGACGAGCTCGCCGACCACGTCGCGAAACTGCTCGCGCCGCACAAGCGCCCGCGGGTCGTCCGGTACCTGGACGCGTTGCCCCGCAACGACATGGGCAAGGTCCTGAAGCGGGCGCTCGGTGCCTAGGCTGCCGGCGCGCGAGATCCTCGGCGCCATCGGAAGCGGTTTCACGGAGTTCCCGACCCCGCTGCGCGAGGAGCCCGCCGACGGCCCGATCGGCTGGCCGGGTTACCGGGAAGCGCGTTCCGCCGCGGAAGAGCGCACGGGTGAGAAGGAATCGGTCCTCTGCGGGACGGCGAAGATCGGCGACGTCGAAGCCGTGCTGATCGCCTTCGAGTTCGGGTTCCTCGGCGGGTCGCTCGGGCAGCGCACCGGCGACCGGATCGAAGCGGCGTTCGCGCACGCCCGCGACGTGCGGCTGCCGGTGGTGTCGCTGATCGCGACCGGCGGCAGCCGCATGCAGCAGGGCATGCGCGCGTTGATGCAGCTGCAGCGGGTGGCGCGGGCGTCGGCGTTGACGCGGTCCGTGGGCATCCCCCAGATCTCGGTGCTGCGCGACCCCACGACCGGCGGCGGCTGGGCGACGCTCGGCGCGGGTGCCGACGTCATCCTCGCGCTGCCGGAAGCGCAGGTCGGCTTCGCGGGCTCGCGGGTGCGCCCGGCCGGCTCGCCGGAGGCGTACACCGCGGAGGCGCACTTCGGCTGGGGTCAGGTCGACGCCGTCGTGGCACCGGAGGAGCTCGGCGCGACGCTGGAACGGTGGCTGCGGCTGCTGACCGCGCATTCGTCGGCCGCGGCTCCACCGCCCTCCGCGCTGCGGGCCGTTTCGGTGCCTGCGACCGGCTGGGAAGCGGTTCAGGCGGCGCGGTCACCATCGCGGGCCCGGGCGGCGGAGTACCTCGACGCGTACTTCGACTGGCGGCAGGACATCAGCGGCGACCGCGTCGGCGGCGCGGATCCCGGTGTCGCGTGCGGCTTCGGCCGGCGCGACGGGCGGACGGTCGCGTACGCGGCCCAGTGCGGCACGCCGACGTTGCCCTCGGGCTTCCGGACGGCGGCCCGGCTGGTGCGGCTGGCGTCGCGCCTGGGCATCCCGGTGCTGACGCTGGTCGACACCCCGGGCGCGGCGAACGACGCGGCGGCGGAGCAGGCGGGCGCGGGCGGCGCGATCGCGGAGATGTTCGAGGCGGTGGCGACGGCTTCGGTCCCGGTGACGACGCTGGTGATCGGCGAAGGCGGCTCGGGCGGCGCACTGGCGTTCGCCGCGGCGGGTTCGACGTGGGTGGCCCCGGACGCGTACTTCTCGGTGACCTCACCGGAAGCGGCGGCGGCGATCCTCAAGCGGCCGGCTTCGGAGGTACCGGACATCGCCAACCAGCTGCACCTGCGGCCGCAGGACCTCGTGGACCTGGGCGTCGCGCGCGCGGTCGTGAGTGGTAAAGCGGATTAGAACCCGCGTTACCACTCACGAGGTTCGTCCATTCGTGGTTGGATCTTGCGATGGGGTATCGACTCAACAGGCGAGCGGCGTTCGGCTTGGGGACCGCTGTCGTCGCCGGAAGCGTTCTGACCGGCTCTCCCGCGTTCGCGCAGGAAGCAGACATCGAGGCCAGCCCGGCCACACCGGACCGGGCCAGGCAGAAGGTGAAGCGCGTCTACGACGACGCGGCCGCTGAGGCTGGCGGCGTCTGGAACTCCTACATCAGCGTGGCCGACCAGGTGGCCGTCGACGTGGCGTCCGACGAGGTCGTCGAGGCGTACAGCGTGAACAAGGTGGCCGTCGCGGTCACCTTGATGGACAAGATCGACCGTGGCCTGCTCACCCTGGACCAGCAGGTCCAGGTGCCGGCGAGCATCGTCGTGCCGGGTGGTGACGGCATCATCATCCTGGACAAGGCGTACCCGAGCGCGTTCACGCTGGGCCACGTCCTGTCGCTGTTCCTCACGGTTTCGGACGACACGTGCGTCCGGCTGGTGGGGCTCGTGGTTCCGGCGGCCGAGATCAACCAGATCCTGGTGGCCAAGGGCTTCCCCAAGACCCAGGTGACGCCGGTGGCCAACCCGAACCGCTACTTCCTCGGCCAGACCACTCCGCGCGAGACCCACGACCTGCTGAAGGCGCTGGTCGCGGGCACCTTGCTGAGCCCGGCGTCGACGGATTACCTGCTGTCCCTCCTGCGGTCGCAGGTGGCGTTCACCGACGGTGTCCGCCGTGAGATGTCGTCCGCCGATCGGGCGAGGATCGCCACGAAGGCGGGCTGGCTGAACGACGGCCGCAACGAGGCCGGGATCATGTTCGACGCCGCGGGCAAGCCGGTGTTGATCTACTCGATGTTCGCGCACGGCCAGGCGAACCCGGAGGACTTCGGGGCCACGCACCCGGTCCGGCAGGCCAGCGCGAAGATGGGGCCGAAGTTCCTGCGCGCGGTCGACAAGATCGCGGGCGCCGGCGCCCGGACCTTCCGGGCACCGGCCTACCAGCAGTACAACGGCGGCTGAGCGCAGCCACCGAGGTCGTGAGTGGTAAGGAGGGTTAGAACCCTCCTTACCACTCACGACATCTCGGCGAGCTCCGGAGTGCGGTCGGTCCAGGTGCCGTGCGGTTCGAGGGTGATCTCGCGGACGTCGTCCTCGCGGCGGTCCAGCCGGACCACCAGGTAATCCGAAGACAGGCGCTCGGCCGAGCCTTCGCCCCACTCGACCACGATGGCCGAGCGCTCGAGGTCCGTGTCCAGGTCCAGGTCGTCCAGCTGCGAAAGGTCGCCGCCCAGGCGGTACGCGTCCACGTGCACCAAGGGCACGCCAAGAGCGCCCGCCGGGTGGACGCGGGCCAGCACGAACGTCGGGGAGCTCACCCGGCCGCCGACGCCCAGGCCGTCCGCGATGCCGCGGGTCAGCGTCGTCTTGCCCGCGCCGAGGGGACCCGCCAGCAGCACGAGGTCACCCGCGCGCAGGGATCGGCCGAGGGACCGCCCGAACTCCATCGTGTCTTCGGGGGTCGGGAACACGAAACTCAACGCTGCCACCACCAGGTTCGCCGGGACGAGGATTCGCCGTCCACACCGGAACAGCGTTGCAGGAGATCGATCAGATGGCTGTTCACCAGCTCGGGCTGTTCGAGCAGCACCATGTGCCCGGCGCCGCGGACGCGCACCAGCTCGGCGTCGGGCAGCTCGGAGGCGATCCGCTCGGCGTGCGAGAACGGCGTGAACCGGTCCGAATCGCCGCCGATGACCAGCACTTGCGCGTGCTTCAGGCCGGCCAGCGCGGCGTAGCGGTTGTGGCTGCCGAGGGTGTCAATGAAGTTGACGAGCCCGCGCACCGGCGTCACTTCCAGCATCTCGAGCATGAAGTCGACGAGCCGCGGCGCGACGTCGCGGCTGCCGAACGCCAGCCGGCGCACGGCTTGGCGCGTCAGCTGGCCGCCCGCCGCGCGGACGAACTCCACCAGCCCCGGCTGCCACCCGGCGAGCCCACCGGCGGCCCGCGTCAGCGGGTTGTACTTCGAGAGCAGTGAACGCGGCAACCCGCGTGCGCCGACTTCGCCCGCCGCCGTCGCGATGAAGGCGACCCCTTCCACCCGCTCTTCGAACAGCGAAGGGAACTCGGCGGCCAGCTCCATGATCACCATGCCGCCCATCGAGTGCCCCATCAGCACGATGGGCCCCTCCGGCACCACGGACCGCAGCACGCAGTCCAGGTCCCGGGCCAGCTGTTCGATGGTCGACGTCTCGGTCGAAGCCGCGCCGGACAGCCCGTGGCTGCGGTGGTCGTAGTACACCTGACGCACGCGAGGCAGCCGGAGCGACGCGAGGTCACGACGCTGGAAGTGCCAGCAGCGCCGCGAAAGCGCGAAGCCGTGGACCCCCACGACGGTCAGTTCCGGTTCGCCGCCGTCCTCCGGGTCGATCTCCTCGACCGAAAGCGGCGTGCCGTCCTCGGCCGCGACCGTGGAAGTGCGGTCCGGCTTCAGCTCCCCCAACGGCTCGTCCACGTACGGATCCTCACTGTACCGCCGCTGCTGGGCGGCGACCGCGATGGCGGCGGCGGTCCCGGTGGCCAGGGCCCCGACCCCGCCGGCGATGGCCAGCAATCGTCGTGAAGGAGTCACGAGCTTTCCCCCAGATACCGGCGCCGCACCCGCGGCCGGTACATCGAGGTCACGATCTCGTAGTCGATGGTGCCCAGCTTGTCGGCCCATTCCCGGGCGGTCGGCTCGCCGTGCGCGCCGGCGCCGAAGAGGACGACCTCGTCGCCGACGGACGGCTCGTAGTCACCGCAGTCGACCACCAGCTGGTCCATGCAGACGCGCCCGGCGACCGGCCGCCGCTGCCCGCCGAGGAGTACGTCCATGCGCCCGGACAGCGACCGCGGGACGCCGTCGGCGTACCCGGCCGGGACGAGCGCCAGGTTCGTGTCCCGCGAAGCGGTCCAGGTGTGCCCGTAGGACACCGATTCCCCGGCCTCGATCCGCTTGACCAGCGCGACGGCCGACCGGAACGTCATGGCCGGGCGCAGGTCTTCCGGCTGCGGCACCGGGTTCAGCCCGTACATCGCGATGCCGGGCCGGACGATGTCGAAGTGCAGGTCGGGCCGGGTGAGCAGGGCCGCGGAGTTCGCCAGGTGCCGCATGGGGTCGAGCCCGGCGGCGCGGGCGGTGTCGTAGGCGTCGGCGAAGCGCTTGGCCTGCAGGTCGGTCGCCGGGTGGTCCGGCTCGTCGGCACACGCGAGGTGGGACCAGATCGCGACGACCTCGACCCGCGGTTCGGCGGCCGCCGCTTCGACCAGTTCGGCCCACGCGGCGGGCGGGCAGCCGTTGCGCGAGAGCCCGGTGTCGATTTTGAGGTGCACACGCGCCGGGATACCCGGTTTCGCCGCGGCCGCGATGCGGCGAAGCTCACCCAGCGAGCTGGCGGCGAGGTCGATGTCGTTTTCGACGCCCGGCGCGAAGTCGACGTCGGGGGTGTCCAGCCAGCTGAACAGCCGGGTCTTGAGGCCGGCTTCGCGCAGGGCGAGAGCCTCGCCGAGCGAGCAGGTGCCCAGCCAGGTGGCCCCGGCCTCGACCGCGGCGCGCGCCACCGGCAGCGCGCCGTGGCCGTAGGCGTCGGCTTTGACCACGGCCATCACCTCGGCGCCGGGCGCGCGGGCGCCCAGCAGGGTGAGGTTGTGGCGGATCGCGTCGAGGTCGATGTCGACCTGCGCGCGCGGGCTGCAGTCATGGGAAAAACTGGGAGTCATAGCGCCTCCCAGTTTCCCATGACCCGAGGTCAGGGCAGGCGCAGCCCGGACGTGGCCGAGAACACGTGCAGCTCGTCGGGGCGGATCCGCAGGTGCAGGGTGTCGCCCATGGCCGGCGGCGTGCGCGGGTCGACCCGGGCGACGACGTTGGACTTGTTGTCGGCCGCGTCGGTCTCGGCGAGCTTGCCGTAGACGTAGGCGTCCGAGCCGAGCTCCTCGACCAGCTCCACCTTGATCGGCAGGGTGCCGTCACCGGTGGCGACCTCGAGGGCCTCCGGCCGGAAGCCGAGGGTCACGGTGTCGCCGTCGGCCGCCGCGATGGTCTCGCGGGTCAGCGGCACGCGCGCCCCACCGACCTCGGCGCCGTCCGCCGTCAGCTTCGCGGTGACGAGGTTCATCGCCGGCGAGCCGATGAACCCGGCGACGAAAGCGTTTGCGGGCCGGTCGTACAGCGCGCGCGGGGTGTCGCACTGCATGAGCAGGCCGTCCGAGAGCACCGCGACGCGGTCACCCATCGTCATGGCCTCGACCTGGTCGTGCGTGACGTACACCGTCGTGACGCCAAGGCGGCGCTGGAGCGCGGCGATCTGCGTACGCGTCGACACCCGCAGCTTGGCGTCGAGGTTCGACAGCGGCTCGTCCATCAGGAAGACCTGCGGCTCGCGGACGATCGCGCGGCCCATCGCGACGCGCTGGCGCTGACCGCCGGAGAGCGCCTTCGGCTTGCGGTCGAGGTAGTCCACGATGTCCAGCAGCTTCGCCGCCTCGAGGACCTTCTGCTTGATCTCGGACGCGGGCCGCCCGGCGATCTTCAGCGCGAAGCCCATGTTCTGCGCGACCGTCATGTGCGGGTACAGCGCGTAGTTCTGGAACACCATCGCGATGTCACGCGAGCGCGGCGGCAGCTGGGTGACGTCGCGGTCGCCGATCCAGACCGCGCCGTCGTCGATGTCCTCGAGGCCGGCCAGCATGCGCAGGCTGGTCGACTTGCCGCAGCCGGACGGGCCGACCAGCACGAGGAACTCGCCGTCGGCGATCTCCAGGTCCAGCGCGTCGACCGCGGGGCGCTCCGAGCCGGCGTAGCGCCGGGTCGCCTTGTCGTAGGTGATGGAAGCCATCGGTCAGTCCTCTCCGAGATTCCGCCGGACCCCGTAAGCCGCTTCGCGGGCTTCGAGGTGGCGCTGCTGGATCCGGTGGCCCTCGGCGCGCTGCGCCTCGGTCGGCTCGTCCAGCTCGAGCCGGAGCTTGTGGTTTTCCTGCCAGGACGGCGGTTCCGCACCGGAGGCCGCCGCCCAGGCCGCTTGCCGGGCCGCGCCGAGCGCGACGTACTCGGCGACTTCGGGCAGCTGCACGGGCACGCCGAACACCAGCGGCGCGACCGCGCGGACGGCCCGCGACTGCGCGCCCCCGCCGATCAGCAGCACCCGCTGGACGTCGAGGCCGTGCGCGCGGACCGCGTCGAGACCGGCGGCCAGGCCGCAGAGCATGCCTTCGACGGCGCTGCGCGCGAGGTTCGCCGGGGTCATGTTGTCCCTGGTCAGCCCGGTCAGCGAGCCGGTGGCGCCGGGCAGGTTCGGGGTGCGCTCGCCGTCCAGGTACGGCAGGAACGTCAGCCCGCCGGCCCCCGGCTCGGCGGTCAGGGCGAGGCGGTCGAACTCGCTCAGCGTCGCGCCGAGCATCGCGGCCGTCGCGGTGAGGACGCGGGCGGCGTTAAGAGTGCAGGCGAGCGGGAGGAAGCGGCCGGTGGCGTCGGCGAACCCGGCGACTTCGCCACTGACGTCGGCCGCGCCGGTCTCGGCGACGCCGAACACGGTGCCGCTGGTGCCGAGCGAGACGACGGCGTCGCCGGGCTGGAGTTCCAGCCCGAGCGCGGCGGCCATGTTGTCGCCGGTGCCGGCGGAGACGAGCACGCCGTCCGGGGTGTGGCCGGCGGCGTCGGCCGGGCCGAGCACGGCCGGCAGCTCCGGCGTCCGGCCGCCGAAGGCGTGGCTCAGGATGTCGAGGCGGTAGGCGTTGTCGGACGGCGAGAAGTAGCCGGTGCCGGACGCGTCACCGCGGTCGGTGACCGGGTCGCCGCCGGTGAGCTTCCAGGTCAGCCAGTCGTGCGGGAGCAGCACGCGCGCGACGCGGTCGGCGAGCTTCGGCTCGTTCTCGGCCAGCCAGCGCAGCTTCGTGACGGTGAAGCTGGCGACCGGCACCGAGCCGACGGACTTCGCCCAGGCCGACGGCCCGCCGAGCTCCTCGATCAGGTCGAGGGCGGCCTGCGCGGAGCGGGTGTCGTTCCAGAGCAGCGCCGGCCGGACCACGTCGTTGTCTTCGTCCAGCGTGACCATGCCGTGCTGCTGGCCGCCGACGCCGATGGCCGTGACGCCGTCGAGCAGGCCGTTCGTGGCTTCCTTGAAGGCGTCCCACCAGGCGGCGGGGGCGACCTCGGTGCCGTCGGGGTGCGGCGCGCGACCGGTGCGGACGATTTCGCCGGTGACGGCGTCACACACGACGACCTTGGTCGACTGGGTGGACGAGTCGATGCCGGCGACCAGTTCAGCTGTCATAGGGCTGCCCCTCTGCGACGTGTTCGACGATCTCGATCGCGGTGCCCGCGTTCAACGCGGCCTCGATCTCCTCGGTGGGCGTGGCCTGGCCCGTGATCAGCAGGTCGTAGTCCCCGACGTCACCGTGCGCGTAGGTGGCGGTGCGGCCGAACTTCGAGTGGTCGACGACGAGGACCGTCTGGTTCGCGACCCGCAGGGCGGCCTTTTTGAGCTCGGCGTAGTCGCGATCGGGGTGGAACAGCCGCCCGACGGCGACGGCGGTGACCGACACGAACGAGACGTCGGCGCGGATGCTGTCGAGCAGGTTGAGGACCTCGGGCCCGGCGCAGGAGTCGTACTCGTGGCTGTAGCGGCCGCCGGCGAGGACGACCTCGACCCGGGGCCCGAGCAGCCGGGCGGCGTGCAGCGAGTTGGTGACGACGGTCAGCGCGTCGATCTCGGCGAGCCGCTTGACCAGCGGGAGGAGGGTGGTGGAGTCGTCGACGAAGACGGTCTGGCCGGGCAGCACGTGGTTCGCGGCGGCCTGGCCGAGGGCTTCTTTTTCGCCGTGGTGGAGCGTGTCGCGGAAGCGGGCGGCGCTCTCGATGGTGAGCGCCGGGTAGGCCTCGACCCTGCCGCGCAGCTTGCGCAGGAGCCGGCGTTCGGCCAGGTCGTCGAGGTCGCGGTGCATGGTCATCAGGCTGACCTTGAACTTCGACGTCAGATCGTCGATCCGGGCCTCGCCCTCCTCGATGACGTGATCGAGGATGTCCTGCCGCCGCTGCTCGACGACAGCATCGGACGGCCGGGTCTTCCGGTCCCCCGATGATGATGCAGATGCTGTGCCGCCGCTCACACGGACTTCTTACCAGATTTATCGCGCGAAGTTAACAGAGAACTCGATAAGTCTTCTCAGGACGTTAGCGAGCGGATCGACCGGATGGCCTCCGGGATCGCGTGGACCAGGCCGGACGCCGAGGTCGGCGCGTTTTGCGCCGCGATCGCCCCGGCCAGCGAGTGCACGTCGGCCGCGGCGGCGGCCGCCAGCCAGGGGTCCAACCCGGCGGCCAGGAGGGCGCCCACCAGGCCCGACAGCACGTCGCCGGAACCGGCCGTGGCCAGCCAGGCTCCTCGGGGGCGGTTCACCGCGACCCGGCCGTCCGGGGCGGCGATCACCGTGCAGTGCCCCTTCAGCAGCACCACCGCGTGGTACTTCTTCGCCGCTTCGCGCGCCGCCGTCACCCGGTCCGGGCCCGGCTTGCGGCCCATCAGCCGCTCGTACTCGCCCGCGTGCGGGGTCAGGACCAGCGGCGTGTCCGGGTCGCGGGCGTCGAGGACGTCCGGGGACTTCGCGATGATCGTCGTCGCGTCGGCGTCCGCGCAGACCGGGACGCCCTGGCCGAGGACGTACCGCAGCACATCGCGCCCGTCGGAGCCGGTGCCGATGCCCGGCCCGACCACCCACGCCTGGACCCGGCCCGCGTCGGCCACCGTGCCGGTCGCGATGACCTCCGGCCACTGCGCGCGGACGACGTCCGCCGCGTGGCCGGCGTACCGCACGAGACCCGAGGTCGCGCGGACCGCCGAGCCCGCGGCCAGCACCGCCGCGCCCGGATACGTCGCCGAACCCGCCGCGACGCCCACCACGCCCTGGCTGTACTTGTCGTCCTCCGGGCCGGGCACCGGCCAGGCCGCGGCGACGTCCACGATGTCGAGCCGCCGGAGATCGGGGTCCGTCAGGTCGAGGCCGATGTCGACCAGCACGACCTCGCCGCACCACGACGGCGCCAGCACGTGCACCGGCTTGAGCGCGCCGAACGTGACGGTGCGGGTGGCTTTGACCGCGGGCCCGTCGACCGCGCCGGTGTCCGGGTCGACGCCGCTGGGCAGGTCGACCGCCACGATCGGGGCCTCGGCCAGCTCGACCAGCCGGGCCGCGTCCGGCCGCAGCGCACCGCGGCCGGAGATGCCGACGATCCCGTCGACCACGACGTCCGCCTGGGCGATCCACTGTGGACCGTCCTCGGCGGACACCACGCGGCCCCCGGCTCGCTTCAGCGCCGCGAGCCCCTTCGCGTGCGCCTTCTCGGGCTTGAGCAGGATCGCCGTCACCGCGACCCCGCGGCGGCGCAGGAACGCCCCCGCCCACAGCGCGTCGCCGCCGTTGTCGCCCGAGCCGACCAGCAGGACCACCCGGCGGCCGGAAATCCCGCCGGTGTGGTCTTCGAGGAAGTCCGCGAGCTGCACCGACAAGCCGAACGACGCTCGCCGCATCAGCTCGCCCTCGGGCGTGACGGCGAACGCCCGCCCCTCCGCCTCGCGAATCCGTTCCGTGGTCCAGATTCCCTGCACGGCGGCAACCCCGCTTTACTCGACGGTGACGGACTTCGCCAGGTTACGCGGCTTGTCGACGTCGTACCCGCGGGCGCGGGCGATCTCCGCGGCCAGCACCTGCAGCGGCACGGTGGACACCAGCGGCTGCAGCAGCGTCGGCACCGCCGGGACCTCGATGAGCTCGTCGGCGAACGGCCGGACCGTCTCGTCGCCCTCTTCGGCGATCACGATCGTGCGGGCGCCGCGCGCCTGGATCTCGCTGATGTTCGACACGAGCTTCGAGTGCAGCACCGCGCGGCCCTTGGGCGAGGGCATCACGACGACGACCGGCAGGCCGTCTTCGATCAGCGCGATCGGGCCGTGCTTGAGCTCGCCGGCGGCGAAGCCCTCGGCGTGCATGTACGCGAGTTCCTTGAGCTTCAGCGCGCCTTCGAGCGCCACCGGGAAGCCGACGTGCCGGCCGAGGAACAGGATCGCCTTCGAGTCGGCGATCCGGCGGCCGAGATCCCGCACCTGCTCCACAGTGGACAGTACCTTTTGGACGGCCGCGGGCATGGCCTCCAGCTCGGCGTACTCGCGCGCGACCTCGTCCGGGTACTTCGTGCCGCGGGCCTGCGCCAGCGCCAGGCCGACCAGGTAGTTGGCCGCGATCTGGGCGAGGAACGCCTTCGTCGAGGCGACGCCGATCTCGGGCCCGGCGTGGGTGTAGAGGACGGCGTCGGACTCGCGCGGGATCTGCGCGCCGTTGGTGTTGCAGACGGCGAGGACGCGCGCCTTCTGCTCACGCGCGTGCCGGACCGCTTCGAGCGTGTCCGCCGTCTCGCCGGACTGGGAGACGGCGACGACCAGCGTGTCGCGGTCGAGGACCGGGTCGCGGTAGCGGAATTCCGAGGCCAGCTCGACCTCGACCGGCAGCCGCGTCCAGTGCTCGATGGCGTACTTGGCGACCAGGCCGGAGTGGTAGGCCGACCCGCAGGCGACGACGAAGACCTTGTCGACGTCCCGGAGGTCCTGGTCGGAGATGCGCTGCTCGTCGAGGATGATCCGGCCGGACTCGAAGTGCCCGCGCAGCGTGTTGGCCAGCGCTTCGGGCTGCTCCTCGATCTCCTTGAGCATGAAGTACTCGTGGCCGCCCTTCTCGGCGGCACTGAGGTCCCAGTCGACGGTGAACGGCTTGGCCTGGGCGGCGTCGCCGTGGAAGTCCAGGACGTCGTAGCCCTCGCGCGTGATGACGACGAGCTGGTCCTGGCCCAGCTCGACGGCCTCGCGGGTGTGCTCGATGAAGGCGGCGACGTCGGAGGCGACGAAGTGCTCCCCCTCGCCGACCCCGACGACCAGCGGCGACGACCGGCGCGCGGCCACGATCGTGTCCGGGTGGTCGGCGTGCGTCACGACCAGGGTGAACGCCCCTTCGAGGCGGCGGCAGACGGCGGCGACGCTGGCGGTGAAGTCGCCCTTGGTGTCGCCTTCGGTGTACGCGCGGGCCACCAGGTGGGCGGCGGTCTCGGTGTCGGTGTCGCTGGCCATCTCGACACCGTCGGCTTCGAGCTCGGCGCGGAGGGCGGCGAAGTTTTCGATGATGCCGTTGTGCACGACGGCGACGCGCTCCGAGGCGTCCCGGTGCGGGTGCGAGTTGCGGTCGATCGGCGCACCGTGGGTGGCCCAGCGGGTGTGCCCCATGCCGGCGGTGCCGCCGAAGTGCTCGCGGCCGACCTCGTCGAGCCGGCCTTCCAGGTTGGCCAGCCGGCCCGCCTTGCGCTCGACGGTCAGCGCACCGGCGCCGTCGAGGACCGCGACACCGGCGGAGTCGTAGCCGCGGTACTCCATGCGCCGGAGCCCGCCGAGGACGACGTCCAGAGCCGGGCGGTGCCCGACATATCCCACGATTCCACACACGCTCACCAGCCTAACGAGGGATATTCAGCGGGCCGACCGGGTCCGCAAACCACCCCCGACCTGCGGAAAAACGCAATACGTGGTTCGAACCAATAATACGTACCCGGAGAGTCGGCCCGCGTATCCGGAGGGTCGGTTCGCGTACCCGGAGAGTCGGCCCGCGTATCTGGAGGGTCGGCCGGTGAACCGACCGTGTGGGTACGCGGGCCGACCGTGTGGGTACGCGGGCCGACCGTGTGGGTACGCGGGCCGACCGTGTGGGTACGCCGGCCGACCGTTTGGGCGGCGCGCCGGGGCGGCGGGCGAGCCGCGGGAGGGCTCGCACAGTAGGGTTCCGGACATGGCCAGCAAGCCCAAGCAGCTGCTCGCGGAGTTGACGCACCCGGGTCCGCACGAGGTCCTGCGGGGCAACCTCGCCCTGGTCGGGCTGCCCGGCGTGGTCTTCACGCCGCGCGCCGGGCTCGGGTTGCCGGCCGTGGCCTTCGGGCACGGGTGGCTGCAGCCGCCCGATCGGTACCGGGAGCTGCTGCGGCACCTCGCCAGCTGGGGCATCGTCGCCGCCGCGCCGGCCACCCAGCGGGGGCCGCTGCCCTCGCACCGGCTGCTCGCCGCCGACCTCTTGACCACCCTCGACGTCGTCACGACCGTCCGGCTCGGCCCGGACGGCATCAGCGTCGACCCCGGCAAGCTCGGCCTCGCCGGCCACTCCACCGGCGGCGGCTCCGCTGTCCTCGCCGCGGCGCAGGACGCGCTGAGCGAGCACCCGCGGATCAAGGCCGTCGCCACCATCACCGCGGCTCAGACGCTGCCGCCGGCCAGCGAGTCGGCGAAGGCGATCACCGTCCCCGGGCTGCACCTCGCCGCCGAGGCCGATCTGGTCGCCCCCGCCTCCGCGCACGCCGAGGCCATCGCGGGCGCCTGGGGCGGTGACGACGTCCAGCTGCGGTTCCTCGGCAAGGCGTCCCACCTGGGCGTCACCGAGGGCAGGCACTGGTCGCAGCTGTTCATGCACGGCAAGCCGCACCGCAAGACGCAGCAGCTCACGCGCGCGCTGTTCACGGCCTTCTTCCTGACCCACCTGACCGGCACCGACAAGTACCGGCCCCTGCTCGAGGCGGACGTCAAGCGCGCCCCCATCGAGCGCGAAGAGGAGCCCGCCCACTGACCCGGACGGGTTCCTCTGCTCAGACCAGCCAGCTGGTGCTGGAGAAGTCGTCCTCGTCGTCGGGCTGACGCGCGTGCCGCCCCCGCTTCGGCGGCTCGGGCGCCGCCGGTGGGGGTTCCGGTGCCGGTTCCGGCCGGGGCGGGACCACCGCCGCCGCCGGGGTTCCGTAGCTCGGGGTCGGGTAGTTCGTGTAGCCGGTGTCCGCCTCTTCCTCGTGGACGCCGAACTCCATCAGCGACTCGCGGGACTTGTCGGCCAGCGTCTTCTCAGTCGCCCAGCCGCCCGCGCTCTGCTTGCGCTTGTTGAGCTCGTCCATGTGCTCGGCGTACTTCTGCGCGGCGGCCAGCTCCTTCTGCATGCCTTCGCGGGCCTGCTGCTGGGCCTCCGCGAGCCGGCGTTCGCGCAGCCCCCGCTGCTCGTCCTGCTCGCGTGCCGCCGCTTCCATCGTCGAAATCGCCGCGCGATACCGGTCTTCGGCGCTGCTCATGCGCCGGCCTCGCTGACGCTCAGCTCGGCCTGAGCGGCGAGCGCTGTGTTGAATGATTCGTTCGCAAGCTCACTCATCGGCCCTCCTCGGCCCTCGTCACCGGTCGTACCGGATCGAACGGTCACCCTCGTCGTCGAGCGAGCCGCTGATGCGGCCCTTCGCGCCACTCGTCTCGAACACGCCGCCCTCGATGCGGTACTGGCTGGGCCCGCGCTGCTGGTCGCCGCCGCCGCCGCCACCGGGCGCGCCGCCCATGCCGCCCATCATGCCCATGCCGCCCATGCCCGACATCGCGCTCGAGCTCGACGAATTCGCGGCCGCCTGGTGCATGCCGGGGTCGACCGGAGTCGCCCCGAGCCCGCCGCCGTCGGACATCGGCAGCGAAGCGTCGCTGCCCGTCTGGGCACGCGGGTCGAGCGCGACGGCGCCGGCGAAGTCCGGCGACCCGCCGCCGGTGACGGCCGAGCCGAAGTCGCTCGCGCCGGCCGTCGTGGTCGAGTCCGCGGAGCCGGCACCCGCCCCGACGCCCGCGTCGGCCGTCGCCACCGCCGGCTCGGCCCCGACGCCGACACCGCTGCCGCCTCCGCCGAGGTCACCCTCGAAGCCGCCGGGCGCGCTGAACCCGCCGCCCCCAGAGGCCGCTTCGCTGCGCGTGAAGCCCGGGTCGGGGTTGACCGGTGCGGGGTCCTTGGCCGACGGGAGCTCGGCGTTCGCGTCGTGCCGGATCTCCGCGCCCGCGCCGTCGGTCACCGGCTTGACGTCCGCCTTGAGGGCGTCCCCCTTGAGGTCCGCGGCCTTGGGGTCGTCCTTCTCGTCCAGGGTGTAGGTGGTGGGCTCGCCCTTGCCGTCGTCGACCGTCACGATCGTCGGGCCGTCCGGGCCCTCCGGCCGCTCCGCGGTGATCTTGAGGTTGCCGTCCTGGATGTGGATCTTGCCGTCCGGGCCTGGCTTGTAGGAGCCGTCGGCCGAGGGCTGGCCCTCCTTGACCCCCTGCGGCCCGAAGGCGGCCTTGTCCCCGGTGGCGGCGCCGTCCTTGCCGGCACCATCCTTGCCCGCGCCGTCCTTGCCGGCCTCGGCCTTGTCGTCGTCACCCCAGTCGAGGTGGTAGTCCTTCTTGTTGCCGTGGCCGTCGTCCACGGAGATGTCCTGCTTGCCCTCCTTGTCGGGCTCGGACATCGCGATCGTGTTGTCGCCCTTCTTGACCGACACCGTGTCCGTGTCGTCGGTGTCCTTGATGGCTTCGCCGGTCTTCGGGTCGATCGGGTACGGCTCACCGGTCGACGGGTCGACTTCGAGGGGCTTCCCGGTGATCGGGTTCTTGCCCTCTTCGGGCTTCGCGGGCTCCTCGGCCTTCGGGGGCTCGGCCGCCGACGGCGTCGTGGCGCCGCTCCCGGTGCTGCCCGTGCTCCCGGATCCGGTGCTGCCCGTGCTGCCGGTGCCGGTGCTCCCCGTGTTCCCGCTGTTGCCGCTGTTGCCGGTGTTCCCCGTGTTGCCGGTGTTCCCCGTCTTGTCGCCGCCGCCTTCGTTCTTGGCCTCGGTCAGCTGGTTGCGGTAGCCGTCCATGTACCGTGCCAGCGCACCGAACTGCTGGTCGATGGTCTGCTTGGCCGCCCGGCACGAACCGTCGAACGCGGTGATCAGGCTCTTGTACTCGGTCGAAAACGCGCCGTCGCGCCAGTAGCGGCAGACGTTGCGGCCGTATTCCTTGTTCTCGTCGTTGAAGCCGCAGTCGTCGTTCTGCAGGCGCTCGGCGAGGTTCGACGGGTTGCCGTTCTTCGCGTTGACGGCGTCGATCCAGCCGGCGACCTTCATGAAGTCGTCGAATTCCCCGGTGTCGCCGTTGGCGATCTTGAGGACGTCCTTGGCCATCGGGATGTCCGCCTCGGCGATCACCGGGCGGTGCAGCTGCAGGACCTCGTCGACCTTCTTCTTGACCGCGGTGAAGACCTGCGTCACGGTCTGCGGGATCAGCTTCGCCGCCCCGTCGATCTGCTGCGACAGCTCCTTGGCGTGCGGCTTGATCGTCTCGTCGTACTTGATCTCCGCGGCGTTGGCGCCCTTGCCCTTCCACTCGCCGAAGAGGGTCTGGAGCTCGGTGTCGCTCTTGCCGAGGGTGTCCTCGACGACCTTGTGCGCCTTGCCGAGGTCGTCGGCGTCGCTCAGGAACTTCTGGTACTGGATCCCGCGGTTCTCGTGGAACTTGTCCTTGAGGTCCGTCTGGGAGTTCTTCTTCTCGCTCTCGCCGCCCTTGATCTGGTTCCAGACCTCGTCGGTCCACTTCGCCAGCAGGTCGACCGCGACATTGCCCTGGTCGAGCTGTTCGTCGGAACTCTTCGCGCCGACCCCCAGCGTCGGTGTGGCGATTCCGTCGAGGTTCTTCTTCGCCTGGTCACGCTCGGCGGTCTGCCGCTGGTGTTCCTGGTTCTTGGCCGCGGATTCCTGCTGGGCTTCCTTCAGCGCTTCGTCGACGTCGGAGGACGAACCCGGCAGCCAGTCGTTGGTGGGGTTCCAGCCGGAGTAGTCCTCGATGTACTTCTTCGCGTATTCCTCTTCTTCCGCGTTGAAGTTGAACGTGTCCTCGCCGTATTCGTCCATCAGCTTGGACTTGGCGGCCATGGAGACGTTCGGGTCGTCGAGGACCTTCTTGATCTCAGCCCATTCGGCCATCAGCGGTTACCCCCGGCCTGGTTCGCCGTCGCGCCGGCGTTCGCTTCCTGCGTGGTGTACTTGCCGCCCGCGGTCCCGATTCCGCCGCCGAGGTTCATCAGGGCGTTCGACAACCCCGTCAGGCCCGCGCCGATCTCGTCCATCCCGGCCTTGTACTTGCCGAAGCTCTCCTGGTGCACGCGGCCGAAGTCCACGGCGACGATCTCCGTCGGCGCGACCTTCTTGGCCTCGGCCGCCGGGTCGTCGGCGACGTCCGCCAAGCGGATCTGCGCCCGCGTCATCGCCTCCGAACTCGCTTCATACCCGTTCGGCATGGTCGCTGCCCCCTTCGATCCCCACAGGTCCCTACTGACGTTCCGGGACTGTGACGCGCCCGGACACCGTTCGGTGCCGTCGCAGATGCACACAGAGTCTAGCGGTCGGCCGGGCGGCGGACCTGGGCTTCCGCCAACTGCACCCGGCCGGGACCTACCCGCCGGCGCGCTGCGCCGCGACCGCCTCGGAGATCACCTCGGCGACGCCGCGGATGTCCACCAGCCGGTCGAGCTCGTCGAGGTCGACCGAGACGCCGTAGTTCACCTCGACCCGCGCCAGCAGCTGGATCCGCTGGCGGGACGTCATGCCGAGGTCGTCGAACGGCGTCGTGTCGGCGAGCCGCTCGGGCGGGATCTCCAGCGCGAAGCTGATGATCCGCCGGATCTCGTCGACGTAGGTGCCCGGGTCAGCCATGCCGCTCATTCTCGTCCCACCAGCGCTCGCGGGCGGCGGTGCGGGACACCTTGCCGCTGGTGGTCCGCGGCACCTCGCCCGGCCGCACCAGCCACAGGGCGCGCAGCGGCAGGTCGTGGGCCGCCGAGACGGCCCGCCGCACGGCCGTCTCGACCGAGGCGTCCGGCGCGGTGCACCCGGCCACGACCGCGACGCCTTCGCCGTGGCCGTCCCGCACGGCGAACGCGGCGACGCGCCGGATGCCGGGGTGCGCGGCCTCGACGGTGGCTTCGATGTCCTGCGGGTGGTGGTTGCGGCCGTCGACGATGATCAGGTCCTTGAGCCGTCCGGTGACGTAGAGCTCGCCGTCGTGGACGAAGCCGAGGTCGCCGGTGCGCAGCCAGCCGCCGGGGGCGATGACGTCGTCCCGCCCCCAGTAGCCGTCGGCGACGTTGGGCCCGGACACCTGGATCTCTTTGTCGACAATGCGGATCCGCTGGCCGTACGGCCGCCCGACCGACACGCGCGGCTCGCCGTCGAACGTCCGCACGGTGGGCCCTTCGGCGCCCGCGCTCGTGACGAACACCGTCGCCTCGGCCAGCCCGTAACACGGCTTGTGCGCGGCCCGCGGCAGCCCGAAGGGGGCGAAGGCCCGCGCGAAGGCCTCGACGGTGGCCGCGCGGACCGGCTCGCTGCCGTTGAGCACCGAGTTCACCCGCGAGAGGTCGACGGCTTCGAGGTCCCCCGCCGCTTCCGCGGCCAGGTCGAAGGCGAAGTTGGGCGCGGCACTGACGACTCCCGGCAGCTCGGCCAGCAGCCGGATCCAGCGCAGCGGGTCGCGCACGAACTCCATCGGCGTGCCGAAGACCGACCGCGAGCCGAGGAAGACCGGCGTGCCGATGAGCAGGACCAGGCCCATGTCGTGGAAGAACGGCACCCAGCCGGCCAGCGGGGTCGACGCGTCGGCGCCGTAGCACCGCGTGGTCTGCCAGCAGGCGGCCACCAGCGCGCGGTGCGAGATCACCGCGCCGGCCGGGCGGCGCGTCGAGCCGGACGTGTACTGCAGGTACGCCGGGTCGGTCATCGCCACGGCGGCGGCCGGCTCGGCGTCGCCGGGCCCGGCGTCCTCGATGTCCTCGACGGCGAACGCGGTGCCCGGCGGGACCTTGTCCAGGAAGTCCTTCGAGGTCAGGCAGGCCGCCGGGGTGGCGTCCGCGAAGGCCGCCTCGATCCGGGCGCGGCCGGTGCGGCCGGTCGGGACGGACAGCGGCACCGCGACGCGCCCCGCGTAGAGCGTCCCGAGGAAGGCGGTGACGTAGCCGAGGTCCTGCCGGGCGACGATCGCCACCCGATCACCCGGCCGGGTGACGCGCCGCAGCTCGCGGGCGACCCCGCGGACGCGGGCCAGCACCTGCGGCCAGGTCAGCGTGTGGTCGGCCGGTCCGGGGAACGTGCGGCAGGTGAACGCGGGGCGGTCCGCGGCCGCGTTGCGGAGCAGGTAGTCCGTGAACGGCGTGGCCAGGACGTCATCCGGGACGGCTGCGGGCGGCACCGCCCCATCCTGCCCTACGGTGTCGAAGCGATGGACGAGTTCGAACGGCACGGCATCGGGGTGGTCTCCGGCCGCGACGCGTGCGCGCGGGCCCTGCGGTCACCCGAGCTGACGTCGGATCCCGGCGGCGGCTCGCCCAGCGTGCTGCTGCGGGACGGCGAAGAACACACTCGCCTGCGCGCGGTGCTGCGGGAGATCATCGCCGGCCTGGAGCCGTTTCCCGCGTCCCTCCGAGCCGGGATCGAAACGACCGTGGCCGGGCTGGGGACGTCGTTCGACCTGGTGCGTGACTTCGCGCGGCCGGTGGCGGGCGCGGTGACGTCGGCGGTGCTGGGCGTGCCCCTCGACGACGTGTTCCTGGACCACCTCGAGGCGACGACGGCGAACCTCGACGTCTTCGGCGGCACCGACCGGGCGGGGCAGGTGTCGGCGTTCCGGCTGGCCGTGCAACTCAGCCGGACCCAGGCGGGGCCGGGCGGGCTGACGGCGCTGCGGGCCGCGCACGTGGCCGGGCGGGTGGACGACGACGAGCTGATGTTCAACCCGGTGGTCTTGGCGCACGCGGCGTACGAGAACTCGCTGAACTTCCTGGCCGGCGCCGGCCTGGAACTCGCGACTTCGGGTCCGCGGAGCGTGCGGGAGCTGGTGACGGCGATCTGCCCGGCCCGGTACGTCCTCCGGTTCGGCCCGGACGGCCCGGTGGCGATCTCCCTGGCCGGCGGCCTGCCGTTCGGCCTCGGCCGGCACGCGTGCCCCGGCTCCGGGGTCGCGGTGGCCGAAGGCGAGATCGCGCTCACGGCGCTGGCGAAGGTCCTCGGCCCCGGCTGCCGGGTGGACGAAGTCCGCTGGAAGACCCACCCGGTGTTCCACGGCTTGGCCTCGGCGCACGTCGTCGTGAGTGGTAAGGCGGGTTAGAACCCGCGTTACCACTCACGACAGCCGCGGCAGACTCAGGAAACCGCTGAGACGACGCCGGCCAGGCGGTCGGCCGCGGCCTGGGCGGTGGACTGCGCCGGCGCCTCGACCATCACGCGGACCAGCTGCTCGGTGCCGGACGGGCGCAGCAGCACCCGGCCCTCCTCGCCCAGCTCGGCCTCGACCTCGCCGACGGCGGTGCGGACCTCGGAGGAGCCGGCGACCGCGGCCTTGTCGGCGACCGGGACGTTGACCAGCACCTGCGGCAGGCGGTTCATCACGGCCGCCAGGTCGGCCAGGGACTTGCCCGTCTCGGCCATGCGGCTCATCATGCGCAACGCGGTCAGCAGGCCGTCGCCGGTGGTGGCGTGCGCCGGGAGCACGACGTGACCCGACTGCTCGCCGCCCAGCGCGAACCCGCCGGCCCGCAGCTCCTCCAGGACGTACCGGTCGCCCACCGCGGCCGTGACCACGGTGATGCCGTGCGCCTTCATGGCCAGGTGCAGGCCGAGGTTGCTCATCACGGTGGCGACCAGGGTGTCCTTGGTCAGCTCGCCGGACTCGGCCAGCGCGAGCGCCAGGACCGCCATGATCTGGTCGCCGTCCACCAGCTCGCCGGCGGAGTCGACGGCCACGCAGCGGTCGGCGTCGCCGTCGTGCGCGATGCCGAGGTCGGCGCCGTGGGCGACGACCGCTTCGCGCAGCTTCTCCGGGTGGTTGGAGCCGCAGTGCTGGTTGATGTTGATGCCGTCCGGGTCGGCGTGCAGCGCGACGACCTCGGCCCCGGCGCGGCGGTAGACCTCGGGCGCGGCGGCCGACGAAGCCCCGTTGGCGCAGTCGACGACCACCTTGAGCCCGGCGAGCGGGTTCGGCGTGGCGTCGAGCAGGTGGGCGGCGTAGCGGTCGAGGGCGTCTTCGACGTCTGTGACGCGCCCCACACCGGCACCCGTCGGGCGGACGGCGTCGGCGGACACGCCGGCTTCGATCTCGTCCTCGATGCCGTCGGGGAGCTTGTGCCCGCCCGCGGCGAAGAGCTTGATGCCGTTGTCGGGCATCGGGTTGTGCGACGCGGAGATCATCACGCCGAGGTCGGCCTCGAGCGCGCCGACCAGGTGGGCGACGGCCGGCGTGGGCAGCACCCCGACGCGGCGCACGTCGGCCCCGGCGGACGTGAGGCCCGCCACGACCGCGGCTTCCAGCATCTCGCCGCTGGCGCGCGGGTCGCGGCCGACGACCGCAACCGGCCGGTGCGAGCGGTCGTGCGCGGCGAGCACGCGGGCGGCACTGGCCGCCAGCGCCAGCGCGAGCTCCGGCGTCAGCTCGGCGTTGGCCAGGCCACGGACCCCGTCGGTTCCGAACAGGCGTGCCATCTGTCGACCTCCTTCTGCGACCACCACGACAACCTAGCGATCCTCGCGGACCGCGTTCCCCCACCCCGATGATGTCGCTCCGGGGCACGGAAACGACACGGTGCCCGAGGCAACCCAGAAAAACGCCGGAGCGCCCATCCGATGGACGGATGGGCGCTCCGGTGGTTCGCGCCTGGAGGGCGCGATCAGCGCTTGCTGTACTGCGGGGCCTTGCGGGCCTTCTTGAGGCCGTACTTCTTCCGCTCCGTGGCGCGCGCGTCACGGGTGAGGAAGCCGGCCTTCTTGAGGGCCGGGCGGTCGTCGGCGTCGACCTCGATGAGCGCACGGGCGATCGCCAGGCGCAGCGCGCCCGCCTGACCCGAGACGCCGCCACCGTGGAGGTTGGCGAAGATGTCGAACGAGTCCGGCTTCTCGACCAGGACCAGCGGGTCCTTGATGAGCTGCTGGTGCACCTTGTTCGGGAAGTACTCCTCGAGGGTGCGGCCGTTGAGCTTGAACTGGCCGGTACCCGGGACGACCCGCACGCGGACGACGGCTTCCTTGCGGCGGCCGACGGTCTGCGCGTTGCCGCCCGCGGCGCGCGACGGGCGCGGCGCGGCGGCGCTCTCGCTCGTGGCGACCGGGGTCTCGCTGGTCGCAGCGGGGGTTTCGCTGGTCGCGGCGGGGGTCTCGCTGGTCGCGACCGGGGTTTCGCTGGTCTCGACGGCGCCGGACTCGGTCGCCTCGGGGGCCTCGACGACCTCGGGGGTCTCGGTCTCGGTGCTGGTCACAGACTGTTCCTCACTCACTGCGCGACCTGCGCGATCTTGGTGATCTCGCGCGCCTGCGGCTGCTGCGCGGCGTGCGGGTGCTGCGAGCCGGCGTACACCTTCAGCTTCTTCGCCTGGGCGCGGCCGAGCTTGTTCTTCGGCAGCATGCCCTTGACGACCTTTTCGACAAGGTGCTCGGGCTTGGTGTCCAGCAGCTCGCCGAACGAGCGCTTCCGCAGACCGCCCGGGTAACCGCTGTGCCGGTACGCGAACTTCTGCTCGCGCTTGTTTCCGGTGAGCGCGACCTTCTCGGCGTTGACGATGATGACGAAGTCACCGGTGTCCACGTGCGGGGCGTAGGTCGGCTTGTGCTTGCCGCGCAGCAGCGTGGCGACCTCGGTCGCCAGCCGTCCGAGCACGACATCCTCGGCGTCGATCACGTGCCAGGCACGAGTGACGTCGCCGGGCTTGGGGCTGTACGTGGGCAAGGGTCTACCTCGTCGTCAACATTGCGTGTGGGTTCTGTGCGGGCCTAGCGCTTACGCGCCGCAGCGCACAACGACATATGAAGATACCCCCACGGTCACCGCACCCGCGCATGGGGGGTGGTGGAAGCGCCCATATTAGGCTCCTAGCGGCCCGGGCGCAGCCGGGACCCTACCGGATTTTCGCGCCGAAGCGCCTGCACGCACCGCCGCGGCACGCGAGGATGGGGCGATCCGGACGGCACCAGGCGAGCAGGGGACGGCATGAGCAAACGACCGACGGCGATCTTCGTCCTGGGCGCCCTGCTGGCCCTGGTCAGCGCCTGCGGCCAGGCGAAGGCGGGCACCGCGCTGCCGAAGGGCGACGACGCGGCGGACTACGTCGGCGCCAAGTTCGAGCAGGTGATCGGCAAGCTCTCCGACGCCATCACCGACACGCGCGACGTCACCAACTCGCTGGACGCCTACTTCAAGTTCGACGACAAGTGGATCCACAGCACCGTGACGTCGGCGCGCACCGGCAACCCGGAGAACCGCGCGGTGCGGCACCGGTCGCAGAAGAACCCCGACGAGATCATCGACACGTACACGCCCGCGGACGGCACGGTGGAGTACACCTACCTCGGCCCGGTGTACGTGCAGAAGGGCGTCTCGCCGACGGCGTGGGTGTCGATGCCGAAGCCGGAGGGCGGGCTGGTCGTGCCGTGCGCCTGGGGCGGGGTGCTGACGCCCTGCCGGATGGCGGACTCGGCCGTGGAGGCGTACCAGGCCGACAAGCGCGCCGTCCGCGGGGCGAAGAGCCTCGGCGACGGCAAGACCGCGCTGACGGTGAACGTGCCGTTCGGGATCTTCGTCAAGGACAAGGTCGAGATCCTGCCGCCGAGCATCACCGGCCAGATCGGGCCGGAGCTGAAGAAGGCCGCGGTCCCGGCCACCATCACGCTGAACCCGGACGGCAGCCTCGCCTCCTTCGCGATGGAGGCCAAGTTCGCCGGCGACGGCCACCAGCTCGAACTCAAGTACGAATTCCGGTTCACCGGAAAGGCGAGCCTGCAGGACATGCCGAAGCTGCCGGACGCGAGCCAGATCACGGTGCTGCCCGACCGGGCGGCGATGGACGACTTCTACCGCCGGCTCGGCGAAGCGCAAGGCAGCTGAGGCGTGCCCACGACCCGAGGTGATCTCCGATGACGCCACCGTCACCACCGTCCCAGCCACCCGGCCCGCAGCAGCCGCAGTGGTGGCAGCCGCCGACGAACCCGCCCGGCACCCCCGCGGGGTGGCCGCCGGAACAGCAGGCGACCGGCCCGCACGCCGGGCAGTGGCAGCAGAACGCCGGCCCGGGCGCGCACCCCGGCCCCGACACCACCGGGTCCCACCCCGGCCAGTGGAACCCGGGGCAGCCGTCGGGCTCGTTCTCCGGGCCGTGGCAGCCCGGGCCGCCGAACAGCGGCCCGTGGCAGCCGCCGTCCCAGCCGACGCCCCAACAGCAGCAGCCGGCTCCCGGGCCCGGGCAGCAGTACGGCGGCGGGTTCCAGCCCACGCAGTACGGCGGTCTCGGCGCTTTCGCCGTCGAGCCGCCGAAGAAGCCGAAGTCGAAGAAGCCGCTGCTGATCGCCGCCGTGGCGGTGCTGGTGCTCGCGCTGGGCGGCGGCGCGGCTTGGCTGCTGGGCGCGTTCCGCGGGGACGTCCTGGCGCAACAGTCCCTTCAGGACGGTGTGGTCAAGGTCCTGAACGAGAACTACGGCGAGCCGGACGTGAAGAACGCGCAGTGCCCGGCGAACGAAGCCGCGCGCAACGGGACGACGTTCGACTGCACGGTCACGATCGGCGGGCAGCAGAAGAAGGTGACCGTGCGGGTGCTCAACGACCGGCCCGAGTACGAGGTCGGCGCCCCGCACTGAGTTTTCCTCGCCCGCAAAAGCTCTGCTGCCCAAAAGAAAACGGCGGGCCCCGCACCGGAGTGCGGGCCCGCCGTGGTTTCCGGGGTTACCGGCTCAGAACAGGCCTTCGACGGCGCTGTCCGTCGACTGGTAGCCGTCGGCGATCTGCGGCAGGGCGGCGGCGATCTGCGCCAGAACCTGCTTCAGGTCCTCGAACTTCTGGTCCCAGTTGCGCTGGGCGGCGTCGTACTGCTCCTTGGCGGAACCGGTCCAGGTGGTGGTCAGCGGCCTCAGGTCGTCCTTGAGGCGGTCGAAAGCCTGCTGCAGCTCGCCCCCGGTCTGCGTGCAGTCATCCGCGGCCGCGCGGATGGTGGCGTAATTGACGACAATGCCGGCGCCATCAGGCATGACTTACTCCTTTTGAGCTGAAGATGCTGGGGTGGTGGGAAAGGATTCGGAAGGTGCTCAGCCGAGGGCGTCGAAGCCGCGGTTCACGGCGCCGAGGATCTCCTGCTGCTGCTGCTCGGAACGCTCGTACTTGGAGCCGGCCTCGCGGAGCAGCTCACCGATGCGCTGCAGCGCCTGGTTCATGCCACGAGCGTCCTCGTCGAAGCGCAGCATCACGTGGTCGAACGCCTTCTGCGCCTCACCCTGCCAGCCGGCGCGGGTGGCCTCGATGCGGTCGCGCAGCGTCGAGAGGTTCGTGTCCATCTGGGCCCGAACCTCGGTGACCTTGCCCTCGGCATCGGTGAACTGGGCAACTGTTCCTTGGAATCCCTGTCCGGCGCTCATACCGGTACCCCCTTCATAAGAGTGGTGGTTGTCCGTACCAAGCTTGTTCGTTCGTACGGCCCTACGACGCAGACACTGCCATGTCCGGTTCCCCCTTGTCGTGGTTTGCCCGGAAGTAGTTGCTTGCGTGAACGCCCGCACCGGGAACCGGTCGCCGCGGGTATCCGGAGAACGCCCCGAACCCGTGGCGCAGCACCCGGAAATGCGTTCCTCACCAGCGGGATTAGCACGCGCACAGCAACCGGTGGCGCGGTTTCACTGATCGCGCTGCATGATTCGCATCTGGGAAAAGTCTTCGTCGTCGTCACCCGATCGAGGGATCCGCGCCGGAAGTTGCGAACGCGAAGGAACCGGATCGGCCGCCGCGGGAACCGCCAGCCCGCGGGCGCGGCGGAATCGCTCGGCGGCCGCGCGCAGCGTGCCGGGCGTGGGGTCGCCGGACTTCGTGCCGCGCCCGCTCTGCTTCAGCAGTTCGGCGTTCTCGCCGCGCCGCCGCCGGCTGCGCGCGAGCGCGTTCCCGGTGACCCGCCGGGAATGCGTCACCGCGTCCTGCCCGATCCGCGTGAAGGACGCCGCGGCGCTTTCGAATTCTTCGGACGGCACCGCGTGCCCTCCTCTCAGTTGAGGATTTCCACCGTGCGCACGGCTTGCACGCAGGCGGCCGCGACCCGATCCCGCAGCGGGGCCGTCGCGTACTGGCAGCCGACGTGGACGCGGATCCGGCCCTTCGCCACGACGTACCAGTCGACCTGGAGATCGGGCCGGTCCGGCTTGCTCTCGTGGTACCCGATCACCGTCTTGCCGGCGTACGACAGGCTCGGGTCGAACGCGCTGTAGCGCGACTCCCGCTCCGCGCTTTGTTTCAGCGCGTCGACGAGCTTCTGCGGGTCGGCGGTCGCGTCGTAGTCCATGACGTACTCCTGCGCGACCAGCAGGTCGTTGCCGTCACGGGACTCCTGCGGGTGGATCACGACCTGCTTGTCGGCGACCCTGTCGTCGGTTTGGACCCAGTCCTCCGGTGCGACGAACTTGAAGTCGTACTGCGAAAGCGTCCGGCCGCTCTCGGCCTGGTTCCCCGAGTTCGCGAACACGAGCACCCCGGCGACGACGAGCGCCGCCACGACGACCACCGCGGCCGCGATCAGGCCCCACAGCTTGAGGCGGCTCTTCCCGGCCGGTTCCGGTGCGGGACGGGCGCCGGCGGGCGGGCCCGGCGGGTTCGGCCGGGCGGGCTGCCCGGCGGGCGGCGTCCACAGCCGGGCCACCGGCTGGCTGGCCGGCGGCGACGGCGGGGGCGCCGGGCGGTTCGGGAACCCACCCGGACCGGAGCGGGGCGGTGCCGGGCGCGGGGCGACGTCGCCGGGGCGGACGACCTCCGTGCGCTGCGCCGCCGGGTTGAGGGCGCCGCCCGGTGCCGCGCCCAGCCGGGCCATCGCTTCGCCGGGCAGCGCGCCGGTGCGGTCCGGGTCCACCAGCACCGCCCGCAGCGCGCCGCGCGCGACGACCGTCTCGGGCTGGTCGAGGCTGGTCGGCACGACACCGGTGCGTTCGTGCACCAGCCGCGAGATCATCGGAATCCGGCTCGACCCGCCGACCAGGAAGATCGCCGTGAGCTGCTTCGGCCGCAGACCGGCGTCGCCGATCGCGGCGACCGTCAGCTCGACGGCCCGGCCCAGCGGCGCCGTGATCAGCCGCTCGAGGTCCTCGCGCGTGACGTGCGCGTCGGCGAACGGCGGCGGCATCGGCACGTCGGTGTAGGCGTGCCGCGACAACGTCTCCTTCGCGCCTCGCACGTCTTGGCGCAGTACCCGGCGGCGGCGCCGGTCGGCCAGCTCGCGGCCTTCGACGAGCTCGCGCCAGGCGTCCGGATCGGCCGCGGAAACCAGCGAACCGAGGTGCTCCAGCAAGGCCTGGTCGATGTCGGCGCCGCCGAAGGCGGGATCGCCGCGGGTGGCGAGCACCTGGAAACCGCCGCGCTGGGGACGGCCGGCGCGGTCCCGCGCGGTGTCCGGCGGCAGCCGGCGCACCACGCTGACGTCGACCGTGCCGCCGCCGAGGTCCAGCACCGCCAGCGCTTCGCCGGGGCGGCCGCTGAACTCGACGGTGCGATCGTCCTTCATGTCCTGCGGCGCGAACGTCGCCGCGTGGTAGACCGCCGCGGCGACCGGCTCCGGCACCAGCGCGACTTCGCGCGCCAGCCCGCCCGCGGCCTGCCGCAGCAGCCGGGTGCGGATCGCGCCCCAGTCCGCGGGGTGGGTCAGCACGAGCAGGTCGACCTCGGCGTCCCCGGCCAGGCGGCGCGCTTCGGACACCGCGCGCCCCAGCACCGCGTGCACGACGTCGGTGACCCGCAGGACGTTCTCGCCGAGCAGCAGCTCGCCCTCGTCGATCCGCCGCTTCGGGTTCGGCTCGTACCGCGACGGGTCGACCGCCGCCTGCCGCTCGGCCTCCTGGCCGACGAACAGCGTGCCGTCCGCCGCCGCGTAGACCGCCGAGGACATCAGCGGCTGGCCGTCGATCACCACGACCTGCGGCTCGCGCCCGTTCACCGAGGCGACGACGCAGGTGCTCGATGTCCCGAAGTCCACCGCAACCCGGACCGTCACCGGCAGCTCCCGCCCATTTCGTCGCGTTCCCCCGCGCCCCGCCGCCGGGACGCGCCCTCGGGGAGGAACCTACCCACCTCGCCGGGAGCGCGTCCGGCCGCCATCAGTCCGGCTGGATCCACGACACCTGGATGAGCTGCTTGCCGTACTTGCGGGTGAGCATGTTGCCCCGCCCCGGCGGCATCGGGCCGGCCTTGATGTTGCCGACCAGCGCGCCCTCGTCCCGCGAGCCGTTCATCACCATGCCCGGGGCCGCGATCTCCTTGAGCTTGCCGATGATCGGGTCGTACATCGCCTTGCTCGCGCCACCGGTGCGCCGCACGACCACCAGGTGCAGACCGACGTCCTTGGCCTGCGGCAGGAAGTCGGAGATCTTCCGCAGCGGGTTGTTCGACGACGTGGCGACCAGGTCGTAGTCGTCGACGAGGATGAACAGCTCCGGGCCCTTCCACCAGGACCGCGTCTTCAGCTGCTCCTGCGTGACGTCCGGGCCCGGCAGGCGGCGCGTCATCGAGTTGAAGACGTCGCCGACCATGCTCTCCAGCTGCGCGGCCGAAACCGCGTAGCCGAGCAGCGAATCGCCCTGGATGAAGCCGAGCATCGTGCGCCGGTAGTCGACCAGCAGGATCAGCGCTTCCTTGGCGGTGTAGCGCTCCGAGATGCCCCGGGCGATCTGCCGCAGCAGGTTCGTCTTGCCCGACTCGCCGTCCGCGAAGGCGTAGAAGTGCGGTTCGGCGTTGAAGTCGAGGTAGACCGGCTGCAGGTCCTCTTCGTTGACACCGATCGGGACGAGCTTGGAGTCCCGGGCGGAGTCGAGCTTGAGCACGTCTTCGTAGGTGATCAGCTCCGGCAGCAGGCGGACCTGCGGCGCGACCCGGCCGCGCCAGGCGCCCTTGATCTTCGCCACCGCGTCGGCCACGCCGGACGCGACCGTCTCCGGGTCGCTGGACCCGTCGATCCGCGGGAGTCCGCCCAGCATGTGCAGCTTCTCGCGGGTCAGGCCCCGGCCCGGCCGCCCGGCCGGGATGTTCACCGCGATGCGGCGGTCGATGTCGGACTCGGTCGGGTCACCGAGGCGCAGCTCGAACCGGGTGCCCAGCATGTCCTTGATCGCCGGGCGGATGTCGGCCCACCGGTTGGCGGAGATGATCACGTGCACGCCGTAGGACAGACCCTGCGTGGCGAGCCGGGTGATCGTGGTTTCGAGCTCTTCGAAGTCGTCGCGCAGGGCGCGCCAGTTGTCGACGACCAGGAACGCGTCGCCGAACGGGTCCTGGTCCGGCCGGATTTCGCCGCGGCGCTTGCGGTTGCGGAACTCGGTCATCGAGTCGATGCCCATCGCCCCGAACCGGCCTTCCCGCTCGGTGAGCAGGGTGGTCAGCTCGGCCACGATCCGGCGGGCCTTGTCCGGCTCGCGCCGCGCCACCGCGACCCCGCCGACGTGCGGCAGGCCGGCCAGCCCGGCCAGCGTGCCACCGCCGAGGTCGAGGCAGTAGAACTGCGCCTCCTCCGGCGTGTGCGTCAGCGCCATCGACATGATCAGCGTCCGCAGCATGGTCGACTTGCCGGTCTGCGGGCCGCCCACGATCACGCCGTGGCCCGCCGCGCCGGAGAAGTCGGCCCACAGCGGGTCGCGGCGCTGCTCGTACGGCCGGTCGATGATGCCCAGCGGCACCTGCAGCCGCCCGTTGCCGAAGAAGCCGACCGGGGACAGGCCGCGGTCGTCGGTCGGGTTCAGGTTCGGCAGCAGGGTGTCGAGGGAGTTCGGGTCCTTCAGCGGCGGCAGCCACACCTCGTGCGCCGGCGGGCCCTGGCCCACCAGACGCGAGACGATGACGTCGAGCTCGCTGGGTTCGACCGCCTCTTCGGACTGCCGCTGCTCTTCCTTCGGCGCCGCCTCGACGAACTGCGGTTCCGGCTCCTTCGGGAGCTCGACGAAGTCCGGGACGAACAGCTGCGGCCGCTTGTCCGCGCGGACCACGGTCGCCGCCGGGCCCGCCGCCTTGAGACCGGCGGGCCGGTACGGACCCGAGACGTAGGCCGCCTTGAACCGCACCAGCGTCGAGGTGTCGTACTTCAGGTAGCCACCACCGGGGACCGACGGCAGCTCGAACGCGTCCGGCACGCCGATCGCGGCGCGGGACTCCGCCGCCGAGAACGTCTTGAGGCCGATCCGGTACGACAGGTGCGAGTCCAGGCCGCGCAGCTTGCCTTCCTCGAGGCGCTGCGAGGCGAGCAGCATGTGCATCTGCAGCGACCGGCCCAGCCGGCCGATGGCGACGAACAGGTCGATGAAGTCAGGCTTCGCCGACAGCAGCTCGGAGAACTCGTCACAGACGATGAAGAGCGCGGGCAGCGGGTCGAGGTCCGCGCCGTTTTCGCGGGCTTTCTCGTACTCCCAGACGTTCTTGAAGTTGCCGCCGTTCTTCAGCGCTTCCTGGCGCCGGTTCATCTCGCCGGCCAGCGCGTCCTTCATGCGGTCGACCAGCGTGACCTCGTCCGCGAGGTTGGTGATGACCGCGGAGACGTGCGGGGCCTTGTCCAGGCCCATGAACGTCGCGCCACCCTTGAAGTCGACGAGGACGAAGTTCAGCGTGCTCGACGAGTGCGTGGACAGCAGGCCCAGTACCAGGGTGCGGAGGAACTCGGACTTGCCGGAGCCGGTGGCGCCGATGCACAGGCCGTGCGGGCCCATGCCTTCGGCGGCGGCTTCCTTGATGTCCAGCTCGACCGGCTGGCCGTACTCGCCGACGCCGAAGGGCACGCGGTAGCGGTCACGGATCGGCCGCGGCCGCCACGCCTGCTGGACGTCGAAGGTCATCGGGTCGCCGGGGATGCCGAGCAGCTCCAGCAGCGACGGGTTGGACAGCAGCGGCTCTTCGTCGCCGACGTCCTGGCCGGCGGCGCCGCCGACGCGGTACGGCGAGATGAGCCGGGCCAGCGACTCGGTCTCGACCAGGCTGAGGGTGTCCGGGCGGCCGAACCACTCGACACCGCCGGCGCTGCGCGCACCCAGCCTGTCGGCTTCGACGACCAGCCGGAGGCCGCGGCGGGCGGCGAGGTTGCCGAGAGAGTCGGACAGGTCGATCAGCGTGACGCCGACCAGGCCCTCCTCCAGGACGATCTGCTCTTCGCGGGTGACCTCGGCGTCGTCGATGATGATGACGACGTGCGGCTGGTCCGGCGCCGGCGTGGCGTTGCGGGAGAAGCGCTGGCGGTCACGCAGTTCTTCGTCGAGCCAGTCTTCGATCTGGGCCAGCGAGCCGGCCATCATCCGGAGCTGGCCGATGCCGTCCGACAGCGTGGGGTGCTGGGCGTGCGGCAGCCACTTAGCCCACTCCCACTCCTCCTTCGCCCGGCCGGCGGTGGCGACCGCGATCAGCACGTCGTCGGGGCTGTGGAAGGAAACGAGCTGCGCGAGCATCGCGCGGGTGAGGCCGCGGGTCAGCGCGCGGTCGCCCTGCATGCTGACCGCGGCGAACCCGCGGAGGGTGATCTGGGTCGGCAGGTCGGGGACGATCGAGTGCGCGCGCACGAACCGGCGCAGCGCGAGGGTGGCGATCGGCTCCAGCTCGTCGACGGGCCCGGTCTGGGGCGGGACGAGCCGGGTGGCGAGCCGGTGCGAGCTGCGCCCGACGCGCAGGTGCAGGAAGTCCTGGTCGTTCTGGCGGCGTTCCCACATCCGGCGGCTGGCGGCCAGCGACCAGAGGGACTGCGGGTCGGGGTGCACCCACTCGAGGGCGGCGCGCTGGTCGACCATGGCCTCGCGGGCGCGATCGCGCATCTGGCCGAGGTAGCGGAGGTAGTCCTTGCGGTCCTCGTCCATCTCGGCCCGCTTGGCACCGCCGCCCTTGCCACCGCCGCCGGCCATCATCCCGAGCGTGCCGACGACCATCATGCCGCCCATGGCCATCATCATCGGGTTCCGGTTGCTGGCCTGGAACATGAAGACCATCATCCCGAGCGACGCGACGATCATGACGACCGGAAGCGCCTTCATGACGATGTTCCCGGGGATGACGCGCGGCACCTCGGGCGGCGGCTCGAGGTGCACCTCACCACCCGGCGGCCGCGGTGCCGCCAGCCGCGGCGACTTCTTGAACTGCAGCGTGCTCATCGAAGGACCCCTCATTCAAACGCGACGATGGCGGCCACCGCGCAAGGTGTGCGCGACCAACCTATCGAACGCCCCCCGGGAATTCCGCCGGATGCCGGAACCCCCCGGAAACGCTGCCCGATCGTCGTCAGGCGAGTGTACGGCCCGGCACCGACAGTAATGTCGGCTTCGCGGCCCTGAGCTGCGGTGGCCGGTGATTTTCGGACGTTCGGTGATGCCCGCGGCGTGGTTCGGTATAAGTTCCCCACGAGCAGTATCGACCGAGCGGGGGCAGTGCAGTGGCTACGGGCACGACAGTTTTCAGCAGGGTGACGGTCGTCGCGCCGTCCACCCGGATCGACGTGGCGCTGCCCGCCGACGTCGCGGTGGCCGATCTGCTGCCGATGCTGCTGGACATGGCCAAGGAGACCGCGCCCGACGGTGGGGCCCGCCACGGTGGCTGGGCGCTGGCGAAGCTCGGGGACGCGCCGCTCGATCCGAGCCGCACCCTCGCCTCGCTCGGGGTGGTCGACGGCGAGCTGCTCCAGCTGCGCAAGCGCAACGAAAACCCGCCGCCGCCGCTGTACGACGACGTCGTCGACGCCATTGCCGAGTCGTCCCCGGACAGCTTCCGGCCGTGGACGAAGGAGACCGCGAACCGGTTCGGGCACGTGGCCGGTGGGCTGGCGCTGTTCGCCGCCGCCGTCGCGCTGTTCATGAGCGGCTCCTTCTACGGCGGGAGCGCGCTGGGCGCGGCCATCGCCGGCGGGATCGGCGCCATCGCCTGCGTCGCCATCGGCGCGACGCTCGCCAAGGGCTACCAGGCCGAGCCGACCGGCGTGCTGATCGCCGCGGCGGGTGGGCTTCCGCTGGCCTTCGTCAGCGGCTTCTACATCGTGCCCGGGCTGTCGCTGCGGGCGAACCTGCTGCTCGGCGCGGTCCTGGTGATCATCGTCGCCTCGGTCTGCATCATGGTCATCGGCGCCGGCATCACGACCTTCATCGCCGCGGCCACCGCGGGCACCTTCGGCGCGCTGGCCTTCCTGTTCGGCACGCTCGTCGCGCACCCGGCGGCCGGGATCGCGGCCGGCACCGTCGCGGTCGCGCTCGCCTGCATCTCGATCCTGCCGCGCGCCACGATCTGGCTCGCGAAGCTCCCGCTGCCGCACGTGCCGAGCAACGCCGAAGAGCTGAAGGAAGACTCCGGCTTCCCCGACTACCGGGCGATCGAGCGCCGCACGGCGATCGCGCACAACTACATGACCGGCCTGATGGTCGGCTGCGGTGCCACGGTGGCCGTCTCGGCGGTCATCGCCGCGAGCGCGCCCGGGACGTTCGGGATCATCCTCGGCGTCGTCGCGACGCTCGTCCTGCTGCTGCGCGCCCGCGCGTACGCCAACGGCAGCCAGGCGATCGCCCTGCTCACCACCGGCCTGGTCTCCGCCACCGGGATCGCCGTCGGCTGGCTGATCTCGGCGAGCGCCCAGAACCGCCTGCTCTACGTCTTCGGCGTGCTGATCCTGCTCGCCGCGGGCGCGCTCGTCGTCGGCGTGATCTTCCCGAACCAGCGGTTCTCGCCGCCGCTGCGGCGCACGGTGGAGATCATCGAAGCGATCTGCATCGCCTCCGTGCTGCCCCTCGCCCTCGGTGTGATGGACCTCTACACCACCCTGCGGCACCTGAACTTCAAGTGACCGGATCGGGTGACTCTCCGATGGCTGCAGCACGGCGTCCCGGCGCCCCCCGAAGGACCACGACGGCCCTGCTGGCCGGCACGATCGGCCTCCTGTCGCCGCTGACGCTCGCCGTGCCCGCGGGGGCGCAGGCCGCACCGGCCGACGGCTACTTCGGGACGCCGCCGCCGGTCGACATGGACAAGCTGATCCCCGACACGCGCCAGCCCGACAAGACGTACACGCAAACGAAGGGCTGCGTGCAGCGCAGCACCCTCGGCCAGGACATCCAGATCAAGAACCGGCCGTGGGGCCAGGAGTACCTGCAGATCTCCAAGGCGCAGGAGATCGTCAAGGCGGCCAGGGGCAGCGCCGGCGGCGGCGTCCGCGTCGCGGTGATCGACACCGGCGTGACGAAGCACCCGTGGTTCCAGGACCGGCTCAAGTCCGGCGGCGACTACGTGGCCACGCCGACGAAGGGCCAGCAACCGGGGCTCGAGGACTGCGACGGCCACGGCACCGAGGTCGCCGGGATCATCGGGGCGAAGCCGGACAACCCGGAGGTCGGGTTCGTCGGCGTCGCGCCGGACGCCACGATCGTTTCCTACCGCCAGCTCAGCGAGAACTACGAGCCCGCCAAGCAGACCGCGACCCCCGGCTCGAGCACGCCGCCGTCGTCGAGCACCAACCCGCCGTCCGGGTCGAGCACCGAACTGCCGCCGGGGGGTGGCGGCGGCGCCGCCGAAGGCGACGGGACGTCGCCCGGGCAGTCCAACGGCGGGCGGCAGCTGGAAAAGGCCGGCACCGCGGGCACGCTGAAAACCCTGGCCGAGATCATCCACGGCATCGCCGAGCGGCACGAGGCCGACGTCATCAACATGTCGGTCGACAACTGCCGCCAGGCCAGCGGGTCGATCACCGAAGGCGAACAGCAGGTCCAGGCAGCCGTGCGCTTCGCGGCGGACGCCGGCATCGTGATCGTCGCCGCCGCCGGCAACGCGACGGACACCTGCCCGCAGAACGACCAGCCGGACGCGCGGAAGCCGAAGACGATCGTGACGCCGCCGTGGTTCGCCGACGACGTGCTGTCGGTCGGGGCGATCGACGAGTTCGGCAGCGTGGCGCCGTTCAGCGTGCACGGCCCGTGGGTCGGCGTCGCGGCGCCCGGCACGAAGATCGTCTCGCTCGACCCCGCCGAGGGGTCCGGCAGCCTGGCCAACCTGACCTTCGAAAACGGCGACAAGGCCAGCGAAATCCAGGGCACCAGCTTCGCGTCTCCGTACGTGGCGGGCCTGGCGGCGCTGGTCAAGGCGATGTACCCGAAGCTCACCGCCAAGGGCATCGTCAACCGGATCAAGGAGACGGCCCAGCACCCGGCGGCCCCGGGCGGCCGCGACAACTTCGTCGGCTACGGCGTGATCGACCCGGTGGCGGCGCTGACGCAGGTGCTGCCGTCGGAGGTCGGGAACCAGGCGCCGATCCCCGCCCCGCAGATGGCCCAGCTCCCCCCGGCGAACGACCACAGCTCGACGCCGATGATCGTGGCGCTGGCCGGCACGGCGGGCGGCGTGCTCGCCCTGCTGATCACGTTGTTCGTGATGCACACGATCCGCCGCAACCGCCCGGCCGAAACCGGCACCCGCCGCTGACCCCTGGGCCGGAACGGGATCCGTTCCGGCCTGAGGGGGTCACGTCGCGGGCGGGGCCGGCGGTTTCTTCGGCTGCGGGGTTTCGTCTTCGCCGATCACCGGGGGTGCGACCAGGCCCGGCTCGCCCAGCAGGTCGGACGACTTCGTGACCGGGCGCGTCTTCGACGGGCGGCGAGCCTGGCCGCCGCCCGAGCCGAACGCCCCGAAACCCATCATCGGCATCATCGGGACCCCGCCTGACGAGCTGTGGTCCTGCTCCGCGGGCGGCGCCTGAGGAGCGGCGGCATTGGCGGGCTGCGCGGGGTCGGGGGTTCCCGCGCCCGTGTGACGGCCCTCCGCCTGGCCGTCGGCCGAAGACGGGGTCATCACCTCGTCGTCCGAGGACGGCGACGAAGCCGTGTCCGTGGCGTCCGTGGTGGCCTGCTCGCCCGCTTCGTTCAGGGCGTCGTCGTGCAGCTTGAAGCGCTCCGGCGGGTACCGGTGCCGGATCTCGATGGTGCGGGACGCCGCGTCCGGGTCGTCGACGCCGTCGCACAGCCGGTCGAACGCCTCCATGACGTCGCGCGCGGTCTCGTGCAGCGCCTTCGCCGACTCCTGCGTCTCCTCCAGCTGGGCCCGCGCCCGCTTGGGGCCGCCGGCCGGGAGCAGCATCGTCTCCGACGTCAGCTCCGCCGCGTCCACCAGCACCTCGACGAGGTCGACGACCACGTGCCGCACGGTCGTCACCAGCTCGTCCAGCGCGCCGGCCAGGGTGTCGAGCGCCTCGTGGAGGTCGCCGCCCGCTGCGCCGACCGCGCGGATGTACGTGACGAACGAGTCCGCGTCGCGGCCCTCCCAGCCCGCGTCGAGCCGGCCGAGCTCGTCGTCCAGGCGGGTCGAGACCTCGGCCGCGACCGAAGCCGCCTGGCGCAGGCGATCCGCTTCGGCACCGAGGTCGGCCCAGCGGCCGAGCAGCGGCCGGAAGTACGTCTCGACGGGGTCGATGACGCCCAGCTGCCGCGCCAGGTCCGTGAGGTACGCCAGGTACGGCTCGGCCGCCGCGGTGATGTCCTCGCCCGCGGGCACCGGCACTGAAGCCGCCGGGGAGCCGGTCTCGGTCGTCATCCGTCGAGCCTCCCGGCCCGCTTGATCAGCTCCGCGGCTTCCGCGTCCTGCCCGCCGTGGCGGATCGCCACCTGCCGCAGCGCCTCCGCGGCCGAACGCAGCGCCTCGGCGCCGTCGGCCAGTTGCCGCCGCAACGCCCCGGACGCGCGGCCGTAGGACTCGCCGAGGCCGATCTGCGCGCCCAGCGTCCCGTAGGACTCCGCGGTGACGTCCCCGCCGACCTCGGCCGCCGCCACGTCCAGCTCGGCCGCGGCGGCGTCGGCCGTCTCGGCGTACCGGGCGACGACGACGCCGTCCATCCTCAAGCCGGCCACGGCACCTCCACTCACGAGAAAGACCCTCGAGCGTGGGACGCCCGGCGCGGCCCGGCGGTTCCGCTCAGTTCCCGGGCTGCGGGGTCGGGTACGCGCCGGCGTTCGGGTCGATCGGCACGGCGTCGAACTGCCGCAGCACGTCCTGGGTGTTCAGCGACGCCCCGGTCGGCAGCAGCCCGATGATCGACTCCGGTGCCGGCTGCCGGTTGTTCATGCCGATCGCGTCCGCGGTCTGGGCGTCCGGGACGCTGTAGCGGACGCCCCGGTCGGAGATCAGCTGGATCTGGCCCTTGCCGAAGCTGGCCTTGCCGGTGGCGGACTGGACGACCGCGGCGAACCCGGGCTTGAGGTAGAAGCCGTTGAGCGGCACCCGGTTCGGGCCCGGCGTGGTCACCGTCATCGGGACGAACTTCTCGCCGCCGCTCTTCTGGCCGGGCAGCTGCGTGTCGACGTACACCGAGGTGTGCGCGTCCTGGTCGGGGCCGGACCCCGCCAGCGACCAGCCCAGGCACGCGACCGACGAGTTCTTCGTCGCGTCGAGGACCGTCGGCACCGAGCGCGGGAAGTCGTCGACCGCGATGTAGTCGGGGTCGGCCGGCTGCATGGTGTGCACCCCGGCGAGCTTGTCGAGGCCCAGCGTCTGGATCCGGCCGGAGCTGCCGTTCTTCGCGACGCGGATGATGTCGGCGACGGCGTTGGACACCCGCTGGATGCCGCCGCGGGTGATCGCCCAGTAGTTCAGCGTCGTCTCGCCGGCCTGCTGGGTGGCGAAGACGTCGCCGACGGTCAGGCCGTCGAAGTCGGCCGGGACCTGGCCGTTGGCGATCTTCGGCGGCGTCAGCTTCGCGACCTCGGGGATCGCGTTGAGCAGCCCCTGCGTGATCTTGCGCGGCGCCGGCGGCAGCTGCAGCGCCGTCCGGACGGCGTCATTCGGGTTGTCGACGTCGATCTCGGCGCGCACGGTGTTCGCGTTCGGCCGGTTCCGGGAGCTCGGCAGCCGGTAGACGAGGTAGGTCTTCCCGTTGTCGGCCTTCGCCAGCAGCGCCTCGTTCTCGCGCAGCTCGGTGCCCAGGCCGCTCGGCGCGATGCCGCCGAAAACGTAGGTGTTGGTCCGGCCGGTGTCGGGGTTCGGCAGCGACGGGTCCAGCTGAACCTGGTCGCAGACGGCCCAATTCGGGGTAATTCGCTGGGAATCCGTCGGGATCAGCTGCGGTCCGTCCGGAATTCCGGTCAGTTTCTCGCGCGGAATGTCCTTCAGCTGCTCGTCGGAAACGACCGTGGGATTCTTCACACTCGCCGGGCTCGCCGCGGCGGGGGCCGGGGTGGCGGCCGCACCGCCGGCGCCCGCGTCCGAACTGGTCGACTTCTGCTGGGCCAGCAGCAACAGCCGCGCCGACGCGAGGTTGAACGTCGGGATCAGCTTCTTCGGGTTGCCCGTCACCACGTACACCGTGCCGGACTGCTCGCCGATCACGATGTTCCCGGCCTCGGGCACCGAAGGCGCCGGGCTGAGCAGGCCCCAGACGACGAACACGATCATGCCGAGCGCGCCCAGCACGACCCCCACGATGGTGGCCCGCGTGTGGGTGCGCATCGGGTCGTGCAGCATCACGGCGTCCCGCCGGACCAGCGCCGACTGCATCCGCCGTAGGACGAACTGATACGCCTGGACCTGAGACTTAGTCGTCGGTGTTGATGGCATTCTCGACCTACAGCTCTCCCCGTCGCGGTACGGTTCCGCAGGATAGCCGTACGGGGACCGTCTGGTGTGGGGTTTCTACCAACTCCAGCTAGGGTCGGGCTCCCCGGGACCCGGCTTCCGGGTACGCAGCAAGCACGAGGGGAAGAGAAAGCGCGGATGTCCGTCACCACTCCTCCACGTCCGCCTGGCCCGCCCGGGCCCCCGCCGCCCGGTGGCCGTCCGCCGGGCCCGCCGCCCCGGCCGGGCAGACCCGGTGGTCCCGGTGGTCCCGGCGGTCCCGGTGGTGTTCCCGGCGGCCCCGGCGGACCTGGTGGTGTACCCGGCGGACCTGGAGGCGGACCCGGTGGCGTCCCTGGCATGCCCCCGCGCGGTCCCGGCGGCCCGGTTCCCGGTGGTCCTGGTGGACGCCCCGGCGGCCCGGGTGGCCCTGGCGGCCCGGGTGGCCCTGGCGGCCCGGGTGGTCCCGGCGGCCCAGGTGGTCCCGGCGGCCCTGGCGGCGGCGGTCCCGGCGGCCCCGGTGGTCCCGGCGGCGGTGGCCCGGGTGGTCCCGGCGGCCCGCAGGGGCCCGACGACAGCGGTCCCGCCACTCCCCCGTCCGGCGCGACCCGGGTGGCCCCGCCGGCGCGGCGGCGGTCGGCCGGCGTCACCCTCGGCCCGCTGCCCGTGGCCAACCTCGTCGTGCTCGAAGTCGGCCTCGCGATCGGCCTGGTCCTGCTCGCGATCGACATGTCGCTCAAGTGGGTCGGCGTCGGCATCGTCGGCTTCGCCCTCATCGTCGCGCTGCTGCGCTGGCGCGGGCGCTGGTTCACCCAGTGGGTCGGCCTGACGCTGCGCTACACCTTCCGCTCGCACGACCGGGTCGCGGACCCGCTGCCGCCGAGCACCGTCGAAGCCATGACCGCCGAAGAAACCACGGTCACCGGCCCCGACGACGCCCGCGTGAACCTGCTCCGCATCGCGGTGCCGGACCTCGTCGTCGCCCACGGCGTCGACCACGAGCGCCAGCAGGTGGGGCTCGCGTGGAACGACGGCACGTGGACGGCGGTGCTGCTCGTCGAGCCGGCCCCGGCGTTGATCACCCAGGCCGATGGCGCACCGAGCCTGCCGCTGTCGGCGCTGGCCCCCTGCCTCGAGGACCGCGGCGTGGTCCTCGACTCGATCCAGACGATCTGGCACTGCTACCCGGGCAGCGCGGCGCTGCCGTCGGACTCGCCGGCGCTGAGCTCCTACATGGAGGTGCTGGGGCCGCTGCCCGCGGCCGCCCGGCGCACGACGTGGGTGGCGATCCGGCTCGACCCGCGGCGCTGCCCGGCGGCGATCCGGGAGCGCGGCGGCGGCGTCGTCGGCGCCCACCGCGCGCTGATCGGCGCGCTGTCGCGGGTGCGCAACGCACTCGAGTCCCAGGGCGTGCCGACGCGGCCGCTCGACCCGGACGAGCTGCTGCGGGCGAGCATTTCGGCCGCGGAGCTGACCTCCGTTGCCGGGTCGCCCACCAAGGTGACGCTGCAGGAACGCTGGTCCGGCGTGACCGCGGCCGGGATCGGCCACGCGAGCTACGCCATCACCGGCTGGCCGAAGGGCAAGGTCGCCACCAGCCTGAACGCGCTGACGAGCGTCCGTGCGCTGTCGGCGACGTTGGCGATGTCGATTTCCCCGGCGTCCGACGAGGGCAAGATCGGGCTGCGCGGCGTGGTCCGGCTGAGCGCGCGGAACCCGCGTGAGCTCGACGCCGCCGACCAGCGGCTGCAGGGGCTGTCCGAGCGGCTCGGGGTGGCCCTGACGCCGCTGCGCGGCCTGCAGGTTTCCGCGTTCGCCGCGACGTTGCCGATCGGAGGCACAGCATGAGTTCGCGCGTCCGTGACGCCGGGCAGAACAGCGGTGTGGCGCCGGAGTTCACCGTCGACCCCGCGATGCTCGACGCGATCAGCCCTTCGGGTGACCGCGGCGGCATCGTGCTCGGCTCGGGCCTCAAGGGCGAGCCGCTGACCATCTCGGCGTTGCGCTCGACCCCCACCCGGATCGTGCTGGTGGGCGGGCTCTACCTGGCCCGCCAGGTGGCCATGCGCGCGATGGCGGTCGGCGCCTGGGTCGTCGTCGCCACCGGGCGCCCGACCGAGTGGCAGGTGCTCTCCCGGGCGGCCGGCAGCCGCGACGGGCGGCCGTCGCCGCTGGTGCAGATCCGCCGGCTGTCCCCGGTCGAGCTGCCGCGGCCGTCGGAGGACGCGCCGCTGCTGGTGGTGACCGACGGCGGCCCGACGCCGCAGGACCTGTTCCCGCCCCGCTCGCCCTGGCAGACGACGGTCTACGTGCTCCCGTACCTGCACCCGCAGGCGGGCGCGACGGCCAACGCGGCGGATCTGGTCCTGATGCAGCGCCTCCCGGCCGGCCAGGCCGAGCTGGCGGCCCGCATCTGGCGCCTGCCGCCCCAGATGATGCGCCAGCTGACGACGTTGAAGGACGACCAGGCGGTGGCCCTGGGCCGCAACCTCTGGCGACCGCTTCGCCTGGTCACCACGGGCAAGGAGCAGCAGCTCCTCGGCCCGGTCCGCCGCGGCGACTGAGCCCGCTCCCCGCACCGCGGTCGTGAGTGGAAAAGAGGGTTCTAGCCCTCTTTTCCACTCACGACGGTGAGGTGCGGACGTTGCGGGTCTGCTCGGCCCGCGCCGCGAGTTCTTCGTCCGGCGGGTAGTCCACGCCCAGCAGCGTGAGGCCGTGGGCCGGAGCCACCGCGCTGTCGCGGATGCCGCTCTCCAGCACCTTCGACGGCCACGCGTCCGTGCGGCGGCCGTCGCCGACCAGGAGGAGAACGCCCACCAGGCTGCGGACCATCGAGTGGCAGAACGCGTCCGCCGAGACCCGGACCTCCAGCAGGTGCTCGTCCACCCGCGCCCATTCCAGGCGCTGCAGCTCGCGGATCGTCGTGCCCGTCTCGCGCTGCTTGCAGTAGGCCGCGAAGTCGTGCAGGCCCAGCAGCTCCGCGGCGGCGGCGTTCATCGCGTCCGTCGAGAGCGGACGGTTCCACGCCAGGGTGTCGTGGCGGCGCAACGGGTCCACGCCCCACGGCGCGTCCGAGACGCGGTAGCGGTAGTGCCGGCGGATCGCCGAGAACCGCGCGTCGAAGCCCTCGGGAGCGACCCGGGCACCCAGCACCCGGACGTCACCCGGCAGCAGGCGGTTCCAGCGGCCCGCCATGCGCGTCAGGTCCGGGATGCCCTCGGCGGAGACCGGGACACGGCCTGAGGAGCCCGGAGCGAGCGGCACGACGTCGACGTGCACCACCTGGCCGGTCGCGTGCACCCCGGCGTCCGTACGGCCCGCCACGACGACGGACTTCGGCACCGCGGCTCCCGGTGGCTGCCGCTGCAGGGCCTCCTCCAGGACGCCCTGGACCGTCCGGCGGCCCGGCTGCCGGGCCCAGCCCGAGAAGTCCGTGCCGTCGTAGGAGACGTCCAGGCGCAGACGAACGAGCCCGCCCTCCCCGAAGGGAGTGGCGGGCTCGTCCGGTGTCGAATCGGCCGTCAGGACGTCAGTCCTTCTTGGCGTCGGCGTCGGTCTCCTCCGAGGCCGGAGCCTCGGTGGTCGCGGCGTCCTCGGTGGCAGCCGGAGCCTCCTCGGCAGCCGGAGCCTCGGTGGTGGTCTCCTCGGCAACCGGGGCGGCGGCCTTCTCGTCCTTGGCGAACTTCGTCTTGCGAGCGCGCTCGGCCTCGGACGTCACGGTCTTCTCGGACACCAGCTCGATGACGGCCATGGCGGCGTTGTCGCCCTTGCGCGCCATCGTCTTGGTGATCCGGGTGTAGCCGCCCGGGCGCTCCGCGAAGTGCGGACCGATCTCGGCGAACAGCTTGTGCACGACGTCCTTGTCACGGACGACCTTCTGCACCTGACGGCGGTTGTGCAGGTCGCCCCGCTTCGCCTTCGTGATCAGCTTCTCGGCCAGCGGGCGGACCCGGCGGGCCTTCGCCTCGGTGGTCGTGATCTTGCCGTGCTCGAACAGCTGCGTGGCCAAGTTGGCCAGGATCAGCCGCTCGTGCGCGGACGACCCGCCGAGCCGGGCTCCCTTGGTAGGGGTGGGCATTGGTTCTCCTACTAGTTCAGCTCGCAGCGTCCAGGCACAGAGCCCTAGAGCTGCTCGGTCTCTGCGTAGTCCTGGCCATCGTCGTGGCCGTCCGAAATCCCGTCGGCGATGCCACCGACACCCTCCGACCAGCCTTCACCGTCGTAGCTGGCCGCAGCCGCGGTCGGGTCGAACCCGGGCGGGCTGTCCTTCAGCGCGAGGCCGAGGCCGACGAGCTTGAGCTTGACCTCGTCGATCGACTTGGCGCCGAAGTTGCGGATGTCGAGCAGGTCCGCCTCGCTGCGCGAGACGAGCTCGCCCACCGTGTGGATGCCTTCGCGCTTGAGGCAGTTGTACGACCGGACGGTGAGGTCCAGGTCCTCGATCGGCATCGCGTAGGCGGCGATGGTGTCCGCCTCCTGCGGCGACGGGCCGATCTCGATGCCCTCGGCGTCGACGTTCAGCTCGCGAGCGAGACCGAACAGCTCCACCAGCGTCTTGCCGGCCGACGCGACCGCGTCGCGCGGCGTGATCGACGGCTTGGTCTCGACGTCCAGGATCAGCTTGTCGAAGTCGGTGCGCTGCTCGACACGGGTGGCCTCGACCTTGTAGGTCACCTTGAGCACCGGCGAGTAGATCGAGTCGACCGGGATCCGGCCGATCTCCGCGCCCGCCTGCTTGTTCTGCAGGGCCGGAACGTAACCGCGGCCGCGCTCGACGACGAGCTCGATCTCGAGCTTGCCCTTGCCGTTCAGCGACGCGATGTGCAGATCCGGGTTGTGCACGGTGACACCCGCCGGCGGCACGATGTCGGCCGCCGTGACCTCACCCGGGCCCTGCTTGCGCAGGTACATGGTGACCGGCTCGTCCTCTTCCGAGGACACCACGAGCTCCTTGAGGTTCAGGATGATGTCGGTGACGTCTTCCTTCACCCCGGGAACGGTGGTGAACTCGTGCAGCACGCCGTCGATGCGGATGCTCGTCACGGCCGCGCCCGGGATGGACGACAGCAGCGTACGACGCAGCGAGTTGCCGAGCGTGTAGCCGAAGCCGGGCTCCAGCGGTTCGATGGTGAACCGGGAGCGGGTCTCGTTGACCGTCTCTTCGCCGAGAGCCGGCCGCTGGGAAATCAGCATTTCTTCCTAATTCCTTTCCAGACGACGCCCGCCATATGACGTCGAAGGGATGGCGCGGCGGCGGCGCACCTGTTGCGCCGCCGCCCGTACTCCAGCCGGGGCCGGACTACTTCGAGTAAAGCTCGACGATCAGCTGTTCCTGAACCGGAACGTCGATCTGCGCACGCTCCGGGAGCTGGTGGACAAGCACGCGGAGGTTGGACTGGACGACCTGCAGCCACGCCGGGATCGGGCGGTCGCCGAAGGACTCCTTGGCCACGACGAAGGGCAGCATCGAGAACGACTTCGGCCGCACGTCGATGATGTCCCACTTGGTGACCTGGTACGACGGGACGTTGACCTTGACGCCGTTGACCAGGAAGTGGCCGTGGCTCACCAGCTGACGCGCCTGACGGCGGGTGCGGGCGATGCCGGCGCGGTAGATCACGTTGTCCAGGCGGGACTCGAGGATCTGGAGCAGGTTCTCACCGGTCTTGCCCGGACGCCGGACGGCTTCCTTGTAGTACCGGACGAACTGACGCTCGAGAACGCCGTAGGTGTAGCGAGCCTTCTGCTTCTCCTGCGACTGCAGGAGGTACTCGGACTCCTTGATGCGCCCGCGGCCGTGCTGGCCCGGCGGGTAGGGGCGACGCTCGAAAGCCTGGTCGCCGCCGATGAGGTCAACCTTGAGGCGACGCGAAATACGCGTCGCGGGGCCGGTGTAACGAGCCATTTCTTCTTACTCCTCCCCGTTCCTCAGACCCGGCGCCGCTTGGGCGGGCGGCAGCCGTTGTGAGGCTGCGGGGTCACGTCCTGGATGGTGCCGACCTCGAGGCCGGCCGCCTGCAGCGAGCGGATCGCCGTCTCGCGGCCCGAACCCGGGCCCTTCACGAAGACGTCGACCTTCTTCATGCCGTGCTCGGCGGCCTTGCGGGCAGCGTTCTCGGCGGCCATCTGCGCGGCGAACGGGGTGGACTTGCGGGAGCCCTTGAAGCCCACGTGCCCACTCGACGCCCACGCGATCACGGCACCGGTCGGGTCCGTGATCGAGACGATGGTGTTGTTGAAGGTGCTCTTGATGTGCGCGTGACCGTGCGCGACATTCTTCTTTTCCTTGCGGCGGACCTTCTTGGCCCCGGCCGCAGTACGAGACTTCGGTGGCATGTTGTGAGGGATCTCCTGTTAGCGCGCGTTCTCTTGGTGAGCGGCGACCGCTTCGGCCTGTCCGCGCCGGATGATCGAACCGGCGTCGGTGTACAGGTTGCGGAGCGCCATCGGGCGGGCGTAGAGCGCCTTGGGCGAGACACAAGCCGAGCCGCGGCGCTGAACGCCACCCATCTGCACGACCTTCTTGCCCTGGACGCTCACTTCTTGCCAGCCTTCTTCTTGCCGGCGACCGTCTTCTTCGGACCCTTGCGGGTACGGGCGTTGGTCTTCGTGCGCTGACCACGGACGGGAAGTCCGCGGCGCCAGCGAAGGCCCTCGTAGCACCCGATCTCGATCTTCCGACGGATGTCGGCGTTCACCTCACGGCGAAGGTCACCCTCGACCTTGAAGTTCTCTTCGATGTACACACGCAGCTTCGCGAGGTCGTCATCGCTGAGGTCTTTGACGCGGGTGTCCGCGTTGAGCTCGGCAGCCTTGATGAGCTGCTTCGAGCGGGTACGGCCGATGCCGTAGATGTAGGTAAGCGCGATCTCCAACCGCTTTTCGCGGGGGAGGTCTACGCCAGCGAGTCGTGCCATTGGCGTTGATGCTCCTTCTTCGGTTTCATCTTCAGGTCTGCTCCCCGTCCGGTTCCGGGACCGACTCGCCTGTCGTGCCCTCGGCTTGCGCTTCGGGTGTCCCGGCCCCGGCCTGAAGCCCGGGGGTGAACCGCTTCACTCGCGTGAACCGGCAGGTGCGGGGAGGTTGTGTAGCCGTCAAGCCACTCTGGTCGAGTGCTTGGCAATCAGCCCTGCCGCTGCTTGTGCCGCAGGTTCTCGCAGATCACCATGATCCGGCCGTGACGGCGGATCACCTTGCACTTGTCGCAGATCTTCTTGACGCTCGGCTGGACCTTCACGTCTTCTGCTCTCCTAGTAGCTGCTCTTCGTGATCACTTGTAGCGGTAGACGATGCGACCACGAGAGAGGTCGTAGGGCGAGAGCTCCACGACAACCCTGTCCTCGGGCAGGATGCGGATGTAGTGCTGCCGCATCTTGCCGCTGATGTGTGCCAGGACCTTGTGGCCGTTCTCCAACTCGACGCGGAACATCGCGTTGGGGAGCGGCTCGACTACGCGGCCTTCGACCTCGATGGCCCCGTCTTTCTTCGCCATGTCCTCCGCATTTCCTTTGTCGACACTGTCTGTCGCTACAGTCTGTGACCAACCGGAGCACTAGTGCTGGTTGGGCGGTGCGTCGGCACACCGGTGCCCGAGTCCCAGTAGACCGTGAATTCACGAGCGCGCAGGATCCGGGCGCGATAAGTGCGCCGACTTGACAGTGTACGCAACTCGTGTCGCGACCCCCAAACCGGGGTGACCATGGTAAGCGAACGGGCGACAGCGGTCGTGAGTGGTAAAGAGGGTTAGAACACGCCTTACCACTCACGAGGGCGTTTGCGCAGGTCAGGCGTCTTCAGCCGCGGTGAGCACCCAGGGACCGTCTTCGGTGATCGCGACGGTGTGCTCCCAGTGCGCAGCGCGGGAGCCGTCGGCCGTGACGACCGTCCAGCCGTCGTCCAGCTCGCGGGTCTCGCCGCCACCGCCGGTGAGCATCGGCTCGATCGCCAGCGCCATGCCGGGCTTCAGCCGCGGGCCCTTGCCGGGCTTGCCGACGTTGGGCAGGAACGGGTCCATGTGCATCTCGCGGCCGATGCCGTGGCCGCCGTACTCGACGATCATCCCGTACTCGATGCCGTCGTCGCGGCCCGCGCGCTCGGCGGCGGACTGGACGGCGTAGGAGATGTCGGTGAGCCGGCCGCCGGCGGTGACCGCCTCGATCCCGGCCCACATCGCCGCCTCGGTCGCCGCGGACAGCGCGAGGTCGGCGTCGGAGACCTGGCCGATGGCCAGCGTCACGGCGGAGTCACCGTGCCAGCCGTCGAGGATGGCCCCGCAGTCGACGGAGATGATGTCGCCGTCGGCCAGCACCTGGGACTTCGCCGGGATGCCGTGGACGATCTGCTCGTTCACCGAAGCGCAGATCGACGCCGGGAAACCGTGGTAGCCCTTGAACGACGGCACCGCGCCGGCGTCCCGGATCGTCTGCTCGGCCAGCTCGTCGAGCTCGGCGGTGCTGACGCCCGGCTTCGCCGCGGCGCGCACCGCCGCGAGCGTGCGGGCGACGACGAGGCCCGCGGCCCGCATCGCCTGCAGCTCGTCCGGCGTCTTGACTTCGATCATGCGCCCACGGCGGAGCACTTGCAGAACACGCAATCCTCCGAGGTTCACGTGCGGTCGCGCAGCGCTTTCAGCACCCGGCCGGAGATCTCCTCGACACTGCCGACACCGTCGACGGTCACCAGGATGTCGGCGTAGTACTCAAGCAGCGGCGCGGTGTCCGACACGTAGATCTGCTGACGGCGGCGGATGACCTCTTCGGTGTCGTCCGCGCGGCCGCGCGACATGAGCCGCCCGACGACGACGTCCTCCGGGACCTGCAGCTGGATCACCGCGTCGAGCGAAACGTCCGCGTCGCCGAGGATCTCGCCGAGGACCTCGGCCTGCTTGGTGTTGCGGGGGAAGCCGTCGAGCAGGAAGCCGGCCTTGGCGTCCGGCTCGGCGAGCCGCTCGCGGACCATTTCGTTGGTCACCGAGTCGGGCACGAGCTCACCCGAGTCCAGGTAGCGCTTCGCCTCCTGGCCGAGGGGGGTTTCCTGGCCGACGTGCGCGCGGAACAGGTCACCGGTGGAGATGTGCGGGACACGCAGCTGCTCGGACAGGGCCACCGCCTGCGTGCCCTTGCCCGCGCCGGGCGGGCCCACGAGAACCAGGCGCGTCACTTCAAGAACCCTTCGTAGTTGCGCTGCATCAGCTGGCTCTCGATCTGCTTCACGGTGTCGAGGCCGACACCGACCATGATCAGCACAGCGGTGCCGCCGAACGGGAAGTTCTGGTTGTTCCCGCTACCGGTCAACGACAGGAAGAAGTTCGGAAGGATCGCGATGATGCCCAGGTAGAGCGAACCCGGCAGGGTGATCCGGCCGAGCACGAAGCTCAGGTACTCCGCCGTCGGGCGGCCCGGGCGGATGCCCGGGATGAAGCCGCCGAACTTCTTCATCTCTTCCGCACGCTCGTCCACGTTGAACGTGATCGTGATGTAGAAGTACGTGAAGAAGATGATCAGGGCGAAGTACAGCGCGATGTGCACCCAGCTGGACTGGTTCACGATGTAGTTCTTGACGAACACCTGCCAGCCGGAGTTGGCGTTCTGGTCGCCGACGAGGCGGCTGATCAGGTCCGGCAGGTACAGCAGGGACGACGCGAAGATGACCGGGATGACACCGGCCTGGTTGACCTTGATCGGCAGGTAGGTCGACGTGCCGCCGTACATCCGGCGGCCGATCATGCGCTTGGCGTACTGCACCGGGATCCGGCGCTGCCCCTGCTCGACGAAGATGACGCTGGCGATGATCACCAGGCCGAAGACGCAGACGATCGCCAGGCCCACGCCACCGGCGTTGCTGAGGATGTTGCCGCCCTCGACCGGGATGCGCGCCGCGATGTTCAGGAAGATCAGGACGGACATGCCGTTGCCGACGCCGCGCTCGGTGATCAGCTCGCCCAGCCACATCATGACGGCGGTGCCCGCGGTCATCGTGATGACGATGATGGCCAGCGAGTAGACGCTGTTGTCCGGGATGATCGGCGACTGGCAGTCGGGGAAGAGCTGCTTGCGGTCCGCGAGCGCGACCACGCCGGTGGCCTGCAGGATCGCCAGCGCGATCGTCAGGTACCGGGTGTACTGGGTCAGCTTGCCCTGGCCGGACTGCCCTTCCTTCTTCAGCTCCTCGAACCGCGGGATGACCACGGTGAGCAGCTGGATGATGATGCTCGCCGTGATGTACGGCATGATGCCGGTCGAGAAGAGCGACAGCTGCAGCAGCGCACCACCGCTGAACAGGTTCAGCAGCTGGTAGACGCCCTCCTGCTGCGCCTGGGAGCTACAGGCCTGTACGGCACCGTACGAGATGCCGGGCGCCGGAATGGTCGCACCGATTCGGTAAACCGCGACGATGGCTAGCGTGAACAGGATCTTCTTGCGTAGATCCGGCGTCGCGAGAGCCGAGCGGAAGGCGCTGAGCACGCGGGGGACCTCCTCGGCGTCGTCGGCTGTCCTAACCGACGATCGGCTTGGCCGGCACGGGGCCGGCAGGAACACACAGCACTACTGGCACGCAAGCCAGGAACGCTTCGGGGCACACTCGTCCCGAAGCGTGTCGCCGACTCTAACAGCTTCACAGGGCGTGTCCGCAGTCCGTGTGCGTTTTCCGTACCAAGGTTGCTCCGGCGGGTTGATCCACATCGCCGTCTTGCCCGGATTCCTTGACAGATTGCGGCTCAGGCGTTCGACATCGCGAGCGCGCCGGCCAGGCCGACGAGGACCGCGCCGGTGCCCCGATCGACGTTGCGCCGGGCCCGCCGGGAGAGCCTGATCGTCTTCACCGCGGCGCCGACGCCGACGTAGACCGAGCCGGCCAGGAACTCGGCCAGCAGGTAGCCCGCGCCCAGCAGCGCGAGCTGCCCCGGATATGACCCGTGACCTGCGTCGATGAACTGCGGGACGAAGGCGGTGAAGATCAGGATCGCCTTCGGGTTGGTGAGCGCGACACCGAACTCCTTGCGCGTGACGCGCCAGGCCGTCGTGGGGGTTTTCGGCAGCTCTTTCGGGGTGTTTTCGCCGCGGAAGGTGGACCAGAGCAGGCGGACTCCGAGGTAGAGCAGGTAGGCGGCGCCGGCCCATTTGATGATCGTCAACGCGGTCTCGGACGCGGCCAGCAGCTGCCCCAGCCCGGCCGCGACGGCGGCGATCAACAGGGTGAAAGCGGCCAGCCGGCCGCCCAGCCCGGCGAGGCCGTGGCGGACACCGTGCGTCATGCCGTGGTGGAGACCGAGCAGGTTGTTCGCCCCAGGCGTAAGGGCGACGAGCACGGAGGCGCCGAAGAAGACCCACACGCCTCCACGGTAGCGGCGGTCAGGGCTGTTCGTCCTCCGGCGGCAGGACGGTGATGGCGACCCCCGACGGCGGCGTCGGGGTGTCGGCGTAGGCGAGCGCCGGATCGGCCCAGCCGGGCGGCTGCCGCCAGGGCAGGTACGCGACGACCGCGGCGGCCGCGGCCAGGACGGTGCCGCCGATCAGCAGCCACAGGCCCGGCCCGGTGGCGACCGTGACCTCGATCTCGCCGGACCTGGCGGACCACCCGATCCCGCTCGTGCCGGCGGTGCTGACCACGCCGGCGGCGAAGGCGGCCCCCGCGGCGATCAGCCACCGCCCGAGCCGGTGGCCCGGGCGGCTGAAGGTGATGAGCGCGGCGGCGACCAGGACCACGACGGCGAAGAGGAGCGGGACGCCGACCGGGGCACCGGCCTGGTCGGTGACCCCCTGGTCCGGGACTTCGATGGTGTGGCCCCAGGCGGTCTCGGTGATGAGTATCTGGGTGTCCAGGTACCGCTGGCCGGCGCCGAGGTGTTCGCGGATCCGGAAGAGCGGCAGGAAGGCCCCGAGCAGGGTCATGACGGCCGCGACGACGGCGAGCACGGGCGGAGCGAACCGCAGGAGGGAAGCGGCGGCGGGAGCCGGCGGCCCGGCCCCCGGCTGGTCGGCGGCCTGCGGTGGCGGCTGGGGGCTACTGGACACGGCTCCCGGGAGGTGAGCGACGGGGTACGGCAGCTCGGCGGGGTGGAAGGTCGGTCCGGGCGGCGGAGACGCGGACGCGGCACCGGGGAACGGCGACGGCTGGGATGGGGCCGATACGTCGGCGGGCTGGAGGGCGGTCTGCGAGGGCGCTTCGGGCCGCGGAGCGTCCGCTGGGAAGCGCAGCGGCTCAGCCTGCGGCGGCACATCAGCGGCCTGGAAAGCCCCCTCCGCCCCCGAAGCCTCCGCCGGGAAGCGCAGCGGCTCGGCCGGTGGCGCGCCCGCTCCCGGTTCAGGGCCGGCGGGCCGCGGTGCTTCGACCGGGAAGCTCAGCGGCGACTCGGCGCCGTCGGGTTGTGCTGCGGGCTCCTGCGACGGTCTGTCCACCCCTTGATCCTCCGTCCGGGATCCCTTCCCGGCAAGGAACCGCCGTCAGGAGCAGACGGCGAAGGCCCGCCTGGCAGAGCCAGACGGGCCTTCGAACGAGAACGAGCTCAGTTGGTGGTGGCGGAGCCACCGGCCGCTTCGAGCTTCTCCTTGGCCGAACCGGAGAACGCGTCGGCGGTGATGTCCAGCTTGACGCCGTTGACATCGCCGTTGCCGAGCACCTTCACCAGCTTGCCCTTGCGGACGAGACCGCTCTGCGCGAGCTCCTCGGCGCCGATCTTGCCGCCGTCCGGGAAGACGCGGGCGATGTCGCCCACGTTCACCGGCTGGTACTCGGTGCGGAAGCGGTTCTTGAAGCCGCGAAGCTTCGGGAGCCGCATTTGGATGGGCATCTGCCCACCCTCGAACCGGGCTGGCACGTTCTTCCGGGCCTTGGTGCCCTTCGTACCGCGACCGGCCGTCTTGCCCTTGGAACCTTCACCACGACCGACGCGCATCTTCTCGCGCTTGGCGCCCGGAGCCGGACGCAGGTGGTGGATCTTGATGGCCGTCATGCCTGGACCTCCTCGACCTCCACCAGGTGGCGGACGGTGTGGATCAGGCCGCGCACCTGGGGGGTGTCATCACGCACGACGCTCTGGCGGATCTTGCGCAGCCCGAGGGTGCGCAGCGACTCGCGGTGAGCGTGCTTCGTGCCGATCTTGCTCTTGACCTGGGTGACCTTGAGCTGAGCCATGTCAGACCCCCTGGCCCGCACGCTGGCGCAGCATCCGGGCCGGCGCGACGTCCTCGAGCGGGAGACCGCGGCGAGCCGCGACCTCTTCGGGACGCTGCAGACCCTTCAGGGCCGCCACGGTCGCGTGCACGATGTTGATCGCGTTGTCGGAGCCGAGCGACTTCGACAGCACGTCGTGGACACCCGCGCACTCCAGCACGGCACGCACCGGGCCACCGGCGATGACGCCGGTACCGGCGGAAGCCGGGCGGAGCAGGACGACACCAGCGGCTTCCTCACCCGTGATCGGGTGGGGAATGGTGCCGCCGACGCGCGGAACGCGGAAGAAGTTCTTCTTCGCTTCCTCGACGCCCTTGGCGATGGCCGCGGGAACTTCCTTGGCCTTGCCGTAGCCGACGCCGACCTGACCGTCGCCGTCGCCGACGACCACCAGGGCGGTGAAGCTGAAGCGACGACCACCCTTGACGACCTTGGCGACGCGGTTGATCGTCACGACCTTCTCGAGGTGCGGGGTCTTGTCCTGGCCGGCCCCGCCACGGCCGCTGTCGCGCCGGTCCCGGCCGCCACCGCGACGGTCATTGCGGTCGTTGCCGCCCTGCCCGCCGGGTCCGCCCTGTCCGCCGCCGAATTGCCGTGTACGTCCCGGCATCAGGCTTCCTCTCCGTGCTTCTGCAACTGCGTCATACTCAGAACTCCAACCCCGCCTCACGGGCGGCGTCGGCGAGCGCGGCGATGCGGCCGTGGTAGGCGTTGCCCCCACGGTCGAACACCACAGCCGAGATCCCGGCGCTCTTGGCCCGCGCGGCGACGAGTTCCCCGACCTTGGCGGCCTTGGCCTTCTTGTCGCCGTCGACCGCCCGGACGTCCGCCTCGAGGGTGGACGCCGACGCCAGCGTGTGGCCGGCGAGGTCGTCGATCACCTGCACGGCGATGTGCCGCGAGGACCGCTTGACGACCAGGCGCGGTCGCTGCTCGGTGCCGGAGACCTTCTTGCGGAGCCGGAAGTGCCGACGGGCCTTCGCGACGCGGCGGCGGGTCGAGATGTCCTTGCCCACCGGCTTGCGCTTCGTAGTCGTGTCGCTCATGATCACTTACCCGTCTTTCCGACCTTGCGGCGGATCTTCTCACCCTCGTAGCGCAGGCCCTTGCCCTTGTACGGGTCCGGGCGCCGCAGCTTGCGGATGACGGCCGAGATCTGGCCGACCTTCTGCTTGTCGATGCCCGAGACCGAGAACCGGGTGGGGGTCTCCACCTTGAAGGTGATGCCCTCCGGGGCCTCGATCTTGACCGGGTGCGAGTAGCCGAGGGCGAACTCGAGGTCCGAGCCCTTGGCCTGCACGCGGTAACCCACGCCGTGGATTTCCATCTTCTTCTCGTAGCCGGCGGTGACGCCGACGACGAGGTTGTTCACCAGCGTACGGGTGAGCCCGTGCAGCGCCTTGCTGGTGCGCTCGTCATCCGGGCGCTTGACCAGCAGCGTGCCGTCGTCGTCGCGCTCGACGGTGATCGGCTCGGCGATGGTGTGCTCGAGGGTGCCCTTGGGCCCCTTGACCTTGATCTGCTGACCGTCGATGGTCACCTCGACCCCGGAAGGGACGGCGACCGGCAGCTTTCCGATGCGTGACATGCCTGTTCCCCTTCCCTTACCAGACGTAGGCGAGGACTTCGCCGCCCACGCTGTTGCGCTTGGCCTGCCGGTCCGTCTGCAGGCCACCGGACGTCGAGATGATCGCGATGCCCAGGCCGCCGAGCACGGACGGCAGTTCGGTCGATTTTGCGTAGATCCGCAGACCGGGCTTGGAGACGCGCCGGAGGCCGGCGATGCTCCGCTCACGGTTGGGGCCGTACTTGAGCTCGACGACGAGGTTCTTGTGCTTCTCGCCCGGCTCGTCGTGGTAACCCGCGATGTAACCCTCACGCTTGAGGATCTCGGCGATGTTCGCCTTGAGCTTCGAGTGCGGGAGCTTGACCTCGTCGTGGTACGCCGAGTTCGCGTTACGCAGACGCGTCAAGAAGTCTGCGATGGGGTCGGTCATCGTCATGGTGACCTGTCAACCTTTCTCGCCTGGTTCCCCACCGTCCGGAACACGGACGGCAGGGCCTGTGGCGAAGTGGGAGTTAAAAAGAAGCTCTTACCAGCTGGACTTGCGGACGCCGGGCAGCTCGCCCGCGTGCGCCATCTCGCGAAGGCAGATCCGGCAGAGCCCGAACTTGCGGAACACGGCGTGCGGGCGGCCGCACCGCTGGCAGCGGGTGTAGGCGCGCACGGCGAACTTCGGCTTCTTCGCGGCCTTGTGGACCAGGGCTTTCTTGGCCATCGGCTCAGTTCTCCTTGAACGGGAAGCCGAGCTTGCGCAGCAGCGCCCGGCCCTCGTCGTCGTTCGTGGCGGTGGTGACGACGGTGACGTCCATACCGCGCGGGCGGTCGATGGAGTCGGGGTCGATCTCGTGGAACATCGACTGCTCGTTGAGACCGAACGTGTAGTTGCCGTGGCCGTCGAACTGCTTCGGCGAAAGCCCGCGGAAGTCGCGGATACGCGGCAGCGCGATGGTCAGCAGCCGGTCGAGGAACTCCCACATCCGGTCGCCGCGCAGCGTGACGCGCGCACCGATCGGCTGGCCTTCACGCAGCTTGAACTGCGCGATGGACTTGCGGGCCTTCCGGACCTCCGGCTTCTGGCCGGTGATCAGCGCGAGGTCCTTGACCGCGCCCTCGATCAGCTTGCTGTCGCGGGCGGCGTCGCCGACGCCCATGTTCACGACGACCTTCGTCACGCCCGGGATCTCGTGGACGTTGGCGAAGGAGAACTCAGCCTGCAGCTGGCCCTTGATTTCCTCGCGGTAGCGCACCTTGAGGCGCGGCGAGGTCTTCTCTGCGGTGGTCATCAGATGTCCTTACCGTTCCGGCGCGAGATCCGGACCTTCTTGCCGTCCTCGCCGATGCGGTAACCCACCCGGGCCGGCTTGCCGTCCGAGTCGACGACCATCACGTTCGAGACGTGGATGGGCGCCTCCTGCGTGACGATGCCGCCGGACTGCGCACCGCGCTGGGTCTGGCTGATCCGCGTGTGCTTCTTGATCCGGTTCACGCCCTCGACCAGCACGCGCTCGCGCTCGGGGTAAGCCTGGATGACCTTGCCCTTGGCACCCTTGTCCTTGCCGGCGATGACGACGACCGTGTCGCCCTTCTTCACCTTCATCACAGCACCTCCGGCGCGAGCGAAATGATCTTCATGAACTTTCGGTCGCGCAGCTCGCGGCCCACCGGGCCGAAGATGCGGGTGCCGCGGGGCTCGTTGTCGTTCTTGATGAGCACGGCGGCGTTCTCGTCGAACCGGATGTAGGAACCGTCCGGACGACGGCGCTCCTTGACCGTGCGGACGATGACGGCCTTGACGACGTCGCCCTTCTTCACCCCGGCGGCCGGGATGGCGTCCTTCACGGTGGCGACGATGATGTCGCCGATGCCGGCGTAGCGCCGCCCGGAGCCACCGAGAACGCGGATGCAGAGGATTTCCTTCGCACCCGTGTTGTCGGCTACCCGAAGCCGCGACTCCTGCTGGATCACGTCAACTCCTGTATGTCGCGCCGGTTCTCGCCCGCTTGTGAGGTTTCACGGCTTGTGAGGTTCACAGTGGCGAGCCTTGCGGAACTAAAGACTCCGATGGAGCCCTGCTTACTTGGCCTTCTCCACGATCTGCACCAGGCGCCACCGCTTCGTCGCCGACAGCGGGCGGGTCTCCATCAGGAGGACCCGGTCACCCTCGCCCGCCTCGTTGTTCTCGTCGTGCACCTTCACCTTGGAGGTGGAGCGGACGACCTTCGAGTAACGGGGGTGCTTCTTGCGGTCCTCGAGCTCGACCACGATCGTCTTGTTCATCTTGTCCGAGACGACGTAGCCCTCGCGGACCTTGCGGTCGTTCCGGGCCGGCGTCTCGGTGGTGGGCTCGCTCATGCGGCACCTTCACTCTCGGCGTCGGGGGCAACGGACAGGCCGAGTTCGCGCTCGCGCATGACCGTGTAGATCCGCGCGATGTCCGTGCGGACGGTGCGCAGACGGCGGTTGTTGTCGAGCTGCCCGGTCGCCATCTGGAAGCGGAGGTTGAACAGCTCCTCCTTGTATTCCTTCAGACGCAGGACGAGCTCTTCCGCGGTGAGCTCACGCAGCTCCGATGCCTGTGCGGCACCTGCGTTAGCCATCAGAACTCACCACCTTCACGGGTCACGATGCGGCACTTCATGGGCAGCTTGTGGATCGCGCGGCGCAGCGCCTCGCGAGCCGTCTCCTCGTTCGGGAACGAGATCTCGAACATCACGCGGCCCGGCTTCACGTTGGCGATCCACCACTCGGGCGAACCCTTACCGGAACCCATCCGGGTCTCGGCCGGCTTCTTGGTCAGCGGGCGGTCCGGGTAGATCGTCGTCCACACCTTGCCACCACGCTTGATGTGACGGGTCATGGCGATACGAGCGGACTCGATCTGCCGGTTCGTCACGTAGCTGTGCTCAAGCGCCTGGATGCCGTACTCGCCGAAGCTGACCTTCGTGCCACCCTTGGCGGCGCCGTGGCGCTTCGGGGAGTGCTGCTTCCGGTGCTTGACCCTGCGCGGGATGAGCACGTCTCAGCCCTCCGTCTTTTCTGCGGTCTCGGTGGCCGGAGCCGCCGGGGCCTCGGTCGTGGCCGCAGCGGCGGCGCGACCGGCTTCGGTCGAGGTGGCGGTCGTGCCCGAGGCGCCGGAACGACGCGGACGGGACGGCCGGTCGCTGCGGTCGCGGTCGCGACCACCGCGCGGCGCGCGCTCGGCGGCGTCGCGGGCTTCGCGGGCCTTCAGGCCACCGACGAGCTCACCCTTGTAGATCCACACCTTGACGCCGATGCGACCGAACGTCGTCTTGGCCTCGAAGAAGCCGTAGTCGATGTCGGCGCGCAGCGTGTGCAGCGGGACGCGGCCATCGCGGTAGTGCTCGGAGCGGGACATCTCGGCACCGCCGAGACGACCACCGCACTGCACGCGGATGCCCTTGACCTGCGGCGAGCGCATGGAGGTCTGGATCGCCTTCCGCATCGCGCGGCGGAACGCCACGCGGTTGGAGAGCTGCTCCGCGACCGCCTGGGCGACCAGCTGGGCGTCGGCCTCGGGGTTCTTGACCTCGAGGATGTTCAGCTGGACCTGCTTCTTGGTCAGCTTCTCCAGCGCGCCGCGGATCCGGTCGGCCTCCGCACCGCGGCGGCCGATGACGATGCCCGGCCGGGCGGTGTGGATGTCCACGCGGACGCGGTCACGGGTGCGCTCGATCTCGACCTTGGAGATGCCGGCCCGCTCCATGCCCGTGGCGAGGAGCTTGCGGATCTTGACGTCCTCGGCCACGTACTCGGCGTACTGCTTGTCGGCGTACCAGCGCGACTTCCAGTCCGTGGTGATACCCAGGCGGAAACCGTGCGGGTTGATTTTCTGGCCCACTACCGGCCACCTGCCTTCTTCTTGCTCTGAGCCTTCTGCGCGACGGCCGGACGCGACTCCACCTCGACGGTGATGTGGCTGGTCCGCTTGCGGATCCGGTACGCGCGGCCCTGGGCCCGCGGGCGGATGCGCTTGAGGGTGGGGCCCTCGTCGGCGTACGCGTTCTTGACCCAAAGCGTCTCCGGGTCCAGCTGAAGGTTGTTCTCGGCGTTGGCCACGGCGCTGGCGAGCACCTTCGCGACCGGCTCGCTGGCCGCCTGCGGGGCGAACCGGAGCACGGCCAAGGCGTCGGCGGCGCTACGTCCCTTGATGAGCTCGATCACCCGGCGCACCTTGGTGGGCGAGTCCCGGACGAAGCGAGCCCGCGCGTACGCCGTAGGCAGTTCAGCCTCGGTCGTCGCGTCGTTCTGGGCGTTCATCGCTACTTCCCTTGTCTCTTATCGTGCCCGCTCAGCGGCGGCGCGACTTGCGGTCGTCCTTGATGTGGCCCTTGAAGGTCCGCGTCGGGGCGAACTCGCCCAGCTTGTGACCCACCATCGCCTCGGTGACGAACACCGGGACGTGCTTGCGGCCGTCGTGCACCGCGATCGTGTGACCCAGGAAATCCGGGATGATCGTGGAACGCCGCGACCAAGTCTTGATCACGGTCTTCTTGCCCGATTCGTTCAGCGCGTCCACCTTCTTGAGCAGGTGGTCGTCCACGAACGGGCCCTTTTTGAGGCTACGTGGCATTTGGTTCTACCTCCCTGCTCAGCGCTTGTTCTTGCCGGTACGCCGGCGGCGGACGATGAGGGCGTCGGACGCCTTGCGGCGACGCGTGCGGCCCTCGGGCTTACCGTTCGGGTTGACCGGGTGGCGACCACCGGAGGTCTTACCCTCACCACCACCGTGCGGGTGGTCGACCGGGTTCATGACGACACCACGGACCGTGGGGCGCTTGCCGCGCCAGCGGTTGCGGCCGGCCTTGCCCCAGTTGATGTTGGCGTGCTCGGAGTTGCCGACCTCGCCGACCGTGGCGCGGTTGCGCACGTCCACGTTGCGGATCTCACCCGAGGGGAGACGCAGCTGGGCGTACGGACCGTCCTTGGCGACGAGCTGCACCTTCGCGCCGGCGGACCGCGCCATCTTCGCGCCGCCACCGGGGCGGAGCTCGATCGCGTGGATCACGGTGCCGACCGGGATGTTGCGCAGCGGCAGGTTGTTGCCCGGCTTGATGTCGGCCCGGGGGCCGTTCTCGACGGTGTCGCCCTGCTTCAGCTTCTCCGGCGCGATGATGTAGCGCTTCTCGCCGTCGGCGTAGTGCAGCAGCGCGATGCGAGCGGACCGGTTGGGGTCGTACTCGATGTGCGCCACCTTGGCGGGGATGCCGTCCTTGTCATTGCGACGGAAGTCGATGACGCGGTAAGCGCGCTTGTGGCCGCCACCCTTGTGCCGGGTGGTGATCTTGCCGGACGAGTTGCGACCGCCCGAACCGCTCAGCGGACGAAGCAGCGACTTCTCCGGGGTGGAGCGGGTGATCTCGGCGAAGTCCGAGACGCTCGAACCGCGACGACCCGGGGTCGTCGGCTTGTACTTGCGGATGCCCATTGTCAGCTCAGTCCTTTACGCGGTGGGTCCGCCGAAGATCTCGATCGCCTTGCTCTCAGGCGAAAGAGTCACGATGGCGCGCTTGGTGTCCTTGCGCTTGCCGAAGCCCGCGCGAGTCCGCTTCCGCTTGCCCTGGCGGTTGGCCGTGTTGACGCTGACCACCTTGACGCCGAACACCTTCTCGACCGCGATCTTGATCTGGGTCTTGTTGGCGTCCGGGCGGACGATGAACGTGTACTTGTGGTCCTCGAGCAGCCCGTAGGACTTCTCGGAGATGACCGGCGCGAGCAGGATGTCGCGGGGGTCCGGAATGGCGACCGAACTCACTTCTCGTCACTCCCTTCCGTGACCTCGCCCGACCGCGCGGAAGCCTTGACGGTCTTACCGCGGACGGGGCCGGCGACGAACGCGTCGTACGCGGCCTTGGTGAACACGACGTCGTCGTTGACCAGCACGTCGTAGGTGTTGAGCTGGTCGGCCCAGAGGATGTGCACCTCGGGCAGGTTCCGCAGGGAAACCCAGCTCAGCTCGTCGTCCCGGTGCAGCACCACGAGCACGCGCTTCGCCAGCGTCACCGCGGCGAGGGCGGCCTTGGCGGCCTTGGTGTTCGGCTTCTCACCGGTCACCAGTTCGGTGACGACGTGCAGCTGGCCGGCGCGGGCCCGGTCGGAGAGAGCGCCACGCAGGGCGGCGGCCTTCATCTTCTTCGGGGTGCGCTGCGAGTAGTCACGCGGCGTGGGGCCGTGGACGACGCCACCGCCGACGAACTGCGGCGCGCGGGTCGAACCCTGGCGGGCACGGCCGGTGCCCTTCTGGCGGTACGGCTTCTTGCCGCCACCGCGAACTTCGCCACGGGTCTTCGTGTCGTGCGTGCCCTGGCGAGCGGCGGCCTGCTGGGCCACCACGACCTGGTGCATCAGCGCGACATTGGCCTGCACGTCGAAGATCTCCTCGGGGAGGTCCACGGTGCCGTCGGCTTTACCGGCCGGGGTCTTCAGCTCGACGCTTGTCATTCGGAGTTACCACCCTTCGCGGCGCTGCGAACGAACAGCACGCCGCCCTTGGGACCGGGCACGGCGCCCTTGATCAGCAGCAGGCCGTCGTCGGCACGCACGGCGTGCACGGTCAGGTTCTGCGTGGTGACCCGGTCGTTGCCCATCCGGCCCGCCATGCGCAGGCCCTTGAAGACGCGGCCGGGGGTGGCACAGCCACCGATGGAACCCGGCTTGCGGTGCACGGCCTGGGCACCGTGGCTTGCGCCCTGGCCCTTGAAACCGTGGCGCTTCATGACGCCCGCGTAGCCCTTGCCCTTGCTGGTCCCGGTCACGTCGACCTCGACGCCGGCGGCGAACACCTCGGCGGTGATCTCCTGGCCGACCTCGTAGGTCTCGGCGTCGGTGGTGCGCAGCTCGGCGAGGAACCGGCGCGGCGTCACGCCCGCCTTGTCGAAGTGGCCGGTGCGCGGCTTGTTCACCTTGCGCGGGTCGACCGCGCCGAACGCCAGCTGCACGGCCGTGTAGCCGTCCTTGTCCTGGGTCCGAACCTGGGTGACCACGTTCGGACCGGCCTTCACGACGGTGACCGGGACAACCCGGTTCTGTTCGTCGAAGACCTGGGTCATGCCGAGCTTGGTGCCCAGGATGCCCTTCATCTGCCTGTCAGACATGAGTCTCTTACTCTCCGCCGCTCGCCCGCCGCTACTACTGGATGTTGACGTCGACGCTCGCCGGCAGGTCGATGCGCATGAGCGCGTCGACCGTCTTCGGCGTCGGGTCGAGGATGTCGATCAGACGCTTGTGCGTGCGCATCTCGAAGTGCTCGCGCGAGTCCTTGTACTTGTGCGGCGAGCGGATGACGCAGTAAACGTTCTTCTCGGTGGGCAGCGGCACCGGCCCGACAACACGGGCGCCGGTGCGCGTGACCGTCTCCACGATCTTGCGCGCCGAGGTGTCGATCGCCTCGTGGTCGTAGGCCTTGAGCCGGATGCGGATCTTCTGTCCCGCCATGGTGGCTGCTCGTTCCTTGTCGTCTCGTGCCGCTATCTCACAAACCCCGCTGGGTGTTGCCACCCTGAGCCTGGGTTTCCGCAGTTCAACGGCCCTGTCCCCGGTCCACGCGGTCGGGCGTGTCGCGCCCGACGCACAGACGGATCCCGCGGGATCGTCGTCTTGCCTGGTCTTCCTCAACGTGAGGAGGCTATGAGCCGACTCCGCTTTTGCAAGCGTGGGCGTCTCACTGCCTTTGCCCGCTCGCCTCACCCGAAGGAAAGAGCTCCGCGGACCGTGGCCACTCGCACCGGAGCGGCCGGATCCCCGAAGGGATCGGCCGCCCCAGGACGAGCAACCTGAATAGTGTCGCACACGTGATTTGACGCCCCGAACCCGGGGGTGTATCAGCACCCTCCGCGGCCTTGCGCGGATACAGATCTGCGCAAGATTCCGGAGTGGGGCGCGCGTTGTGGTCACCGAGGTGCCGCGCGGCACGCCCCGTAGCCCGGTGGGGCGCCTAAATCACTTGTTGATCTTGGTAACCTGGCCCGCACCGACGGTCCGGCCACCCTCGCGGATGGCGAAGCGCAGACCCTCGTCCATCGCGACCGGCTGGATCAGCGCGACCGTGATGTCGGTGTTGTCGCCCGGCATGACCATCTCGGTGCCCTCGGGGAGGGTCACGACGCCGGTCACGTCGGTGGTGCGGAAGTAGAACTGCGGGCGGTAGTTGTTGAAGAACGGGGTGTGACGGCCACCCTCGTCCTTCGACAGGATGTAGACCCGGCCCTCGAAGTCGGTGTGCGGGGTGGTGGTGCCCGGCTTGACGACGACCTGGCCGCGCTCGACGTCCTCGCGCTTGATGCCGCGGACCAGCAGGCCGACGTTGTCGCCCGCCTGGCCCGAGTCGAGCAGCTTGCGGAACATCTCGACACCGGTGACGGTGGTCTTGGTCGACTTCTCGCGGATACCCACGATCTCGACCTCTTCGTTGACGTTGATCTGGCCGCGCTCGACGCGACCGGTCACCACGGTGCCACGACCGGTGATGGTGAAGACGTCCTCGATCGGCATCAGGAACGGCTTGTCGAGCTCGCGCACCGGGTCCGGCACGTTGTTGTCGACGGCGCTCATCAGCTCGAGAACGGCCTCGGACCACTTCTCGTCACCCTCGAGGGCCTTCAGGCCGGAAACGCGCACGACCGGCGCGTCGTCGCCCGGGAACTCCTGCGAGGACAGCAGCTCGCGGACCTCCAGCTCGACGAGCTCGAGGATCTCCTCGTCGTCGACCATGTCGGCCTTGTTCAGCGCGACCACGATGTAGGGCACGCCGACCTGGCGGGCGAGCAGCACGTGCTCACGGGTCTGCGGCATCGGGCCGTCGGTGGCGGCCACGACCAGGATCGCACCGTCCATCTGGGCGGCACCGGTGATCATGTTCTTGATGTAGTCCGCGTGACCGGGGGCGTCCACGTGCGCGTAGTGACGCTTCTCGGTCTGGTACTCGACGTGCGAGATGTTGATCGTGATGCCGCGCTGCTTCTCTTCCGGCGCGTTGTCGATCTGGTCGAACGCCCGCGACTCGTTCAGCTCCGGGTACTTGTCGTGCAGCACCTTGGTGATGGCCGCGGTCAGAGTCGTCTTGCCGTGGTCAACGTGACCGATGGTGCCGATGTTGACGTGCGGCTTGGTCCGCTCGAATTTCGCCTTCGCCACTGGAATGTCCTCCTGGACTGATTTCGCTTTGTGCTCGTGGGGCGGCGTGGCTGCCGCCCCACGATTGTTCCTTCGTCGGTGCTGCGGACGTTCAGGAGAGTCCCTTAATGCCCGCGAGCGCTGGGGGGATTACTCCCCCGTCGCCTTCGCGATGATTTCCTTCGCGACGTTCGCGGGAACCTCGGCGTAGGAGTCGAACAACATGGAGTAGTTCGCCCGGCCCTGGGTGCGGGACCGCAGGTCGCCGACGTAGCCGAACATCTCCGACAGCGGGACCAGCGCCTTCACGACGCGGATGCCCGCCCGCTCCTCCATGGCCTGGATCTGACCACGACGGGAGTTGAGGTCACCGATGACGTCACCCATGTAGTCCTCGGGCGTGGTCACCTCGACCGCCATCATCGGCTCCAGGATCACGGGGTGGGCCTTCTTCGCGGCTTCCTTCATCGCCATGGAACCGGCGATCTTGAACGCCATCTCCGAAGAGTCGACCTCGTGGTAGGCACCATCCAACAGGGTGAACTTCAACCCGACGAGCGGGTAGCCGGCCAGGACGCCGTACTGCATCGCGTCCTGCGCGCCCGCGTCCACCGACGGGATGTACTCCCGCGGCACGCGACCACCGGTCACCTTGTTGTCGAACTCGTAGAGCGCGCCGTCGGTGCGCTCGAGCGGCTCCAGCTTCACGATGACCTTCGCGAACTGGCCGGAACCACCGGTCTGCTTCTTGTGGACGTAGTCGAGCTTGTCGACCGTCTTCTTGATCGTCTCACGGTAGGCGACCTGCGGCTTACCGATGTTCGCCTCGACCTTGTAGTCGGACTTCATCCGGTTGACCAGCACCTCGAGGTGCAGCTCGCCCATGCCCGCGATGATCGTCTGGCCGGTGTCCTCGTCCAGCTTGACCTGGAACGTCGGGTCCTCTTCGGCCAGCTTCTGGATCGCCAGGGACAGCTTCTCCTGGTCGGCCTTCGTCTTCGGTTCGATCGCGACCCGGATGACCGGCTCGGGGAACGTCATCGACTCCAGCACGATCGGGTTCTGCGGGTCCGCCAGGGTGTCACCCGTGGTGGTGTCCTTCAGCCCGATGACCGCGTAGATGTGGCCGACCTGGGCGTCGTCGACCGGGTTCTCCTTGTTGGAGTGCATCTGGAAGATCTTCCCGATGCGCTCCTTGCGTTCCTTGGTCGCGTTGATGACCTGCGCGCCGGCGGCGACCTTGCCCGAGTACACCCGGATGTAGGTCAGCTTGCCGAAGAACGGGTGCGCGGCGATCTTGAACGCGAGCGCGGCGAACGGCTCGTCGACCGACGCCTTGCGGGTGGCCACGGTCTCGCCGTCGGGCAGCAGGCCCTCGACGGCCGGGACGTCCAGCGGGGTCGGCAGGTAGTCGATGACCGCGTCGAGCATGGGCTGCACGCCCTTGTTCTTGAACGCGGAACCGGCCAGCACCGGGAAGACCTGGCTGGTGATGGTGAGCTTCCGGATGCCGGCCTTGATCTCGGCCTCCGTCAGCTCCTCACCCTCGAGGAACTTCTCCATCAGCGCGTCGTCCGCCTCGGCGACGGTCTCGACGAGCTTCTCGCGGTACTCCGCGGCCTTCTCGGCCAGTTCGGCCGGGATGTCCTCGACCGAGTAGTCCTCGCCCTTCTGGACCTCGCCGCGCCAGGTCAGCGCCTTCATGCGGACCAGGTCGACGACGCCTTCGAAGTCGTTCTCGGCGCCGATCGGCAGCTGGATGACCAGCGGGCGCACGCCGAGGCGGTCCACGATGGTCTTCACGGTGTAGTAGAAGTCCGCGCCCAGCTTGTCCATCTTGTTGACGAAGCAGATGCGCGGGACGTCGTACTTGTCCGCCTGCCGCCAGACCTGCTCGGACTGCGGCTCGACGCCTTCCTTGCCGTCGAAGACGGCGACCGCACCGTCGAGCACCCGGAGGTTGCGCTCCACCTCGACGGTGAAGTCGACGTGGCCCGGGGTGTCGATGATGTTGATCTGGTGGTCGTCCCAGAAGGTGGTGGTGGCAGCCGAGGTGATGGTGATACCCCGCTTCTGCTCCTCCTCCATCCAGTCCATGGTGGCGGCGCCGTCGTGGACTTCACCGATCTTGTAGTTGACCCCGGTGTAGAACAGGATCCGCTCGGTGGTGGTCGTCTTGCCGGCGTCGATGTGGGCCATGATGCCGATGTTGCGGACCTTGTTCAGGTCGGTCAGCACTTCACGTGCCACGAGAGTGTTCCCCTGTTCTCAAGCTTGGGGCCCGGCATGGCTTGGTCGACAGCCGGGCGGTCATCACCAGCGGTAGTGCGCGAAGGCCCGGTTGGACTCGGCCATCTTGTGCGTGTCCTCGCGACGCTTCACCGAGGCACCGAGGCCGTTGGAAGCGTCCAGGAGCTCGTTCTGCAGGCGCTCGATCATCGTCTTCTCGCGGCGGGCCTGCGAGAAGGAGACCAGCCAGCGCAGCGCCAGCGTCGTGGAGCGGCCCGGCTTGACCTCGATCGGCACCTGGTAGGTGGCACCACCGACGCGGCGGCTCTTCACCTCGATGGTGGGCTTCACGTTGTCGAGGGCGCGCTTCAGCGTGACGACCGGGTCGGTGCCGGTCTTCTCGCGAGCGCCTTCGAGCGCGCCGTAGACGATGCGCTCGGCCAGGGACCGCTTCCCGTCCTTCAGCACCTTGTTCACCAGCTGGGTGACCAGCGGGGAGGCGTAGACGGGGTCGGAGATCAGCGGCCGCTTGGGGGCCGGACCCTTGCGGGGCATTAGCTCTTCTCCTTCTTCGCGCCGTACCGGCTGCGCGCCTGCTTGCGGTTCTTGACACCCTGCGTGTCGAGCGAACCGCGGATGATCTTGTAACGGACACCCGGAAGGTCCTTCACACGACCACCACGCACGAGCACCATCGAGTGCTCCTGCAGGTTGTGGCCCTCACCGGGGATGTAGGCGGTGACCTCGATGCCGCTGGTCAGCTTCACACGCGCGACCTTGCGAAGCGCCGAGTTCGGCTTCTTGGGGGTCGTGGTGTACACGCGAGTGCACACGCCACGCCGCTGCGGGCTCCCCTTGAGGGCCGCGGTCTTCTGCTTGGCAGCCTTGTCCTGGCGGCCCTTGCGGACCAGCTGCTGGATCGTGGGCAATGGACCAGCTTCCTGTCGTGATCTGCTTCTTCGTGTCTTCACCGGCCCCCGCGGTCGGGCGTGTCGGCCCGCGTCACGGTCTCGCGACCGGTAACTTCCCGGAGGGATTTCCGTCGGAACCCCGACCTGCCGAAGCCGGTGACCGGGTGCCTGAGCACCCCGTCCATGCGCACGGCACGCGGAGCGGCCCGACGCATGCCGGGCACGGTCTCCAAAGATACCCGCCCGGGTCCGGGAGGAACGCGGCGGGGGGTCTGTAGGTCGGCGAACCTCCAGCGTACCTCTCAACGCCCCTGGGCTGCGGGACATTCCACGCCTCGGGTCGCGGGGCCTGCACGCTCGTGGTGGGGCGGGCGGTTCGGCGGGTGCGCGGCTTACTTCGGTGCGCGGCTGCCGACGGGGCGCCGGTGCTGGGGCTCGAGCAGATCACTCGGCACGCGGCCGCCGGCTCGGTGGACGGCTGCCGGGACCGCGCTGGTCAGGAAGGCCGCGGCTCTCCAGCTGGCGAGCTGGTGCTCGAGGCAGCTTCACCCACTCCCCCGCGCCGAGACCCAGCGGTGAGTGGTGAACGGGTCGCCCAGCCCGCCGGTCGCCGAGCCGATGCACGGCCGCCGGAGCCGCGGCCGCCACGAGCGGCGGCGGGCGGCGGGCGGCGCGGCTTCGGCGCCGCCTGCTCCGCCCGCTCCCTCAGTCCTCGTCCGGCTTGGCGTGGTCCGGCTTGCCCGGGTTCGGGTCCCGGGACAGGTCGATCAGGGGGTGCACGCCGGCGCCCTCCGGAGCCGCGTGGCTACCCCTCGACTTGGGTTCTTCGGCCGGGCCTCCGGCCCCTTCGGTGCTGGTCATCACACACTCCTCGCGCGTTGTCCCCTGCTTCCCTCTCGGGCCGAAACCTACCCATTACCCGGTCGGGTGATGCAGTGGGATCGGATCGGCCGTTCCGTACGTCACAGTGCGGCCGGAGGGTCACGATGGGTGCACCACGAAACGGAAAGGCGGGCGCATGTCGGGCGAGTTCGAGCAGCTGGTGGCCGAGTTCGAACGGTTCCAGGCGGGCGTCCGCCACGCCGACGACCGGTTCGCCGGGCTGGGCGCGATGCGGCAGCAGCTGACCGAACTGCGGGCGAGCGCCGCGTCGGCGGACGGGGGTGTCACCGTCGTGACCGGGCCCGGGGGTGCCGTCCTGGACGTCAAGTTCACCGAAGCCGCGCTGGCCAAGGGGCCGCAAGCGCTGTCGGCCACGCTGCTCGCGACGCTTCGGGAAGCCGTCGGCGAGGCGGCGCGGCGGCAGGCCGTCATCGTCGAAGAGAACATGGGGGACGACCTCGGCCTGGTCGACCAGGTCCTCGAGACGCAGGCCGTGGCGTTCGGAACCACCGTCGAAGAACTGCGGTCGAAGCTCACCGAAGCACCGCCGCGGCCCGAGGACTTCTCCGAGCAACGCGTGCTCCGCCCGGCCGACCCGCCGCCGGCCCCACCCGCGGCCGGCCCCTCGGCGGGCGACCGCTTCCTGCGGAACCTGTTCGACGAGGAGGACTGATGCCCGACGGAGCCGGCGGTTACCGAGTGGACGTCGACGCGCTGCACAAGTACGTCGGCGAGCTCGGCCAGTACCGCGAACAAGGCACGAAGATCACCGAAAAGGTGGCCCAGGCCGACGTCGGCGACAAGTCGTGGGGCGTGGTCGGCCTCTTCACCAAGAGCGGCTACGACGACACCCTCCGCGAACTGCACTCGCTGCTGGCGTCCATCGCCGACGGCCTCGCCTCCGCGCAGGCCAAGCTGACCGACGCGGCGAACGTCTACCAAGGCGTCGAGGACGACCACAAGACCTTCTTCGGCCAGGTCGAGACCCTGCTCGACGGCCCCGGAAAGCACTGAGGGGAAAACTATGGCCGAGGTCGAAGACGTCGCGAGCGGCATCACCGTCAAGCCCGACGACCCGAAGACCGTGCTCGGGATCAACGTCGACAACGCCATCAAGGCGACGCCGTTCGCCGGGAGCGCGGTCACCGTCGGCAAGGACGCGGTCTCGGTGACGAAGGCCGTCTTCGCGCCGCAGCCCGACGGCGCGGACATCACCCTCGCGCTCGGCACGATCGCCACCGACACCGCGAGCTTCATCCAGTCGAGCTCGAGCGCCATCACCGACATCGCCACCGACCCGCTCGGCTGGCTGGTCGGGCAGGGGCTGAACTTCCTGGTCAACGCCGTCCAGCCGATCCAGGACGCGATCCACTTCGTCAGCGGCGACAGCCCGGCGCTGGGGGTCGCGGCGGAGAACTTCGGGGCGATCGCCACCGGCCTGGACAAGCTGGCCCGGAACTTCGCCGAGGTCGCCGACGAATCCCTCAAGGGCTGGGAGGGTGACGCGGGCAACGCGGCGAAGACGGCGCTGGGCGAGTTCGCGCACGGCATCGAGGGCGTCGCCGGGAAGTCCGGTGACCTGGCCCGGATGCTGCAGCTCAACAGCATGCTGATGAGCTTCGCCGAGGACCTGGTCAAGGCCATCCTCACCGAGTTCGTGACCTGGCTGATCCTGCTGTGGGTGCCCGCGCTGGCCGCCGCGGTGCCGACCTGCGGGGCCTCGCTGTCCGCCGCCGCTCCGGTGACCGAGGTCAAGGCGGCCCAGACGACCGCGAAGACCACCCGAAAGGTGAACAAACTGCGCGAGCTCCTGCAGAAGGTGCTCGACTGGCTCCGGGAGCTGCAGCAGAAGTTCGCCTCGACGACGCTGGGCAAGTCGCTCACGAAGATCGCCGAGCAGAACGAGGGCAAGGACCTCCTCCAGAAGGCGGTCGGCGACACGGGCCTGATCGGCCAGCGCTGGGCGAAGGCCTTCGAGAACCCGGTGCTCGACGCCGCCGGCCAGGTCGACTACCGGAAGACGATGCTGAAGGCGGGCGCCACCGAAGCGCTGAAGAAGGGTGGCGAAGCGGCGATCAAGGGCGTGCTCGGTTTCAACCCGGCCAACCCCGGTGACAACCCCGCCAAGACGGTGAACGACCACCTCGGCAAGCTCACCAGCCACGTCAAGAACGCGAAGAAGGCGAGCGGCTACGACGGGACGGGCCGGGACCAGCCTGCCGAGGAAACCCGCGAGGACCTGGACTTCTGACGATGCAGACGCTCTTCACGATCGGCGTCCTGGTGGTCGTGGCCGCGGTGGCCGCCGCGATCTGGTGGCGGTCGCAGCGGGCCGCCGCCGCGAGCCGAGAAGGTCACTGGTTCAAGGCCTTCGCGGCCGAGCGGGGTGGCACGTACGGCAGCGGTTCGCCGAGCTTCGGCGTGGTTCACCCGACCGGGCGACCGCTGGCGGGTGCGCCGGCCGACCCGTGGGTCGAGTTCCGCCTCGGCGACCGGCCGGTGCTCGGGATCGACACGCGGGAGTCCTACCGGCACTTCGACGACCACATCCACTTCCGCGCTCTCCACGTCACCCAGGTGCGCGTGCCGCCGGGCCCGGAGCTGCGGATCGTCCCCGGCCGGCCGGTGTCCATGCCGACGCTCCCGCCGGACTCGGCGCTCGACGCCGAACTGGCCCGCTGGCTGGCGGCGAACCCGCGGTTCGGGCAGCGGGAGGTCGTCGTCGAAAACGGCTCGGCGCGGACCTGGGGGCCGGGCTGCGCGACGCGGCAGAACCTCACCGCCGAGGCCTCCTACCTCGCCGAGCTGGCCGACCACCTGCCCGCGGCGCTGTGGACCCTCAGCGGCGGCGGCTCGTGAGGTGGGTCAAGCCCGCCGACAAGGCGAAGACGAGCCCGAGGCCGACGACGTAGGGCCCGGCCAGCAGGGCGAACCCCGCGCCGATGTTGGCGTCGGGCTGATCCGACGTCGCCCGGAAGCCGATGGCGCCCACCGACAGCAGGACCGCGCCCGCGATGATCAGGACGAGGGCGATCACCGTGAGGCGTTTGGTGACGGGCGTCATGCGTCCATGGTGCCCGGGATGACGCGGATCCGCCGGACAGGCGCAGCCCCGGCGCCGGAACGCCGGGGCTGCTCGGTGGAGCGCCGGAACTCCCCTACTGCTGGTTGCGCAGCTTCGCGGCCAGCAGGTCGATCTCGGCGTCCAGGTCCGACTCCCGCCGCGCCCGGGCGGAGCGATCGGCCTCCTCGATGCTGTCGATCCGGGTCCGGAGGTTGTACTCCGTCCGCTGCAGCCAGACGTCGTTGTCCGCGGTGTCCTGCCGCTCCCGCAGCGTGACGTGCTTCTCGTGCAGCCGGCGGGCGACCTCGATCTGCCGGGCGACGAGCACGTCGTAGGCCGTCGAGCCGCTCATCAGCTTCGTCAGCACCGGCATGCAGTCGATCGCGATCAGCAGCAGCCGCACGAGCCACTGGGCCGCGAACACGAGCACGCTCCGGTCGGAGAGCCGCCCGAGCGCTTCGTCCTCGTCGAGGATGCCGATCACGCCCTGGTGCTCGCGCATCGACGTCACCTTCGCGGTGATGGCGTCGCTGACCTGCTGGCCGGCGGTCTGCCGGGCGCTGCCCAGCTTCGCGGTCAACTCGTCGATGTTCGTGTTGGCCTCGGTCAGGTCGGCCTGCCGCTTCTCGAGCCGGTTGTCGGTGCGGAAGCGGTCGGCCACCTGCCGGTTCCGGTCGCATTCGGGACCGTCGCCCGCCACGCCGGTGAGCCCGTCGCCCCGCGCGCCGCTGCACTCCGCCCGGGCCAGCTTCTCCAGCTGGTCCCACTGCGCGTAGAGGACGTCGTACTCCGACTTCGCCGCGTCCCGGTTCTTGCTCGCCTTCTCCAGCTCCTGCTGCGCCGCGTCCGGCGAGTTCTTGATGGTCAGCTGGAAGTTCGCGCACTCGGGGGTCTTGAGCGCCGGCGCACCCTCGGGGTTGCAGGTGCGGTACTGGCTTTCGTAGGCGGACAGCTCGTTCTGCCTGCCGTCGAGGACTTCCTTGTGGATGGCGGGCTGGAAGATCCACAGCAGCAACGGTTCCGCGATCACGGCCCCCATCAGCAGCGAGATCACCAGCCGGGGTACGAACACCCGGGTCTTGCCCGCGCCGAGCATGCCGTGCGTGCTGGAGATCAGCCAGCCGTCGAAGCTGATGATGACGTAGGCCCACAGCGCACCGGCGGGCAGCAGGAAGATCCACGGCACGGTCGACAGATCGCTGAGCGCCACCAGCAGCGACACCCCGGCCAGCAGGCCGGTGTTGAAGATGATGGCGCCGAGCCGCGTGTAGCGCGGCCGCTCTTCGGGCACCCAGTCGAGGATCTCTTCGCGGGTCCCGGCCAGGGCTCGCAGCCGCCGGCCGAGCCCGCGGTGGGGGTCCACCGGCCGGTAGGTCCCCAGCGGGACGTCGGGGGGAAGGGCGCCCCGGGTGGGCGCCTCGGTCTCAACTGACATCCTCTTCCCTCACCCCGGTGTCGTCGTCTTCGGTGTCTTCCGCCTCGGCCCGTGGCGCGGGCGAACCCTTGTCCCCGGCGGCCAGCTCCGTCTTGCCGCCGCCCTCGAGCTGCTCCCGCGGCGCGGCTCCGGTCAGCTTGGTGATCAGCAGGTTCGGGTCCAGGTTCGTCATGTCGAGGTAGCCGTGCTTGCCGAGCTCCCGGATGACCTCGAGGGTGATCTCCTCCTTGCGCCGGGTCTCCGCGCGGGCCAGGCCGTGGTCTTCGCGCCGCCACTTGCGTTCCTCGCGGGACTGCTCGCGGCTCCACCGGCGCTGCTCGTTCCGGTGCTCGATTTCGTAGAGCCGCTCTTCGTGCCGGCGATCGAACGCGGCCTGCCGCTCGGTGCGCTCGACCTCGCCGCGGTAGCGGTTCTCGACGAGCAGCCGCTCGGCCATCTCGGACGCGTCCAGCGAGCCGGCCACGTACGCGTTCGCCAGCGCGCTGTCCGGGTTGTTCCGGATGATCTCGGCCAGCGCGGTCATCTCCTCGCGGTCCTGCCCGCGCTGGTGCCGGTCGAACGCCTTCCGGTCGGCCATGCGGTCGAGCTCGTACCGCTGCTGCTCGATCCCGACGACCCCGGAGTGGTGCACGCGTTCCCACTCCAGGCGCTGCTCGTGCGCCTGCCGTTCGGTGCTCAGCCGGTGGTCGTGCCCGCTCCGGTCGCGCTCGAGGTACTGGTCGTGGTGCTGGCGTTCCGCGGTCAGCGAATGGTCCAGGCGCTGCTGCGTCGTGTCCAGCTCGTGCTGGTATTCGATGCTGCGGCGGTTGCCCATCAGCTGCCGGTACTCGTCCGGGGTCAGCACCTCGACGCTGCGCAGCTCCACGGCGATGCCGGAAATAACCGGCGGCTTGAGCGTGGTGAAGGCCTTCACCTGGGCGTTGACGTCCCGGCGGACTTCGTTGATCTGCAGGAGCCGGTACTCCAGGCCCAGCTCGAAGATCCGGTGGTGGCTCTTGAGGTAGGCCCGCAGCAGCGTTTGCGCGTCGCCCCGCCCCTCCCGGACGACGCTGACGGCGTTCGTCACGGTGCAGACGAACGTGACGCGCATGGTGAAGTCGTCGGCTTCGGCGGACGGGATGGCCAGCTCGACGATCACCTCGGCGTCCCGGGTCAGGTCCACCAGGCTGACGTGGGTGGCCCGGACGACCTGTTCCTCGTCCAGGCGCCGCTGGGCGCTGTCGAGGACGTATTCGCCGTCTACGCGGTAGACGAAGACCTGGTGCGCGTTCGGCCTCGGCAGTTCGCCGTGTTCGCGGTATTCCTTGCGCCAGAAGAACTTCCCCTTGGTCTGCGCGGGATCCAGCGGGCGCTGTTCGACGATCGGGTAGGACTCGGTCATGGCAGTGCGGCAGCCTCTCGGTGCAGGTGGGAGATCGCGGCGAGCAGGTGCTCGACCAGAGGGGAACTGTCTTTGCTGGTACGCGCCTCCAACGCGGCGAAGTCCGCGCGGAGGAGGTCGGCTTCGCCGGCGGGCAGGGCCACCGAAATGGCCAGCCCGAGCGAAGTCGCGACCGCGACGGGGTCGTCGCAGAGGTGCTTGAGGTCGTCGAGGGCGGAGCGCAGGACGGTCAGCGCCCGCTTGCGTGTCGGCCGGTTGCGCAGGACCGTGGCCCACAGCCGCCCTTGGACGGGCGCGGTCCGGTCCCCCACGCGGCAGAGGTGGGTGATGGCGGCGTGCCGGCCGGAGATCCGGTCGCGCGCGGCGAGCACGCTGAGGGTCGCCCGCGTGGCCGCCCGGATGTACTCCGGCTTGGTGCCCGGGTTGTCCAGCCGCCGCACTTTCCCGTCGAGCAGCGTCAAGACGACCCCGGCGTCCTCGGTGCGCCGGGTCAACGTGACGAACAGGGCGGCGAGCGCGACGTGCGCGTCTCCGGTGACCGTGTGGCTCTGCAGGATGAGCTGCCAGAGGCGGTTGGCCGCTTCGTGCGGGTAACGGGCGCCGAGCTCGCCGCTCAGCGCGACCGCGCCCGTCCACCGTTCGGCCGGGGTACCGCGCCCGGCCCACTGCGCCGCCAGCTGCAGCGCTTCCGGGGCGAGGGCTTCGTCGTAGCTCAGCAGCCACAGCACGTGGGTCGCGGTGGTCTGGCCCGGCCAGCCGCGTTTCCCGTCGGCCCACGGCGCCAGGATGTCGTCGACCTCGTCGAAGGCGTACCGCGCGAGTTCGGCGAGCCCGGCCGCGACCCGCAGGCCCTCCTCCGGCATCACCTCGTCGAGCCACGCGGAGACGCCGTCCCAGAAGGGCGCTTCTTCGCGGGCCCACAGCTCGGCGAGCACGAACCGCCGGTACCGCGGCTCCCGGAACCGGGGGCAGTGCCGGGCGACCCCGTCCGAGCCGGCCCGCTCGACCTTGATCAGGCTGTCGGGCGCGTAGAGCTTGAGCCGGTGTTGCCGCAGCAACTCCGGCTGCGGGCGCTCGCCGGGGTCCGGCTCGTCGCCGACGATCGACTCGGCGAGCTTCGCCTCCAGCTTTCCCAGCGCCGACTCGAAGGTCCGTTGCCGCGCCCCGTCGAGGAAGGCCAGTGCGGTGGCGGCCAGGAAGTCCCGCTCGTCGCGCTCTTCGTCGAACCACGTCCGGACCCGGTCGTGCAGGGACGCGTCCAACTTGGGCAGCGCCTGCTCGACCGTCAGCCCCTCGCCGAGGTCGGCGGCGACGGCGACGAGGTCGGTCAGCTGCCCGCCGTCGGGCCAGGCACGCAGGACCCGTTCGACGACCTCGTCGACGTCGTCGAGGCCGGCGAGCCGAACGCGCAGCACCTGCCGCGGGTCGGGCTGTTCCCACCGCACCTGGGCGACGGCGTCGACTTCCCCGCACCCGGTCGGCGTGGTCGTGGTGACGACGAGGTGGGCCCCTTGGTCGCGGACGCGGTCGCGGACGGTCCGCCACGTGAAGTCGACGTCGGCGGCTCTCCGCTCCGCGATGCGGTCGGCGATGATGTAGCCGCTTCCCGCCGCGTAGTCGCGTTCGGCCAGGCTCTTGAGCCGGTTCATCGGGGACAGCAGGTACAGCGGCCCGTCGGTGACCTCGCGCAGCAGCGCGATCGCCCCCGCCCGCTTCCCGGTCCCCCGGTCGCCGTGCAGGCCGACGACGTGGTCCTTGCGCAACGCCCCGAGCGCGGTGTCGTAGCAGGCCGGCGTGACGTAGTGGCTCAGCTCGGCCAGGACATCGGTGTCGTCGAGCTTGCCGGCCGCGGCCTTGACGCGCGCCGGCCGCTGCGGGCCGATGCCGAACTGGGCGCCGTCGGCGTAGATCGGGCCGTTGAACTGGTTCACCGCACCCGCGAGCTGTTCGGTGTAGTCGTCGCCGGGCGCGGGCTCCGGCGTCTCGGCCGGCTTTTCCGCCGGTTCTTCCTCGCTCATGAGCCGTGCTTGATCCCGAAGACCGCGTTCGCCGCGTCGACGCTCCCGTTGACCACGGTGATCGCCTCGGCGCGGTAGTGCTGCCCGGCCCCGGCGGTCACCCGGGTGCCCGCCGGCTCGGCCGGCGGCGGATCGGCCGAGAGCCGGGCGCCGTGCACGTCGTGCCCCGGGACCCGGAGCCAGGCCACGTCGGTGAATTCCTTCTGCCGCACCACGACTTCCCGGAACTCCCCCGGTTTCAGCGAGGTGTGGCGCTGGGCCACGACGTCGGTGTAGATCTGCCGCGAAACGAGCACGGCCAGGTCGGCGTCCGGGAACGCGCGCAGGGCGCCGCGGACGGGTGCGCTGTCGACGAGGCGGCTCACGCCCACCACGCCCTGTCCCGTCCAGCCGTTCGCGCCGGGCATCGCGACCCCGTGGTGGATCGCGATCCGGATGCGCATCCGGGCTTCGGCCGCGAGGTCGTGGTTGTGGTCGGCGAGCGCCGCGGCCAGCTCGCGGACGTAGTCGTCCACGACCGCCGGTTCGGGGGTGCCGGGCGGGAGGATCGCCAGTTCGCCGTCGCCGGCACCCTGCCGGTGCCAGGTCGTCCGGTCCAGGCCGCACCGGAGGGCGGCGGTGTCCGCCACGGCGAGCAGGCCGGATTGGATCGAAGCGTGCTGCCGGTCGTCCCGGCCGCCGTAGCCTTGCACGTCGAGGGAAATGAGCAGATGGCGGGAAAAATCGGTGCCGCGAGCCAAGGTCTTTGTCCTTTTCGGAGCCGTTAGGAGATGAGCGCAGAGTCTGCCTGCACTGCGTGACCAAGACTCCGGAAAATTCCGTGATCTGCACCGGTTCGTTAGCCAGGATCAGCGAACGTCGCTAGTCCGTTCAGGTCAAGAATGGTTACTGTCCGGTATCGGTACGCGATGTAGTTCTTCTCCTTCAATTGACGGACAGCCAATTGGATCGCGTCCCGGCCCGCACCGATCAGCTTGCCGAATTCCGGTTGCGAAAGCTCGATGTCGAGCCTCATCCCGGCCTCACCCGGCGCACCGTGGTACTCGGCCAGTTCGAGCAGGACCCGGGCGAGCCGGACCGCCGTGTCGTACCCCGCGAAGTCGAGCCGGCGGCGGTTCGCCCAGTCGAGCCGGTCGGCGATCATGTGGCAGACCACCCGCCAGGCTTCTTCCCGGCGCCGCAGGAAGTGCCGGAACTGCTCCAGCGGAATCCGGTGCACCGTCATCGCCCGGCACGCCGTCACCGTGGCCGAGCGAGGACCTTCCCGCAGCACCCCCATCTCGCCGACGAGATCGCCGCTGATCCTGATGCCCAGCAGGCTTTCGGTGCCGTTCCGATCCGCCGCGGTGACCTTGACGCACGCCAGCCTGGGCTGTTTTCCGTGCCCGAGCAGGAAAACGTGCGTGCTGGGTTCGCCCTGGTGCAGCAGGACGGTCCCGGCGGGGCACGGTTTCGGGTTCCCCAGTCTCAGCAGCTCACCGCCCAGCGCACCCGGTAGCCGCGACATGACCGTGCCACCGGGCCATTCCGTGCCGTTTCCGCTCGCACCGTCGGCCGCCACGCCGCACCCTCCTCGACGAATCCCGGAACGACCACCGTTCCGGTTCGTGCCCGCGAGCCCCCCTCGCGCACCCTAGACAAATACCCGCGACGAAGGCGGTTGTCGATGGCCGGGAAAGGGAACGGCCCGCATCGCGGGCCGCACCGGGAGAGCGTGACGGAATTCGTGGGAACGAGGGGTGGAACGCCGGTTTCCGGAGGGGCCCGGTTCAGAGTTTGGCGCCGCAATCGGAGCAGAACAGCGCTCCCGGCTTGTTGCTCTCACTGCCGCAGCCGCCGCAGGCGACCTTCAAGGCCAGCGACGTCCCGCAGGACGAACAGAACTTGCCGCCGTCCGCTTTCAGGCCGCAGCCCGGGCAGCTGACCTTGGCCCGGGTGTCGAGGTCCAGGCCCGCCGTCCAGTCCTTGTCGCGGGCCTTGTCCCAGATCTGGTCGCGCTGGGCCGCGGCCTGGGCGCGCGAGATCTCCTCCGCGACGCTCGGCGAGCAGCGCAGGCACTGGCCGATCTCCTCGTTCCAGCACTGGTCCTGGCACATCCAGTCGCCGCAGCCGCGGCACTGGCGGAAGCTCGGCGTGATCTCCTCGACCGCCGCCGCCAGGGCCTTGTCCTTGGCCGGTGAGTTCGTCGCGCGGTCGTAGCGCCACTGGTCGGCCGAATTGCTCAGGTCGCGCAGCGTGCCGCCGAAGAACGAGCCCACCGCGCGAAGCACGCTTCGGCCGGTCTCGACGTTGTCGCGCTGGAAGGCGGAGCGGAAGCCGTTGCCGCAACGCTCGCAACGGAATTCGAACTGGTACCCCTGCGTGTTCGAGAGGTCCGAGAAGTTGTCCGTGAAGGGCACAGAGTCAGCCACGGCCCATCTTCGCCGCCCGGCGGCGGCCGCGGCGACGAGAGATTTGCCGACAACGGCCCGGCTACCGGCCGTCACGGGCGGCGGAGAACGCCAGCGGGAGCAGGGCCAGCACGCCGCCGACCACCGCGACCAGGCCGTACCCGCCGCCGGCGAACATGTGCGCGCTCAGCACCCACCCGACGACGCCGAGGCCGTGCCCGTGCGCCTGCAGCTGCAACGGCGTCATCGTCATGACCGCGCCCACCGTGAGCTGCGCGACCACCATCGCGACCAGCGGCCGCGCGAACCCGGCCGGCCGCACCGGGCCGGGCGATCACGGCCGGTTTCCACGGCGGGCTTTTCGGGGGTCCGGGTGGCGGAGCCCCCGGCCCGGGCCGGAGGCCCGGTTGTCGCTGCGGGCTTTTCGGGGGTCCGGGTGGCGGAGCCCCCGGCCCGGGCTGGAGGCCCGGTTGTCGCGGCGGGCTTTTCGGGGGTCCGGGTGGCGGAGCCTCCGGCCCGGGCCGGAGGCCCGGTTGTCGCTGCGGGGGCACGTGCCGCGGGAGGAACGCCGCCGCCAGCGCCGCGCCCGCCGTGGCCAAGACCGCGATCGCGGCCGGGCCGGACAGCGGCGGCCAGCCGAAGCCGGCCGCGGCGCCGGCCGCCGGACCCATCAGGGCCGGCCCGGCGAGCGCGCCGACGGTCCCGCCCCAGACGACGGTCGAGAGCGCGCGCCCCCGGCGGTCCTCCGGGTACAGGTCCGCGGCCAGGTACCGCGAGAGCTGCGCCCCGCCGTTGCCCAGCCCGACCAGCAGGATGCCCAGCAGCAGCGGCACGACCGACGTCGCCAGCGCGCCCGCGAACGCCACCAGCGCGCCGGCCGCGGCGAGGGCGTAGCCACCGGCCAGTACCCGGCGACTGCCGTGGACCGGCAGCAGCCTCCCGGTGCCGAGCGCACCCGCCGCGGTGCCGAGCACGTTCGCCACGCTCGGCAACCCGCTCCAGACCGCGCCGCTGCCGGCGGCGACGATCAGCGTGCCCGCCGTGCCGAGGCCGACCGTGGCCGTGTTGAGCAACGCGACACCGGTGAACAGTGCCCCCATCGACCGGGTCCGCCCGGTCACCGTCGAAGTCCCCATGAGCAGCAACGTCAGGGAAATCCGGCCGCGGTTCGAAGGGCCGGTGCACGGGATTTCGCTCGCCCCGGGCGCGCATCGGAAGGAAGATGAGGCCCATGACCTTCCGTTCGGAAAAGGCGCTGGACGACGTCGACTGGCGGCTGCTGGACCTGCTGCAGGCCGACGGGTCGTCGAGATCCACCGGCTCAGCGGCGACCACTGCACGATGCTGAAGATCCGGGCGGCGTCGCTCGAGCACTTCGAGGGGCTGCTGGAACGGCTGGGCAAGCACGGTGAACTGCGGTCGTCGGTGGTGCTGTCGACGCAGTTCGAGGGACGGCCGGTGCAGCCGCCGTCGGACGACTTCCTGCGCGCGACGACCTCGGAAGGCTGGTCCTGACCCCGACGGCGGCTGCGCGCCCGGGGCCGAGCTGATAGACGAGAGGGATGCCGATCTTCACTCGCCGGGTGCGCGCTCTCGCCGTCACCCTCGCCGCGACGGCCGGTCTCGCCGTCCCCTCCCCCGCGCAGGCCGGCACTTCCGGGGCCTTCGTCGCACTCTCCGACGTCGCACCGTCGATCCTGCAGGACATCCGCTACGACACGCGGCACAACTTCGTCGGCCGCCGCATCGACGGGTACCGCCAGCCCATGTGCATCCTCACCCGGCAGGCCGCCGAAGGCCTGCGGCAGGCGCAGGCCCGGCTGCTCAAGCGCGGTTACACGCTCAAGGTCTACGACTGCTACCGGCCGCAGCGCGCCGTCGACCACTTCGTGCGGTGGGCCAAGGACCTCGCCGACGAGAAGATGAAGGCCGAGTTCTACCCGAACGTCGCCAAGGACCGGCTCTTCGCCGACGGGTACATCGCCGAGAAGTCCGGGCACAGCCGCGGCAGCACGATGGACCTCACCCTCGTGCGGATCCCGCCGCGGTTCCAGCGCCCGTACGTCCCAGGCGAGCCGCTCGAGGCGTGCTTCGCGCCGCGGGACCAGCGGTTCCCCGACAACACCGTCGACATGGGCACCGGCTACGACTGCTTCGACCCGCTCGCCCACACCGACAACCCGGCGATCACCGGCGTCGCCCGGCAGCACCGCGACCTGCTGCGCTCGACGATGGCCGCGGCGGGCTTCCGCAACCTGCCCGAGGAGTGGTGGCACTTCACGCTGAACGGCGAGCCGTTCCCGGACACCTACTTCGATTTCCCGGTGTCCCGGGGAAGCCTGCACTGAAACGCTTTTCGCCCGGACGAAAGCGCCCCCGGTCCACAGTGGACCGGGGGCGCTTCGCTCTCCTACGTCAGATCGTGCGACGCCGACGGCGGGCGCCGACGACCAGACCGCCGCCGAGGGCGAGGGCCAGCAGCGCGAGCGCGCCGAGGCCGATCGCGTCGACGCCGGTGCTGGCCAGCCCGGAGCCGCCGCTCTGGCCGCCACCGGTGCCGCCGGTGCTGCTGGCCGCGCCGGTCGACGGCGTCGTGGAGGCGGCGGCCGTGCAGGTCTCCGGGTTGGTGGGCACCTTCGGGAGCGGCGCGTCACCCTCCTCGGCCTGGATGCCCAGCCGGGCCGGGTTGTCCTCCGGTGCGTAGACGTCGACCGAGGTCGGGTTGTCGTACTTGATCTTCCAGCCCTTCGGCGGCAGGAAGTACAGCTTGTAGGCGAGCCCCGGAACCAGCTTGCGGAACTCGAAGTGGCCCTTCTCGTCCGTCGTCTGCTCGCCGATGACCGGGCAGGCCTGCTCGGCGGTCAGCACGACCTTGACCCCGGCCACACCGTGCTTGACCTGGCCTTGGTCGGTGTAGACCTCCACCTCGCCGGCGAGGGCGCCGACACCGCCGGGCACCGCCGCCTGGTCGGAAGCCTCCGCGTGGTTCTCGATGTCGACTTCGGGATACCCGAAGTCACAGGCGGCAACGACGAAACCGCGGTTGAACGCGGCCGCCGGCACCGTGTCGGTGACGTCGAAGGTGCGCGTCTCCCCGGCGCCGATCGTCACCCCGCGCGACCAGAGCAGGTCGCCCCAGCCGGGACCCGTGCCCTGCAGGATTTCGGGGTCGCCGATCCGGTTGCACTCGGCCACGATCCCGACGAGCGGGGTCTTGCCGGAGTTGGCCAGCGTGACGGTGAGGTGCGCGGTGTCGCCGACCTTGTAGCTGTCCTGGGTGAACTTCATCGACGCCTTGAGCGCACCGTTCAGCGGCGGTGCGCCGCGGAGATCCAGCTTCGTGCCCTTGCCGATGTGGACGGTGCGCCACGGGAACAACCAGCCGTCGACCACGTCGCCGCCGAGGTAGTAGTCCGCGGCCGGGACGTTGAAGGTCAGGGTGCCGTTCTCGTCGCTCGTCGCGGTGTAGGTGACGTCGCCGTGGATGTACCGCAGGCTGAGCTTGATCCCGGTCAGCTTTTCGCCGGCGTCGTAGGAGCCGTTGCCGTTCTTGTCGCCGTACACGATGCCCGACGCGTCGCCGGGGGCCGCGGTGACCTTCGCCGACGCTCCGAACTCGGGGCTGACGCTGAAGCCGGTTTTGTCGAACAGGACGGCTCGGACGGTCACGGTGTCCAGCCGGATATCCCGGATGCTCCCGGTGCCCGACAGCTCGAACGACTGATCCGGCTCGAGCTTGATCCCCCGCCCGGAACTCAGGTCACCCCAGCCACCCCAAGGAACGTTCAGATCGGTCGGCTTGTCGGTGAGCTGGTAGACGTAGACGCCGTCCGCGGTGACCCCACCGGTGTTCGTCAGCTTGATCTTGAAGTGGACGTCCTCGTTGGACGGATAAGGGTCGTCACCGAGATCGATCGAGGCCGCGACCTGCGCGCGTTGCGCGGGCTCGGCCTGCGGCTGCGCGGCCGCGGGCTTGTTCTCCGGCTGGGTGGAACTCGGCGCCGTGCTCGGCTCCGGCGCTTCCGAACCCGCCGGCGCCTCCGATGTGGACGGCGCTTCGGACGTCGCCGGCGCGGTGGCGGTCGGTGTCGGCTCGTCCGCGGCCGCCGGGCCGGCGAACACGCTGGTCAGCACGGCCGCGGCCGTCAGCGCGGCGAAATCGCGCGCGAAGGATCTCGCGCTTCTGGATATGTTCACGAACAGTCACCCCTGATTACCCGTTGGAAACGCGCAAAGCCCCCGAACCGCGTGAACCGGCTCACTCTAGCGAAAGTCCGGACAGGTGAACACCTGATGGGGTGACAAACGGGAAAGGCCCCCGCCGGAAACCCGGCAGGGGCCTTTCTCGTGACTCAGCTTCAGCGGAAGTCGCGGCCGAAGTCGTAGTCGTCCAGCGGAACCGCGGCACCGGTACCCGTACCGAACACGTCCGGGGTGTAGTAACCGTCGTCGTAGGACGGGATCGCGTACGCCGCGACCCGGGCCTCCTCGGTCGGCTGCACCTGGATGTTGCGGTACTTGTTGATGCCCGTACCGGCCGGGATCAGCTTACCGATGATCACGTTCTCCTTGAGGCCCACGAGCTTGTCCGAGCGGCCGTTGATCGCCGCGTCGGTCAGGACTCGCGTGGTCTCCTGGAACGACGCCGCCGACAGCCACGAGTCCGTGGTGAGCGACGCCTTCGTGATCCCCATCAGCACCGGACGGCCCGAAGCCGGCTCGCCGCCTTCGGCGACCGCGGCCCGGTTCGTCGCCTCGAACTTGGTCCGCTCGGGCAGCTCGCCCGGCAGGAAGTCCGTGGCCCCGGAGTCGATGATCGTCACCCGGCGCAGCATCTGCCGGACGATGACCTCGATGTGCTTGTCGTGGATCGACACACCCTGCGCCCGGTACACCTTCTGGACCTCGTCCACCAGGTGGATCTGCGCCTCGCGCGGCCCCATGACCCGCAGCACCTCGTGCGGGTCCGGGGTGCCCTCGAGCAGCTGCTGACCGACGTGCACGTGGTCACCGTCGCCCAGCGGGCCGTTCGGGGTGTTCGCGAGCCGCTGCCGCTTGGACAGCTTGTCGAAGACGATCTCCTCGCCCCCGTCGTCCGGGATGAGGGTGATCTTCCAGAACCGCTCGCTCTCCTCGATCCGCACGCGGCCGTCGACGTCGGCGATGGGCGCCTTGCCCTTCGGGACGCGGGCCTCGAACAGCTCCTGGACACGCGGCAGACCGGTCGTGATGTCGTCACCGGCCACACCACCCTGGTGGAACGTACGCATCGTCAGCTGCGTACCCGGCTCACCGATCGACTGGGCCGCGACGATACCCACGGCCTCGCCGACGTCGACCAGCAGACCGGTCGCCATCGAGCGGCCGTAGCAGGTCGCGCAGATGCCGACGACCGACTCGCAGGTCAGCACCGAGCGGACCTTGACCTTCGAGATGCCGCTGGAGAGCAGCTTGTCGATGGCCGGGTCGCCGATGTCGTCGCCGGCGTTCAGCACGACGTTGCCCTTGGCGTCCACCGCGTCCGTCGCGAGGTTCCGCGCGTACACGGAGGTCTCGACGTGCTGGTCGCGCAGGACCTTGCCGTCGCCGATGTCCTCACCGATCGGCATCATGATGCCGCGGGTGGTGCCGCAGTCGGTCTCGCGGACGATGACGTCCTGCGAGACGTCCACCAGACGCCGGGTCAGGTAACCCGAGTCGGCGGTCCGCAGCGCCGTGTCCGCCAGGCCCTTCCGGGCACCGTGCGTCGCGATGAAGTACTCCGCCACCGACAGGCCTTCACGGAAGTTGGCCTTGATCGGACGCGGGATGTACTCACCCTTCGGGTTCGACACCAGGCCACGCATACCGGCCAGGGACCGGACCTGCGTCATGTTACCGGCGGCGCCCGACTTCACGATCATGGCGATCGGGTTGTCGTCCGGCAGCGCCGTCTCCATGATCTTGTGGACCTCTTCGGTGGCCTGCGTCCACACCTTGACGAGCTCGTTGTTGCGCTCGGCGTGCGACAGCTGACCGCGCTGGTAGCGCTTCTCCACCTGGGACGCCTTGCCCTCGTACTCGTCGAGGATGGCGGCCTTGCCCACCGGGGTGAGCACGTCCGAGATGGCGACGGTGACGCCCGAGCGGGTCGCCCAGTAGAACCCGGCGTCCTTCAGGCGGTCCAGAGTCTGCGCAACCTGGGTCATCGAGTACCGCTCGGCGAGGTCGTTCACGATCGCGGCCTGCCGCTTCTTCGGCATCGGCTCGTTGATGAACGGGTAGTCCGCCGGCAGCAGCTCGTTGAACAGCACGCGGCCCAGGGTGGTCTCGGCCAGCCAGGCCTTGCCCGGCTCCCAGCCCTTCTCCGCGAGCCGCGCCTCGTCGGCCTTCGCCGGCTGACGGTCGGTGATGCGGATCTTGACCGGAGCGTGCAGGCTCAGCGCCTTGCGGTCGTAGGCCATGATCGCCTCGGCCGGCGACGAGTACGCGTTGCCCGCGCCCTCGGCCGTCTCGGTGAGGCGGGTCAGGTGGAACAGGCCCGTGACCATGTCCAGCCGCGGCATGGCGAGCGGACGGCCCGACGCCGGCGACAGGATGTTGTTCGCCGACAGCATCAGGATCCGGGCCTCGGCCTGCGCCTCGGCCGACAGCGGCAGGTGCACCGCCATCTGGTCACCGTCGAAGTCCGCGTTGAACGCCTCGCAGACCAGCGGGTGCAGCTGGATGGCCTTGCCTTCGACCAGCTGCGGCTCGAAGGCCTGGATGCCGAGGCGGTGCAGCGTCGGCGCGCGGTTCAGCATCACCGGGTGGCCGGTGATGACCTCTTCCAGCACGTCCCACACCTGCGGCCGCGAGCGCTCCACCATCCGCTTGGCGGACTTGATGTTCTGCGCGTGGTTCAGGTCGACCAGCCGCTTCATGACGAACGGCTTGAACAGCTCGAGCGCCATGTCCTTCGGCAGGCCGCACTGGTGCAGCTTCAGCTGCGGGCCGACGATGATGACCGAACGGCCCGAGTAGTCGACGCGCTTGCCGAGCAGGTTCTGGCGGAACCGGCCCTGCTTGCCCTTGAGGAGGTCGGACAGCGACTTCAGCGGCCGGTTGCCCGGGCCGGTGACCGGACGCCCGCGGCGGCCGTTGTCGAACAGCGCGTCGACGGCCTCCTGCAGCATCCGCTTCTCGTTGTTGACGATGATCTCGGGCGCGCCGAGGTCGATCAGCCGCTTGAGGCGGTTGTTCCGGTTGATCACCCGGCGGTACAGGTCGTTCAGGTCGGAGGTCGCGAAGCGGCCACCGTCCAGCTGCACCATCGGGCGCAGGTCCGGCGGGATCACCGGGACGGCGTCGAGCACCATGCCGCGCGGGTCGTTGCCGGTGGCCTGGAAGGCCGCGACGACCTTGAGCCGCTTCAGCGCGCGGAGCTTCTTCTGCCCCTTGCCGTTGCGGATGGTGTCGCGCAGGTTGTCGGCCTCCGCGGAGACGTCGAACTCGGTGGCCAGCTTCTGGATGGCCTCCGCGCCCATGCCGCCGGTGAAGTACTCGCCGTAGCGGTCGACGAGCTCGCGGTAGAGCAGCTCGTCGGCGATCAGCTGGCGGGTGTCGAGCTTCGTGAAGGTCGTCCAGACCTCCTCGAGGCGGTCCAGCTCGCGGCCGGCGCGGTCGCGCAGCTGGCGCATCTCGCGCTCGCCGCCCTCCTTGACCTTGCGGCGGACGTCGGACTTGGCGCCCTCCGCCTCCAGCGCGGCCAGGTCGGCTTCGAGCTTCTGCGCGCGGGCCTCGATGTCGGCGTCACGCTTGGTCTCGAGGTTCTTGCGCTCGACGCCGATCTCGTTCTCGAGGGTCGGCAGGTCGTTGTGGCGCAGCTCCGTGTTCACGCCCGTGATGACGTAAGCAGCGAAGTAGATGATCTTCTCGAGGTCCTTCGGCGCCAGGTCCAGCAGGTAGCCCAGGCGGGACGGAACACCCTTGAAGTACCAGATGTGGGTGACAGGGGCGGCCAGCTCGATGTGGCCCATCCGCTCGCGGCGCACCTTCGCGCGGGTCACCTCGACGCCGCAGCGCTCACAGATGATGCCCTTGAAGCGAACGCGCTTGTACTTGCCGCAGTAGCACTCCCAGTCCCGGGTCGGGCCGAAGATCTTCTCGCAGAAGAGGCCGTCCTTCTCGGGCTTGAGCGTCCGGTAGTTGATGGTCTCCGGCTTCTTGACCTCGCCGTAGGACCACTGACGGATGTCGTCGGCGGTGGCGAGGCCAATCCGGAGCTCATCGAAAAAGTTGACGTCCAGCACGTCTAGATCCCCTTGGGGTTGTTTCGGCTAGAGGGGGTTGGCGGGCGAGCCGGGGCCCACGGGAGGTAGGCCCCGGCTCAGCTCGCGATCAGTGCACGACGTCGTCCACCGAGGGCGACTCGTTGCGGGACAGGTTGATGCCGAGGTTGGCCGCGGCGCGCTCGAGGTCCTCGTCGTCGGAGTCGCGCATCTCGATCGAGGAGCCGTCGCTGGAGAGCACCTCGACGTTGAGGCACAGCGACTGGAGCTCCTTGAGGAGCACCTTGAACGACTCCGGGATGCCCGGCTCGGGGATGTTCTCCCCCTTGACGATGGCCTCGTACACCTTGACGCGGCCGACCACGTCGTCCGACTTGATCGTCAGCAGCTCCTGCAGCGTGTAGGCGGCGCCGTACGCCTGCATCGCCCAGCACTCCATCTCACCGAAGCGCTGGCCACCGAACTGCGCCTTACCACCCAGCGGCTGCTGCGTGATCATCGAGTACGGACCGGTGGAGCGGGCGTGGATCTTGTCGTCGACCAGGTGGTGCAGCTTCAGGATGTACATGTAGCCGACCGCGACCGGGTACGGGTACGGCTCGCCGGAACGGCCGTCGAACAGGTTGGCCTTCCCGTTCTCCTTGACCATCCGCTCGCCGTCGCGGTTCGGCTTCGTGCTGCTGAGCAGACCGGTGAGCTCGTCTTCCTTGGCGCCGTCGAACACCGGGGTGGCGGTGTTCGTGCCGGGCTCGACGTCACGGAGCTCGGGCGACAGGTTCTTCGCCCAGTCCGGGTTGCCCTCGATCGTCCAGCCCTGCGAAGCCAGCCAGCCCAGGTGCAGCTCGAGGATCTGGCCGATGTTCATCCGTCGCGGGACACCGTGGGTGTTCAGGATGATGTCGACCGGGGTGCCGTCCTCCATGAACGGCATGTCCTCGACCGGCAGGATCTTGCCGATGACACCCTTGTTCCCGTGCCGGCCGGCGAGCTTGTCGCCCGGCTGGATCTTGCGCTTCTGGGCCACGTAGACGCGGACCAGCTCGTTGACGCCCGGGGGCAGCTCGTCGTCGTCCTCGCGCGAGAACACGCGGATGCCGATGACCTTGCCGGTCTCGCCGTGCGGCACCTTCAGGGAGGTGTCGCGGACCTCGCGGGCCTTCTCGCCGAAGATCGCGCGGAGCAGGCGCTCCTCCGGGGTCAGCTCGGTCTCGCCCTTCGGCGTGACCTTGCCGACCAGGATGTCGCCGTCGCGGACCTCGGCACCGATCCGGATGATGCCGCGCTCGTCGAGGTCGGCCAGGACCTCCTCGGAGACGTTCGGGATGTCCCGGGTGATCTCCTCGGCGCCCAGCTTGGTGTCGCGGGCGTCGATCTCGTGCTCCTCGATGTGGATCGACGTCAGCACGTCGTCCTGCACCAGGCGCTCCGAGAGGATGATCGCGTCCTCGTAGTTGTGGCCCTCCCACGGCATGACCGCGACCAGCAGGTTCTTGCCGAGCGCCACCTCACCGTTTTCGGTGGACGGGCCGTCGGCGATGACCTGGCCGGCTTCGATCCGGTCGCCCTCGTTGACGATCGGGCGGTGGTTGAAGCAGGTGCCGTGGTTCGAGCGGCGGAACTTGTAGAGGCTGTAGCTCTTCCGCGTGCCGTCGTCGTGCATGACCGTGATCAGGTCCGCCGACAGCTCCTCCACCACGCCCGACTGCTCGGCGACCAGCATGTCGCCGGAGTCGATCGCGGCCCGCAGCTCCACACCGGTGCCGACGTACGGCGCCTGGCTGCGCAGCAGCGGCACGGCCTGACGCTGCATGTTCGCGCCCATCAGCGCGCGGTTCGCGTCGTCGTGCTCGAGGAACGGGATCATCGCCGTCGCGATCGAGACCATCTGCCGCGGCGACACGTCCATGTAGTCGATGTCGAGCGGGTCGATCAGCTCGACCTCGCCGCCCTTGCGGCGGGCCATGACCCGGTCTTCGATGAAGGTGCCGTCGTCGGAGATCGGCGCGTTGGCCTGGGCCTTGACGAACCGGTCTTCTTCGTCCGCGGTCAGGTAGTCGATCTGGTCGGTGACCCGGCCCTCGACGACCTTGCGGTACGGCGTCTCGATGAAGCCGAACGGGTTGACCCGCGCGTACGAGCAGAGCGAGCCGATCAGGCCGATGTTCGGGCCTTCCGGCGTCTCGATCGGGCACATCCGGCCGTAGTGCGACGGGTGGACGTCGCGGACCTCCATGCCGGCGCGCTCACGCGACAGACCACCCGGGCCCAGCGCGTTGAGGCGGCGCTTGTGGGTCAGGCCGTCGATCGGGTTCGTCTGCTGCATGAACTGCGACAGCTGCGAGGTGCCGAAGAACTCCTTGATCGCCGCGCCGATCGGGCGGATGTTGATCAGGGTCTGCGGGGTGATCGCCTCGACGTCCTGCGTGGTCATGCGCTCGCGGACGACGCGCTCGGTGCGCGACAGGCCGACCCGGATCTGGTTCTGGATCAGCTCGCCGACGGTCCGGATCCGGCGGTTGCCGAAGTGGTCGATGTCGTCGGTCTCGACCGGGATCTCGGTGTTGTTCGCCGCGGTCATCTTGTCCTCGCCGGCGTGCAGCCGGACCAGGTACTCGATGATCGTGACGATGTCTTCTTCGGTCAGCGTGCCGTTCTCGATCGGGGTCGAGAGGCCCAGCTTCTTGTTGACCTTGTACCGGCCGACCTTGGCCAGGTCGTAGCGCTTCGCCTTGAAGAACAGGTTCTCCAGCAGGGTCTGCGCGCTCTCCTTCGTGGGCGGTTCGCCCGGGCGGAGCTTGCGGTAGATGTCGAGCAGCGCCTCGTCGGTGCCGGCGGTGTGGTCCTTCTCGAGGGTGGCGAGCAGCGTCTCCGAGAAGGAGAAGCGCTCGCGGATCGCCTCGGTGGTCCAGCCGAGCGCCTTCAGCAGCACGGTGACCGGCTGGCGGCGCTTGCGGTCGATGCGGACGCCGACGGTGTCGCGCTTGTCGACGTCGAACTCCAGCCAGGCACCGCGGCTCGGGATGACCCGGACGCTGAAGACGTCCTTGTCGCTCGTCTTGTCGATGTCCTTGGAGTAGTAGACGCCCGGCGAGCGGACCAGCTGGGACACCACGACACGCTCGGTGCCGTTGATGACGAAGGTGCCCTTGTCGGTCATCACCGGGAAGTCGCCCAGGAAGACCGTCTGGCTCTTGATCTCGCCCGTGTTGTTGTTGACGAACTCCGCCGTGACGAACAGCGGGGCCGCGTACGTCATGTCCTTGTCCTTGCACTCCTCGATCGAGGCCTTGACCTCGTCGAAGCGCGGAGCGGAGAAGGACAGGGACATCGAACCGGAGAAGTCTTCGATCGGGGAGATCTCGTTGAGGACCTCTTCGAGGCCGCCGACCGGGTTCTCTTCACCTTCCTCGACACGGCGCTGGAACCACGCTTCGTCCCCGGTGAACCACTGGAACGACTGGATCTGGACGTCGAGCAGGTTGGGGGTGTTCAGGGGTTCGCGAATCTTTGCGAAGGAAACCCGCTTGGGCGCGCCGGGGATTCCCGTGGCCTCCGAGCGAGATTCAGCCGAGGTGGTCGCAGCAGTGGCCTGGTTCGCGGGAGAGACTGCCAAGATGCGTCCTTCCGGGGACAATGAGCGGTGACGGCCGCCATAGCAACAGCTATGAGCGACTGTCAAGGGTGCCGTGTGCCCACTATCCTAACTACCGGCTCCGGGCAGCCTGAAAGAGGGCAGCGCAAAGAGACAGTCTAGCCCGAACGTCGCGGTCTGTCCAGGGGGCGCTCCCGATGGGGCCCAGCCTGCTTCGCAACGTCTTCAGGTATGCCTCCTGGCGACCCGGAGGTCCCTCCCGCAAGGGCCCTGGTTTCGCCGTTGGGAGTAAGCGTGACCCCACCGGAGCTTCCAGTCAAGATGCCACACGGGGGTCCCGCCGGTTGGCGCAGCGTGGAAGAGGGTCAGCGGAGCGTGAGCGGCCGAATATCATTCCAGCTACCCGCTGGTAACGCCACCTTGAGGGGCTCTACCTGGGGTTTCGCCGGGATCGAGGGGTATGGCGCAGGCCACTCCGGCGGAGTGGATCCGGGCGTGTCGGGAGCGGAGATTTCGCGGATCGGGGACCGCGGAGGGCCGGTTCGGAGGCTCCAGAGAGCGCTTACGGCCGTCCGCCGCGGTGTGAGTGCGTGAGGCCCGCGCGGCGGCACGCACCCGCCCACGGCGGCGCGAGCACGGGACAGCGCGCGGTGAGCCTCGGGTGCCCGCACCGCGCGCCACAGCGGTGTGACCACCCTTCGTGCGCGCGCGGCTACGCGAACCCGGGCGGTGCCGCGGCGCCGACGACCCGCGATCCCCGCCGAGCGAGACCCGGTGGACCTACTTGGACGGCGAGGGGGACGCGGGCGCCGACGAGGGTGCCTGCGACGGCGCCGGGACCTTCGGGGCGTTGTAGGTGTCCATGTCAGTGATCTTCCACTTGTCGCCCTGGAGCTGGGCGTTCAGGTGGAGCTGGGCCGTGCCCGCCGTCGTCTTCTTCGTGTCCGTGCGGGTCGAGGTCTGGTCGACGAAGACCATCACCTTCGCCAGGTCGCCGTTGAGCATGATCACCGCCGCGCGCGTCACCTTGCACGTCACGATCATCTTCTGGGCCGGCGCCAGCCGCTTCACCTCGCCCATCAGCGAGTTGTACTTGTTCTTGACGTCGTCGTTGGCGAGCAGGTCGTTCGCCGCGTCCTCGGTCTTCTTGATGTTGTTGAAGTCGTAGGAGAACAGCGCCTCGGCCGCCTTCGACACCGCGTCCTTGACCTGCGCGGTCTTCGCGACGTCCAGGAGGGCCGTGTTGCTCGTCGCCGAGGAGACCTGCACCTCTTCGGACTTGAACCAGAAGGCCAGGCCGCCCAGGACCAGCGCGACCAGCACCAGCGCACCCGCCACGAGGTACGGCCTCGGCACCTTCGAGCCCGCGGGCTTCTCCGGCTCCGCATCCGAGACCGGAACCTCGGCTTCTTCGGTCGGCTTCGCGATCCCGGTGTCCCGCTTCTTCCGCCGGGGCGCCGGCCGCGCCGGGGCTTCCTCCTCGTCGGCCGCGGGCTCACCCGTGAGCGCGTCGACCTGCGGCTCCTCTTCGACACCGGTGCCGGTCTCGACCGGCGCGAACACCTGCGTGTCCTCGGCGGGCGCCAGGTCGTCGAGCCGCCCGCTGGTGGACTCCACCGACTCCACCGGCTCGGCGGCCGGCCGGGGTGCCGGACGCGGCGCCGGCCGCGGACGCGGCTTCGCGGGCGGCACGGCGGGCAGCTGGCCGGTCCGCTCGGCGGCGGTCTCGTCCGTCGGGGGCTTGCGCAGCCCGGCCACGCGGGGACGCCGCGACGGCGGCGGGGTGCTGCGCGGCGGCTGGCGGCGGGAGGGGGGCACTACGGGCTCCTTCTGGGTAACGCTACTGGCCGGCCGCGACGAGCGGGACGCTGTCGATGCCGGACAGCTTCCAATCATCGCCCACCCGGGTCATCGAGACTTCGAGGCGCAACGGCTTCGCGCTGCTCTTGTCCCCCTGGGTCACGGTGGTGGCGATCGCGGCGAGGAAGCTGGCCTTGCCTTCGTGGTCGTCCAGCTCCTCGACGGCGACGTCCTGCACGTCCGTGGTGACCTTCGTCTTGGCGTCGGAGAGCGCCTTGCGGAACGTCGGCGCCGACTGGTCGATCTGCTGCGCCATCTTGTCGTCCGACACGGCCTTCTGCCGGGCGAAGAAGCCGTCGAGGTCGTTGTAGTCGACCTCGGTGTAGGCCTTCAGCGCGTTGGTGCCCGCCTTGACCACGGCATCGCGCGACGCCGCCAAGCCGGCGTTGTCGTCGTTCGCGGCCACCCACCACTGGACGCCGAAGATGGCCGCCGCGATGAGGCCGGCCAGTGCCAGTGCCGCGGCGCCGAGCACCAGGGTCCGCGAGGGATCCTTCGACGGCGCCCCGGAAGACTCTGCGGAGGACTCGTCTTCCACCGCCGTGGCGGCCGGCTCGTCCGTGCTCATGACACTCCAGGGTAGGTAACGGTCGTCAAAATCGGCGTCAGGTCAGGCCGAGCAGCGAGCCCAGGCTGGTGAGGCTGACGCCGGGGCTGCCGACGATGCCCGGCACACCCCGGGTGTTCCGCTCCTCGGCCAGCTCTTCGGCCGGCCGGTTCGCGTTGGCCGAGACGTCGCTGTCCGACGGCGCGACCGGCACCCCGCCGTAGGGCGCGTTCTGCGCCCCGCGGACGTTGATCGGGCTGCCCTTCGGTTCGGCACAGTACGCGTCTTCCTTCGCCGGCTTCGCGGAAAGGTCGTTCCCGGTGCGGAACTGCGAATACGGGAGGTACCCCTTGGTGCAGGCCGGCGGGTTGAACAGGTTGAGCACCAGGCCGAGGTGCGCGGTGCCGTCGCCGGGCGCCACGCTGCTCGCCGCCCCGGCCAGCGCCGGATACGTGACCAGGCCCTGCTCGATCCCGTCGAGCCGGGTCACGGTCAGGTTCGCCGTGGTCAGCAGGTTCGCCGTCAGCGCGCCGAGGCCCGGACCGGACTCCTGCAGCACCTGGCTGATCTGCGTCGCCACCTGCGGCGTGATCCCGATGAGCTTGCGCAGGTCGCCGTCGGAGTTCTTCAGCGTGCCGGTGAGCTCGTTGAGGCTCTTGCTGAACGAGGCGAAGTTCGCCGCCTCGGCGTTCTGCGTGTCCAGCACCTGGCCGCCGGCGTCCAGCAGCTGGATCGTCTGCGGCAGGTACTGCTGCGCCGTCGTGGTGAAGCTGCGCGCGGTGTCCAGCAGCTTCTGCAGGTCGCCGCCGGTGCCGCGGAAGGCGTCGTAGGACTCGTCGACGACCGTGCGCAGCGAGTCGACCGGGACCGACGCGGCGAGCGAGTCGAGGTCGCCGATCAGCCGGTCGGTGCTGACCGGGGTGGTCGTCTTCGACGCCGGGATGACCGAGCCCGCCGCCAGGTACGGGCCCTTGTCGGCCTTCGGCTTGAGGTCGACGTACTGCTCACCGACCGCCGACCGGTTGGCGACGACGGCGTCGAGGTCCGCGGGCACCTTCGGCGCCGACGGGTCGATGTTCAGGTCGGCCTCGAGCCCGGTCTGGGTGAGCCGCATGTCGCCGACCCGGCCGATGTTGTAGCCGCGGTAGGTCACCTCGGCGTTGGTGAAGATGCCGCCCGACTCGTTGAGCTGCAGCTTCACCGTGTAGCCGTCGTTGCCGAACACGCTGCCGAGCCCGGCGAACCGGATCAGCGCGTAGACGATCGCGACGACCGAGATCACCACGAAGGCGATCAGCTGGATCTTCGTCCGGCGGATCAGCATCAGCCCGCACCTCCCGGCAGGAGCCCGAAGAGGTTGCCCAGGCCCGGCTTCGACTGCTGTTGCCCGGTGCCGGGGATCGGCAGCGGCGGCGGCTGGTTGGCCGGCGTGCCCTGGACCCCGCCGGTCAGGCCGGCCAGCGGCAGCTGCCCCGACAGGGCGTTCTGCCGGCTGTTGCCCAGGTTCTCGACGATCGTCTTCAGGTTCAGGTCCACCTTCGCGTACAGGTTGAAGTAGTCGCCCTTGACGCCGTTGACGGCCTGGTCGCTGAACGGGAACGTCAGCAGGATCTCCAGCGCCTTCGGCAGGTCGTTGCCCGCCTCGCCGAGCTTCTGCAGCGTCGGCGTCAGCGCCTTGAGGTCGGCGACGAGGTCCTTCTGCGACTTGTTGACCGTGTCGGTGGCGACGCCGGAGAGGTTGTCCAGCGCCTGCAGCATGGTGACCAGCTGGCCGCGCTGCTGCTCCAGCACGCCGAGCCCGGGCCCGAGGTTGTCGACCGCGCCGACCAGCTTGTCCTTCTGGTCGTTGAGGGTCGAGGAGAGCCGGTTCAGCCCGTCGATGGCCCGGGTGATGTTCTTCGACTGCCGGTCGAGGTTCGTCACCAGCTGGTTCGCGTTGTCCAGCAACGCCTTGATGTCCGGCTCGCGGCCGGACGTGGCGTTGTTGAGCTCCTTGGTGATGGTGTTCAGCTGGTCGACGCCACCGCCGTTGAGCAGCAGGGACAGCGCCCCGAGCAGTTCTTCGACCTCGACGCTGCGGTTCGTGCGGGCCAGCGGGATGGTCGCGTTGTCGGCGAGCTTGCCGTGGGCCTGGTCGGCGCCGGGCGAGGCCAGTTCGACGTACTTCTCACCGAGCAGGCTGGACTGCTTGACGTTGGCGATCGCGTTGGCCGGCAGCTTGATGCCGCCGTTGACCCGCAGCGTGACCAGCGCGTGCCAGCCGTCCTTGGTGAGCCCGACGTTCTCGACCCGGCCGACCGGCACCTCGTCGACCTTCACCCCGGCCTGCGGGGTCAGGTCGAGCACGTCCCGGAACTCGACGTTCACCGTGTACGGGTGGTCGCCGAGGTCGGCGCCACCGGGCAGCGGCAGGTCGTAGATGCCCTTGAAGGCACAGCCGGACAGCGTCAGCGCGGACGCCGTGACCAGCACTCCGACGGTCAGGAGCTTCTTCACTGGCCACCTCCGTAGAGCTGCCCGGCGATGGGCAGCGGCAGCGGCGGCAGCTGACCGGACTGCAGGGCCTGCACGGTCTGCGCCACGGACGGCAGCGGGATCACCTTGTCGACCACGCCGGCGATGCTCTCGCAGGCGTTGCCGAGCACGTCCGGGATGCCCTTGCTGCCGACCTGCTTGAGCAGCCGGCAGATCATCACCAGCGGCGGCTGGGTCAGCTCGTTGAGGTTCGGCCGGGCGTCGAGCGTGCCCGCCGCGCCGTTGTAGGTGTTGACCAGGTTGCTCAGGCCGACCGGGGCGACGTCGAGGATCTCGGCGAGCGAGCTGCGCTGGTCGACGAGCACCTTGGTGATGCCGGCCAGCTTGTCCACATTGGACTTGAGCCGGTCGTGGTTCTGGTCGATGAACGCCTGCACCGTGGTGAGGGTCGTGCCCAGCTGCTGCACGGTCGCGGCCAGGTTGTCCTTTTCGGACGCCAGGTAGCCGCTGACGTCGGCGAGCCGGCCCTCGAAGGTGCGGACCTGCTTGTCGGAGTCGGCCAGCGTCTGCGAGAACTTGCCGAGGTTCTCCACGGTGGAGAACAGGTCGTCCTTGTTGCCCGACAGCGTGCCGGCCGCCTGGCCGAGCTTGGTGATCGTGTCGTGCAGGGCCTGGCCGTTGCCGTCGACGTTGGCCGCCGCGGTGTTCAGCAGGTTCGACAGCGACCCATTCTGGTTGGCACCGTTCGGGCCGAGGGTCTCGCTGACCCGGGCCAGGCTGGACGCGAGCTGGTCGACCTCCAGGGGCACCTCGGTGCGGTCGAGACCGATGACCGCGCCGTCGGAGATGCGCGGGCCGCCGGTGTAGGCCGGGGCCAGCTGGACGTAGCGGTCCGACACCAGCGACGGCGCCACGATGAGCGCCTTCGCGTCGGCCGGGACGGCGACCGAGCGGTCGTACTCGAAGTCGACCTTCACCTGGTTGCCCATGGGCTGGATCTTGGTGACCGTGCCCATGTCGACGCCGAGCATCCGCACGCTGTTGCCCTCGTACAGGCCGACGGCGCCGGCGAAGTACGCGGTCAGGTGGTTGCGGCCGGCGTCCTTGAGGGTCCACCAGATCCCGCCGGCGACGACGAGCGCGAGCACGATCGCGATGGTGAAGCCCCGGGTCAGGGCCATTCCGAAGCGGGTGTCACTCATTTCGTGTAGCACCCCTCTTCGTTGATCGGGCCGAACGACGGCAGCAGCAGGCCGCAGATGTAGTTGTCGAACCAGCGGCCGTTGCCGATGGTGTTGGTGAAGACGCGGATGAAGGGCGCGAACTTCTTGAGCCCCTCGGCCAGCGAGTCCTGGTTGCGCTGCAGCATCGACGTCAGCTGGTCGAGCTGGGTCAGCACCGGGTCGAGCTGCTTGTCGTTGTCGTCGATCAGGCCCTGCAGCTGCGTGGCCAGCTGGCGGGAGCCGTCCAGCAGCGCGGTGATCGCGTCCTCCCGCTTGGCCAGCTCGGCGAGCAGGTCGTTGCCGTCGGTCAGCAGCTTCTGCACCTCGGCGTCGCGGTCGACCAGCGTCTGCGACACCTCGCGGGTGTTGGCCAGCAGGTTCGACAGCTGCTGGTCACGCGAGGCGATCGTGTCCGACAGCTTCGACAGCCCCGACAGCGCGCCCTTCACGTCCTCGGGCGTGTTGGCGAAGGTCTGCGAGATCGTGTCGAAGCTCTGCGCCAGCTGCTTGGTGTCGATGTTGTCGACGGTCTGGGACAGCCCGCGGAACGCGTCGAGCACGTCGTAGGGCGCCATCGTGCGGTCCCGCGGGATGCCGGTGCCCGGGTTCAGCGCGCTCTCGCCCTGCGGGTCCAGCGACAGGTACTTCTGCCCGAGCAACGTCTTGATCTTGATCGCGGCGCTGGTCCGGTCGCCCAGCCAGGCGTCCTTGACCTTGAACGACACCTTCACCGACGCGCCGTCGAGCGCGATGTCGCTGACCTTGCCGACCTTGACGCCGGCGATCCGGACGTCGTTGTCCTTCTGCAGCCCGGACGCCTCGCTGAACTCGGCGCTGTAGGTGGTGCCGCCGCCGATCACCGGCAGGTCGTCGGAGTTGAGCGCGGCGGTGAACGCGAGCGCCAGCACGACGATCCCGACCAGCGCGATCGGCACGGGGTTGCGCTTCTGGAAGGACTTCATCCCTGGCACCTCGCCCGGTTCGCCGGGATCAGGGGCAGAGCGACGTCGTTGATCAGTGGCGGCAAGCTCACGCTCCCGGAGAACTCACAGGCGTAGAAGTTGAACCAGGAGCCGTAGTCCGCGGTGCGGGTCAGCGTGCTCACCTTGGTCGGCAGGAACTGGATGAAGTGCTCCAGCTCCGGCTCGTTCTTGTTCAGCGCGCTCGTCAGGTTCCCGAGCGCGCTGATGTCGTTCTTCAGCGGCTCGCGCACCTCGCCGAGCAGGCCGGACGTCGTCTGGGCCAGGTTGCCGAGGCTCTCGATCGCGTCGCCGATCGGCTTGCGGTCGGCGGCCAGCCCGGACACCAGCTGCTGCAGCTTCACGATCAGGTCGTTGAGCTGCGGGGTGTGCGCGTTGACCGTGTCGAGCACCGAGTTGAGGTTGTCGATCACCTCGCCGATCACCTGGTCCTTGTCGGCGATCGTGGTGGCCAGCGACGCCGTGTGCGACAGCAGGCTCTCCACGGTGCCGCCCTCGCCCTGCAGGACCTGGATGACCTCGTAGGACAGCTTGTTGACGTCCTCGGGGTTGAGCGCGGTGAACAGCGGCTTGAAGCCGTTGAACAGCTCGGTCAGGTCCAGCGCCGGCGTGGTCCGCTCCAGCGGGATGGTGCCGCCCGGCTGCAGCGTCTTGCCGGCGCTGTCGTCGCCCTCGCCGAGCGAGACGTACCGCTGGCCGACCAGGTTGCGGAACTTGATCTGCGCGGTCACCCCGGCCGGCAGCGTCCGGCCGGCGTCGACCTCGAACTCGACCTCGGCCTGGCGCTTGTCGACGATGTGCACGTCCTTGACCTGCCCGACCCGGACGCCGGCGATGCGGACGTCGTCGTTGGGCAGCAGCAGCGTCGCGTCGGTGAAGCGGGCCTTGTAGGCGTTGGTGCTGGTGGTGTTGATGTTGGCGATGCTGATCCCGAGGATCGTCGTGAACAGCACGGTGACCACCACGAAGATGCCGAGCTTGATCAGCGGCGCGAGCAGGCCCCTCACTTGACCGTCACCTCCGCACCCCGGTACAGCGGGCCGACGAGCAGCGAGCTCCAGCCCGGGACGTCGGCCGCGCTCATGCCCAGCTGCGGGCCGAGCAGGTCGGCCAGGAAGCCCTGCTCCGCCGTCGAATACGCCAGATCACCACCGCTGCCGCCGTTGCCGGCCGCGTCGGCCTTGAACTTGGCCGGGTTGAGGCCCTCGCCGGCGCTCTTCGGCGCGGCCTGGTGCAGCGTGCCGTCCTTGAACGCGCCGTCCGGCGGCTCGGACGGGAACGGCTTCGGGATGTCCTTGATGTCGTAGCAGCGCGGGCCGCGCTTGTCGTCGAACCGCGGCTCTTCCTTGCCCGCCTGGTAGGGCGCGCGCGGCACGATGATCTCGATGGTCGCGTGCAGGCCGGGCTGGTTGGTGCCCTTGCCCAGCGCCTGGTCGATCAGCGGCACGTTCTTGGCCATCTGGGAGATCACGCAGGGGTACTCCGGCGCGTACTTCGCCAGCAGTTCGGCCGTCGGCCGGGCCGTGTCGACGAGGGAGATGATGTTGTCCTTGTTGTTCTGCAGGAACGTCTGCAGGTCCACCGAGGCCTGGGTCAGGGTGCCGTAGAGGTTCGAGAGGTTCTGCCGCTCGTCGACCACGGTCCGGGTCGTCGTGCTCAGGTTGTCCAGGCTCTGCACCAGGTCCGGGGCCGCGTCCTTCAGGTGGTCGGAGAACTCCGCGAGCGCCTTGAGGTTGTGCTGCAGCTCGGGCTCGTGCGGGTTCAGCTCGCCGATGTAGGTGCCCAGCTGCGAGAGCGTGTCGCCGAGCTGGTCGCCGCGGCCGGACAGCGCCGTCGAAATCGCGGTGAGCGTCGCCGACAGCTTCTGCGGCTGCACCGCCTGCAGCACCGGCATCAGGTGGGAGAACGCCTGCTCCAGCTCGACCGCGCTCGACGTGCGGTCCTGCGGGATGACGTCCCCGCTGGCCAGGGTCTTCGCCGACGGGTCCTTCGGGATCTCCAGCGAGACGAACCGCTCGCCGAAGAGCGTCTTGGGCAGGAACCGCGCCGAGACGTTCTCCGGGATGAGCTTCGCGGACTCCGGCTGGAGCGCCAGGGTCAGCTCGGCGCCGTGGTCGGTGGCGACGATGTCCTGCACCGAGCCGACGATCAGCCCGCGCACCTTGACGTCGGACTGCTTGATCAGCTGGTTGCCGATCTTGTCGGCCTGCAGCTTGACCGTGACGACCGGGGTGAACGCCTTGTCGTAGAGCGCGATGGACAGCGCCACCCCGCCGACCATCACGGCGATGAGCAGCAGGCCGAGCAGCCTGCGTCGGAGCGTCCTCATCCCGCGATCCTTACCGTGACGTCGGTTCCCCAGATGGCGAACCCGATGAAGAAGTTCATGATCGACACCGTGACGATGGACAGCCGCACGGCCTTGCCGACCGCGACGCCGACGCCGGCCGGGCCGCCGGTCGCCCGGTACCCGAAGTAGCAGTGCGACAGGATGATCAGGACGCTGAACAGCAGCACCTTGATGAAGGAATAGAGCACGTCCTGCGGTGGCAGGAACAGGTCGAAGTAGTGGTCGTAGGTACCCGCGGACTGGTTGTAGATGTAGATGACGACCAGTCTCGACGCGAGGTACGAGCTCAGCAGGCCGATGATGTAGAGCGGGATGACCGCGACGAACCCGGCGATGATCCGGGTGGTGACCAGGTACGGCAGGCTCGGCACGCCCATGACTTCCAGCGCGTCGATCTCCTCGGAGATCCGCATGGCGCCCAGCTGCGCGGTGAAGCCGGCGCCGACCGTGGCGCTCAAGGCGAGGCCCGCGACCAGCGGCGCGATCTCGCGGGTGTTGAAGAACGCGGTCAGGAAGCCGGTGAAGGCCGACGTCCCGATCGAGTTCAGCGCCGAGTAGCCCTGGAGGCCGACGAGGACACCGGTGAACAGCGTCAGGCCGACCATCACGCCGACCGTGCCGCCGATGACCGCCAGCGAGCCGGAGCCGAAGCTGACCTCGGCCAGCAGCCGGAGCACCTCTTTGGTGTAGCGGCGCAGCGTCCGCGGCGTCCACAGCAGCGCACGGCCGTAGAACGACATCTGGTCGCCGAGGGTGTCCAGTGTCTGGAGGGGTCGGTTGGCGACGCGCTTGGCGCCCTGGAGGAACGTCATGGCGCTAGTCCAGCTTTCCGGGCACGATCTGCAGGTAGATCAGGGTGATCACGAAGTTCACGACGAACAGCAGCAGGAACGTGATGACCACGGACTGGTTCACCGCGTCCCCGACGCCCTTCGGGCCGCCGGAGGGGTTCAAGCCCCGGTAGGACGCGACGACGGCGGCGATGAACCCGAAGATCAGCGCCTTGAGCTCACCGACCCAGAGGTCGGGCAGCTGCGCGAGGGCGGAAAAGCTCGCCAGGTACGCGCCCGGCGTCCCGCCCTGCAGCACGACGTTGAAGAAGTAGCCGCCGAGCACGCCGATGACGCTGACCATGCCGTTGAGCAGGAGCGCGACCAGCATCATGGCCAGGGTGCGCGGCACGATCAGCCGCTGGACCGCGGAGACGCCGAGCACCTCCATCGCGGCGATCTCTTCGCGGATGGTCCGCGCGCCGATGTCGGCGCAGACGGCGGAGCCGCCCGCACCCGCCACCAGCAGCGCGGTGACCAGCGGACTGGCCTGCTGCACGGTGGCGAGCACGGAACCCGCGCCGGTGTAGGACTGCGCGCCCAGCTGGCGGGCGAGCGACCCGAACTGCAGCGAGATGACGGCGCCGAACGGGATGGCCACCAGGGCCGTAGGCAGGATCGTCACGCTCGCGATGAACCACGACTGCTGGATGAACTCCCGCAGCTGGAACGGCCGCTGGAACAGGCCGCGGACGATGTCCAGGCCGAGAGCGAACAGGTTCCCGGTCTCGCGGAGCATGCCGATCCCGGGAATCTTCGCCTGTGTTGCGGGAGAGCTCACCGGCCACCTGGCCCGTTGTTCGGTGGCATTCGGTGCGTGCCGGTTCTCGGCGGCTGGCCGCCTCCCGGGATGCGCGCCACCTGTTCGGCGGGCAGCTGCCCGTGGTGCTGGTTCGGGACACCGCCGTCACCCTGCGGGCGCGCGCCGACCTGCTGCGGCTGCCCCCGGTGCGGGCGCACGCCGTAGTGGCGCTGTTCCTCCGGGCTCAGCGACTCGATGATGCTTTCCTGCGCGGCCGGCGGCAGCCGGTGCATGATCTCCATGACCCGGTCCTTGCGGCGGACGGCACCCATCCGGGTGGGCACGCCCGGCGTCGGCTGCATCTGCGGCGGCACGCCGGAGACGTCCTCGACCCCGCCCGCGTGGTGGCCGGCTTCGAACATCGCCTGCTCGGCGGCCATCTGGGCGCTGTCCTTTTCCTCGGACATGCCGATCGGGCCCTGCATCTTGCCGTTGAGGAACTGCTTGACGACCGGCTCTTCGCTGGTCAGCAGCACCTCGCGCGGGCCGAACATGACCAGTTCCTTGCGGAAGAGCATGCCCAGGTTGTCCGGCACCGTGCGGGCCAGGTTGATGTTGTGGGTGACGATCAGGAACGTCGCGTCGATCTGCGCGTTGACGTCGAGGAACAGCTGCGAGATGTAGGTGGTGCGGACCGGGTCGAGGCCCGAGTCCGGCTCGTCGACCAGGATGATCTCCGGGTCGAGCACCAGGGCGCGGGCCAGGCCGGCGCGCTTGCGCATCCCGCCGGAAATCTCGCCCGGCAGCTTCTTGTCGGCGCCGTTCAGGCCGGTCATGTCGAGCTTTTCGAGCACGATCCGGCGGATTTCCGTCTCGGACTTCTTCGTGTGCTCGCGCAGCGGGAAGGCGACGTTGTCGTAGAGGTTCATCGAGCCGAACAGCGCGCCGTCCTGGAAGAGGACACCGAAGAGCTTCCGGATCTCGTACAGCTTGTGCTCGGAGCAGGTGACGATGTCCACGCCGTTGATCATGCAGCGGCCGCGGTCGGGCTTGAGCAGCCCGATCATCGACTTCAGGAAGACCGACTTGCCGGTCCCCGACGGGCCGAGCATGGCCGACACTTCGCCTGGGGGGAGCGTCAACGTGACGTCCCGCCAGATGGCCTGCTTACCGAAGGACTTCGTCAGACCTTCGATGACCACCTCGGCACCCATCGCACCTCCAGGAGCTGTTCCGCGTCATTGCGCCCGCTGCCACACCCTGCCACCCACGCCGGCGGCGAGTGTGGGCCGGTGGCGCCCCACGAACCCGCGTCAACCAGGTGCAACGAGCTGAGTGCGAACAGGTTACTCACCAGTTTTCTTTTCTGGCCAGCCCCGGGTTCATCGTCACCCCGCCGTGATCGCCAACTCGCAGCACGGTAGCCCAAACGGGGCAACGGCGCAGGTCCGAGCGCCCCCCGATCCACGATTTAGGGACCCCGGGGCGATCCGGACACCGCTCCTAGGGGTTGCGGCGGGCTCGCAGCTCAGGAAGTCGTAGACGCGGAAAGGGGCGGGCATCCGCAGTGGATGCCCGCCCCTTTCTCGAGGTGGTGCAGAGGCGCTTGCGCGCCCCGAATCACTTGATGGAGATCTTGGCGCCCGCAGCCTCGAGCTTCTCCTTGGCGGCCTCGGCGGCCTCCTTGTCGACCTTCTCGAGGAGGGCCTTGGGAGCGGCCTCGACCAGCTCCTTGGCCTCCTTCAGGCCCAGGCCCGAGACGACCTCGCGGACGACCTTGATGACCTGGATCTTCTTGTCGCCGGCGCCCTCGAGGACGACGTCGAACTCGTCCTGCTCCTCGACCGGGGCGGCAGCGGCGGCGGCCGGGCCGGCGGCGACGGCGACCGGCGCGGCAGCGGTGACGTCGAAGACCTCTTCGAATTCCTTCACGAACTCGGACAGCTCGAGGAGGGTCAGCTCCTTGAAGGCGTCGATCAGCTCGGTGGTGCTCAGCTTCGCCATGATGGCTTCCTCTCAGAAAAACGAACTAGACGTTCGGGGTGGGGGTAGATCAGCTCTCGGCGGGTGCTTCGGCTGCTTCGGTACCGGCGGCGTTGCGCTGCTTCTCCTCCAGCGCGGCAGCCAGGCGGGCGACCTGGGACGCCGGCGCCTGGAACAGCGCGGCGGCCTGGGACAGCTTCGCCTTGAACGCGCCCGCCGCCTTGGCGAGCAGGACCTCACGGCTGTCGAGATCGGCGATCCGGTTGATCTCGTCCACGGACAGCGCACGGCCGTCCATGTAGCCGCCCTTGATCACAAGCGCGTTGTTGTCCTTCGCGAAGTCGCGAAGCGCCTTGGCGGCGTCGACCGCTTCACCCTCGACGAAGGCGATGGCGGTCGCGCCGACGAACAGGTCCTCGAGCCCCTGGACGCCAGCGTCCTCGGCGGCACGCTTGACGAGGGTGTTCTTCGCGACCCGGTACTTGGCACTGGTGCCGAGAGCGCGGCGCAGCTGGGACAGCTGGGACACGGAGAGGCCGGTGTACTGGGTAACGACGGTGGCCGAGCTGGTGCGGAAGCTCTCCGCGATCTCGGCGACGGCCGCCACCTTGTCGGGCTTCGCCATGGTCGCCTCCTCTCTTGGCTAGTGTTTCCACTGGCGTTCGAGGAGCCCCGAAACGACGAAACGCCCTCGCGCAGACAGGCGCGGGGCGTCATTCCGGCACAATGCCGGAGCCTCGTTCCTCCTGCGCGGGCCGCCCGGCGAGTGCGGGACCTTCGTTCCCCGTGTTGGGCGGGGAAAACCAGCGGTCTTCGGTAGAACCGAGGTCAAGTGTACGTGATGGGTTCGGAGGGGTGTGCGCACCCCCCGCGCTGACCTGCGTTTAGGACGCCTGGGGGTTCCCTGCGGTCCCCCGGAGGGCATCATGGTGACGTGGCGGAGCAGCGCGATGACGGAAAGCCGGGCTCGGAGATCGAACCGGCGGGCTCCAACGCGCCCACGGCGGGGTCTCCTCCCCAGCCGCCGGCGGACCCGGCGCAGCTCGAACAGTTCCGCCAGTTCCAGCAGTTCCAGGACTACCTGCGGTTCACGCAGGCCCAGCAGGGCAACCAGCCGGCACCCACCCCGGATGCCGGGATGGTCCAGGCGCCCCCTTCCCAGCCCGCCACCCAGCCGGGCGGGCAGCCTCCGGTCATTCCCCCCGGCTACCAGCTCGTCCCGACCGAGCGCCGTCGAGCGCCGCGATGGCTGAGCTGGCTGGGCAAGAAGGTGATCGCGTGGGTCCTGGCGATCGTGATTCTCGGCGTCGCCGGCACGTGGCTGTACAACCACTTCTTCCCCAACGACTCGGGCAAGACCTCCGCCCAGCTCGCCCAGGAGGGCGGCGGGAAGTACCAGACCAACCACATCCTCTCGACGAGCCCGTACGAAGCCGTCCGCGAGGTCTACGACGCCATCGCGCAGAACCTCGTCCCGCAGGCGTGCGGGCGGATGGACGAGCCGATCCAGCAGAAGTTCGCCCAGGACCTCGGCTACGCGGACTGCCAGGTCGCGGTGCACGAGCTGAACCGCAAGGTCACCAACAAGAACAAGTACGCCGAATCGATGCCGTCGTACGTGTCGGAGCCGATCCCCGGCGACCGGTTCACGATCAGCTCGTGCCAGTTCGGCATCGAAGGCGGCCCTGCGCTCGGCGCCTTCACCGTGGCGAAGGTGCCGAAGGGCCAATGGCTGATCGTCGAGCACACCAACGAGCCCACGCCCTGCCCGCTGCCGACGCCGACCAGCCGCTAGCGCGGGTGCGGAGCCGAAAGGAAAGACACCAGGGCTTCCGCGAACGCCGGTGACATCACCGCCGTCATGTGGTCGCCCGGGATGCGGACCAGCCTTGCTCCCGCGATCGCCGCCGCCAGGCGCTCCGGTTCCGCTGCCAGCTGGTCCTGTTCTCCCGCCAGGACCAACGTCGGCACCCCGATCGCCGAGAGGTCCAGGCGCCCCTCCCGCGACGCCAGCGCCACCGCCGCCAGCGCTCGGCGATCTCCGCCCACCGCGTCGGCCAAGAGCCGGAACGGGACTCCCGATGGTGGGACCAAAGCAGGGTCCTCCGCCAGCAGCGCCGAAGCGATGTCCGCCGGCTTGACCACGCGCAGGTCCACGCCGCCGAAGTCGACGATGCCCGAGCCCACGCCGCCCGTGGCCAGGCAGCGGATGCGCTTGTCCGCCGCCGTCACCGTCAGCGCGATGATCGCGCCCATCGAGTAGCCGACCATCGAGACCTCGTCGAGGAGCAGCTCGTCGAGCAGCGCCGAGACGTCCCGCGCCATCGCGTCCTCGGTGTAGCGGGACTCGTCGTGCGGCTTCTCGGAGCGGCCGTGGCCGCGGGCGTCCAGGGAAATCACCGTGAAGCCGGCCGAGCGCAGGGCCGCGACGACCCCGGTGGAGATCCAGTTCGCGTTCGTGTCCGCGGCGAAACCGTGCTGCAGCAGCACCGGGCGGTGGGCGCCGTCGCCCTCCCACACCGTGTAGTGCAACCGGAGCCCGTCGAACGACGCGAAAGTCGGCATGCTGTCAATAAGACACGAAGAAAGGGCGCCCCCGCAGCAAGCGGGGACGCCCTTTCTGGTGATCTCAGACTCAGACCGCAGCTTCCTCGGAGAGGAGGTTGCGGGTCCGCAGCGGGTCGACCGGGATGCCCGGGCCCATCGTGGTGGTGAAGGTGACCTTCTTCAGGTAGCGGCCCTTCGCCGACGACGGCTTGGCGCGGAGGATCTCGTCCAGCGCGGCCGCGTAGTTCTCGACCAGCTTCTCGGTGTCGAAGGAAGCCTTGCCGATCACCAGGTGCAGGTTGGCCTGCTTGTCGACGCGGAAGTTGATCTTACCGCCCTTGATGTCCTTCACGGCCTTCTCGACCGCGGGGGTCACCGTGCCGGTCTTCGGGTTCGGCATCAGGCCACGCGGGCCGAGGATGCGGGCGATGCGGCCCACCTTGGCCATCTGGTCCGGCGTCGCGATCGCGGCGTCGAAGTCGAGCCAGCCACCCTGGATGCGCTCGATCAGTTCGTCGGTGCCGACCGCGTCCGCACCGGCGGCTTCGGCCTCGGCGGCCTTGTCGCCGACGGCGAAGACGATGACGCGGGCGGTCTTACCGGTGCCGTGCGGCAGGTTCACGGTGCCGCGGACCATCTGGTCGGCCTTGCGGGGGTCCACACCGAGACGCATCGCGACCTCGACGGTCGCGTCCATCTTGGTCTTGGAGGTCTCCTTCGCCAGCTTCGCAGCCTCGAGCGGCGCGTACAGCCGCGCCTTGTCGATGAGCTCCGCAGCCTGGCGGTAAGCCTTGCTGTGCTTGGTCATGCTTCTGTCCTTAACTTCGAATATGGATCAGTGTGGTGACGAGCCAGCACTCGGCTCTCCCACGGGTAGTGCTGCGAACGTCAGGCGTCGACGACCGTGATGCCCATCGACCGAGCAGTGCCGGCGATGATCTTCGCGGCCTGGTCGATGTCGTGCGCGTTGAGGTCGGTCTCCTTGGTCTTGGCGATCTCGCGGACCTGGTCCCAGGTGACCTTGGCGACCTTGGTCTTGTGCGGCTCGCCGGAGCCCTTCTCGACACCAGCGGCCTTGAGCAGCAGGCGCGCGGCCGGCGGCGTCTTCAGCTTGAAGTCGAACGACCGGTCCTCGTACACGGAGATCTCGACCGGGACGACGTCCCCGCGCTGCGACTCGGTCGCGGCGTTGTAGGCCTTGCAGAACTCCATGATGTTGACGCCGTGCTGACCCAGCGCGGGGCCGACCGGCGGCGCGGGGTTGGCCGCACCCGCCTTGATCTGCAGCTTGATGATCGCCGCAAGCTTCTTCTTCTTGGGTGGCATTTCTTTTCCTGTCCTGTACTACGTTCCCCGCGTACCTGCCGTGGACACGGGGACTGCGGCCGAACGGGCGGCCGTCAGATCTTGGAGACCTGGTTGAACGACAGCTCGACCGGGGTCTCCCGGCCGAAGATCGACACCAGGACCTTCAGCTTCTGCCCGTCGATGTTGACCTCGGAGATCGTCGCCGGCAGCGTCGCGAACGGGCCGTCCATGACCGTGACCGATTCGCCGATCTCGAAGTCGACCTCGACGGCCGGGCCACCGAGCGGGGCCGCGGTCGCGGTGGACTCGCCCTTGCCCGCCTTCGCGGGGGCTTCGCTCTCGACCTTCGGGGCGAGGAACTTCAGCACCTCGTCCACGGTCAGCGGCGACGGCCGCGAGGTGGCGCCGACGAACCCGGTGACACCCGGCGTGTTGCGCACCGCGCTCCACGAGGCGTCGTTCAGGTCCATCCGGACCAGGATGTAGCCGGGCAGCACCTTGCGCTGCACCTGCTTGCGCTGGCCGTTCTTGATCTCGGTGACCTCTTCGGTCGGGACCTCGATCTGGAAGATGTAGTCCTCGACGTCCAGGGTCTGGGTCCGGGTCTCGAGGTTGGTCTTCACCTTGTTCTCGTACCCGGCGTAGGAGTGCACGACGTACCACTCGCCGGGCGCGGCGAGCAGCTCGGAGCGCAGCTTGGCGACCGGGTCCTCGTCATCCGCGGCGGGCTCGGCTTCGGCCTCGTCGGCCGAGGCTTCGTCAGCGCCTTCGTCGGCGGAAGCGGCGTCGTCGGCACCGGATTCGGCGTCGTCGACCTCGGAGTCCGACACGTCGACGGGCTCGAGGTGTGCGGACTCCTCGTCACCGAGTGCCGCGTGCACCTGCTCGTCGGAAAGCTCGGTCAGGTCGTGACCGGCTGCTGTGCCGTTGTCGGAGGTCACGTTCCGTCCTCTCAGTTGATCATTGCGGGCCAAGGCCGGGACCTGGGCCCCACATCGGCGCGCGCCGGAGCGCGTCAGCCGAAGATCTTGCCGATGCCCCACTTGAATGCCAGGTCGAGCACGCTCACCAGGCCCACCATGAACACCACGAAGGCGAGCACGACCACGGTGTAGGTGACCATCTGCTTGCGGTTGGGCCAGATGACCTTGCGCAGCTCCGCCCAGACCTCGCGGATGAAGCGCACCAGCCGCGCGAACACGGAGGCCTTCTTCGGCTTCTGGTCCCGCTTCGGAGTCGGAGCGCCCTTCGCGTCCGGGGCGGTCTTCTCCCCCGACTTCCCGGCCGGACGGGTCTTGTCGTCCGCACGTGCCGCGGACTTCCCCGCCGGGCGAGCGGTCGCACGGCGCTCACGCCGGGCAGCGGCTGTGACGGGACGGGACGGGCTCTCGGGCTTCTGCCCGGTGCCGTCCTGATCCTGCTCGCCGCCGCTGGCGTCGCTGTCGCTCACGACCACTCCTCCGCTCCACCAGTTCCGTTACGCAGGGGTGACAGGACTTGAACCTGCAACCTGCGGTTTTGGAGACCGCTGCTCTGCCAATTGAGCTACACCCCTGTGGAGCCCCGATCGCTCGGAGCCCCGGAGGACGCATTCCATCGTCCCCACCATCCAGGCGGGGATGACCGTAGTGCGTTCCAAGTCCCGAAGTCTACGGCAAGCCTCGCGAGAGGCCGCAACCGCGCCCCCCGATCGACCACCGCACCCCGGCCGGCCTGCGGGAAACTCCCCGCCGGCCACCTGATCATGCCAGGATGTCCGCCATGACGACCACCCCCCGTCCGGCGGGGGCTCCGATGCGGCTCGGCCTCGCACTCCCCCAGTACGGCGCCCTGGCCGACCCCGCCGCCGTGGCGCGCTTCGCGACAGCCGCGGAGGACCTGGGGTTCACCTCGCTCTGGGTGGGCGACCGGATCCTGACCCCGCTCGAGCCGTCGGACCTCTACCCGGGCGGCGGGACGCCGGAGCACCCGTACCCCCGGGAGTTCGAGACCTTCGCCGACCCGTTCACGACGCTGGCGGCCGCGGCCGCCGTGACGCGCACGGCCCGCCTGGGGATGAGCGCGCTGACCGGCCCGGTCTATTCCCCGGTGCTCCTCGCCCGGGCGCTGACCTCGCTCGACCTGACCAGCTCGGGACGGCTCGACGTCGGCTTCGGGCTCGGCTGGCTGCGCGAGGAGTACTTCGCCACCGGGGTGCCGTGGGCGGGCCGGGGCCGGCGGCTCGAAGAGCTGCTCGACGCGCTCGAGGCGCTCTGGACCGGCGACCCCGCGGAGCACGAAGGCCCGCAGTGGCGGATCGCGCCGTCGACGGTCGGCCTGCGCCCGGCACAGGACCCGCGCCCGCCGGTGCTGCTCGGCGGGTTCTCGCCGCCGGCGCTGGCCCGGGTGGGGCGCCGCGCGGACGGCTGGCTCGCCGGCTGGATGCCGAAGGAGTACCTGACCGGCCTCTGGTCGGTCGCGCTCGACGCGGCCCGGAAGGCCGGACGCGACCCGGACGCCCTGCGCCGCGTGCTGCGGATCAACCCGCGGGTGGGCACCGCCGTCGAGACGGCTGCGGACGTCCTCCCCTGCCTCGACGTGGCCCGCGAGCTCGGCATCACCGAAGTGCTCGTCGACCTGCACTACGTCGCGAAGGACGTCGACCACGCCCTGGACCTCGCCGGCGACCTGATCACGAACGCGGACTGACCCCACCCGTGTGACGCAGGTCTCGCGCAGCGCCTCATTGTTCTATTATAGTTAGAACTATGCTCGTTCAAATCGATCCGAGCTCCACCGTCCCGCTCTTCGAACAGGTGGCCGCCTCGCTGCGCCGGTCCCTGGCCGACGGCCGCCCGGCACCCGGGCAGCAGCTGCCACCGGCCCGGGAACTGGCCGCGGCCCTCGAGATCAACGTCCACACCGTGCTGCGGGCGTACGCGCTGCTTCGCGACGAAGGCCTCATCGACCTGCGGCGACGCCGGGGCGCCGTCGTCATCGGCGGCGCGTCCTCCCGGGCGCGGCTGGCCGAGCTGGCCGAGGACCTGGTCCGCGAGGCGAAACGCGCGGGCGTCGGCCTGGACGAACTCACCGGGGTGTTGAAGGAGAAGTACTCATGACCAAGCTGATCCGGGTCCTGTTCGCCACGGCCGTGCTGCCCGGCGCGGCGCTCGCCGTCGCGGGCGCGCTCGAGAACGGGTGGGCGCACCGGCTGCCCGACCCCGTCGCGACGCACTGGCGCAGCGCGCCGGACGGCCACAACGCACTCGGGGCGTTCACCGGCCTGACCCTGGGGGTCGGCGCCGTCGCCGTCCTGCTCCTGGCCACGACGGCGGTCACCGCGCTGCGCCGCGGACGGCCGCTGCCGCGCCCGACCGTCGGGGTGGGCGCCGGGTTCGCCGCCCTGCCGGCCGCGGTCCTGCTCTCGGTGCTCGTGGCGAACCTCGACGCCCCGGACTGGCACGCGGCCCGCAGCGGCGTCGTCGTCGTGCCCTTCATGCTGGGCGCGGCCGTCATCGGGGTGGTGGCGGCCCTCGTCGGCGGCCTGCCGGCGCCGCCGGCCAAGGAGACCTCGGGTCAGCGGCCGACCATCGGTCTGCGGCCCGGGGAGCGCGCGTTCTGGTCGGGGCGCGCGGTGAACCCGGCGATGCTCTGGGCGCTGGCGCTGATCCCGGTGGCGATCGCCCTCCTGCCCACCGGGCTCCCGTGGCAGACCGGCGTGTGGATCGCCCTGGTCGGCTTGGTCGTGACGGCGCTGACCTACCGGCTGTCGGCGACCGTGGACGCCAAGGGCGTCACGATCCGCTTCGGCCTCCTGGGCGTCCCGTGGCGGCACCTGGCCCTGGCCGCCATCCGCGAAGCGACCACGCGCGAGCTCACGACGTTCGGCGACGGCGGGCTCGGTCTCCGGTTCAACCCGGTCACCGGCACGACGGCGTACAAGGTCCGCGGCGGCCCGGCGCTGGCCCTCGCGCTCGAGAACGGCCGGACCGTGCTGGTCAGCGTGGACGACCCGGAGACGGGCGCCGGTCTGGTCAACGACCTGCTCGCCCAGCGGATCACCCGGATTGACTAGGTCGGTGGCGCGGCGGGTTCGGTAGAAACGAAGAAGTGGCGAAAAAGAGCGGTGGCGGCGGCTGCCTGGTGGTCGTGCTCGTGGTCGGGCTCCTGGCCTTCGGGTACTACAAGTGGCACCACGGCTCGTCGTCGGCGCCCCCGGAGGGCGTCGACACCGGGGGTGGCTCCGGCCGCTACGTCGCCCTCGGGGATTCGTACACGTCCTCGCCGCGGACCGGGCGCCAGGCGGGGACCCCGGCCGGCTGCGACCGCTCGGACGACAACTACCCGCACCTCGTCTCGGCGAAGCTGAAGCCGGCCCAGTTCGCCGACGTCAGCTGCAGCGGTGCGACGACGGACCACCTGAGCCAGGCGCAGAAGACGGGGAACGGGACGAACCCGCCGCAGCTGGACGCGGTGACGGCGGAGACGACGCTGGTGACGCTGGGCATCGGCGGCAACGACATCGGCTTCATCGGGTACGCGTCGGGCTGCGCGACGACGCACCAGGACGCCGCACCGTGCCGGGATCGCCTGACCGCCGGCGGCCACGACCAGCTGGCCGAGCGCATCGACGCCACGGCCCCGAAGGTCGGCGCGCTCCTCGACCGGATCCACCAGAAGGCCCCGAAGGCGAGGGTGGTGGTGGTCGGCTACCCGACGGTGCTCCCGGACGGCACCGGCTGCTGGCCGTCCCTGCCGTTCGGCGCGGGCGACATCGAGTACTTCCGCGGCGCGCTGGGCAAGCTGAACAAGATGCTGGAGGACCAGGCGGACGCGCACCGGGCGGGCTACGCGGACACGGCCACCCCCGGCAAGGGCCACGACGTGTGTTCGGCGTCGGACAAGCGCTGGGTGGAGGGCGTGCTGCCCGCCTCGCCGGCCATCCCCCTCCACCCGAACGCGCGGGGGGAGCAGGGTATGGCCGACGCGGTGCTGGCGGTGCTCAAGCTCCCGTAGCCGGTCTGCCGCGGCTGGTCGTGAGTGGTAAGGCGGCCTCTAACCCGACTTACCACTCACGACCGGCCGAGCGGGATCTCAGGCGCGGACCAGGGCCTGCGGCTTCCCCAGCACCGTCTTGCCGTCGAACTTGACCACGAGGTCGATCCGCGCGATGCCGTCGTCCTTGACGTCCGCGACCTTGCCGGTGATCTCCACCAGCGCGCCCTCGGGCGTGTTCGGCACGACCACCGGGCGGGTGAACCGGGCGCTGAAGTCGATCAGCCGGGCGGGGTCGCCGAGCCAGTCCGTGACCACCCGGCCCGCCACCGCCATGGTCAGCATCCCGTGCGCGATCACGTCCGGCAGGCCGACGTCCTTCGCGAACTTCTCGTTCCAGTGGATCGGGTTGAAGTCCAGCGCCGCCCCGGCGTAGCGGACCAGCTGCTCGCGGGTGATGCGGACCTCGAGGGCGGGCAGTTCGTCGCCGGTGACATACGGGGCTTCGCCCCGGCCGGGGGCTCCGCCACCCGGACCCCCGTAAGAAGGTGTGTTCACGCGGTCTCCCCTCGGACCACCAGCTGAGCGCGGGTGGAGCAGACCTTCTGGCCGGCGGCGTCGGTGATGTCGGCGCGCAGGTTGATGAAGTCGTTGCCCGCGCGGGTCATGATGGCGTCGATGTGGGTCGTCACCTCGAGCACGTCGCCGGCGTACACCGGGCGCGTGTGGGTGAAGCCCTGGTCGCCGTGCACCATCCGCGAGTAGTCGAGGCCGAGTTCGGGGTCGGCGACGATCGCGTTGATCGAGGCGAGGTTGATGATCGTGAGGAAGGTCGGCGGGGCGATCACGTCCGGGTGACCGGCTTCGCGGGCCGCCTCCGGATCGCGGTAGACCGGGTTCGCGTCGCCGATCGCGTCGGCGAACTCCCGGATCTTCTCCCGGCTCACTTCGTAACTGCTCTGCGGCGGATAACTCCGCCCGGTGAACGACTGGTCCAAGGGCACGGCGACGAGGCTACCAACAGCGAGAAGCCGCCCGGAGCAACTCCGGGCGGCTTCTTCGAGCTGGTGTGAACGCGCTACGTCGTCAGCGAGTTTCCTTGTGCGTCCGGTGCGTACCGCAGTTCGGGCAGAACTTCTTCATCTCCAGGCGATCCGGGTTGTTGCGCCGGTTCTTCTTGGTGATGTAGTTGCGGTGCTTGCACTCTTCGCACGCCAGCGTGATCTTGGGTCGCACGTCGGTGGCAGCCACAGCGTTTCCTTCTCTCTCAGGTCCCGGGGGCCAGCCCCGTCGTTACCGCGTAGCGGTGGCCGGACTTGAACCGGCGACACAGCGATTATGAGCCGCTTGCTCTGCCAACTGAGCTACACCGCCCTTACATGACCCAAGCCGCGACACGCAGGCGTGACGCGGCTGAGGTCGTGAGCCCCTTTACGGAATCGAACCGTAGACCTTCTCCTTACCATGGAGACGCTCTGCCGACTGAGCTAAAGGGGCCTGGCCTCTCGCGAGGACTTGGAAAGATTAGCAAGGGCTGTCACCCCGTCGTGCAACCGGGGTCCCCTTAGCACAAAACCTCAGGTCAGGAGGGTCAACACGGTCTCGGAGTGGCGTCCGGGAGAGCGCGCGGTCCGGGCCTGCAGCCACGCCTCCAGCCGGTCCTCCGGCAGCGGCCGCGAGATCAGGTAACCCTGGGCGACGTCACACCCCATCGCCTCGAGCTGGTCGCGGGCCACGTCCTCCTCGACACCCTCGGCCACCACCGTCAGCCCGAGGGAGTGCCCCAGTTCGACGATCGACCGGACCACCGCGAGGTCGCCGAGGTCGGTGCCCATCCCGAGGACGAAGCTCTTGTCGATCTTGACCTGGTCGACCGGCAGCTGCCGCAGGTACGCCAGCGACGAGTAGCCCGTCCCGAAGTCGTCCACCGCGAGGGTGATGCCCAGGGAGTGCAGCTCGCGCAGGATCGGCAGCGCCTTCTGCGGGTCGGACATCACGCCGGACTCGGTCAGCTCGAACGTCAGCAGCTCCGGCGGGATGCCGTGGTGCTCCAGCTCGCGGGCGACCTTGTTCGGGAAGTCCTCGTCGGCGAGGTTGCGGACCGACAGGTTGACCGCGACGGAGATCCGCAGGCCTTCGTCGAGCCACTTGCGGCAGCGCTTGAGCGCCTCGCCCAGCACGAAACCCGTCAGGACGCCGATCAGGCCCGCCGCCTCGATGGCCGGGACGAACTCGTCCGGACCGAGCCGGCCGAACTCCGGGTGCACCCAGCGGACCAGTGCCTCGACGCCCTGCACCTGCCGGTTCGGCAGGGTGATCTTCGGCTGGTAGTGGACGCTGACCTGGCCGTCCTCGAGGGACTGCCGGAACTGCGTCACCATCTGGAAGCGGCGCAGGAAGATCTGGCCCATGCTCGGCACGTAGCCGCGGACTTCTTCGCCGCCCTTGGTCGCGCGGACGGCGACGTCGGCGCGCTGCAGCAGGCCTTCGATGTCGACGACGTCGCCGGGCTCTTCGGCGGAGGTCGTCGCGTAACCGATCATCGCGTTCGCCTCGACCGACAGCCGGTCGACCGGGTACGGCGCCGACAGCTCTTCGCGCAGCCGTTCCGCCGCCCGGTGGGCGTCCTCCGGCGGGAGGCCGACTAGCAGCGCCGCGAAGGACGCGCCTTCGAGCCGGGCGAGCGGGACGTCGGGGCCGAGCGCGTCGCGGATGCGGCGGCCGGCCGCGACGACCATCCGGTCGGCCCAGGCGTAGCCGAGCGCGTCGCTGACCGTCGAGAAGACGTCGAGGTCGATCCGCAGCACCACGGCGTTGGCGAAGTCCCGCAGCGGCTCCTTCGCCACCTGCCGGAAGCCCGGCCGGTTGAGGTGCCCGGTGAGCGGGTCGTGGTAGGCGTCGTGGCGCAGCGTCGCGAGCAGGCGCCGGTTGTCCAGCGACGTCGCGAGGTGGCTGGCCATCGTGCCGAGCAGCTGGACGTCGTACTTGCCGAACCCGCGCCAGCGGGACAGCCGGTCGTGCGCCTCGACGACGCCGAGCAGCCGGTTCGCGCTGCGCAGCGGGACGACGAGCGCCTCCTGCGCGCCGCGGTCGAGCAGCGCCGCGCGGACGTCGGGGTTGGCCTCGGTGATCCGGAAGTGCCGGACGTGCGCGCCGGGCAGCCGCAGCAGCGGGTCGTCGGCGGCGGGGTCGGCGGCCGGCAGGTCTTCGCCCGCGACCACGACCCGCATGGTGTCCTTCGGCTCGAGCCGGAGCCGCAGCACGACGCGGCCGGCGGCGAGCTGGTCCTTGATGCGCTCGCCGATCGTCGCCCATTCGCGGACGTCGACGCCGCCGACGAGCTCGTCGGCGCGGCTGGCCGGGCGGGCCGCGGCCTGCTGGCCCGAGCGGGCCACCATCAGGCTGACGTCCGAGAGCGCCTCCATGTCCCGCTGCTCGCGCAGCAGGTCGGAGTACGCCCAGTACAGCGCGGTGAGGCCGAGGAAGACGGCGAGCACCAGCGGCCACGCCTGGGGCGTGCTGGAGATGACGAGGTAGCCGGAGAGGCCGACGGACGCGTTGACGAAGCCGACGACCAGGATCCGGCCGGTGAGCCGGACGGCGGTGCTGACCCGCATGCGGCGCCGCAGCACGCGGACCGCGGCCAGCGCGAGCAGCGTGCTCACCAGCGGCGCGGTCAGGGTGCCGGCCAGCGCCGCGAGCCACGGGATCTTGTCGCCGGTCCCGGCGCCGACGAGGTACTTCACCAGCCCGGCGACGGCGAAGGCGCCGGTGATCTCGAGCAGGAACGCGCCCGCGTTGTAGAGGACGCGCCCGGCGACCTTGCGGGCGAGCAGCGTGCCGATGCCGGCGATCAGGTGCGCGGCCAGCACGACCTCGAACGGCGCGATGAAGAACCCGATGACGAGCGGGATCTCGGTGAAGGAGATCGTCCACGAGATGCCGCTGCGGACGTCGACGTTGATGCCGAGCTGCTCGGCGAGCAGGAAGGCGACCGCGAGCACGGGCCCGATCCACAGCAGCCGGTCGTTCCACTCGAACGGCAGCCACGAGCCGACCGCGAACGCGGCGACGAGCCCGAGGCTCAGCACGGCGAAGGTGTAGACGCGGAAGCGGCGCTCGTCCGTACGGGCTTCGGCGGAGACGGGTGGTGTCCCGGAAGCGGCTCCCGGCCCGGGCTGCGCCTGCGCGACGGCGTCGCCGTGGGCGTTGGTGTCCGGCATCCGACCTTCCCTCCCGGCTTGTCCACCGGTGCTGATCCGTGACTTCGGGTGTGGACAGGGGCCATACCGTACCCCGTAGGGCGTACCCGCGTCCCTTTCGAGACAGTAGGAGATCACCCCAGGGTTAACAATGCCTCGAACGCGCTGACCTGCGTGGACCAAGGGGTGACGGGCCGGATGACTGAACTCGGCCGGTTCCGTGCCCACCGGGGCCCGGGTCGCGCTTCAATGGGCCCATGCACAGCGATGTGATTGCCACCGAGCACGCGGCACGGCTCGCGGCGGTGGACTCCCTGCTCCCCGGATCGACTCCCTTCGAGGCAACGGAAAACGCGGTGGTCCTGGAGGTGGCGACGGGCGACTCCGCGGCGTCCGCGCTGGCCTCCCGCGTCCAGGTCGACCGCGACGCCCCGAACGCGCCGTGGCGCGCGCTGACCGAACACCGGCTCGACCTCCAGCTGGCCGGCCCGCAGCCGGCGGCCGCGCTGGACGCCCTCCTCACCCGATGGGATGAACATCTGCGCGCCGTCGCCGAGCCGGGTGACACCGAGACGGCGGCGATCGTCCCGCGCGCGAGCCGGGACGCCGCCGGCGCGCGCGAAATGCTGCACCACGGCTTCGCGCCGCTGCGGGTGATCGCGGTCCGCCCGGCGCAGCGGCTGGTCCCGGCGACCCCGCTGGGGACGCCCGGGGTCAAGATCCGCCGCGCCGAGCCCGGCGACCTCGAGACGGCGGTGGAGCTCGGCATGGAGCTGCACTCCTACGACGCCCAGTACGGCACGGTGAACTGGCGCACCGGCGTCGAGGAGATCCTGGCCAAGGACCTCGCCGAGCAGCTGAAGCGGCCGGAGCCGCCGTTGTGGATCGCCGAGCTGTACGGCCGTCCGCTCGGCATGGTCAGCGTCCAGCACCCGGGCGACACCGGCTGGATCAGCGGCCGCGTCGCCGCTTCCCGCGTGGGTTACCTGTCCTCGCTGGCGGTGGCGGAGGCCGCGCGGTCGTCCGGCGTCGGCACCGCGCTGGCGACGCACGCCCACCACGTCCTCGACGAGGAAGGCGCCGACGTCGTCCTGCTGCACCACGCCGCGGCGAACCCGCTGTCGACGCCGTTCTGGTACGCGCAGGGGTACCGCCCGCTGTGGACGTACTGGCAGCGTCGACCGGCTGTTCGGTGAACTACTGGAGGATTACCGTGGCTGCGCAGGCCTTATAGGCTGACCCTCGCCGCCAGCGAGGGGAGCCTGAAGTGACCGACCAGCGGGATTCCGCGCCGAGAGCGCCCGAAGGTGTCGACACCGAGAAGCCGTCCGCGGCCCGGATCTACGACTGGTACCTGGGCGGGACCCAGAACTGGGCCGTGGACCGCGAGTTCGGCCGGCGCATGGAGCAGCAGTGGCCGCTGGTGCGCCCGGGGTCGAAGCAGAACCGCGAGTTCATGAACCGCGCGGTGCGGGCGGCGCTGCGGGCCGGGATCCGGCAGTTCATCGACCTCGGCTCGGGCGTGCCGACGGCCGGGAACGTGCACGAGGTCGTCGAGGCCGAGCTGCCCGAGGACCACGACGCGAAGGTCGTCTACGTCGATTACGAGCCGGTCGCCGTCGCCCACGCGACGCTGATCCTCGAGGAGGAGTTCGCGACCGACTGGGCCGGCATCGTCCAGGCCGACATGCGGGACGCGAAGTCGGTGCTGCGCGCCTCGGAGACGCGGCGCCTCATCGACTTTTCCCAGCCCGTCTGCCTGATCATGGCGGCGGTGCTGCACTTCGTCGGACCCGACGACGATCCGGACGGGCTGCTGGCGGCGTACCGGGACGCCCTCGCGCCGGGCAGCTGGCTGGCGATTTCGCAGATGAGCGAAGGCGACGGCGAAGGCCCGTACCTGGACGGGCTGCGCTGGTTCGTCGAGCAGTACCGGAAGACGAGCAACCCGGTCTGGCTCCGCAACCGCGAAGAGATCGAGCCGCTCTTCGGGGACTGGCCGATCCTGGAACCGGGCATCGTGCACCTGCCGGACTGGCGACCGGACCGGAAAATCAACGCGCTCGAGGCGGAGGCTCGCCCCTTCGCGTGGTGCGCGGTGGCGGAGAAGCCCGCCTGACCTGCGGTTTCCTCGATCGCTGTGGGCGAACGCACCATCGGAAACAAACACACCCATCGGAGAGTTGAGCTAAGCAGACTCAACTACCCGAGGAGTGCACATGTCCGACACCCGCCTCCTGCCCGTGCTCCCGCTCGATGACGACGTCGTGCTGCCGGGCATGGTCGTCCCGCTCGACCTCAGCGACACCGAGACGCGGGCCGCGGTGGAGTCCGCCCAGGCCAAGACGCCGAGCCAGGCGTCCTTCCCCGGCATCCGCTCGTCCGCCGCCACCAAGGCGGAGGTCCTGATCGTCCCGCGCATCCACGGCGAATACGCCGAGTTCGGCACCGTTGCGACGGTCGAGCGCATCGGCCGCGTGCCCGGCGGCAAGGCCGCCGTCCTGCTGCGCGGCACGGCCCGCGCGGTCGTCGGCCGGATCGCCGACGGCCCCGGCGCCGCCCGCTGGGTGCACGCCGAGGACGCCCCCGAGACCACCGACGAAAAGGCCGCGCAGCTCGCGGCCGAGTACAAGGCCGTCGTCATCTCGATCCTCCAGCAGCGCGGCGGCTGGCAGCTGATCGACGCCGTCCAGCAGGTCGAGGACGCCTCCGCGATCGCCGACCTGTCCGGCAACGCGCCCTACCTGTCCACCGAGCAGAAGCTCGAGCTGCTGTCTGCTTTGGACGTCGCTGCCCGCCTGGAGAAGGCCCTCGAGTGGAGCAAGGAGTACCTGGCCGAGCTCGAGGTGACCGACACGATCCGCAAGGACGTCACCGAAGGCATGGAGAAGCAGCAGAAGGAATTTCTGCTGCGCCGCCAGCTCGAGGCGATCCGCAAGGAGCTCGGCGAGCTCGACGGCACCGCGCAGGACGACGACTACCGCGCCCGCGTCGAAGCCGCCGAACTGCCGGACGCCGTCAAGAAGGCCGCACTGGCCGAAGTGGACAAGCTGGACCGCGCGTCCGAGCAGTCCCCCGAAGGCGGCTGGATCCGCACCTGGCTGGACACCGTCCTGGAGCTGCCCTGGAACGAGCGCACCGAGGACGTCTACGACATCGCGGCCGCGCGGGCGGTGCTCGACGCCGACCACGCCGGTCTCGACGACGTCAAGGAACGCATCATCGAGTACCTGGCCGTGCGCAAGCGCCGCGCCGAGGCACGCTTTACCGCCGAGGCGCCATCCAACACAGCGGAGTCGGGTCTCCGCCCGGTCGGAGGGCGGCACTCCGGCGCCGTGCTCGCCCTCGCGGGCCCTCCCGGGGTCGGCAAGACGTCGCTGGGTGAGTCCGTCGCGAAGGCCATGGGCCGCAAGTTCGTCCGCGTCGCCCTCGGCGGCATCCGCGACGAGGCGGAGATCCGCGGGCACCGCCGCACCTACGTCGGCGCGCTGCCCGGCCGGATCGTCCGCGCCATCAAGGAAGCCGGCTCGATGAACCCGGTCGTGCTGCTCGACGAGATCGACAAGGTGGGCGCCGACTACCGCGGCGACCCGACCGCGGCGCTGCTCGAAGTGCTGGACCCGGAGCAGAACCACACGTTCCGCGACCACTACCTCGAGGTCGAGCTGGACCTGTCCGACGTCGTGTTCCTGGCGACGGCCAACGCGCTCGAGACCATCCCCGGCCCGCTGCTGGACCGCATGGAGCTCGTCACGCTGGACGGCTACACCGAGCACGAGAAGGTCACCATCGCCCGCGACCACCTGCTCCCGCGGGAGCTGGAGCGCGCCGGCTTGAGCGTTGCGGACGTCGTCCTGACGGACGCCGCGTTCAGCCGGATCGCCGCCGAGTACACCCGCGAGGCGGGCGTGCGCGACGCGAACCGGACGATCGCGAAGGTGCTGCGGAAGATCGCGACCAAGGTCGCGCTGGACGAGGTTTCGCTGCCGCTCACGGTGGACGCGCCTTCCCTGGAGACCTACCTGGGCCGTCCGCGGCACATCCCGGAGTCGTCGCTCCCGGCGTCGACGCAGCGCACGGCGATCCCGGGCGTGGCGACGGGCCTGGCGGTGACCGGCGCGGGCGGTGACGTCCTGTACATCGAGGCGTCGCTGGCGGACCAGGAGTCCGGCGCGTCCGGGCTGCAGCTGACCGGCCAGCTCGGCGACGTGATGAAGGAGTCGGTGCAGATCGCGCTGTCCTACCTCAGGTCGCACGGCGCGGAGCTGGAGCTGCCGGTGGGTGACCTCCGCGAGCGTGGCATCCACGTCCACGTCCCGGCGGGCGCGGTCCCGAAGGACGGCCCGTCCGCGGGCGTCACGATGACGACGGCGCTGGCGTCGCTGCTCTCGGGCCGGGTGGTCCGCGCGGACGTGGCGATGACGGGCGAGGTGTCCCTGACCGGCCGCGTCCTCCCGATCGGCGGCGTCAAGCAGAAGCTGCTGGCGGCCCACCGGGCGGGGATGAAGACGGTGATCATCCCCCAGCGCAACGAGCCGGACCTGGACGACGTCCCGGCCGAGGTGCTGGCCCAGCTGGACGTCCACGCGGTGGCGAACGTCCGCGAGGTCCTCGACCTCGCCCTGACCCCGGCTTCGACGCCGGTTTCCCAGGCGGCGTAACCCCGAGCGCCGCCACGACGGCCGGTTTCCCTCTCCCCCAAGGGAAACCGGCCGTTGCCTTATGCTGGTGCCTGGTGCCGATCCGGCGAATCGAGGTTCTGATGGATCCCGAGTACCGCTACTGGGACGTGCGAGGCCAGCTCTAGCGGAGCTACCTGCTGTGGATCACCGCCGAGGACGCCGAACGGCTGACGCGCGGCTAGCTGTAGTGACCATGGACATTGTTGACGGTTGAGCGGCGCGTCGGATTGAACAGAGCGAAGACCTCCGTGTGTGGTGCTGGTGTCTGACGCCATCACCGAACACAACGGAGGTCTTCGTGTCCCACCGTAACGCCCGGTTGACCCTGCACGGCCGCAGGCTTCTGATCGACCGGGTCACCGCTGGACGCCCAGTCGCCCACGTCGCTGCCGAGCTGGGGATCTCCCGCGCGACCGGCCACAAATGGGTCCGCCGCTACCGCCAGCACGGCGAGGCCGGCCTGCTCGACCGCTCCAGTAGGCCCCACCACTCACCCACTCGCATGCCCGAGGCAACCGAGCAGCAGATCATCGACCTGCGCCGGACCCGTCGGCTGGGCCCGGCCCGCATCGCCGGGATCCTCGACCTGCACGCCTCCACGGTGCACCGGGTCCTGACCCGCCACCGCATGCCGAAACTGGCCTGGCTGGACCGCCCGACCGGGCAACCGATCCGCCGCTACGAACGCGCCCGGCCCGGTGAACTGCTGCACGTCGACGTGAAAAAACTCGGCCGGCTGCGCGACGGCGGGGGCTGGCGAGCCCACGGCCGCGACAGCACCCAACACTCAGCCGCACGCCACGCACCACGAGTCGGCTACGAGTACGTCCACTGCGCCATCGACGACCACACCCGCATCGCCTACGCCGAAATCCACCCCGACGAAACCGCCGCCACCTGCGCTGGATTCCTCCGCCGCGCCGCCACCGCCCTGGCCGAGCTGGGCATCCGCCGGATCGAACGGGTGATGACCGACAACGCCCTGGTCTACCGCCGCTCCCACGCCTGGCGCGACGCCCTCGCCGAGATCGGCGCCGACGCCCGCTTCACTCGCCGCTACCGGCCGCAAACCAACGGAAAAGCCGAACGCTTCAACCGCACCCTCGCCGAAGAATGGGCCTACGCCCAACCCTTCACCAGCTCACACCACCGCGCCCAAGCCCTGCCAGAGTTCCTGCACCGCTACAACCACCACCGAGCCCACACCTCACTCGGCGGCAAACCACCCATCACCCGCGTCAACAACCTCACAGGGCACTACAGCTAGATGCCCGAATGAGCTCGGCCGGGTCTGCCCAGACTTCGGTTGACACCGGAGCTGACTGTTTCTCAGGCCACTGACGCGGCCGTGTAGATGG
>NZ_PPHF01000151.1 GCF_002904335.1 Amycolatopsis sp. CA-126428 | reverse complement strand
CTTGATCCACGGCGGCTTCTTCTCGATCGGCGTCTCACTGTTGCGAACCTCGAGACGCAGCAGCTTCCGGCCTTCAGGCGCAGCACTCACGACCTCAACCGTACGCCCGTCCGGGCTACGCGGGATCCGGGGTGACGCCGGTCAGCTTCGCGGTGACGTCCCACAACGCGGCCCCCAGCGACTCGCTGCGCGCGGCCGCCAGCGGGCGCACCTTGACCGGGTGGCCGCGCACGCCGCCGAGGCTGCCCGGGGCGATGTAGTCGCCGCCCTCGACGCCGTCCGCCGTGGCCGCGTACAGCTGCGGCAGCGCGCCCTGGCGGACGTTCTGCGCGAAGAGCACCTCGCCGATCCGGTGGCCGCCGGCGATGACCGAGCGGACGACCGGGTTGGAGTACGACCGCGCCATCCCGCTGCCGAGGCCGGTGGCGGTGTACCCGGGGTGGGCGGCGACGCTGAGGACGTCGTCGCCGGCCGCGCGCAGCCGCCGGTCGAGCTCCAGGGCGAACACCTGGTTGGCGAGCTTCGACTGCCCGTACGCCGTGGCCGGGTTGTAGCGGCGGTGCTCGGCGTTGGGGTCTTCGAGGTCGATCCGGGCGCCGACGGCGGCCAGGCTCGACAGCGCGACGACGCGGGCGTGCCGTCCGCCGCGCAGCGCGGGCAGCAGCAGCCAGGTCAGCGCCGCGTGCCCGAGGTGGTTGGTACCGAACTGCAGCTCGAAGCCGTCGGCGGTGCGGCCGCGGGCGGTCGCCATCACACCGGCGTTGTCGACCAGCACGTCCAGCGCGTCGCCGGTGCGTTCCCGCACCGACACGGCGGCCGCGCGCACCGAGGCGAGCTCGCTCAGGTCCAATGGGATGAGCTCGGGTTCGGTGCCCGCGGCGGCCGCTTTCACGATTTCGAGTGCCTTCGCGCCGCGCTCGGCGGAGCGACAGGCGAGGAGCACGCGGGCCCCCTTGCCCGCGAGCACCTCGGCGGTGCGCAGCCCCAGGCCGGAGTTCGCCCCGGTGATCAGGACGGTCCGGCCGCTCTGATCGTCGATGTCGGCTTCGCTCCAGCGCTGAGTCATGGGTGAAGCTAACCGTGTTTACGCGCTCGGCGCGAGCAGTCGCCGCAGGTGTCCGAACACCGGACGGCGGCGGGTGCTTTCTTCGCGGTTCGCGCGCAGCAACGCCTCGAACGCGTGGCCCACCTTGACGATTTCGCCGGCCGGTTCGCGCGGGTCGGCCAGTCCGGCCGTGACGGCGAGCATCCGCAGCTCGCCTTCGTGCATCCGGCGCAGCGACGCGTGCCGCTCGTAGGCGCCGTCGAGGACCGCGCGCAGGTCGGTGTGCTCGTCGACGGCCGCGCGCCAGGCGCGGGTGACGGCGTCGACGTGGTCGCCGAGGCCGTCGGCGTCGTCCGGGTCGATGACCTCGGTGCGCAGGCGCCCGCTCAGCGTCCGCGTCCACTGGTACTGCAGGGCGGTGAGGACGTTTTCCTCGGTGCCGAAGTGCTCTTCGGCACCGGGCACCTCCTCGAGCGGCAGCGGCGCGCCGGGATTCCGGGCGGCCAGGCGGACGGTCGCGTCGAGGATTTCCTGACGTCGGTAGAAGTCTGTCCAGCTCATCGTGTGGCTCCCCTTCCGTGGCCCGGGTCATACCGCGGGTCTGCGGCATACTCCCGGTACGGACCTGACGCGCCGAACATACCATGAGTATGGAGAGCTGTTCCGGGCGTAAAGTTGTGAAGGTGGCGACAATGAGGTCCAGACGACTCGACTACTCCGAGTCGACGCGGTCCGCGCTGGTCGACAGCGCGGTCGAACTGTTCACCAAGCGCGGTTACGCGGGAACCTCGCTCGACGAGATCGCCAAACGCGCCCGGGTGACCAAGGGCGCGCTGTACCACCACTTCAGCGGCAAGCAGGCGTTGTTCGAAGCCGCGTTCGACCAGGTCGAGAGCCTCGTCTACGACCGGCTCGACAAGATCATGACCGGGGAGGGCACGCCGTGGGAGCGGGCGCTCGCCGGGCTCAACGCGTTCTTCCGCGCCTGCCTCGACCCCGCCTACCAGCGGATCGCCATCCACGAGGCCCCGGTCGTGATGGGCTGGGAGCGCTGGCGCGAGGCCGAGGAGCGGTGCAGCTTCGGGCTGGTCCGCTCGGGCCTGCAGTCGCTGATCGACGCGGGCGAGGTCGAGCCGGTGCCGGTCGAGGTCACCGCGCGGCTGCTGTTCGGCGCGCTGTCGAGCGCGGCGACCGAAATCGCCAGTTCGCCCGACCCGAAGAAGGTCCGCGCCGAGATCGAGGACGTGATCGTCCGCATGCTGGTCCGGCTGAGGCGCACGGAGCCCGACGTCTCTATAGGCTGACGTCGTGGACTTGAGGATCTTCACCGAGCCCCAGCAAGGGGCCAGCTACGACGACCTGCTGCGTGTCGCCAAGGCGACCGAAGCCGCCGGGTACGACGCCTTCTTCCGCAGCGACCACTACCTGAAGATGGGCTCGGCCGACGGCCTGCCCGGCCCGACCGACGCGTGGATCACCCTCGCCGGCCTGGCCAGGGAGACCAGCCGGATCCGGCTGGGCACGCTCGTCACCGCGGCGACGTTCCGCCACCCGGGGCCGCTGGCCATCTCCGTGGCGCAGGTCGACCAGATGTCGGGCGGCCGCGTGGAGTTCGGCTTCGGCGCCGGCTGGTACGACGCCGAGCACGCGGCGTACGGCCTGACGCTGCCGCCGCCGAAGGAGCGCTTCGACCGCTACGCCGAGCAGCTCGAGATCATCACCGGCCTGTGGAAGACGCCGGTGGGCTCGACGTACTCGTTCGCGGGGGAGCACTACACGCTGTCCGAGTCGCCGGCGCTGCCGAAGCCGGCCCAGTCCCCGGCCCCGCCGGTGATCATCGGCGGCGCCGGCAAGAAGCGCACCCCGGCCCTGGCGGCCCGCTTCGCCGACGAGTTCAACCTGCCGTTCACCGACGCGGAGACGGCGGTGGCCCAGTTCGCCCGCGTCGAGGCCGCGGCGGCGGAGATCGGCCGGGACCCGAAGGAGATCCTGCGCTCGGTGGCGCTGGTGATCGGCGTGGGCCGCTCGGACGCGGAAGTCGCGCAGCGGGCGTCGGTGATCGGGCGGGACGTGGACGAGCTGCGGGCCAACGGGCTCGCCGGGTCGCCCGCGGAGGTCGTCGACCGGATCGGGCAGTGGCGGGAGAAGACCGGGATCACCCGGGCTTACCTGCAGCTGCTGGATCTTTCGGACCTGGACCAGATCGAGCTGATCGCCGCCGAGGTTGCGCCGCAGCTGGACTGAGCAGCCCCCGTTTTCCACGCTAGCGGAACGGTCCGACAGTTCCGGAGCCTGAAACCGTGCCGGCCACCTGTTGTCCACAGGTGGCCGGCACGGTTTTCAGTTCTGGAGAGCGAACGTGACGCCGGGGGCCTGAGGGGCTTCCGGGCGCGGCAGCCAGCGGTCCTCGCTCACCGGGAGCTCCCCTTCGAGCGCCGCCAGCACCGCGTCGCGGGCCAGGGGGAGGACCGCTTCCACCGTCACGTCCCGCTGGAGCTCGTACGACAGGGATGTCACGCCCGCGTCGCGGATGCCGCACGGGACGATCGAATCGAACGCCGCCAGGTCCGCGTTGCAGTTCAGCTCGAAGCCGTGCATCGTCACGCCGCGCTGGACGCGGATGCCGATCGCCGCGATCTTGCGCTCGATCCCCCGGTCGTCGGCCGGGATCCACACGCCGCTGCGGCCCTCCACGCGGCCGGTCGCCACGCCGAGCCGGTCGCACACGTGGATCAGCGCCTCCTCCAGGCGCCGCACGTAGTGGACCACGTCGATCGGGTCGGCGAGCTTCACGATCGGGTAGCCGACCAGCTGGCCCGGGCCGTGCCAGGTGATCTTGCCGCCGCGGTCGACGTCGATCACCGGGGTGCCGTCCACCGGCCGGTCGGCCGGCTCGGTGCGCTTGCCCGCCGTGTACACCGACGGGTGCTGCAGCAGGAACATCGTGTCCGGCGCGGTGCCGTCGGCGCGCTCGGTGAGCCGGCCGCGCTGGAGCTCCCAGGCTTCGGTGTAGTCGATCGTGCCGAGTTCCCGGACGTCGACGGGCTCGGTGCTGGCGCGGCAGGAAGTGCGGGAAGAACTCACCCGTCGAGGCTACGCCCGTCACCCGGCGGAAGCAGCCGCAAGGCACACGCTGAGAGCAGCCCGACACCGGTCACCGCCAGTACTGCGCCGATCGTGTCCGTCACCCAGTGCACGCCGAGCACGACACGGCAGGCGGCCGACAGCACCACCGCCACCGCGACGGCCGCCGCCACGCGCCGGACCAGCCGCGGCCACACCCACGCGCACAGCAGGAGCAGGACGAACCCGGTGCTCGCCACCGACACCACGTGCCCGCTCGGATAGCTCAGGTCCGGGTAGTCGCGCGGGCGTTCCCGCAGGAAGATCGGCTTGAACACCAAGCTGGTCAGCCTGCACAACAGCAGCACGACGGCCAGCCGGACGCACAGGCCGACGTGCACACGCCGCCGCAGCGCCAGCGCCAGCAGCGCGACGCCGAGGACGTAGGGGAGCACCGGGCCGAGGACGTCGCTGCCGGCCTGCGCGACCCGCCCGAGCGGCTCCGCGTACACGCCGTGGAGAGCCTTCGACACCGCGACGTCGAGGGACAGCGGCTGCCGCGCCACGCTCAGCCCGAGCAGGACGAACGCGGCCGAGAACACCAGGCCCACGACCAGCCAGCGCTGCAGCCGGACACTCATGCCGCGGCGAGCGCGCTGTCCAGGGTCCGGTGCCGGAACGCGTACCCCGACCGCTCCAGCGCGGCCGGGACGGCCCGCTGCCCGAACAGCGCCATCTCCTCGCCGGCCTGGCCGAGCACGGCCTTGAGCGCCACCCCGGGCACCCACCACGGCGCGGGCCGGTGCAGCGTGCGGCCGACGGCCCGGGTGAACTCGGCGTTGGTCACCGGTGCCGGGCCGGTCAGGTTCACCGGCCCGGAGACGTCGTCGTGCGTCAGGACGTGGACGATCGCGCCGACCTCGTCCTCGAGGGAGATCCACGGCATGTACTGGCGGCCGTCGCCGAGCCGCCCGCCCAGGCACAGGGCGAAGAGCGGGCGCAGCGTGCCGTACAACCCGCCCTTCGCGGACAGGACCAGCCCCGTCCGGATCTTCACGACCCGCGCGTCCCCGGCGGCGGCCGTCGCCGCTTCCCACCCTTCGCACAGCTCGGCCAGGAAACCCCGGCCGCGCGGCGCGGACTCGTCCACAATGGACTCGTGGGTGTGGCCGTAGTACCCGACGGCGGAGGCGTTGACGAGCACGCCGATGCCGTGTTCGGCCACGGCTTCGGCGAGCACCTCGGTCGGCTCGACCCGGCTGTCGATGAGCTGCTGCTTGCGCATCGCGCTCCACCGGCCGGGGAACAGCCGCTGCCCGCCCAGGTTCACGACGGCGTCGACCCCCTCGAAGGCGCCGCTCGCGACGGTGCCCGACGGCGGGTCCCAGCGGAATTCGCCGCCTTCGCGGGCTTCGCGCCGCACCAGGCGGCGGACCTCGTGGCCTTCGCGCAGCAGGCGTTCGCCCAGCGCCGACCCGATCAAGCCACTCGCTCCGGCGATCAGTACTCGCATGGTTCGATCGTGGCCCATCGGAGTCACCGCCGCACGCCCAGGTCTCGCGCGAAAGTGGGAAGGTCGGCCAGGATCGCCAGGCCCAGGCCGGGGAGCGGCACGTCGGGGAAGTCCGTGCCGGTGAACAACACCGCGACGGTGCCGCCGTCCGTGGAGAGGCCGAAGCCGCGGGTGCGGGGCAGGCTCCCGCCCTTGTACAGCGGGTCGCCGCCGAGCTTGTGGCGCGCGAGCGCGGCGGCGGGAGTGTCCGCGGTCGCGAGGTGGCGGTGGAAGGCGAACAGCCGCGCCGCGGTGCCCTGGGCGGTCTTCTGTGTCCAGGCCCACTCCGCTTCGGCGGAGATCGGCTCGCCCCGGACGCGGTCGAGGACCTCCCGCCGGAACGCGGGATCGGCGGTGAAGCGCGCGGTCAGGTCCGGGTCGCCGGGGAAGAGCGAGCGGAGGGTTTCGCCGCAGAACCAGCGGAGGTCCGCGTCCGGCCAGCCGCCGTCCGTCGCCGCCGCCCGCAGGGCCTCGTCGCCGAGCCGGGCGCGGAGGTAGTCGGGGGCCGCGTTGTCGCTGACGGAGATCATCGCCGTGGCGATCGCGTCCAGCGGGACGAGCCGCTCCGGGTCGCGGGCGACGCCGTACTCGTCGCAGGCGATGCCCAGGGCGGTCAGGGCCCGGTGGTGCGCGCCGGCGCCGAGCGGGCCGTCGCCGTCGAAGGGGTGGAACGCGTCCCAGTCGCCGACCCGGACCGGCTCGTCCGGGTCGAGGCCGCCGGCCACCGCTGTCGTGTAGGCGAGCAGCGGGACGACCTTGATCGTCGAGGCCAGGGCGCGCGGCACGTCCGGGAGGTGGCTCAGCCGGCGCCCGGCGCCGTCCTCGGCGACCACCGAAACATCGCCGCGGTGGCCGGCGAGCCAGGCCCGGAACGCCGCGAAGGGCTCCCCACCGGCTGGTGCGGAGCCCTTCGCGGTCATGCGGTCAGAGGCCGAGTTCGCTCTCGAAGTTGCCCTCTTCCAGGCGCTGCTTGATCGTCGTCAGGAAGCGGCCCGCGTCGGCCCCGTCCACCAGGCGGTGGTCGTAGGTCAGCGGCAGGTACGCCATCGACCGGACGGCGATCGTGTCGTTGCCGTCGGCGTCCGCGACCACGACCGGGCGCTTGACGACCGCGCCGGTGCCGAGGATGCCCGACTGCGGCTGCACGATGATCGGCGTGTCGAACAGCGCGCCGACGCTGCCGATGTTCGTGATCGAGAAGGTGCCGCCCGACAGCTCGTCCGGCTTGATCTGGCCCGCCCGCGCCCGGCCCGCCAGGTCGGCGATCCGGTGCGCGAGACCGGCCAGGCTCAGCTCGCCCGCGTCGTGGATCACGACCGAGAGCAGCCCGCGCTCGGTGTCCACCGCGATGCCCAGGTGCACGGCGCCGTGGTAGGTGATCTCCTTCGTGTCCTCGTTGTAGGACGCGTTGACGTTCGGGTGCTGCTTGAGCGCCTCGACGGTGGCCTTCGCGAAGAACGGCAGGAACGTCAGGTTGACGCCCTCGCGCTCCTTGAAGCCCGCCTTCGCCCGCTGCCGCAGCTTGGCGATCTTGGTGACGTCGACCTCCTGGACCTGCGTGAGCTGCGCGGCGATCTGCAGCGACTCGCGGGTCTTGGTGGCCGTGATCTGGCGGATCCGGCTGGCCTTCTGCACGGTGCCGCGCAGCGCGGCGAGCTCCGGCGACACCGCGGCCGCGGGACGCGCGGCGGGCGCCGACGGGGCAGCGGCAGCGGCCGGGGCGGCAGCGGCCGGAGGGGCGGCCTGCTGCTTCTGCTTCTCCTCGGCCGCGGCCAGGACGTCCTGCTTGCGGATCCGGCCGCCGACGCCGCTGCCGGTCAGCGACGCGAGGTCGATGCCGTGCTCCGACGCGAGCTTGCGGACCAGCGGCGTGACGTACGGGCCGTCCGCCGAGCCGTCCTTCGCCGCGGCGGCCGGGGCCGACTCGGTGGCCTTGGCCGCGGGGGCGGCCTGCGGCTCGGGCTTCGGTTCCGGTTTGGCCTCCTGAACCGGCTCGGGCTTCGGCTCCGGCTTGGGTTCCGGCTTCGGCTCGGGCTTGGGCTCCGGCTCGGGTTCGGGCTTCGACTCGGCCTTCGGCGCCGCGTTCGCGTCGCCGATCACCGCCAGGACGCCGCCGACCTCGACGGTCTCGTCCTCGCCCGCGCGGATCTCCAGCACCGTGCCGGCCACCGGCGACGGCACCTCGGTGTCGACCTTGTCGGTGGAGATCTCGAGCAGCGGCTCGTCGACCTCGACCGAGTCGCCGACCGCCTTCAGCCAGCGCGTGACGGTGCCCTCGGTGACGCTTTCGCCCAGCTCGGGCAGCTTCACCTCGGTGCCTTCACCGCCGGCCGCCGGTGCGGTGTCCGGCTTGCTCGGCGCGCTGTCCTGGGTCTGCGGCTCGGGCTGCTCCGGCTCGGCCGGCTGCTCGGGCTCGGGCTCCGGCTCGGACTTCTGCTCTTCCTGCGCGGGGGCGGAGGACTCGGGCGCGCCGCCGGAACCGTCGTCGATCACGGCCAGCTCGGCGCCGACCTCGACCGTCTCGTCCTCGGCGGCGCTGATCTTCACGACCGTGCCCGCCACCGGGGAGGGCACCTCGGTGTCGACCTTGTCGGTCGAGATCTCGAGCAACGGCTCGTCGACCTCGACGGTGTCGCCCTCCTGCTTAAGCCACCGGGTGACGGTGCCTTCGGTGACGCTCTCCCCGAGCTCCGGCAATGTGACGGAGTAGGCCATCGTTCGCTGACTCCTCTTCCAAGTTCTGCGTGGTCTGGATTCTGCTGGTGGGACGTCAGCTGTGCACGTGCAGCGGCTTCCCCGCGAGGGCGAGGAACGCTTCACCGAGGGCCTCGGTCTGGGTCGGGTGGGCGTGGATGAGCGGCGCGACGTCCTCGGGGAAAGCCTCCCAGCTGTAGATCAGCTGCGCTTCGCCGATCAGCTCGCCGACGCGGTCGCCGACCATGTGCACGCCGACGACCGGGCCGTCCGGGGCCTTGACCAGCTTGACCCCGCCGGAGGTCTTGAGGATCTGGCTCTTGCCGTTGCCGCCCAGGTCGTAGGTGAACGTCGTGACGTCCGAGCCGTACTTGTCCTTCGCCTGCGACTCGGTCAGCCCGACCGACGCGACCTCCGGGTGCGAGTAGGTGACCCGCGGGATGCCGCTCTCGTCGATCACGCGCGGGTTCTCCCCGGCGATCTCCTCGGCGACGAAGATGCCCTGCTGGAAGCCGCGGTGCGCGAGCTGCAGGCCGGGGACGATGTCGCCGACGGCGTAGACGTTCGGCAGGTTCGTGCGCAGCCGCTCGTCGGTGAGGACGAAGCCGCGCTCGATCTTGACGCCGGCCTCCTCGTAGCCGTGGCCCGCCGAGTTCGGCCCGCGGCCGACGGCGACCAGCAGCAGGTCGGCCTCGATGGTCTCGCCGGACTCCAGCGAAACGCTCACGCCGTTGTCGTCCTGCTTCGCGCCGGTGAACTTCACCCCGGTCTTGAAGGCGATCTTCCGGCGGCGGAAGGCGCGCTCGAGCTGCTTGGACGCGAACTCGTCCTCGTTCGGGACCAGCCGCGGCAGGGCCTCGACGATGGTGACGTCGACGCCGAAGGAGGCCCACACGCTGGCGAACTCGACGCCGATGACGCCGCCGCCGAGGACCACGACCTTCTTGGGGACGTAGTCGAGGGCCAGGGCCTGCTCGCTGGCGATGATGCGGCCGCCGAGCTCCAGGCCGGGCAGCGTGCGCGAGTACGAGCCGGTGGCGAGGATGACGTTCTTGCCGGTGTAGCGGGTGCCGTCCACCTCGACGGTCGTGCCGCCGACGAACGTGCCGCTGCCCTCGACGAGGTTCACCTTGTGCGCCTTGGCCAGGCCCTGCAGGCCCTTGTACAGGCGGGCGACGATCCCGTCCTTGTACTTGTTGACCCCGGCGATGTCGATGCCCTCGAAGACGGCCTTGACGCCGACCGCTTCGGCTTCCCGGGTCTCGTCGGCGACCTCGGCGGCGTGGAGCAGGGCCTTGGTCGGGATGCAGCCCCGGTGGAGGCACGTCCCGCCCAGCTTGTCCTTCTCGATCAGCGTGACGGAAAGGCCCAGCTCGGCCGCGCGGAACGCCGCGGCGTAGCCGCCCGATCCGCCTCCCAGGATCACGAGGTCGGCGGAGGTGTCGGTCACTTCATTAACTCCTCGGCAAGCAGTGGGGTGATGCTCTGTCGTCGCCCGTTCCCGGTATAACCGCGCGCGCGACACCCGCCATCTTGTCACTACGCCGGACGGGGCTGCGAGCTAGCCGGGTGTGCGACGCCGACCACACGCGGAGTCCGGGATAATGAGTGGCGGAAGTCTCGTGAGGGAGGGTGGTCGAGGTGGGTCTCTTCGACTCGCTGCGCAGGCGGGCCAAGGGTGGGCAGCGGGCCGGCACGCTGCGGAAAGCCAGCACCGAGGACACCCGTCACCTGGAGGAGTGGGTGGCCACCCGGCGGGGTGTCGAGGCGTTCGTGGAGCCGAAGACCAACGTCACCGAGACCACTGTGGTGTTGATCGCCCACGACGGAGAGTGGACCCGCCGCCGCATCGGCAGCCTGGAGGCCGCGCAGCAGTTCGGCCACCGCCGCTCGATCCCGGTGTACGAGGTCGCGCGCGTCGGGTACCCGAAGCGGATGCGCGAGTACACCGAGCGGAAGAAGCGCGGCCAGGTCTAGAGGTCGATCCGGCCGACGACCTCGCCGTGGTGGGTCTGCCCGGTGGGGCGGAAGCCCAGCTTGAGGTAGAAGTCCTCCGGGCCGCCCTCGGCCGGGAGCCAGAGCACGGTCGCCGTCTTTTGGCCGCGTCTTCGAGCTTCTTCGAGGACGGTTTCGACGGCGAAGCGGCCGTAGCCGCGGCCCTGGACGCCCGCGCCGACGTTGAGACGCCAGACCCCGCAGCGGAAGAAGTCGAACTCGGCGTCCGGGTCGAACGCGCCCATGACGAAGGCGACCGGTTCCCCGTCCCGCAGGATCAGCCGCGGCCAGGCCACTTCCGGCTGCGTGTAGGCCTCGGCGAGCGAGACGGCGACCGGCGCGACGAAGTCCTTCTGGTGCGGTTCGACGGCCAGCTGGCACGCGGCGGCGACGTTGTCGCGGGTGATCTGCTCCGCGGTGAGAGTGGTCACCCGGTCCAACCTACGTGGCCTGGGCGAGCAGCGCGGCGTGCCGGACCAGCGCGGCGCGGAACGAGGGGTGGACGGTGGTGCCGAGGACCGGGTCGACCTCGACCACGTGTCCCGAGGAGAGCAGCAGCACCGGCGGGTCCGACAGCACCACGACACCGTCCTCGGCCCGCAGGTCCGCCGTGCCGAGCAGGCGCGGGAAGACCACGTCCGCGGGCAGGCCGTCGCAGGTGCGCAGGAACTCGCGGACATCCGCGGGCAGCTCGGCGCCCAGCCGCAGCTCGGCCGAGCGGATCGCCGCCTCCGACGCCGGAGGTGGTGCCGTGCCGCCGCGCAGGCGCAAGATCTCCGCGATCAGCTCCGGCCACGTGCCGAGGTCCGGCGGGTATCGCTCGTGCAGTGCCGCGATCAGCGCTCCCGCGCAGGTCGGCGCCCACTCGCGCAGTCCGAGCGGGTCAGAACCGGCGACCAGCGTCGGAGCGAGGGCCCGCGTCGCCGCGAGGGCCGCGACATCCGGGTGCGGGCCCGCCGACTCGGCCCAGCGAGCCAGATCTCCGTCCGAGAGTGCCGCGCGGTCCCTATCTGGGCGCGAGGGCGCCACCCGCTTGATCACCTCGGCGACCGGGCCCGGCGGGAGGACGCCTTCGAGGTCGGAAACCGGCCTCCGCAGCAAAGCCGCGTGCCTGCGCTCTTCGAGATCCAGGTCGAGCGGCGGCATGCCCTCAGCCCATTCCGGCCGCGCGCCGCGAGCCTCGAAGAGCATCGCCCACGCGCGGGCCCGCACCGGGTCCGCGGCCAGCGCGGCCACCGGCCGTTCCGTCCGCGCCTGCCACTGGGTGACCAGCCGGTCGGCTTCGTCGAGGGCGCCGGACACCGCGAGCAGCAAGGCCGCGTAACCCACCTGGTCGTCGACGCGCGCCTCGGGCGCCGTCAGGACGTCGCGGACCGCCGCTTCGAGGTAGTCCTGCACCCCGCCGACCCTAGCCCAGCGCTTGTTTGGCGCCCGGGTGCAGCGGCACCGGGTCGGTCCGGGTCGCCAGCTGCCGCGAGATCTCCTTCGCCGCCGGATGCACCTTCGCCAGCTCCGCCTGCTTGTCGAAGATCAGCTTCGTGATCGCGCACGCGTTGCCCGCCGGGAAGTCCTCGCGCACCAGCAGGAGGTTGGGCACCACCACCGTCGGCACGTCGGCGGGCTGCGCGTAGGCCGCCTTCGGGATCACGGCCTGGTCGTAGACCGGGTTGACCTTCTTCAGCGCGGGCAGTAGCGGCGTGATGTCGAGGAAGTTCACCTTGTCCTTCATGGCCGTGGTGATGTCGGTGATCTGCGCGGTCGGCAGCCCGCCGGACCAGACGAGCCCGTCGAGGGTGCCCGCCTTCATGCCGTCCGCGGTCTTGGCCAGGTCCAGCCGCTGGGCCTGGACGTCGGTGTCGGGCTTGAGCCCGGCCGCCTGCAGGAGGCGGTTCGCGATCACCTCGGTGCCGGACTTCGGCGAGCCGGTCGAGATCCGCTTGCCCTTCATGTCCGCGACGCTGTCGATCCCGGCGTCCGCGCGCACCAGCACCTGCGTCGAGTTCGGGTAGATCCGGGACAGCGCCTGGATCTTCTGCGGCTTGCCGTCGAAGGAGCCCTTGCCGTTGACCGCGTCCGCCGCGGTGTCGGCCAGCGAGAACGCGACGTCGTAGTTGCCGGCGACCAGCTGCTGGATGTTCTGCACCGACGCCCCGGTCTCCGCGGCCGTCGCGCGCAGCTTCGTGCTGTTGCTGATCAGCTGGGCCAGCCCGCCGCCCAGCACGTAGTACACGCCGCCGCTGTTGCCGGTGGCGATGGTGATGCGGCCTTCACCTGCTTCGCAGGACTGCGTCGCACCGCCGGGGGCGGCCTGGTCGGTCTGCTGTTTCCCGCCGCAGCCGGTGACGGCCAGAGCGAGTACCGCGGCGGCGGCGACGGCGCGTTTCATGCTGTCCTCCTCTTGATCACGGCGTGGGCGAGCAAGGCGGCGGCGCCGCACGCGGCACCGATCGCGATCGGCACCGGCTCCAGGTAGAGCAGGCAGAGAGCGGCGGGCACGAACAGCAGCCGGACGGGGACACTGACCGGCCCGAAGAGCCAGCCCCCGGTGACCACCGCCAGCGCGGCGACGGCGAGCGCGGACACCGCCGTCACCCACAGCACGGTGAGCAAGTCGGATTCCAGCAGCAGCGCGGCGCCGTTGTCGGTCAGCACGAAGGCGATCGGCACCAGGAACGCCGGGAGCGTGTACTTCCAGCACTGCCACATGGTGCCGAGCACCGAGCCGCCGGTGATCGCGGCCGACGCCACCGCCGCCAGCGCGGTCGGCGGCGTGACCTCCGACAAAACGGCGTAGTAGAAGATGAACATCGCGCGCTCGGCGTCGGCGACGCCGAGCGTCTCCAGCGCGGGGCCGATCACCACCCAGGCGATGATGAAGCTGGCGGTGACCGGCACGGCGAGTCCCAGCACGCCGACGGCGATCGCCGAGAGCAGCACGGTCAGGATGAGGACCAGCGTGCCGTTGTCGGTGAGCGCGCCGGCCAGTTCCACCAGCGCGTCGGCGAGTTCGAGACCCAGCCCGGTCTTGGTGATGGTCGAGGTGATCACCCCGGCCGCCGCGCACACCGCGATCACCGGCAGCGCGCCCCGGACGCCGGCCGACAGCGCGTCGACCATGTCCTTCGCCCACCCGCGCACGTCGTGGCGCCGGGCGAGCAACGCGAACAGCGCGGCGACGCCGGTGGCGTAGACCACCGCGGCGAACGGCGGGATGTCCAGGGCGAGGAACACGACGATGATCCCCAGCGACAGGAAGTGATAACCCCCGCGCCGCAACAGCTTCCACGGATCTTCGTGCGGGACGTCGACGGCTTCGGCCTTGAAGCGCCGCGCGTCGGCCTCCATCGCGAACACGATGCCGAGGTAGTAGAGCAGCGTCGGGACGGTCGCCCAGATCAGCACCTTCAGGTACGACGTCTGCAGGTACTCGGCGATGATGAACGCCGCGGCGCCCAGCGTCGGCGGCGAGAGGATGGCCCCGATGCCGGACGCGGCCAGCAGGCCACCCGCGTTTTCCTTGGGGTACCGGGCTTTCCGCAGGATCGGCCAGGTGATCGAGCCGAGACTGACCGCGGTCGCCGTGCCCGAACCCGACACCGTGCCGAGCAGGAAACCCGACAGCACGGTGGTCCGGCCCGGCGCCGTCCGCGACCGGCGGAACGCGGCGAAGGAGATGTCCACGAAGAACTTCCCGGCGCCGGAAGCGTTGAGCACCGCGCCGTAGAGGGTGAACAGCACGATGTAGCTCGCCGCGACGTCCAGGGGAGTGCCGTAGAACCCGCTGGCGTCGTTGAAGAGCGCGTTGACGATCTGGCTGAAGTCGACGCCGGCGTGGGCGATGCCCCAGTTCTGCGGGAGGAAGCCGCCGTAGTAGGCGTAGGCGAGGAACAGCAGGCAGACGATCGGCAGCACCAGCCCCGTGGTGCGGCGGGTGGCTTCGAGGATCAGCACCAGCAGCAGCGCGCCGGCCACGATGTCCAGCGGCGACAGGATGCCCTGGCGGTTCAGGAAGTCGTCGTAGCCGACGAGGACGGGGTACAGGCCGACGGCCAGGGCGGCGACGGCCAGCGCCCAGTCGGTCCAGCCCGGGTTGTCGCGGCCACGCAGCCGCGGGCGGTAGCAGAGGAACACCAGCGGCAGCGTCACGCCGAGGAAGAGGACGAGGAAGAACTGGTTGCCCTTGGCGAACGGGAAGAACACCTGCTTGAGCACCAGGACCGCGACGGCGAGAGCGACGAAGTAGACGACGCGGTCCGGCACCCGGGGCAGCTTCCGCGCCGGGCGTTCCTCGTCGTGCTCGGCGGCGATTCCGGCGGGGGAGTCGCGTTCCACCGGCTCGGTCGTCACCGTGCCACGGTACGGTGTCGCGGATCACACCGAAAGCGGCAAACGGATCACTCCGGGCGCCGGCGGTCGTGAGTGGTAAGGCGGGTTCTAACCCGCCTTACCACTCACGACCAGCAGCGGCAGACTGGTCAGCCGTTGGCGGCGATGTCCGCCAGCACCGCGGCGATCGACCGCACCGGGACGCCGGTGCCGCCCTTGCCGGTGTAGCCCCACGGGGAGCCGGTGTTGAACGACGGGCCCGCGATGTCGATGTGGACCCAGTCGAGGCCGTCCGCGACGAACTCTCGCAGGAAGATCCCGGCGGCGAGCATGCCGCCCCAGCGGTGGCCGGTCACGTTGGCCAGGTCGGCCAGCCGCGAGTCGAGGTCGGCGCGCAGTTCCTCCGGCAGCGGCATGGCCCAGCCGTTTTCGCCGGTGGCCTGCATGACGCCGGCGACGCGGTCGCGGAAGTCCTCCGAGCCCATCACGCCGGCGGTGCGGTTGCCGAGCGCGACGACCTGGGCGCCGGTCAGCGTCGAGGTCTCGATCAGGTAGTCCGGGTTCTCCTCGGCCGCGCGCACCATGGCGTCCACGAGCACGAGCCGGCCCTCGGCGTCGGTGTTGAGCACCTCGACGGTCTTGCCGCCGTACATGGTCAGCACGTCACCCGGGCGGTACGACGTCCCCGACGGCAGGTTCTCCGCCAGCGGGATGTGCGCGACGACCTCCAGCGGGTACTTCAGCTTCGCCGCCAGCACCACCGACGCGAGCACGCCGGCCGCGCCGGACATGTCCGAGGTCATGTGGTCCATGTTCGCGGCGGGCTTGAGCGAGATGCCGCCGGAGTCGAACGTGATGCCCTTGCCGACCAGCGCGACCTTCTTGGCGGCCTTGGCCGGCTTGTAGGCCAGGCGCAGCAGCCGCGGCGGGCGCGACGAGCCGCCGCCGACGCCGAGGATGCCGCCGAAGCCCTTGCGCTTCAGGGCCTTCTCGTCGAGCACCTCGAACTCGAGGCCGTTGTCCTCGGCCAGCTTCTTCGCCTGGTCGGCGAAGGAAGCCGGGTAGAGGTCGTTCGGCGGGGTGTTGATCAGGTCGCGGGCGACGATGACAGCTTCGGCGATGGCGCCGGCCGCCTTCAGGGTCGCCTTGTGCTCGCGGGCGGTGCCGTCGGCCGGGCTCGTGAAGTCCGCCTTCGCCAGCGGGGCGTCGCCCTTCTCCGAGCGGTAGGCGGTGAAGACGTACGAGCCGAGGATCGTGCCCTCGACGGCGGCCTGCAGGTCGAGCTCGGACAGCGTGACCAGCGCGCGGTCGGTGCCGGCCAGCGCGCGGCCGGCGGCGCCCGCGGCGCGGCGGACCTGCTCCGGGGTGACGGCGCCGGCCGCCTTGCCCAGGCCGACGGCGAGCACGACACCGGCGGGGAGCTTGCCCAGCGTCGGGACCTTGACGACCTCTTCGGCCTTGCCGCTCGCGCCGAGCGTGGCCAGCAGGCCGGCGAGCCGGCCGTCGAAGGCGGCGTCCACGGCGGCGGCGCCGGGGGCGAGCACGGGACCGTCCTCGCCGGCCAGGGTGCCGATGACGACCACGTCGGCGCGCGTCTTGGCCAGTGCCTCCCCGGTGTTGTCGGACAGGGCGAGCTTAGGCACGGTCACTTCTGGCTCCTCGCGCGTTCTCGGTGGTACCGGGCACCGGCCCGGTCGGGATCGTGAGCCATGCTAATGACGACGGAACCACGGGTGAACACAGGTACGGGAGGGCCGCGTGCGGCTGGGCGGTGGACTGCTGGTGGCGCTGGCGGCCGGGGCGGCGGGCGCGGGCTGGTGGCTGCTCGCCGGGCTGGTGCTCGCGGCGGTGGCCGCCGGCGTGACGGCGCGGGTCCCGGAACCGGGGGATGCCCTGGTGGACCGGGTCGCCGTCGCCGTCGCGCGGCCGGCCGAGGTGACGGTCTACGCGATCGCGTTCGGCGCCTACGTCTTCCCGGAGCACCGGGCGGCGGCCGCCGCGGCGTTCGTCGTCGTGGTGACCGGCGCGGGGTTCGCCGGGCTGGAGATCCCGACGATCGTCGTACGGATCACCGGCGCGCTGATGCTCCTCGCGGGTCTCGGGCTGATTGCGGTGTGCGTCGCGGTGCCGCCGGTGGCGACCGTCGGCGGCGGCCTGCGGCCCCCGGACTTCGCGGGCGTGCTCGTCGCCGCGGTGATCTTCCTCCCGTTCCTGCGCGCCCGGCGAGGCGAGCACGCCGGGTGGCGGGTGCTGCTCCTCGGCGGGGTCGCCGTGCTGGTGGCCTTCGCGGCGCTCTACCAGCTCGGCGCGGTGCGGCTCGGGCTGTCACTCACTTCGCTTCGTGACCTGTTGTCCGCCGCCGACGCGGACGCGCTGCAGCCGCTGCTCACCGTCGTCGCCGTGATCGCGACCGTCGTGCCCGCGCTCGGCGCCGGGACCGAGGTCCGGGCCCGCGCCGGGATGCCGGGGCTTGCCGGGCTCGCCGTCGCCGTGGTGGCCGCGTACCTGCTGCCGGTGCTGCCCGTGCTCGTCGTCGCCGGGTTGGCCACCGTGTTCGAGCTGCTACTGGGCGTACGCGCGCGCAGGTACAGTGCCGATCTGCACTAATCCGACCACAGCCACGGCCGCATGGCTTCCGGGCAACGGTCACGTGCCGTGCAGGGGGCGGCCTACTTTTGGCCGGATTAGTACAGTGAGACCCGTGAGTGATCGACGCTGGCGGCCGGGGGAAACCGTGGTCGAACGGTTCCACCGCCCCGACGGCTCGATCGGCCAGGTCCACCCGCTGCGCGTCCTCGAAGACGACGGCCGCGTCCTGCGTGCCTGGTTGCCGGCGGGTACGCCGATCATCGGCAGCAGGCTCGCCGACGGCCGCCTGATGCGGGACGCCCCGCTGGACCAGCGGTTCCGCATCCCGCGGGTGGCGGTGCCGGACTGCTGGCACGGCGCGTCGACGCTGCGCCGGATCCCCGAAGACGAGTGGTCGTCGGTCTGGTGGTTCTTCGACCTCGAAGGCCGGTTCAAGAACTGGTACGTGAACCTGGAGATCCCGCTGGGCCGCACGCCCGGCGCGGTCGACCGGATCGACGGCGTGCTCGACGTCGTCGTCGAGCGCGACGGCAGCTGGCGCTGGGACGACGAGGACGAGGCCGAAGCCGCCATCGAGGTCGGCCGCCTGACGCTCGAGCAGTTCGACCGGCTGCGCGCGGAGGGCGAGCGGATCGGCGCGCTGGCCGACCGCGGCGCCTACCCGTTCGACGGGACCGACACCGACTTCCGCCCGGACGAGGGCTGGCCGGCGCCGGAGCTGCCGCCCGGCCTGCCGGCTTCGCTCAGCCCGCGGTCAGGAGAAGGATCAGCGCCAGCACGGCGTTGACGACCGCGAGGATGACGACCGACTTGGTCGGGAGCACCTTCGGGAACGCCTTGCCGTGGATCTTCCGCCACCACACGACGCCGAAGACGCCGCCGACCAGGCCGAGGAAGCCGCCGAAGCCGCTGTCCAGCACGGCCCAGCCGACCATGCCGAGCAGGCCGACGCCGAAGGTCAGCAGCACCGCGGCGACGAAGGTCTTGATGTCGGCGCCGGTGGTCTTGGGCCGGGGGACCGGCTCAGTGGAGTGGTAGGTCACCACCGCATCCTAGAGCGCTCGCCCCGCGGGCGCGGGGAACTCCGGAACAGATGGACATCCGACTAACGCGCGTCCGAGCAAGCGGTATCGTCTAGCCATGACGACCACGACACAGTTCGCCCATATCCCGCACCCGAGTCCTGCGAGCGCGGACCGTGTCGCGGAGGTACTCGCCGCCCCCGGGTTCGGGGTGTACTTCACCGACCACATGGTCACCGTCAAGTGGTCGAAGGCCGAAGGCTGGCACGACGCCCAGGTCGGCCCGTACGCGCCGTTCACCCTCGACCCGGCGACGTCGGTGCTGCACTACGGCCAGGCCATCTTCGAGGGTCTCAAGGCCTACCGCCAGCCGGACGGCTCGATCGCGTCGTTCCGCCCGGACGCCAACGCCGAGCGGTTCCGCCAGTCGGCCGAGCGGCTCGCCATGCCCCAGCTGCCCGAGGAGGTCTTCCTCGAGTCGCTGCGTGAGCTCATCGCCGTCGACGGCCGGTGGGTGCCCACCCGGCCGGGTGATTCGCTGTACCTGCGGCCGTTCATGATCTCGACGTCCACCGGGCTCGGCGTCAACAGCCCGGCCGCCGACTACGTGTACACGGTCATCGCTTCGCCGGCCGGGTCGTACTTCGCGGGCGGCGTGAAGCCGGTCAGCGTCTGGCTGTCCACCGAGTACGTCCGGGCGGCCCCCGGCGGCACCGGCGCGGCCAAGTGCGCCGGCAACTACGCGGCGTCGTTCGTGGCGCAGGCGCAGGCCGTCGAGAAGGGCTGCGACCAGGTGGTGTGGCTCGACGCGGTCGAGCGGCGCTGGGTCGAAGAGATGGGCGGGATGAACCTGTTCTTCGTCTTCGGCTCCGGTGAGAACGCCCGGGTGGTGACCCCGGAGCTGACGGGCTCGCTGCTGCCCGGCGTCACCCGCAAGTCGCTGCTGCAGCTGGCTTCGCGGCTCGGGTACAAGATCGAGGAGCGCCGGATTTCCACCGAGGAGTGGGAGAAGGCGGCCGCGTCCGGCGAGCTGACCGAGACGTTCGCCTGCGGCACCGCGGCGGTGATCACCCCGGTCGGCCACGTGAAGCACGCGGAGGGCGAGTTCACGATCGCCGACGGGCAGCCGGGCGTGCTGACGATGAAGCTGCGCGAAGAGCTGACGGGGATCCAGGAGGGCACCCGCTCCGACCCGGACCACTGGATGGTCCCGCTCGGCTGAGCGGTTTTCCGAAGCGGCCCCCGGTGCGCCGGGGGCCGCTTTCGTTCGTCAGGAAGCGGGTGCGGCGATCAGCGGGCCGGAGACGCCGGCCTGCTCGTGGGTGGCCGTCTCGGCGAGGACGCGGGCGGCCATCATCAGCAGCGGCAACGCGGTCACGGCGCCGGTGCCTTCGCCGAGCCGGACGTCCAGTTCCAGCAGCGGGCCCAGGTCGAGGTGCTCCAGCGCGAGGGCGTGCGCCGGTTCGGCCGTCCGCTGGCCCGCGACCCACCAGCGCCGCGCGCCCGGGGCCAGGTCTTCGGCGACGAGCGCGGCGGCGCAGGCCACCAGGCCGTCCAGGACGACCGGCGTCCGGCGGACCGCGGCCTGGGCGAGGAACCCGGCCATCGCGGCGATGTCCGCACCGGCCGTGGTGCGCAGCAGGCCGACCGGGTCGGCCAGCACCGCACGGGCCCGGCGCAGGGCGTCGCGCACGGCGGTGGCCTTGCGCATCCACGCGTCGTCGTCGATGCCGGAGCCGCGGCCGACGACGGCGACCGGCTCGGTGCCGGTCAGGGCCGCCACCAGCACCGACGCCGGGGTGCTGTTGCCGATCCCGAGGTCGCCGGGAATGAGCAGGTCGGCCCCGCCGTCGACTTCGGCGTCGGCGATCGCGATCCCGGCCCGGATCGCCTTTTCCGCTTCGTCGGCGGTCAGCGCGTCTTCGACGTCGATGGAGCCCGAGCCGCGGCGGACCTTGAACTCGCCGATCGAGCGCGTCGCGGGGGCCTCGGTGTCGACGGCCAGATCGACGACGCGCACGCTCGCACCCGCGGCGGCGGCCAGCACGTTGATCACGGCGCCGCCGGTGAGCATGGTCCCCAGCAGCTGCGCGGTGACCTCGGCGGGATAGGCGGAGACGCCCTTGGCGGCAATGCCGTGGTCCCCGGCGAAGACGACCACGCGCGGCCGGGTGAACGGCCGCGGCGGCGACTGCCCCTGGCAGGCGGCGATCCAGACACCCAGCTCTTCCAGCCTGCCCAGCGACCCGGCGGGTTTGACCAGCTTGTCGTGCAGCGCGATGGCGGCGGACCGAGCGTGGTCATCGGGTGGGGTGATCTCGGCGAACTCGATGTTTTCCGGCTCCACACCAGGCCCTTTCTTCGGCACGGCAACGCTGTGGCCAACCTACCGGGCACGGGCGGCGGGCAGTTGTGCGGCCGGTGGGCGCGGCTTCGGCGCTTCCGGGTGCCGAGCGGTTCGGCGGCCGCCGCTGCCGGGCTGGCCGCAGGGTGGGCCGGCGTCGGCTCGGCCGCGGCTGCCGCGGCTGCCGCGGGGTCGCGCGGGGAACCGGCCCGCGGGTCCGGCTTGGTCTTGGGCAGAGTCAGTGCCCGGGCGAGTGGCGCTGTCCCGAGATCGCCCGAAACCCGGCCACGCGCCCGGCCGCGCTCACCGGCGCCCAGTAGTCTCGCGGCTCGTGGAGACGACGGCGGCCGCGGTGGTGCTGGCCAGTGGCGCGGGGACCCGCGTCGGCGCGAAGGTGAACAAGGTCTACCTGCCCCTGGCCGGGCGGCGCGTCGTCGCCTGGTCGCTGGACGCCTTCCGGCGCGTCCCGGGGATCGGCGTGCTCGTGCTGGTGATCCGGCCGCAGGACCGCGAACTCGCCGAAGAGGTCGCCGGCGAAGACGTCGAGATCGTGTACGGCGGCGACACTCGGCAGGCCTCCGAGCTCAACGCCCTCCGTCACCTCGCCGAGCGCATAACAGGCGGCCGGGTCGACGCCGTGCTCTTGCACGACGCGGCCCGGCCGCTGGTCCACCCCGAACTGGTCGGTGCGGTTTTGGCCCGGACACGCGAGGACGGGGGGGCTGTGCCGGGCCTGGCCGCGGACGACGTCGTCGAGGTGGATGCCGGGCACCTGGTCGCCCAGGTGCCCGGCGCGATCCGCGTCCAGACGCCTCAGGGCTTCCGGGCCGGACCGCTGCTCGAGGCCTACGAGAAGGCCGAGCGCGAAGGTTTCGTGGGGACGGACACTTCGTCGTGCATGGAGCGGTTCTCCTCCCTGCCGATCCGCTGGGTCCCGGGCGCTCCCGAGAACCTCAAGATCACCTACCCGCACGACCTCGTCGTCGCGGAGCGGCTGCTCGCCCGCTGAGCCTGATGACTGCTAGGCGCACGCGGGCGGGCCACCGTCGTCTCCCTCCCCGCGCGTCCCGGTCGGCCGGATGGTGACGTCGCTGCGCAGTTCGGGCGGGATCCGGCAATCCGGCTGTGGCCGGAGTGCCTGCAGCGGGGCGCCCGGGGTGCCGGGCTCCGCCAGGGTGAGCACCGCCCGCAGCGTCCACACCGGGGTGGCGTGGTACTGCCAGGTGACGACCGCCGGGCTGAACACGTCGGTGCCCGGGAAGGTCGGCACGCGGTACGCGCTGGCCCGGTGCTCGTCGCGCAGGATGATGACGTCCGCGCAGGTCGGCCAGCGGTGTACCGCCGCGTAGATCTCCGGTGCCTCACGGCCACCGAACAGGTGCAGCACCCATTTGCGGCGCCGGAGTTCCTCGAGGAGTTGCTCGAGGCCCTGGCCGCTGGAGCCGGAATGCGCTGTGGGCGGGGACACACTTTCGAGGGTAACTTGCGTACTAGAGCGCAGTCCAGTGCGTGTACTAGTACACCTGGGTGGTTCTGAACAGGCCTTTGTGGGACACCCTCCGGCGTGCTAGAACACTTGTGCGTGTTGTCCCTGTGAGGAGCCGCCTTGCCCACCCTCGATCGCCCCGAGCCGCCGTACCTGCAGATCGCCGGCCGGATCCGTGACGACATCCTGTCCGGCCGGCTGCAGGAGGGCGACGCGGTGCCGTCCGCCCGCGAGATCGCGCGCACCTGGACCGTCGCCATGGCGACGGCCACCAAGGTGCTGGCCACGCTCCGCTCGCAGGGCCTCGTGCGGCCCGTGCGCGGGGTCGGCACGGTCGTCGACCGCGGCGGCCTGCACCGCACGGCCCGCGACCGCACCACCTCCTCGGTGCGGACGGGCCGGATCTACCCGCCGGGCCACTACGCGGTGATCCGCTCGGCCGGTCTCGAGCGGGCCTCCGAACGCGCCGCGGCCGCACTCGGCCTGGAGGAGGGCGCCCCGGTGATCCGCCGTCGCCGTACCACCTACGGTCCCGACTCGCGGCCGCTGTCGACGTCGACCTCGTGGTTCGACGGCGTGCTGTCGGCCAAGGCGCCGGCGTTGCTGGTGGCGGAGCGGATCGTCGAGGGCACCGCGGCCCACGCGGCCGCCCGGCTCGGCACGAAGATCGCGACGACGCAGGAACGGCACGCGGCGGGCCGCGCGGGCGAGGAGGAGGCGGCCGAGCTGGGGCTGCCCGCCGGGTCGCCGGTGCTGCTCGGCCGGAGCACCTTCGTGGCGGCCGACGGGACGGTCGTCGAGTACGGTGAATCCGCCGCCTTGCCCGACCACTGGGTTTTCTACGAGTACACGACTGAGGACGGCGAATGAAGCACATCCACGCGGGCAAGGTCCGTGACCTGTACGAACTCGACGGCGGGGACATCCTGCTGGTCGCGTCCGACCGCGTCTCGGTCTACGACGTCTCGCTGCCGACGCCGATCCCGGACAAGGGCAAGCTGCTCAACCAGCTCTCCGCCTGGTGGTTCGACCGGATGGCCGGCGTCGTCCCGAACCACGTCGTGTCGACCACCGACGTGCCGGACGAGTTCGCCGGCCGCGCGATGCGCTGCAAGCCGCTGAAGATGGTCCAGGTCGAGTGCATCGCGCGCGGCTACCTGGCCGGGCTCGGCCTGCGCGAGTACCGGCGCGACGGCAAGATCTCCGGCGTCGCGCTGCCGCCGGGCCTGGTCGAGGGCGACAAGCTGCCGGAGCCGATCTTCACGCCGACGACGAAGATCTCCGACACCGGCCACGACGAGTTCATGACCTTCGACGAGGTCCTGAACGAAATCGGCGAAGACACCGCGAAGCGGCTTCGCGAGCTGACGCTGGAGATCTACACGAAGGGCGCCGAGCACGCGGCGAAGCAGGGCGTCATCATCGCCGACACGAAGCTGGAGTTCGGCTTCGACGCCGACGGCACGCTGACCCTCGGCGACGAGGTCCTGACGTCGGACTCGTCGCGGTTCTGGCCGGCCGACGAGTGGGAGCCGGGCCGCCCGCAGCACGCGTTCGACAAGCAGTTCGTCCGCGACTGGTCGCGGTCGACGGGCTGGGACCAGACCCCGCCCGGGCCGGAGATCCCCGCGGACATCGTGGAGCAGACGCGGCAGCGCTACACCGAGGTCTACGAGCGGATCACGGGGAAGACCTGGGTCCGTGGGTGAGTACGACCCGTACCGCCTGATCGACGACGTCGAAACCCCGGATGGCCCCCGAGGAAGCGTTCGGCCTCGGGGTGCCGTTCCGGGGCGGCCCGGCCAGGACTGAACGACCGGGGAACTAGGGGCTCTTGGTCAGGCTCGCGTCGCGCTCGACGACGTCGCCGAGGACGTCGTCGATGGCCTTGAGGAGATCGGCGTCGAGCTTCTGGCCGGCGGCCTTGACGTTCTCGTGCACCTGCTCCGGGCGCGAAGCCCCGATGATCGCGGAGGCGACGTTCGGGTTCTGCAGCACCCACGCGACGGCCAGCTGGGCGAGGCTGAGGCCGGCCTGCTCGGCCAGCGGCTCGAGCTGGGCGACGCGCTCGAGGACGCCGTCGTCGAGGAAGCGGGCGACCATGTCGGCGCCGCCCTTCTCGTCGGTGGCGCGCGAACCTTCGGGGTAGGCCTGGCCCGGTTTGTACTTGCCGGTGAGCACGCCCTGGGCGATCGGCGACCAGACGATCTGGCTCAGGCCTTCGCGCTCGGAGGCGGGGATGACCTCCGCTTCGATGACGCGCCAGAGCATGTTGTACTGCGGCTGGTTCGACACGAGCGGGACGTGCAGCTCGCGGGCGAGGGCGGCACCGCGGGTGATCTGCTCGGCGGTCCATTCCGAGACGCCGACGTAGAGCACCTTGCCCTGGCGCACGAGGTCGGCGAAGGCGGTCATGGTCTCTTCGAGCGGGGTGTGCCGGTCGAACCGGTGCGCCTGGTAGAGGTCGACGTAGTCGGTGCCGAGCCGCTTCAGGCTGGCGTGCGCCGACTCCATGATGTGCTTGCGGGACAGGCCCTTGTCGTTGGGGCCCTTGGGGCCGGTGGGCCAGAAGACCTTGGTGAAGATCTCCAGGCTTTCCCGCCGCCGGCCCTTCAGGCCGCGCCCGAGCACGGACTCGGCGGCGGTGTTGGCGTAGACGTCGGCGGTGTCGAAGGTGGTGATGCCGACGTCGAGGGCGGCCTGAATGCAGGCGTGGGCCTGGTCCTCCTCGACCTGGGAACCGTGGGTGAGCCAGTTCCCGTACGAGATCTCACTGACGTTGAGGCCACTGCGGCCGAGACGACGAAACTCCATGGCCGTGAGCTTAGGCGGTAATCGTTTACTTTGCTAACGACCTGGAGTGGCTCCAGCCTCGTCGGGGTCGCCGGAAGACCGGCGCCGCTCCCGGTCGCGGACAGCAAGAAGCCGGGTGGAGGCTTGCTCCACCCGGCTTCTCGGAAACCGCTCAGTTCGGGATCGCGTCCCCGGGCTTCAGCCGTGGCTTCGGCATCCGCAGCCGGCGGATCTGGGACGCCCGGACGAACGCGTACCAGCCGATCGACCGGCCGTTCACCGCTTCCTTCGGGAACTTCTCCCGGACCAGCTTCGCGATCTTCCGGCCGTTCACGAAGCCCTCGATTGCCATCACCAGCAGCATCGCCGTGCACAGGAGCGTGATGTACGACTGGACCTGGGGCATCGGCACCAGCAACGCCAGGAACACCACGATGGCCAGCGGCATGAACAGGCCGAGCAGGTTGCGCCGGCTGTCGACCAGGTCGCGGACGTACGCCTTGACCGGCCCGCGGTCGCGGGGGAGCAGGGCCTTGTCGTCGCCGCGCATCATCGCCTCGCGGCGGGCCTTCGCCGCCGCGCGGCGGTCTTCCTTGGTCTGCGGGTTCGCCTTGCGCAGCTCTTTGTTGCGCTTCATCGCCTCACGCATGGTGGTGGGCGGCGGCGCCACCGGACCCCGTCGCTTCGCCTCCGCTTCGCGGCGCTTCGGCGTAGCTTTGCCCTTACCGGGCGTGAACGCCTTGCCGGCGACGTCGACGGCTTCGGCCGACTCCGGCTCGTCGGCGGCGGTGTCTGTGGTGCTTCGGCGCAGGAACCTCACGTCATCAGGGTATTGCAGGCGTCACGCCGCCGGTAACCAGGGCGATCCATGTGCGACGATGGTGGGGGAACAGATCGGACGCTCCGGGTGTTGAGCACGTCAGCACGAGGAGTATCCGCAGCGAGTTCGACTTTATGAGGGAGTGCCATGACGACCGCTGAGCACGCCGGCGCGACGCAGGCCGAGACCGCCGAGGAGACCCACGGGGTCACGTTGACCGACACCGCGGCCGCCAAGGCGAAGGCTCTGCTCGAGCAGGAGGGCCGCGACGACATGCACCTGCGCATCGCCGTCCAGCCCGGTGGCTGCGCGGGCCTGCGCTACCAGCTGTTCTTCGACGAGCGCACGCTCGACGGCGACCTGTTCCGCGACTTCGACGGCCTCAAGGTCGCCGTGGACCGGATGAGCGCGCCGTACGTGTCGGAAGCCGTCATCGACTTCGTGGACACGATCGAGAAGCAGGGCTTCACGATCGACAACCCGAACGCCACCGGCTCCTGCGCCTGCGGCGACTCGTTCCACTGAGTCGTCCGCGAGAACACGCGAGAAAGGCCCCGTCTCCCGGTGGGAGGCGGGGCCTTCTTCGTCGCTGCGGACCTACACGTACGCGTCGAGCTCGGCCACCTGGGCGTGGCACGCCTCGTCGACCTGCCACGGCTTGGCCGTGACGCGGGGCAGCGGCAGGCTCTCGGCCTGCAACGTCGCCGGGATGAGCGCGCAGTCGGCGATCAGCTCGGACAGGGTCTCGGGTTCGGTGACGGCGTTCACGATTCGTAACGCTATTGATCCGCTCTCGACTGGAGAAGGAGTACCAGCCGGTAGTGTCGGCTGGGCGCGCGCGAACTACCCGGATGGGTCATGACCCGGAGGTAACTTCGCGCCTCTTGCCGTGAGGTCGAACACGAAGGAGCAGCCGGTGGCAGACAGGGCCAGGATCGCGGTGTCCGGCAGTATCGCGACCGACCACCTCATGCATTTCCCGGGCAGGTTCGCCGAGCAGCTGGTCGCCGAGCAGCTGCACCGCGTCTCGCTGAGCTTCCTCGCCGACGACCTCGTGGTCCGGCGCGGCGGCATCGGCGCCAACATCGCCTTCGGCCTGGGGGTGCTCGGCGTCCAGCCGGTCCTCGTGGGTGCCGTGGGCGCCGACTTCGCCGACTACCGGTCCTGGCTGGAGCGGCACGGGGTGGACACCTCGGGCGTGCACGTGTCCGAGGTCGCGCACACCGCGCGGTTCGTCTGCACCACCGACGAAGACCTCTGCCAGATCGCGACGTTCTACGCCGGCGCGATGGCCGAGTCCCGCAACATCGAGCTGCTGCCCATCGCCGAGCGGGCCGGCGCGCTGAGCCTGGTGCTGATCAGCCCGGACGACCCCGAGGGCATGATCCGCCGCGCCGCGGAGTGCCGGCAGCGCGGGTACGCCTTCGCCGTCGACCCCTCGCAGCAGCTGGCCCGGATGACCGGTGAGCAGGCGCGCGCGTTCGTCGCCGGTGCGAAGTACCTGTTCAGCAACGACTACGAGTGGGAGCTGCTGCTCCAGAAGACCGGCTGGACCGAGGCCGACGTCCTCGACCAGGTCGGCCTGCGGATCACGACGCTGGGGGAGAAGGGCGTCGAGATCGTCGGCCAGGACGGCGTCGCCCTGCAGATCGGCGCGGTCCCCGAGCGGGTGAAGGCCGACCCGACCGGCGTCGGCGACGGCTTCCGCGCGGGCTTCCTGGCCGCCCTCGACGGTGGCCTGAACGTCGAGCGCGCCGCCCAGCTCGGCTCGCTGATCGCGGTGCTGGTGCTGGAGACGGTCGGCACGCAGGAGTGGACGTTCGACCGCGCGGAGGCGCTGGCCCGCATCGGCGAAGCCTTCGGCCCGGACGCGGCGGAGGAGATCTCGGTGGTCCTGCCCGCCGCCTGACTTGCGTGGTCGTGAGTGGTAACGCGGGTTCTAACCCGCGTTACCACTCACGACCGGCCGCGGCAGACCTCAGAGCTTGACCGGGTACACCGGCTCCGGGATCTCGGGCTTGATCCGGTGCTCGACGAAGATCCCGTGCCACAGCATGAACACGATCAGCGCCCACAGCTGGCGGCTGCGGTCCAGCTGGCCCGCCTTGTGCTCCTCCAGCAGCGCCAGGATCGCCTTCTTGTCCAGCAGCTCCTCGGTCTTCGAGTCGTTGATGATGCCCTTCGCCCAGTCGTACATCTCGTTGCGCAGCCACAGCCGGATCGGCACCGGGAAGCCGAGCTTGCGGCGGTTGAGCACGTGCGCCGGGATGATCTTCGCCAGCGCCTGGCGCAGCGCGTACTTCGTCGTCCCGTGGGCGAGCTTCTGGTCCAGCGGGATCGACGCCGCGACCTTGAACACCTCGGCGTCGAGGAACGGCACCCGCAGTTCCAGCGAGTTCGCCATGGTCACCTTGTCCGCCTTGACCAGGATGTCGCCGCGCAGCCACGTGTAGAGGTCCACGTGCTGCATGCGGGCCACCGGGTCCCAGCCGCGCGAGACGTCGTACCAGGGCGCCGTGACGTCCTTGAAGCCCACGCCTTCCTGGTACGTGCGCAGGACGTTGCGCAGCTGGTCGTCGCGGAAGTTGCGGGCGTTGCCGTAGTAGCGGTCCTCCAGCGGGAGCGCGCCGCGGCGCAGCAGGTCCTTGCCGCGGGTGCCCTCGGGGATCTTCGTCGACACCTTGCCGATGAGCTTCCGCATGCCGCCGGGGATCTTTTCGAACGGCGCCAGCGAAATCGGCTCGTTGTAGATCGTGTAGCCGCCGAACAGCTCGTCCGCGCCTTCGCCGGACAGCACCGCCTTGACGTGCTTGCGGGCCTCGCGGGCGATGAACCACAGCGGGACCAGCGCGGGGTCGGCCACCGGGTCGTCGAGGTACCAGACGATGAGCGGCAGCACCTCCATCATCTCGTCCGCCGACACCGTGCGGACCACGTGCTTCACGCCGATCGCGGCGGCCGACTCGGCGGCGACGTCGACCTCGGAGTAGCCCTCGCGCTCGAACCCGGTGGTGAACGCGATCAGGTTCGGGTTGTGCTCCTTGGCCAGCGTGGCCGTGGCGGTGGAGTCGATGCCGCCGGACAGGAACGCCCCGACCGTGACGTCCGGGTCGGAGATCATGTGCTTGCCGACCGAGTCGCGCATCACGTCGGCGATGCGCTGGTGCAGTTCTTCGGCTTCGGCCTGCGTGGTGACCGGCTTCGCGCTGAACTGCGGGTGGAAGTAGCGGGTGAACTTCACCTCACCGCCGGGCACGACCTCGAACGAGGTGCCGGACTCGACGCGGCGGATCGCGGTGTGCAGCGACTCGGGCTCGGGTACGTACTGCAGGACCAGGTAGTGCTGCAGGGCCTTCCGGTCCAGCTCCTGCGCGACGCCGAGGACGTCCGACAGCTCCAGCAGGCTCTTCTTCTCGCTGGAGAACGCCACCCCGCCGGGGCCGGCCGAGTAGAACAGCGGCTTGATGCCGAACGGGTCGCGGGCGCCGAAGACGCGCTTCTCCTGGGAGTCCCAGATCATGAAGGCGAACATCCCGCGCAGGCGCTTCACCCAGTCCGCGCCGAGGTAGTGGAAGCCGGCGACGATGGCCTCGCCGTCACCCTCGGTCTCGAACTTCGCGCCGTGCTGCTCGGCGAGCTCCGCCCGCAGCTCCAGGTAGTTGTAGATCTCCCCGTTGAAGTTCATCGTGTAGCGGCCCGGCGCCTCGGGCGGGCCCCACACCAGCGGCTGGTGCGCGTGCTCGACGTCGATGAAGGCGAGCCGGTTGAAGCCGTAGACGACCTCGGCGTCGGCCCAGGTGTCCTGCTCGTCCGGGCCGCGGTGGCGCTGGCAGCGCATGGCCGCGCCGACGGCGTCACGCGCGTCCGCCGCGCCGGTCTCGGTCGCGCAGATCAGTCCAAGCAGGCCGCACACGGGTACTCACACACCTTCAGGGCTTCATCGGGCTGGGGAAGTGCCCAGTATGCCGGGCGGGTCGTGGCGAGTAACACGCGCGTCGAGGGTTACCCCTTGGTCAGCGGGACGGGCCAACTCGGCTAGGCTCCGCCTGTCACGAAGATCGGTCGTAGGAGGCTCTGGGTGAAAGGGCGAGGCGCAGTGGGACAACCCGAGCGCACCCTGGGGAAGCGGACCGTGCGGGTCGCCGCGCTGGCCGTGCTGGTCGCGCTGACCGCGACGGGCTGCTCCGGCGACGAGATCCTGCGGTTCGGCTGGCCGGTCGGTGTCACCGAGCAGGCGAACCAGATGCGCACGCTGTGGACCTGGGCCGTGGTGGCCGCGCTGGTTGTCGGCGTCATCGTGTGGGCGCTGATCTTCTGGACCGCGACGTTCCACCGCAAGAAGAAGACCGCCGACGGCGAGCCGGAGGAGCTGCCCCGGCAGTTCCAGTACAACATCCCGCTGGAGCTGTTCACGGTCGTCGTCCCGACGATCATGGTCTGTGTCCTGTTCTTCTTCACCGCGACGACGGAGTCGAAGGTCCTCGACAAGATCCCGAACCCGGACGTCAAGGTCCAGGTCGTGGCCTTCCAGTGGAACTGGGAGTTCAAGTACGAGGACGCCAACGCGGCGAAGCCCGACGGCAGCGGCCAGGTCAGCACCGTCGGTTCGTCCGGCGAGATCCCGCTGCTGGTGCTCCCGGTCGGCAAGACCATCCAGTACGACCTGGTCTCCACCGACGTCATCCACTCCTTCTGGGTGCCGGAGTTCCACTTCAAGCGGGACGTCTTCCCGAATCCGGAGAAGAACAACCAGGACAGTTCCTTCCAGAACAAGATCGACCGCGAAGGCTCCTTCGTCGGCCGGTGCGCGGAACTGTGCGGTACCTACCACTCGGTGATGAACTTCGAGGTCCGCGCGCTGTCGGCGGACAAGTTCGACCAGTACATCTCGCTGCGTAAGCAGGTGAACCCGGCGACGGGCCAGACGTTCACCGCGGCCGAAGCGCTGGCGAAGATGAACTGCGGCGAGCTGTGCACCCCGCACGCGGTGACCACCCAGCCGTTCAACACCGACCGCACGGCGCGGACCGCGTCCAACTGATCTCCCAGGAACAACAGGAGTAGAGGAAGACCATGAAGGTCGAAGCCCGCATCTTCTTCATCGTGGCGATCTTCGCCGTGTTCATGGCGGGGGTCTACTGGGTGTGGACCGCGCTGGCGGCGACCCACGGTGCCGAGCCGGTGGGCATCGTCGCGCTGTTCCTCACCGGCGGTCTCGCGTTCCTGGCCGGCAGCTACATGCAGTTCGTCGCCCGCCGCATCGAACCGCGCCCGGAAGACCGCGAGGACGCCGAAATCAGCGACGGCGCGGGCGAGCTGGGCTTCTTCAGCCCGGGCAGCTACTGGCCGATCGGCATGGCGGCCACCGCGGCGCTCGCTGCCCTGGCGCTGGCGTTCTTCCACATCTGGCTGCTGGTCATCGCGCTGGTCGCGCTGCTCATCACGATCGGTGGCCTGGTGTTCGAGTACCACACGGGCCCGTCGCACGACTGAGCCTTTCCGAAGCCGGCCGTCACGCACCCGCGTGGCGGCCGTTTTCGTGTCTGCCGCAGCCCTCGTGAGTGGTAAGGCGGGTTCTAACCCGCCTTACCACTCACGACCGGTGCGGCAGGGTGCTCAGCCGCGGAACGCCGTCCGGTAGGACGACGGGCTCGTTCCCCGCAGGCGGCTGAACTGGTGCCGCAGCGCCGCCGCCGACGCGTACCCGCACGCCGTCGCGATGTCCTCCACCGACAGGCCGCCCTCCTCCAGCAGGGCCTGGGCGCGGTCCAGCCGCCGTTCGGTCAGCCAGCGGTGCGGGGTGGTGCCCGTCGCCGCCGAGAAGCGGCGCAGGAACGTCCGCTCGCCCAAGCCGCTGCGCCGGGCCAGCTCCGCCACCGTGAACGGCTGGTCCAGCCGCCGCTCCACCCACTCCAGGGCCTCCGCGACCACGGCGTCGTCACCCGCCGCCGTCGCCGGGACCGGCGCCTGGACGAACTGCGCCTGGCCGCCCGCGCGGTGCGGCGCCGCCACCATCCGCCGGGCCAGCGTCGTGGCCGCGGCGACGCCGCGCAGCCGCCGGACCAGGTGCAGGCACAGGTCGACCGCCGCGACCGTGCCCGCGCTGGTCAGGATGCCGCCGTCGTCGGCGTAGAGCGCCTGCGGATCCACCTCGGCGGCCGGGAACCGCCGCCGGAACTCCGCCTCGTACACCCAGTGGACCGTGCAGCGGCGGCCGTCGAGCAAGCCCGCGTACCCCAGCGAGAACACGCCCGCGCAGAACCCCGCCACCCACGCCCCTCGCCCGGCCGCGTCGCGCAGGACGTCCAGCACCGGTTCGGGTGGCGGTGCGGTCCGGGGCGCGCACGTCGGTACGATCAGCAGGTCCGCCGACGCCGCGAAGTCCAGGTCCCGCAGGCCGGACAGCCCGAAGCCGGACCAGCTCCCGACCGGGGCGCCGCCGGGGGAGCAGACGCCGAAGTCCCAGCCCTCGATGCCGTCGGCGCTGCGGTCGGTGCCGAACACCTCGCACGCGACGCCCAGCTCGAACGGCGAAACGTGGTCGGCGAGCACCACGGCGACCCGGTTGACGTCCATGGCGGCCAGTGTGTCACAAGTTTTGCGGCCATTGTCATCTCTGACACTGGTTGGCCGGCTCGGGGACGGCGAACCTGGGCGCATGACGAATTCGGAAACCCGCCCGCTGCTCCAGTGGTCCGCGGCGATGGCGATGTCGGGCACGATCGGCGCCGTCGTCCTCGAGAGCGGCGCGGCCGCCCCCGCCGTGGCCTTCGCCCGCTGCTTCGTCGGCGGCGCCCTGCTCGTGCTCTGGTGCCTCGCCCGCGGCTGGCTGCAGGCCTGGCGGCCGTCGCGCCGCGACCTCGGCCTCGCCGTGCTGGGCGGGCTGTTCCTGGTCGGCAACTGGGTGCTGCTGTTCGCCTCGTACGCGCTGTCGTCGATCTCGGTCAGCACGGTCGTCTACCACACCCAGCCGCTGATCCTGGTCGGCCTGGCGGCGGCCTTCCTCGGCGAGAAGGTCGCCAAGAGCCACCTGGCCCGGGCCGCCATCGCGTTCGGCGGCGTGGCGGTGATCTCGCTGTCCGCCCACGGCGAGGACGGCAAGCCCCTCCAGCTCGCCGGGATCGCCCTGGCCCTCGGCGCGGCGTTCCTCTACGCCGGCGCGTCCTTCATCGCGAAGCAGCTGAAGCACATCCGCCCGCATCTCCTGGCCGCCGTGCAGACGACCGTGGGCGCGCTGGTGCTGGCGCCCGCGCTGCTGATCACCCCGCTGCCGTCGACGACTTCGGGGCTGCTCTGGCTGGTGCTGCTGGGCACGGTGCACACGGCCCTGATGTACGTGCTGATCTACGCAAGCATCGGCAAGCTGCCGACCACGAAGGTGGCGCTGCTGTCCTACGTCTACCCGGTGGTCGCGGTCCTGGTCGACATCGCCTTCTACGGCCACCGCCCGACCTGGCCGGAAGCGTTGGGGATGCTCGCGGTCCTGGCGGCCGCGCTGGCACCGCAGCGCGGCCGCAAGCCCGCCGCAACGCCGGAAAAGCCGGCCGGTGCGGCGGCGGAGCCGGTCAGCTGAAGGCGATCCAGCGGTCCAGCAGTGCGGCCGCGGCGCCCGAGTCGATCGCCTCGGCCGCCCGGGTCAGACCCGCGCGGAGGTCGTCCTCCAGGGACGCCGAGAAGCCCGTGAAGGCGGTCAGCGCGGCCGCCGCGTTGATCAGGACGGCGTCGCGGACCGGGCCCGGCTTGCCGCCCACCAGGTCGCGGACCACCTCGGCGTTCGCCGCCGCGTCGCCGCCGCGCAGGTCGTCCGCCGTCGCCCGCGCGATGCCCACGGACGCCGGGTCGAAGCTGCGCTCGGTGACCGTGCCTTCGGACACCACCCACACGGTCGACGTCGTCGTCGTGGTGATCTCGTCGAGGCCGTCGTCGCCGCGGACCACCAGGGCGCGGGTGCCGCGGCGGGCGAACGTCTCCGCCAGCACCCGGGTCTTGTCGGCGTACGCGCAGCCGATCAGCGCGGCGCCCGGCTGGGCCGGGTTCGTCAGCGGGCCGAGCAGGTTGAACGTCGTCGGGATGCCGAGCTCGCTGCGCACCGGGCCGGCGTGGCGCAGCGCCGGGTGGAACGCCGAAGCCAGGAAGAACCCGATGCCGACCTCGGCGAGGCTGCGCTGGACGTCTTCCGGCGGCAGGCTGATCCGGACGCCGAGCGCTTCGAGGACGTCCGCCGCGCCGGACTTCGACGACGCGCTGCGGTTGCCGTGCTTGGCCACCGGCGCGCCCGCCGCCGCCGTGACGATCGTCGCCATCGTGGAGATGTTGACCGAGTTGGAGCCGTCGCCGCCGGTGCCGACGATGTCGACCGCCGGGCGGTCCAGCTCGACCCGCCGGGCGTGCGCCAGCATCGTGGCCGCCATGCCGGCGATCTCCTCGGGCGTTTCGCCCTTGGCGCGCAGCGCCACCGCGAACCCGGCGATCCGGGCCGGGCTCGCCGCACCGCTCATGATCTGGTCCATCGCCCACGCCGTGTCCTCCGCGGAGAGGTCGACGCCCGCGACGAGCTGCTTGAGCAGGGGTGGCCAGGTGCGGGGGACCGGGGTGGTCACCGGGCTCAGCCGTTCACGACGGGGACCCGTCGCGCGCGCAGCACGTCGGCGACGGTCTCCGCGGCGGTCAGCGGGTCCAGCGGGTGCACCAGCACGGCGTCCGCCTGCGACCAGGTCGCCAGCCACCGGTCGTCCCGGCGCCGCACCGCGACCACGATCGGGGGACAGTCGGTGATTTCGCTCTTGAGCTGGCGGCAGAGGCCGATGCCGCCGGTCGGCTGCGCCTCGCCGTCGAGGATCGCCAGGTCGACGTTCCCCGCGTCCACCTCGGACAGCACGTCGGCGATGCCGGCCGCCTCGACGTAGTCCACGCGCGCCAGATCGGCGGCGGGCCGCCGGCCGACCGCGTTCACGATCGCCTCGCGCACCTCCGCCTTGTGGCTGAACACCAGGACCCGCATCGACCGCTCGCCCATCAGGCACGCCTCCATCTCGTCACCGCAGACTGCTTTTCGGGGGCTCCGGGTGGCGGAGCCCCCGGCCCGGGGCGCAGCCCCGGTTCAGCACTGTCTCCCGCGATCGTATCGGCCGAGACGGACATCACGCGGGCGCCTCCGGCTGGAGCGCGTCCCAGCCCAGCGCGTCGCCGCCCAGCCGCTGCGCCAGGCCCGCCATCCGGGACCGTTCCTGGGCGCAGTGCAGGGCGTCGAGCACCTGCACCCGGACCGCGAGCACGCGCGCCGGATCCGCGGAAGGGGACTGTTCTCGCAGCTCATAGCCGTCCTGGGCGAGGATCGCCGCGGCCTCGGCGAGCCGGTCCGGCGGGAGCAGCAGGTGGTGCCGCAGGACGGCCGGTGCCGTGCTGACCCAGGCGGGTGAACCGGCGAGGACGGCGGAGTCCGCGACGACCGGGTCGAAGGCCTCGGCGACGATCTTCAGACCGGGCGCGTCGGCGCTCAGACCGGGCGTTTCCCGCTTCTTGACCAGGTCAAGCAGGCGGTCGAGTAAACCCATGAGTAGCTCTCACCTTCCCGGGCATCCGGTGTGATCGGTTACGCAGACGGCTCGCCGTGGACCCACCCGGCGGAGCGGCGGTGCGAGAGGACATAATGCGACGCGTGACAACGGCAGCTCCCACCATCAGTCAGCGGGTCCACTCGCTGAACCGGCCGAACATGGTCAGTGTCGGCACCATCGTGTGGCTGTCCAGCGAGCTGATGTTCTTCGCCGGACTGTTCGCGATGTTCTTCACCGTCAAGGCGCAGAACGCGACCGGCCAGTGGCCGCCGCCGCTGCACGACGAGCCTTTCAAGCTCAACGTGACGTACGCGATCCCGTTCACGGTGATCCTCGTGCTGTCCTCGCTGACCTGCCAGTTCGGCGTGTTCGCCGCCGAGCGCGGCGACGTCTACGGGCTGCGCCGCTGGTACATCATCACGTTGATCATGGGCGCGATCTTCGTCGGTGGCCAGGCCAACGAGTACCACAACCTGGTCGAAGAGGGGATGACGATCCCGTCCGGCCCGTTCGGCACGGTCTTCTACCTCGCGACCGGTTTCCACGGCCTGCACGTCATCGGCGGGCTCATCGCCTTCGTGTACCTGCTCATCCGCACGAAACTGAGCAAGTTCACGCCCGCCCAGGCCACGTCGGCGATCGTCGTGTCCTACTACTGGCACTTCGTCGACATCGTGTGGGTCGGCCTCTTCGGTGTGATCTACCTCCTTCCGTAGGTCCGCCTCAGCCGCCACCACCTTCACCATCGGCCTGAACTGACAGCAAGGGTTGCCGCAAGATGACCACCAGCACGAAATCCTCGGAGCGCCGCTACCGCGCGCGGTCGAAGCTGCGGAGGCGGTTCGCCGGCCTGCTCGCGCTCGGCATCGCGCTGGTCGGCGCCGGCGCCCTGTACGCCGTGTTCGCCCCGGAGCCGCAGACCGCGCAGGCCCAGGGCACGCCGGCGCAGCTGCGCCTCGGCGAGCAGGTCTACAACAACACCTGCATCGCCTGCCACGGCGCGAACCTCGAGGGCGTGCAGGACCGCGGGCCGAGCCTGATCGGCATCGGCGACGCCGCGGTGTACTTCCAGACTTCTTCGGGCCGGATGCCCGCCGCGCGCCAGGAGGCGCAGATCGAGCGGAAGCCGCCGAAGCTGACCGAGGCCGAGATCGACGCGGTCGGCGCCTACATCCAGGCGCACGGCGGCGGCGTCCAGCGTCCCGCCGAGAAGGGCGAGGCCCTGCGCGGCGACGACCCGGCCCGCGGTGGCGAGCTGTTCCGCCTCAACTGCGCGTCGTGCCACAACTTCACCGGCCGCGGCGGGGCGCTGTCCGCCGGCAAGTACGCGCCGAACCTGGACCCGGCCAACGAAGAGCAGATCTACACGGCCATGCTCACCGGCCCGCAGAACATGCCGAAGTTCTCCGACCGGCAGCTGTCGCCGGAGGAGAAGAAGGACATCGTCGCCTACGTGAAGTCGGTGTCGGACGGCAACAACAACCCGGGTGGTAACGGCCTCGGCGGGGTCGGCCCCGCTTCGGAGGGCGTCATCGCCTTCATCGTCGGGATCGCCGCGCTGATCGGCGCGACGTTGTGGATTGGATCGAAGGCATGAGTGCCGAGGGGCCGAAGCCGCCGACGGAGGCGGAGCTGGCTGAGATGGACCGTGACCAGCTGGTGAAGCTGGGCGGTGCGCTCGACGGCGTCGAGATCGTCGAGTACCCGACTCCGTGGCCCGTGGAGGGCACCCGCGCGGAGAAGCGGGCCGAGCGCCTGGTCGCGTTCTGGTTCGGCCTGTCCGCGCTGGCCGGGATCGGGTTCGTCGTTTCGCTGATCTGGTGGCCGTGGCAGTACGAGGCGCCGGACAACGAGAGCGGCCACTTCTGGTACAGCCTCTACACCCCGATGCTCGGCCTCACGCTCGGCCTGGCCATCCTCGGCCTGGGCATCGGCGTGATCCTGTACACGAAGAAGTTCGTGCCCGCCGAGGTCGCGGTGCAGGAGCGCAGCGACTCGGGCGGCGCCGGCTCGGCCGAGGTCGACCGCGCGACGATCCTCGCGCACCTGGCCGACGCCGGGAGCCGCAGCACCATCGCCCGCCGTTCGCTGGTCAAGCGCTCGGCGATCGCCGGGGCGGGTGCGCTCGGCCTCGCGGCCGCGGCGCTGCCGATCGCGTCCTTCATCAAGGACCCCTGGAAGAACACCGAGACCCGGGATTCGCTGTGGCACACCGGCTGGCAGCCGAACTTCCCCGGTGAGAAGGTCTACCTGCGCCGCAACACCGGCAAGCCGGTCGAGGTCGAGCACGGCAAGGAGACCGAGATCTCCCTGGTCAAGGCCGAAGACCTCGACGCGGGCGCGATGGAGACGGTGTTCCCGTTCCGCGAGTCCGAGCGGAACGACGCGGAGGCGCTGGCCAAGGCGCTGACCCGCGTCGACAACCCGGTCATGCTGATCCGCCTGCGCCCGACCGACGCCGCGAAGGTGGTCAAGCGGGCCGGCCAGGAGGACTACAACTTCGGCGAGTACTACGCGTACACGAAGATCTGCAGCCACGTCGGCTGCCCGACCTCTCTGTACGAGCAGCGGACCAACCGGATCCTGTGCCCGTGCCACCAGTCGCAGTTCGACGCGCTCCACTACGCCAAGCCGATCTTCGGCCCGGCGACCCGTCCGCTGGCCCAGCTACCGATCACGGTGGACGAAGAGGGATACTTGATCGCGCGAGGCGATTTCAACGAGGCCATCGGTCCGGCCTTTTGGGAGCGTAAGTCATGAGTTCACTCACCACGCCGACCAAGGGGTCGAGCCCGGTCGAGAAGGCGCTGGGCGAGGCCGCGAACAAC
>NZ_PPHF01000150.1 GCF_002904335.1 Amycolatopsis sp. CA-126428 | reverse complement strand
CTACCTCGCCGTCGCGGAGAACCCGGCGTAGTCACGCACGACCGGGACGGGCCCGGGATCAGGTGGTGGGTGTTTGCGGTGGCCGGCGGCAGCGCGTGCTTGGCCGCTGCTCGCGCCGAGACGGTTTCGCGCCGCCTTAAGCGGCCCGCCGCCGGCCTTGCTCCCGTCCGATCCGAGTAGCGCGGCGGCCGTCTGGTCGGTAGGCATTGGGCCGTACGCGTGACTTGCGTATCTCGGACCCGCCACGGCTGCTCCTGTGCCGCGGCGCGGGGGGTCGGATGCCGGAGACGGACGGAGTGACGGATGCGTTGCTGGAGCGGAATTCCGAGCTGGACGCACTGGATCTGACGCTACGTGGCCTGGCGGCCGGCCGCGGAGGTGTGGTTGTCATCGAGGGGGCTGCGGGGGTCGGCAAGTCGACACTGCTGAGGCACGTCCGCGCCGCGATGGGCGAAGGCACCGTGCTGTGGGCCCGCGGTGCGGAACTGGAACGGGACTTCACCTTCGGTGCCGTGCAACAGTTGTTCGGCCCGGTGCTGGCCGGCCCCGACGGCGCCGAGCTGCTCAGGGGGCCGCACGGGTGGCCGAGCGGCCGGAACGCATCACCCTGCGGAGGTGAGCTCAGCGAACGCGAGCGCCGGTTTTGGCGGAAAAGCGGAATTCGACGGTGACCGGCAGCACCCGGAGGCCGAGGGCGAGGCGCAGGCGGGGAAGACCGGCGGTGTCGAGCTGCCGGCGGATCGCGGCCGGCTCTCCGTCCTGCTCGGCGTTGATCACCAAGGCGACGGCCGGGTTGTCACGGGTTCCGGCGAGGGTGGCGCGAGCGTTGTCGACCCCCGCGTAGCGGTTGACCTCGTCGATGAACGGCGTGATCGCGGTGCTCGCGGCCAGTTCGGTCCGGCCGCGGGCTGGGGTGTCCTCGAAGCGCCAGGTGTGGGTTTTCGGCTTGCGGGTCAGCTGGGCCAGCAGCCAGCGCAGCGCGAGCAGCCCGGCGAGCACCGCGGCGGCCGCAGTCGCGTACAGGCTCCAGGTGGGCAGGTCGCCGGTTTGCGGGAGTAGCGCAGAGTCCGGCTTCAAGACTTTCAACCGCGCGAAGTGGGTCAGCAGGGTGAAGGTTCCGGTGGCGAGCAGCGCGGACCCGAAGAGGATGAGCAGGGTCCGGTTGAGGCGGGCGGGACGGTTGCGGTTGGTCATGACGGGCTCCTGACGGCCTGAACCTTGACCTTGACGGCCGGCCGGGTGGCCGGCTCGATCTGGTCGACGCGGCGGGAGATCGCTTCGCGGACCGCGTCGGCCAGCCCGGTGGTGCCGGTGCGGCGGGTGAAGACCTTGACGGTGACCTTGCGGTGCTTCAGCTTCAGTTTCACGCCGGTGATCCCGTCCACATCGGACGCCGCGGCGCGCAGAGTGCTGCGGTAGCTGCGCCGCGAGACGCCCGACTCGAGATCGCCGGCGAGGGGGAGGATCGTGCGCTTGCCCGGCAGTATTCCGCACAGCAGCATCAGCGAGCCGAACACCGCGGCGGCACCGCCGGCGAGCGCGGGAGCCAGTTGGTTCCAGTGCGTGCCGTGCAGGGCCGCGGCGATCGCGTGGTAGTCGGCCCACGGGGCCTGTCCGAGGATGAGCTGGACGGCGATCGCCGCGACGACCACGCACCCGGCAAGCAGCACGAGGGCGGTGAGGGTGGCGGGAACACTGCGACGAGGACGGCGTTTCACCGGACCCTCCTGTCTTCCCCGGCGTCGCGGCGGAGGGCGGTGACGGTGATGTTCACCCGGGACACACCGAGCCCGGTGAGTTCGTGCACCCGGTCCATCAGGTGCTGCCGGGCGGACTCGGTGGCCGGGCCGACCGGGGTGGGGTAGGCAAGGGAAAGCCGGACGTCGAGGACGGCCGTGCCGCCGGACACCGTCGCGTCGACTTCGGCGGTGTTGCCGGGGCCGATCGCGAGGCCGAGCACCCGCGTCGCCGCGCCGCCGACGTCGTCGAGGTCGGTGACCGCTCGCGCGGCGATGCGTTCGACGGTCCGGTCGGCGATCGTGGTGCGGCCTCGTTCGTCGTGGCCTGCCGGGGCTGCCGGGGCTGCCGGGGCTGCCGGGGCTGCCGGGCTGGTGGCGGTCATGGTGCTCAGCCCCGGTCGCGTCCGGTGAGCCGGGACAGGTCGAGTTTGCCGTCCAGGACGCGGCCGGCCAGCAGGCCGATCGCACCGAGAACGAGGACGACGAAGAAGGCGCCGAAGCCGCCGAAGGCCGCGGCCAGCCCGAGGGCGAGTCCGGTCAGCAGGCCAAGGTGGGTGGAGTTCACGAGTTCTCTCCTCCTGGTGCGGACACCGCTGTGGTGCCGAGGTCGGTTGCTGCGAAGACGACGTCGCCGATCCGGACCGCCACGGGCCGGTCGGCCGGGCCGACCGCCGCGCGGACCGCGGCACCGACCTGGGTGGTGGTGGCGGGGTAGTGGATGGTGACGCCGATGGTGATTTCGTGGGCACGGATCCGGACGCCGGGAACGCGGCGACCGGGCAGGTAGGTCGCGATCTCGCCGAACCGGCCGCTGTGCAGGCCCGCGACGGGGGCCAGGGCCTGCACAGCGGCGGCGATGCGGTCCGGGTCGATGCCGGCGCCGGGGGTCACAGAACGCGGCCGGTATCGGTCTTGGCGTCTCCGTCCTCGTCGTCGCCGGGCAGGTGCACGTCGGAGACGTTGATGTTGACCTCGACGACCTCGAGGCCGGTGATCTGCTCCACGGCCGTGATCACGTTGCGGCGCACGGAGCGGGACAGGTCGCTGATGGAAACGCCGTAGTCGACGAGGATCTGCAGGTCGATCGCGGCCTGGCGTTCGCCGACCTCGACCGACACGCCCTGGCTCACCGAGGCGGACGCGCCGGGGATCCGTTCGCGGATCGCGCCGAACGCCCGGGCCGCGCCGCTGCCGAGAGCGTAGACGCCGGACACTTCGCGGGTGGCCAGACCGGCGACCTTCGACACCACGGTGTCGGCGATGGTGGTGGAACCCTGCTGGGACACGAGCGCGCTGACGCCGGCCTTGTCCAGTTCGGTCGAGGCCGAGCGGGCGGCGGACGTGGTGGTGGTCGGCTTCGTCACGGTGTTCTCCTTCGGTACGGCTTTGCTTGGCTGGGCGGAAGTTCCGATCACTTCCACACCGCTACCGACCCGGCCGCTCCGAGATCGTCACGGCGCGGCCGTGTGACAGCCGTCTCCCACGACGGCTTTCACCCGTTCGGGTAGAACCCGGGGCCCTGGGATCGGCAGTGGTGCGCGGACGACCAGGGCGTCGCCTCAGATCCAGGTCGGGAAGCGTGCACGCGGCGTACTCGTGATGCGGACGCCGCATCACGAGGTGCGGAACAGGTCTTGGACAGCTTCCCCGGCCACTGCTGTCCTCGTAACCATGACCATCGTGTTCGTCAACGGCGTCCCTCTGACTCCCGCGGTGTGGACTCCGTTGCTCAGCGAGCTGCCCGGACCGCGCCGGCGGGATGCGGTCCTGCTTGCCCCTCCCGGCTTCGGGGCGCCGTTGCCCGCCGGATTCGGTGCGACCATGTCCGGCTACCGGGACTGGCTGATCGACGAGCTGTCCCGCTTCGGCGCACCTGTCGATCTCGTCGGCCACAGCCTCAGCGGAGGGTAGGTGCTGGAAGTGGCGATGACTCGTCCTGACCTCCTGCGCAGCTGGGTCAGCGAGGTCAGGGCCCGGAAATGGGCCGGGCCATTCTCGCGCTGTACCGGTCGATACCCCCGGAGGTGCTGCGTGAGCGCGGCCGCGACCTGCCCGCAGCCGGGCCGGGGTTGGTACCCCGTCGCCACCGAGGACCTCACGGGCGGCACGCGTGCTGACGGAGTTCTGGGACAGCCTGTGACGCGGCTCCGCACGTGATCCCTTGTTCTCGCGTCCGCGGCGGCCGCCGGCATCGGCTTTCCCGATCTGGCCTGGACGACAGCGGTCAGAGCTTCTTGAGCCGCCGCCGATTGGCTGCCAGTACTTCGTCCGACAGGTCCGGAGCCGCGTCCGCGATCGCCCGGGAGAGGAGCAGCGCGCCGACCATCTGGCTGAACAGCGCCACCGCGCGCTCGCGGGCTTCGGCGGGGGCGAGTTCGGTGCCGGACTGGCGTGCGCGGTCGAGCAGCATGTCCGTGATGGTGGCGAAGTAGCCGTCGAGCCCGCGCCGGTATTCGGCCTGGGCGGCGGCGCCGTGGCGGCCGGCGTCGGAGACGAGGGCGGCCGAGGCGCAGCCGATCTCGGGGTGGTCGCGGTGCTCGGCGTTGACGTAGTGGTCGATCATGTCGTGCAGGGCCGCGCGCGCCGAGCGGGGATGCGCTTCGCGGATCGCGTCGAGCGCCTCGAGCGAGTCGGTGAAGCCCTGGTGGAGGACTTCGAGGGTGAGTTCGTCCTTCGAGGCGAAGTGGTTGTAGAACCCGCCGTGCGTCATGCCGGCCGACTTCATCAGCTCCTCGATGCCGATGCCGTCGATGCCGCGCAGCCGGAATCCCGCACCGGCCGCGCTGACGATCTTCGCGTGGTTGAGCCGTTTCTGCTCTTGCGTGACGCGGGGCACGTCGACCACCTTCCCGGCGAGCTCGTCACCGCTTCCGATGATACCCATCATCAAAGCGGGTGTCCGCGGGGGAGTCCGGCTTGACGGTTAATGATGACGACTGCAATCATTAATTATGATGATGGACGTCATCGAAAACGGAGGGGACGGTCATGGACTTCGGAACCATCGGCGCCGGGACGGTCGCGCAGGTGATCGCCGGGCACCTCGTGACGGCCGGCCGCGAGGTGACGCTCAGCAACAGCCGCGGCCCGGACACGCTGCGCGACGTCGTGACCCGGCTGGGGCCGCTCGCGAGCGCGGGCACACCCGCGGAAGCGGCCGCCGCCGACATGGTCTTCCTCACCGTGATGTGGCCGCAGGTCGGTGCCGCGCTGGCCGGGCTGCCCGACTGGGACGGCCGCATCCTGGTCGACACCACCAACAACCTGGAGTCGATGCGGCCGGCCGTCGCCGATCTCGGGGTGGAGACGGCGAGTGAGTTCGTAGCCGATCGTGCGCCGGGCGCGCGCGTGGTCAAGGCCTTCAACACCCTCTACGCCCAGTACATCGCCGCCGATCCCCGGCACGCGGAAGGGCGGCAGCTGCTGTTCTACGCCGGTGACGACGAGGCCGCCAAGGCGGATTTCCGCACCGTCGCCGACGCCCTCGGATTCGCGCCGGTCGACGCCGGGACGCTGCGCGATGGCGGCCGCCTGATGCAGATCGGCGGCCCGCTCTCGGCGCTGCACGCCCTCAAGCAGGACTGAAGCCGTGAAAGCCTTGGCCTACGAGAAGGCACACGCGCTCGACGCGTTCGCCATCGAGCTGACCGAAGTCGCCGAACTCCGGCCACGGGACGGTGACCTGCTGGTCGAAGTCCGGGCGATCGGCATCAACCCGGGCGAAGCCGCGATCCGGCAGACGCGCAGCGCCGAGCCCGGCGGCCGGATCGTCCTCGGCTGGGAGTTCGCCGGGGTCGTCGCCGCGGCCGGGTCCGCGGCCACCGGATTCGCGGCCGGGGACCGGGTGATGGGCACCGGCGACTTCACTCGCGACGGCAGCTGGGCCGAGCGCGTCGCGGTCGACCACCGGGTGGTGGCCAAGATCCCGGACCGGCTCGCGTTCACCGACGCCGCATCGCTGCCCATCGGTGTCCTCACGGCCTGGGAATCGCTGTTCCGCGACCAGGATGCGCTGCCGCCCGGTGTCGGCCGCGTGCTCGTCGTCGGCGGGGCCGGCGGCGTCGGGTCGATGGCCACGCAACTGCTCAAGGCCACGACGCCGGCCTTCGTGATCAGCACGGCCTCGCGGCCCGCGTCTCGGCAGTGGGCGGCGGCGATGGGCGCCGACCTGGTCGTCGACCACCGGCGTGACCTGGCCGGACAGCTCCGCACGGCGGGGATCGACCACGTCGACCTGGTGTTGTCGACCTCGGGCACCAGCGGCCACCTGAGGGCGATCGCCGAGGTGCTGCGCCCCTTCGGTCACTTGGCCGCCATCGACCTCGCCAGCCCCTTCGACGCAGGGGCCTTGACAGGCAAATCGCTGTCACTGCACAGCGAGATGGTGTTCAGCAAGATCGTGGCCGGGGGTGACGTCGGCAGCCAGGGCCGGATCCTCGCCCGGGCGGCGGACGACGTCGCGGCGGGCCGGCTGCGCCCGATCGTCACCACTGTTCTCGAGGGCCTGACCGCCGAAAGCGTGAAGACGGCGCACGCCCTCGCCGAGAGCGGCCGGACGATCGGGAAGACCGTGATCCGGGTAGCCGGCTGAAGCCGGTGCACCACGGCGGCGCGTGAAAGCCGCCCTCGACGAAAGGAATTCCCCGACATGACAACGGATCTGCTCGACGGCGAGTACGTCCCCAGTGCCGATGCGACAACCCGCGATCAGGTCGAACGCTACGAGCGCACCGACGGCCGCGAAGGCGCGACGATGGGGGGTGGCCCGGTGGTCGTGGTGACCATGCGCGGCGCCCGTTCGGGCAAGCTGCGCAAGGTCGCCCTGATGCGCATCGAGCGTGACGGCGTCTACGCCATCGGCGCGGCGGCCGGCGGCCAGGCCCGCAACCCGAGCTGGTTCCACAACCTCGTGGCGCACCCGACGGTGCAGCTGCAGGACGGTCCGGACCGCCGGCTGATGACCGCCCGGGTGGCCGAAGGCGCGGAGCGGGCGAGCTGGCTGGCCTACACCGACGAGCTCTACCCGTTTTTCGCCGGCCTTCGCACCCGGGCCGCCGAGGCCGGCAACCGCGAGGTGCCGCTGATCCTGCTCGAACCCGCCGAGCGCTGACCGGACTCGCCACGGGCGCCCGGGTTCGCACCCGGGCGCCCGCCACCGGCCGACGAACCACCTTCCGTGCTCCCGGGCTGTGCTGGTCGGCTGTGACGACGGCGTGCCTCGGCACCACGGGGGCCCCGAGAAGATGGCTGCCGAGCTCGCCAAGCGCTCAGGTGTCGGACACGACAGGCGGCCTTCGGCGCCGCGCACACACAGTGGTCCTGAGCCCTCGGCATCCGAGTGAGATGCTCGGCGGGTCCAGCTTCGGGCCGCCGAACGGCGATCAATTGTGCCCGTTCACCCCGGCCCTGGTCTCAGGCCTCGTGCATGGCGTCCGAGAGGGCCCCGAGATGCTGGACTTACATCGAGGACGACTGGGTCGTCGGCCCGTCCAGCCTCACCGTGTGCCATCCACCCCGGTTCCGCATGGTGGCATTGGGTACCAACCCGGTTCTCGACACACCGACCGCCGTCTGCACGCTGCCACCGGCGCGTCCGGTCAGTCCGGCGGACGTCGTTCACCGCCGGCTCGCGTAACTTGGACACCGCGGTGCATGAGTGAGGGGACGGCGATGTGAGCGTCCGAGACTCGACGGCCCGGCGCGTGCTGGTGGTCGCCTACGACGATGCACAGATCCTGGATGTCGCCTGCTCGAGCGCGACGTTCGAAATCGCCAACGAGTACCGGGCGAGCCCGCCGTACGCGATCGAACTCGCGTCGGCGACCGGGAGGCCGGTGCGCAGCTCTTCCGGGATCGGCCTCACCGGCGCCCGGCGACTCGCGTCCGTGACCGGCCGGATCGACACGATGGTGGTCGTCGGCGGCCACGGCACGCAGACGGCGATGACCGATGCCGGGCTCTTGACGCAGCTGCGGCGGCTGGCTCCGTGCTGCAGGCGGATCGCGTCGGTGTGCACCGGCGCGTTCCTGTTGGCCGCGGCGGGCTTGCTCGACGGCCGCCGGGCGACAACCCATTGGAACTACAGCGATCTGATGGCCTCGGTGTTCCCCGCCGTCACCGTGGACCCGGCCCCGCTCTATGTCCGCGACGGCAACATCTACACTTCCGCCGGCGTGACGAGTGCGCTGGACCTCACGCTCGCGCTGATCGAGGACGACCACGGTCCCACTCTGGCTCGTGAGGTCGCCCGCGAGATGGTCACGTACCTGCACCGGCCGGCCGATCAGGCGCAGATCAGCACGTTCCTGGCGCCACCACCGGGCGACCGTGTCGTACGGGATCTGGCCGGGTACATCGCCGCCCACCTCGCCGAGGACCTCAGCCCGCCGGCGCTGGCAGCCCGCGCTGGGATCAGCACCCGGCACCTCACCAGGCTGTTCCGGACTCAGTGGGGCGTCACCCCGGCGCGGGCGGTTCGGACAGCGCGGACCGAAGCTGCCGCGCACCTGGTACGCGGCAGTGAACTGTCCCTGGCCGCGATCGCTCGTCGGTGCGGCTTCCGGTCCGCCGAGACGCTGCGCCAGGCGTTCCTGAACCACTACGGCATGACCGGGGACACGATTCGCAAGATGGCGGACATGCCGCTACTCCAGTCCCGGGAGATGCCCGAAAGTATCGAGGGCGAGGGTCGGGCACGTAAGTCGTAGCGTTGCCCGTAGTCACACTGGAGGGTCGAACCATGCACATCCTCAGAACCCTGACCACCCTGGGAAGCTCGGTCACGCTGGCTTCGGGCGTCTCGGCCATCGTTCCCGACCGAGCACAAGCCGCCGACGGTTGCAGCAATCACATTTGCATCGAAGCGGGGCTGAGCAGTCCCAATGCCGGATAGGTGCGGGCATATAATCGTGAAAGTATCTGTTCCCATCAGACGCATTTCCCAGCCGGTGCCTGGTGGCAAGTATCGCGCTGACTTGGCACTTCCACTTCTGTCCGTACTGAAGGGATGAACAATGAAGAAACCACCAATCCTGGTACTGGGTGCGGCGCTGCTCTTCGCGGCCCCGGTTCCCGCCGCCGCGGCCACGTCCGAACCTGCCACCGGCAACCATTGCGCTTATCTGCTGGACCGGCTGCGGCCCGGCGAAACAGCGTCCAGGGTCCTGTCCCAAAGCTGTGGACCTTCCCGGGAAGAGACGGCTGCCGCGCTCGGCGTTGCCGCGGACACGCTTCTGCTGACCATCTACGAAGATGCCGGCTACGGCGGGGACACGGTGACCTGGTACGGCAAGTACGGACCGTGCGATACCGCCGGCTACAGCATCCGCGACCTGGAGACGCAGAACCCGTTCCTCACGAACATGAACGACAAGATCTCGTCGTGGACCGCCGGTCACTCCAGGTGCAACTACGTGAACTTCTACGAACACGCCGTGTACGGCGGAAGGCACCAGGCCTGGCACAACTGGACAGCGGTTTCGTATGTCGGCGACTACATCAACGACCGGACATCGTCGATCAACGTCCACTATGAACCGTAACGGATTTCATGCTCCGGGATCCGACCGCAGGCAGTGCGGTCACCGGTACGGGGAAAGCGGACAGGCCGGACAGGTGAGGTAAACCCGATTGCCGGCAGAAGCATCGCTGTGCCGACGTCACAGGCTGGTGGCGTCAACCCGATCTGCTCAAGTGCCTTGGTCCCGCGCTGGCGCAGCTGTTCGCGGCCGAGCGACCCACGGTCGTCCTCGGACCGGAATCTCGTGACTGTCTCTTGGGGCCGGTCGCTCTGCACGGGGCCGCGGGGGAGTGTTCGGTCAGGCGGATCGGGTCGGTCTGGGAATCGGGGCGGTCATCGAGGTGGCGAGTACCGCTTCGAAGTCGGGCGGTGGTGTCCATCGTGGGGGACCTGCGGCCGGAACGGGCTCGCCGCGCACGGCTTGGCACAACGAGTACTGCGCGAACGTGACGTAAAGGTAGGTTTCTGGCCCGGGATCGCGTAGCTGCCGCAGCGCGGTGTGGTACCGCTCGGCGAGTGCGGTGTCCTTGACGAGGTGGAGCAGCGGGTCGTCGCCGGCGGGCAGCCTCGCCTCACGCGTGAAGCTCGTCAGCCGGCGCAGCATGAACGCCGCGACGGTTTCGCCGGTGAGCTGATCGGTGATCTCCTGGACGTCGTCCGGGTCGTAGACGTCGATCGCGTGGGTGTTCCCGTTCATGGCGGCGGCCCGGGGCACGAAGGTATCGCATCGGACGCCGAGTTCGTCCGCGATCACGGGGACGGCGTCGGCGGGTGCTTCCCACACCGCGGCGACCTGGGTGGGCCGCCACCAGCGGTCGCGGGTCGTGTTGACCCGGTCGACGACCTTCTGGTGTTCGACCTCGACGCCGGGCAGGCTGCTCAGCCAGTCCGCCAGGGTCCGGGCGTTCACGTCGATCCGCTCGGCTCCCTGGACGGTCTCGTCCGCCGTGCGTACCTGCAGTTCGACACCGGCGGGTTCGGCGAGCTTCACGTGTTCGATGACGGCGATCGACCGCAACGCACTGGTCCGCTCGGCCCCGGAGAGCCGTTTGACGAGGACCCGCGCCGGGTTCTGCCCCGGGTTCAGCTCGATCCACCGTGCGTCGGAACGCAGGCTCCACGGCAGGGCGACCGACAGCACCAGACCGAGGGCAGCGAGGACGCCGCCGAGCACCAGGGCGGTGTGCCACATCGTGGTCCATCCGAAGACGACGGCGACCACGGGCAGGACCACGAAGACGAGCAGCGGGCCGGCCACCGCGAACGGGATGGCCAGGCTGCCGGCCCACGTCTTGGTCAGCAGGTGCGTGACGCGCGGCACGAACACCAGCCGCAACGTTCCGGACGACGTCGTCACCACCGGGCGCAGCTCCTCGGGAACGGCTGAGGAAACGTCCACCGCATCTCCCTCGATCGGGGCCACCGGCCGCCAGGCTACCTCGGTCGCCCCGGTCCGTTGCCGAATTCCGGGGTGCCCGCCAAGGCGTGGCCCGATGGCGACTGGGGAGCACGCGTTCGGCAGACCGGCTCGGAGTCGTCCGCGGCCTTTTTCGCCGTCGCCCCCGCCGTCGGCCGGGTCCGCTGCGGTCGAGCGCGACGACGGGTTGCCCGCCGGCCGTCCGGATCCGGAGGCCGCCGCTGCCCTGATCGGCGGGTGCTTCGCGGTGCAGAACGAGCTGGACCGGGCCGCCGACCTGTTGCTGCGCACGGGCGTGCACGGTGACGGCACTGTGCTCACGGTCTGGCACAAGCCGAAGGCCGGGACGTTCATCGAGGTTGGTTACGTGTTCGCCGGCGCCCGGCAGCGACTCCGTCCGTCCGGCCCGGGTCCGCACCGCCGACGAACCCAACGAGGACGGTGCTGTTTCCGGCTGGGGTCCAGGGGAAGCGGCCTTACCTGGTCCCCGCCAAGGCAGTGACCGACCGGTGACCGGGCTTCACCCGTTGCCCCGACGGAATACCGGTCACGCTGGAGCCGGGTCGTGCCGCCCGCGTGCCGTGCCAAGCTGAACCAGGCTGCCAGCGCGGACGCACAACTGTTGCGTTGTGCCGATCATCCTCACGTTCTGGCGCCTCGGACGCGATTCAGACCCGATGCAAAAGCCGATCTGTCGTTGCGGGATCGATCTGCCGGTGTCACGGTCGGGGAGCAGGGACGACCGGGAGGAGCGGGGCGCCGATGAGTTCACTCACCACGCCGACCAAGGGGTCGAGCCCGGTCGAGAAGGCGCTGGGCGAGGCCGCGAACAAC
>NZ_PPHF01000015.1 GCF_002904335.1 Amycolatopsis sp. CA-126428 | reverse complement strand
CGCACCGCACCGCACCGCACCGCACCGCACCGCACCGCACCGCACCGCACCGCACCGCACCGCACCGCACCGAGGGGAGCATCCCTGTCCGCGCCGGCAACCGCCAGTTCAATCGCGCGTACTTCCTCGCCGGGCTCGCCTCGCCATCCGGCCCGCGGACCGGCCCCGGACCTCAACCTCGGGCCGAGCCTGGCCACCCGGCAACGGCACCCGCCTGCCGCCATTCCAGACCAGCTCCCGCGGGGGCGCCCCCCGGGTCCAGCGTATCGACGCCGACCGACAAGAACGGCGAAAGAACGCGGCCCCGAGGCGGTTTGTCCACATTGCGTCTCACCTGTTGATGCCCGCTCAACCATTCACACCTCTGAACAAAACCCCCCTCGAACCCGTCGAACGCGCCCGCTGACAGCCGCGCAACCGCCATAGGTAGGAAACTTAACCATCGGATGTTGAACCAATTAGCATCCACAACTACTCGCATTGTTCCGACTTATTCCAAGATCTTCCCCAGATACATCGGAGGTGTTACCGTCCAAGCCCAGCCAGCGGAAAGGCGTACCGCTGAGCGGGAATCTGTCCAACGGAGGGCAACGTGGGACCGGAGCGCGGGCTTGAACAAAGCGGAACTCTCGAACGCGGGCTCGCCGTGCTGGAGCACGTCGGGCGGCACCAGGAGATTTCCACCAATGCGATCGCGCGGCAACTGGGGCTTTCCCGCAGCGCCGCCTACCGCATCGTCGGCACCCTGAAGAACCTCGAGTACCTCGAAGCCGACCAGGTCACCGGGCGGGTGCGGCTCGGCACCCGGCTCGTCGAACTCGGCGCGCGGGCGATGGCCGCGACCGATCTGCACCGGTGTGCGCCGCGGTACCTCGCGTCGCTCGCCGAACGGTCCGGCGAAACCACCTACCTCGCCGTTCCGGACAACGACACCATGGTCTACGTCGCCACCGAACGCAGTGCCAGTGCCGTCACCCTCGCGTGCCGGCTCGGGACGCGGAGGCCGCAGCACGCGACGTCGCTCGGGAAAGCCTGGCTCGCCGCGCTGCCCGAAGGTGACCGGCTCGAACGCGTGCGGCGGATGAAGCTCGACTCCCTCACCCTCAAGACCATCATCGACCCGCACCGGCTGCTCGACGAGCTCGCGAAGACCAGCCGCCGCGGCTGGGCGATCGACGAGGTCGAGAACGAGCCGGACGTCGGCTGCGTCGCCGCCGCCGTGCGGGACCACTCCGGCCGGCCGATCGCCGCCATCAGCATCGCCGGGCCCGCTCCGCGCGTGCTGCGCCGCCTCGACGAACTCGGCGCCTCCGTGGCCGGGACCGCCGCCGCCCTGTCCCTGCGGCTCGGGTACGTCCGGAGCCGGCCGGCCTGAGCACCCACCCCGGCGAAGGAGCCGACGTGACCTGGATCCAGGACTACCAGCCGGCGGGCGGGCTGTGGGTTTCCGCGCTGCTCGCCGCGCTCCCGATCATCGTGCTGCTCGTTTCGCTCGGGGTGATCCGCTTCTCCGCGCACCTCTCCGCGGCGCTCGCGCTGGTCACCGCGCTCGGCGTCGCCCTGCTGCTCTACCGGATGCCGGCCGCGCTGGCGTTCGACTCCGCGGCGATGGGCGTGGTGTTCGGCGTGTGGTCGGTGGCCTGGATCGCCTTCCACGCCGTGTACTTCCACAACGTCACCGTCGCCACCGGCCGGTTCGACGCGATCAAGCGGGTGCTCGCCGGGTTCAGCGAGGACCGGCGGCTGCAGGCGCTGCTCATCGCGTTCAGCTTCGGCGCGCTGCTCGAAGGCGTCGCGGGCGGCGGGTCGCCGATCGCGATCACCGCGGCGATGATGGCCGCGCTCGGGTTCCCGCCGGTCAAGGCCGTCGTGCTGGCGCTGCTGGCGAACACCGCCCCGGTCGCGTTCGGCGGGCTGGGCAACCCGCTGATCGTGCTCGGCCGGCTGACCGCGCCGATCATGCACCTCAAGCAGGACCAGGCGACCGAGCTGTTCTCGGCGGCCGTCGGCCGTCAGGTACCGGTCCTGGCGCTGATCATCCCCGCGTTCCTGGTCGTCGTCCTGGCCGGCTGGAAGCGCATGCTCGAGGTGTGGCCGGCGGTGCTGACCGCCGGGCTCGCCTTCGCGGCCATGCAGTTCGTCGCGTCCAACTACATCAGCGCCAGCCTCGTCGACGTCCTCGCCGCGCTCACCGCGATGGCCGCGCTGTGGATCCTGACCCGGTTCTGGCAGCCCGCGACGGTGTGGCGCTTCGACGGCGAGGAAGCCCCCGCGGCCGCCAAGAGCCTCGGCGCCGCCCAGGCCGAGCGCGGCGCGCTGTACGCGTGGATGCCCTACATCATCCTGATCCTGGCCATCTTCCTGTCGCGGATCGGCACGATCTTCAAGAACCTCCCCGCCTGGCTCGACCTGACCAAGCTGCTGCACAAGGCCGACTGGATCTTCGCCTGGCCGGGGCTGCACAACCACGTCGTCCAGCACCCGCCGATCACCGCGAAGAACGCGCCGTACGCGGCGACGCTGACCGTCGACTTCCTGTTCTCGCCGGGCACGGTCGCCCTGCTCGCGGCCGTGATCGCCGGGTTCGCGATGGGCGGGCGGCCGAAACTGCTGCTGACGACGTACCGGAAGACGCTGCACCAGATGCGCTGGGCGCTGGCGACGATCTTCATGATCCTGGCGATCGCGTTCGTGATGAACTACTCGGGCGCGACGCAGACGCTGGGCCTGGCCCTGGCGACGACCGGCGCGGTCTTCCCGCTGTTCTCGGCGTACATCGGCTGGCTGGGCGTGTTCCTCACCGGCTCGGACGCGTCGACGAACAGCCTGTTCGGCCCGATGCAGGTGATCTCCGCGCAGCAGCTGAACCTCAACCCGATCCTGGCCGGCGCGACGAACACCTCGGGCGGCGTGATGGGCAAGATGATCTCGCCGCAGAACCTGTCGATCGGCGCGACGGCGATCGGCCAGAGCGGCAAGGAGGGCTCACTGCTGCGGCAGACGTTCCTCTGGTCGCTGCTGCTGACCGCGGTGGTCGGGGTGATTTCCCTGCTCCAGGCGACGATCCTGACGGCGATGATCCCGTCGCCCTAGGCTGGGCGGATGAGTGAGTCACTGGCGTCCTTCGGCTACGAGCTCGGGCTCTTGAAGCGCGTCCGGCGCTCGGGCTGGTGGCACGCGGGCGTCCGCGACCCGGAATCGGTCGGCGAGCACAGCCTGCGCGCCGCCCAGCTCGCGGCGCTGATCGCGGCGGAGGAAGGCGCGTCCCCGGAGCGGGCGGCGTTCCTCGCGCTGTGGCACGACACGCAGGAGACCCGCACGGGCGACCTGCCGCTGACGGCGAACGACTACCTGCGCAAGCCGCAGCCGCGGCAGATCACCGCCGACCAGACGGCCGCGCTGCCCGAAAGTTCGCGGGAGCTCGTCCGCGCGGCGGTCGACGAGTACGAGACGCGGGAATCGCCGGAAGCGTTGTGCGCCAAGGACGCGGACAAGCTGGAGATGCTGCTGCAGGCCCTGGAGTACCGGGACATCGGGGTCCGGCCGGTCGACGAATGGATCGAGTCGGCACGGCAGGGCCTCAAGACGGAGACGGCGCGGAAGGTCGCGGCGGCGGCGATGAGCCTGTCGCCGCTTTCGTGGCGGGGCGCTAGCGGCTGACGGTCTTCGCGCGGTTCAACAGCAGCTCCCGCTCCCGGGAGTTCTCGGTCATCTCCGCCGCCCGCCGGTACTCCTGCTCGGCTTCCTCGAGCCGGCCGAGTTTCTCCAGCAGGTCGCCGCGGACGCTCGGCAGCAGGTGGTAATCCTTCAGCGCCGCTTCCCCGGCGACGGCGTCGACGACCGCCAGGCCCGCCTCGGGTCCGTACGCCATCGCCACCGCGACGCCGCGGTTCAGCTCGATCACCGGGGACGGCTGGAGCTTGCCGAGGCCTTCGTAGAGCGCCGCGATGCGGGCCCAGTCCGTCTCCTCGGCCGTACGCGCCCGTGCGTGGCAGGCCGCGATCGCCGCCTGGGCGGAGTACGGGCCGTACGCACCCTCGGCGATCTGCTCGGACAACGTCAGCGCCGCGAGGCCGTGCTGGATCAGGAAGCGGTCCCAGCGGGAGCGGTCCTGGTCCAGCAGGAGCACCGGTTCGCCGTTCGGGCCGGTGCGGGCCTTCGCGCGGGACGCCTGCAGCTCCATCAGCGCGACCAGGCCGTGGACCTCCGACTCGCCCGGCATCAGCCCGGCGAGCACGCGGCCGAGCCGCATCGCCTCTTCGCAGAGCGCCGGCCGCATCCAGTCGTCGCCCCGGGTGGCCGAGTAGCCCTCGTTGAACACGAGGTAGAGGACTTCGAGCACGGACGAAAGCCGCGCGACGCGCTCGTCGCCTTCCGGCACCTCGAACGGCACCTTCGCCGCGGTGAGGGCCTTCTTCGCCCGGACGATCCGCTGGGCGATCGTCGATTCGCGGACCAGGAAGGCGCGCGCGATCTCGTCCGTGGTGAGGCCGCCGACCATGCGCAGCGTCAACGCGACCCGCGCCTGCGTGTTCAGCACCGGGTGGCAGGCGACGAACAGCAGGCGCAGGACGTCGTCCTCGATGTGGTCGTCGAGCGCGGCGTCGAAGTCGGGCAGGACGCCCTCGCCGAGCCGCTGGTCGCGGCCGACTTCCTCGAGCTTCTCGGCGTACCGCTCGTTGCGGCGGAACTGGTCGACCGCGCGGCGCTTGGCGATGGTCATCAGCCACGCGCCGGGGTTGCGGGGGACGCCCGAGTCCGGCCACTGCTCCAGCGCCGCGACCAGCGCGTCCTGGGCCAGTTCTTCGGCGAGACCGACGTCACCGCGGGCCATCCGGGCCAGGCCCGCGATGAGCCGCGGCGACTCGATCCGCCAGACCGTCTCGACCGTTCTCCGGGCGTCCGCAACCGTCACCCGGCCATCAGACAGGGTGATCTTCCGCGGTGCAACCCACTACTCGCTGATCGGGCGGATCTCCAGCACTCCCTCGCCGGGGCCGAGGTTCGGGACCTGCTTCATGAGCTCGACGATCTCGGCGAGGGATTCGCCCTTGAGCACCCAGAACCCCGCGATCAGCTCCTTGGTCTCGGCGAACGGGCCGTCGATGACCTTGGGCTCGGCGTCGCCTTCGAACAGGACGCGCGAGCCGTCCGCGCTGGACGTGAGCCCCTCGGCGAGTTCGATCCGGCCCTCGGCGGCCAGCCGCTCGTTGAACTTCGTCATCGCGGTCAGCTCTTCGGCGCTGGGCTCGAACCCGGCCGCCTCCGATTCGGGGCTGGCCTTCACGATCACCAGGAACCGCACGGCGTCACGCCTGCCCGGCGGACTGCGCCCGCAGCCGGCCTTCCATTTCGACGAGTTCCGGCGTCATGTTCTCGAAGTCGGCCGCCTCGGCGACGCGGCGGATCTCGACCTCACCGGCCTGGCCGTCGGGGTTGGGCATCCGCTTGACCCACTCGATGCACTCTTCGCGGTCGCGGCACTGCAGGATCCAGAAGCCGCCGACGAGCTCCTTGGTCTCGGCGAACGGACCGTCGACGACCTTGGGCTCCTCGGTGCCGGAGAAGACGACCCGCGCGCCCTGCGAACTCGGCGTCAGCCCTTCGCCGGCGAGCAGCACTCCGGCCTTGACCAGCTCTTCGTTGAACTTCCCCATCTGCTCCAGCAGCTCGGCGCTGGGGCCCTGGCCCGCCTCGGAGTCCTCGTTCGACTTGACGATCACCATGAACCGCATCGCGGTCTCCCTTCGTTCGCTTTGCCTACGCGTCGAACGGCCGGGGGCCGGATCGACAGCTGCCGGGAAAAAGTTTTGGCGCGGGAAAAGTAGCAGCTCAGGGCCGGGTCGGGGGGACAATCCGGACAGGGGGCGCCGGCCCGTGCCGGGAGGCTGCGTGCCTGCGGCAGGGCGGGGCGGGTGACGTGGCGGAGCGCCCGGCACGGGAAGCGCCGGTACATCGTCCGCCGGCCGGCGGACCGGCGCGTTCGAGCGCGCAAGCTCAGCTTCCCGGTGTGGGACACCTCCCGGCGGCGAGTCCGGAGGCGGCAGGAAGCGCCGGTCGCGTGGCGCTGGACCCGCAACCGCGACGCCAAGCCCTGGTGAGGGGCGGCCCCGGCTAATCTGCCCGTCGTGGCCGTACTCCCCGACGATCTCTCCTCCGCGCTCGACGACGAGCTGGCCCGGCACCCGGTGGCCCGGCTGACCCAGGCCGTCGACCGGCTCAGCGCGCGCTACCGGCAAGGTGACGCGGCCACTTCGCCGATCCTCGGCTCCGAAGCCGACGTCGCCGCGTACGCGGGCTACCGCATGCCCGCGACCTACGCCGCCGTGCACGCTGTGCTCGCCGAAGCCGCGTTGCGCGCTCCCGGCTTCGAGCCGCGTACCCAGGTCGATGTCGGTGGGGGTACCGGTGCTGCCGTGTGGGCTGCCGCGGCCGTGTGGCCTTCGCTCACCCGCTGCACCGTGCTCGAGCAGGTGGCCGGGGCCATCGGGCTCGGCAAGCGGCTCGCCTCGGGCGCCGGGCGGGCCGCCGTCCGGGACGCCGAATGGCGGCGCGGGTTCGTCGATCCCGCCGCACCGGCTCCGGAAGCCGACCTCGTCACGCTGTCCTATGTGCTCGGTGAGCTGCCGGAGGCCACCCGGGGCGACGTCGTGCGCTGGCTGGCCGCCAAGGCCGGGACGGTCGCGCTGATCGAGCCCGGCACGCCGGCGGGTTACGAGCGGATCCGCGCCGCCCGCGCGCAGCTGATCGAACTCGGCCGGCACGTCGTCGCGCCGTGCCCGCACGATGCCGCCTGCCCGATCGTGCCCGGCAAGGACTGGTGCCACTTCGCCGCGCGGCTGCCCCGGTCGGGACTGCACCGGAGGCTCAAGGCGGGCACGCTCGGGTTCGAGGACGAGAAGTTCGCCTACGTCGTCGCGTCGCGGAGCCCGGCCGTGCCCGAGCGGCCGGACGCGCGGATCATCCGGCACCCGAAGAAGCACAAGGGCTGGGTGGCGCTCGACCTGTGCACACCGGACGGCCTGAAACCCGGCGTCGCCGTCTCGAAGAAGCAGGGCCCGCGGTACCGCGCGGCCCGGGACGCCGAGTGGGGCGACGGCTGGTCTTCCGCCTGATCCCCTGGCAGGGTGGCGGCCCATGGGGAAAGTCATCGCGGAGATCAGCATGTCGGCGGACGGCATCGTGGCCGGACCGGACACCAGCACCGAGCACCGCCTCGGCCAGGACGGCGACCTGCTGCACGAGTGGTTGTTCGAGGGCACGGACGCCGACGCCGAGGTCGGGCGCCGGCTGTTCGACGGCGTCGGCGCGTTCGTCGTGGGCCGGTCGATGTTCGACGTCGGCGTCGATCCCTGGGGTGACGACGGCACGTTCAAGAAGCCGGTCTTCGTGGTGACGAACCGGCCCCACGAACCGGTCGTCAAGGGCCCGACGACGTTCACGTTCGTCACCGACGGCCTCGAAAGCACGCTGCAGCAAGCGAAAGCCGCGGCGGGCGACGACAACGTCATGCTGATGGGCGGCGGCACGACCCTGCGGCAGTTCCTGCTGGCCGGGCTGGTCGACGAGCTGCGCCTGCACGTCGTCCCGCTGCTGTTCGGCGCCGGCGTCCGGCTGTTCGACGCCGAGACCGGCCGGCACGTGCGCCTGGAACGCACTGCCGTGCACGAGACGCCGAACGCGACGCACCTGACCTTCCGCGTGCGGAACTAGCCCGTCAGCCGGCGCCGTAGCGGAGGCCGTCGACGAGGACGGCGACCATGCGCCTGCCGTGCCCCGGCTCGCGGCCGGGTGCGGGCTGGCACAGCAACGCGATCGCGTACAGGAGGTCCTCGGCGCCGAGGTCGCCGCGGATCGCGCCGTCGGCGGCCGCCGCGTCGAGCAGGGCCGTGAGCGTGGGACCCAGCCGCTCCATGAAGTAGCCGGGCAGCCCTTCGAACGCCGGATCGCCCGAGTGCAGGGCCGAGGCGAGCCCGCGTTTGGTCCCGAGGAGTTCGACGAACCGGTCGATCCAGAGCGAAAGCGCCCGCTCCGGCGGGTGGGCGGCACTCAGCGCCGGGCCGGCGTCGGCGACGGCGTCGATCCCGGTCCGCACAACGGCCTTGACCAGGTCCGAGCGCTGCGGGAAGTGCCGGTACAGCGTGCCGACGCCGACTCCGGCGAGGTCGGTGATCTCCTTGGCCGGGGCGTCCACGCCGGAGGTGTCGAAAACCGTCCGCGCCGCCTCGATCAAGGCCTCGACGTTGCGCTGGGCGTCGGCGCGCCGCCGTCGGGTCTCCTGGACCACTTCGCCCCTCTCGGTTGCGTAACCGGAAAGCTTTTCCGTATAGTTCCGGAATAGGTTTCCACTTACGGCCAGCGTACGGCATCCGCGCCGGCCGGCACCTCGGCGGGAGAGAACCCATGCACTACCGCACCCTCGGCCGGACCGGGATCAAGGTCAGCCCATACGCGCTCGGCGCGATGATGTTCGCGACGTCCTTCGGCAATCCCGACCCGGACGACTCCGCCCGCATGATCCACAAGGCGCTGGACGCGGGCATCAACTTCATCGACACCGCCGACGCCTACGGCGATTCCGAAGAGGTCGTCGGCAAAGCGTTGCGAGGCCGCCGCGACGACGTCGTGCTCGCCACCAAGTTCGGCCGCCAGGTCGGCGACGACCCGCACCACCAGGGCGCGTCCCGGCGCTGGATCGCCACCGCCGTCGAGAACTCGCTGCGGCGCCTGCAGGTCGACCACATCGACCTCTACCAGCTGCACCGCACCGATCCCGCGACGGACGTCGAGGAAACGCTTTCCGCACTGACGGACCTGCTTCGCGCCGGCAAGATCCGCGCGATCGGCACGTCCCAGAGCCTCGCGTCCGACATCGTCGAGGCCCAGTGGGTCGCCGAACACCGCGGCCTGGCGCGGTTCCGCACCGAGCAGGCGGCCTACTCCCTCCTCAACCGCGGTGTCGAACGCGAGGTGCTGCCGCTGGCCCAGCGCTTCGGCATGGGCACGCTGATCTGGGGTCCGCTCGGCCAGGGCCTGCTCACCGGGCGCGTCCGCAAGGGCGAGCGCAACGACCTGCGCCGGGCCCACCTGCTCAAGCACCTCAGCGACGAACGCCGGCTCGACGTCGTCGAGCAGCTCGTGCCAGTGGCCGCCGAAGCGGGCCTGCCGATGACCCACCTCGCGATGGCCTTCGTCATCGCCCACCCCGGCGTCACCAGCGCACTGCTCGGCCCGCGGACCATGCCCCAGCTCGACGACCTGCTGGCCGGCGTCGAGGTCCGGCTCACCGACGACGTCCTCGACCGCATCGACGAAATCGTCCCGCCGGGCACCAACATCGGCGCGCTCGACCAGAACTACCAGCCGCCGGCCGTGCACGACCCGGACCTGCGCCGCCGTCCGCTCGCCGAGCGCGCCGCGGCCTGACAAACAAGGCGTTGGGCGACGCGAACTCCCACGCCATCGATGGTGTGTCCGCCGTGCCGTTCCGGGTTCAGCCGGCCCTTGAGCGGATCGACTTCGGATGCCATAGCCGGCTAGACGAGTGATGCGTAACTCGGTTAGTGGTCGTAGGCGGTCAGGGACCGGGTGATGGGTTGGCCGGTGGCGCGGTTGTGCCAGATGGCGGCAGTGAGAGCGAGAAGGCGTTGGGCGACGCGGACGCCGACGCCTTCGATGGTGCGTCCGCCGTGCCGTTCCAGGTCGAGTTGGCCTTTGAGGGTGTCGTTGACCGACTCGATGAGCTGGCGGATGGATTTGAGCAGCGGCTCGCCGGGATGGGGCTTTCGGTTTCGGTAGGACGGGCGGATCAGCCGGATGCCGCGTTCGGTGAGGTAGTGGTCCAGTTCGCGGGAGATGTAGCCCTTGTCGGCAATGATCAGCAGGCCGGGGCGCTCGGTGAGCAGGTGGGGTTCGTGGTCGCAGATGGCCATGAGCACCTGTCGCTCGTCGACCTTGGGATCGGCCAGGGCCCAAGCGATGGGCAGTCCGGCCGGGGTGCAGACCAGGTGCAGCCGCAGGCCCCAGAACCAACGCGAGTGCGAGCGACAGAAGCCGTATTTGGCCCAGCCGGCCAGCTCCGATCGTTTCACCGTGGGCCGGGATCGGCCGCATTCCACTGGGGTGGAGTCGATGATCCAGGTGGTGTCGGTCCACAGGTCGGTATCGGCCGCGAGCCAGCGCATGACCTGT
>NZ_PPHF01000149.1 GCF_002904335.1 Amycolatopsis sp. CA-126428 | reverse complement strand
CGGTGCCGACCGCCCCCATCGCGACGGACGCCCAGTCGCCGCTTTCGATGGCCGACTTCAGGTCGTTCGCCGACTCCAGCAGCGAGATGCCCGAATACGCCTTCGTGGAATCCTTCGTCTCCGCCACCAGCGGGTTCGCCACGGCACCACCCTCTTTTCACCGAGTGTTGGCCCAAAATTAGCAGCGCCGGATCGGGCTCCGGTGGTACTCGCACCCCGCTGCCCGAAAATCCGCGATCGCTGTCCGGGGCGGGCAACGGTCTCCGACGTGGAGGTGATCACCACCGGGGCGGGCGGACGAGTGGGCGGTTCTGACCTCTCTTCCCCGCGGAGACCGCTCTTAAAGTCACTCGCGACCCGAAGATCCCCCGACCGGAAGAGGCGCCATGGACGGGCTGATGCAGCCACGGCCGCTCACCCTCGCCCACATCCTGGAGCGTGCCGAGCGGCTCTACGCGCACAAGGAAGTCGTCACGGCCGGCGGCGAGCGGCTGACGTACGCCGAGGTGGCCGGCGAGACCCGGCGCCTCGCCACCGCGCTCGACGCCCTCGGCGTCCCGGCCGGCGCCCGGGTCGCGACCTTCGCGAGCAACCACCGCCGGCACCTCGAGCTCTACCTGGCCGTGCCGGTGACCAAGCGGGTGCTGCACCCGGTCAACATCCGGCTGCCCGCGGAGCACCTCGAGTACATCGTCGAGCACGCCGAGGACGACGTGGTGTTCGTCGATCGGGCGCTGCTGCCGCGGATCTGGCCGAGCGCCGCACGCCTGCCGCGGGTGCGGTACTGGGTGGTGCTGCCGGACGACAGCGACGAGCCGATCCCGGCGGACCCCCGCGTCCGGCACTACGACGACCTGGTCTCCGCGGCGGCGCCGTTCACCGGCTCGTTCGAGGACACCTTCACGCTCGCGGACGAAAACCTCGCGTCCGGGCTGTGCTACACCTCGGGGACGACCGGACCGCCCAAGGGCGTGCTCTACAGCCACCGCTCGACGGTCCTGCACGGCCTCGGGACACTCGCCGCGGGCCTCGTCGGCCTGTGCGAAAGCGACGTCGTGCTGCCGATCGTGCCCATGTTCCACGCCAACGCCTGGGGCCTGCCCTACGGCGCGATGCTGACGGGCGCTTCCCTGGTGCTGCCCGGCCCGTCGGCGGACCCGGACCACCTGCTGCGGCTGATGGCGGCCGAGCGGGTCACGGTCGCCGGCGCCGTCCCCACGGTCTGGACGAGCATGGCCCCCGGGCTGCGGGACCACGACCTGAGCGCCACGCGGTTCCTGCTCGGCGGCGGCTCGGCCGTCCCGTCGGCGCTGTCGGAGACCTACCGCGCCGCGATCGGCGTGCCCATCACGCATTCCTGGGGGATGACGGAGGTCAGCCCGGTCGGGGCCATCGGCGGCACGCGCACCCAGCACCGGGACGCGTCCGCGGCGGACCAGGTGGCCGTGCGGGCCGCCCAGGGCCAGCCGCTGCCGCTGGTGAACGTGCGGATCGTCGACGTCGAGACCGGTCGCGAGCTGCCCCGCGACGGGGACGCCGTCGGCGAGCTGCAGGTCGCGGGTCCCTGGGTGGCGGGCGGCTACTACCGGGTGCCCGCCGACGGCAGCTTCACCGACGACGGGTGGCTGCGCACCGGCGACCTGGCCACCATCGACGCCGAGGGCTACCTGCGGCTGGTGGACCGGATGAAGGACCTGATCAAGTCCGGCGGCGAGTGGATCTCCTCGGTCGAGCTCGAGGGCGCCATCACGGCCCACCCCGACGTCGTCGAGGCGGCGGTGATCGCCCGGCCGGACCCGCGGTGGATGGAACGCCCGGTGGCGTACGTCGTGCTGCGCGAGGGCAGTGCACTGGGGGCCGAGGAACTGCTGGCGCACCTCACGCCGATGGTCGCGAAGTGGTGGCTGCCCGACGAATTCGTCTTCGTGCCCGCGTTGCCGAAGACGGGCACCGGCAAGATCTCGAAGACCGCCCTGCGCGACTCGGTCAGGGTCGGCTGAACCGCCTCAGGACGTGACCGCCCGCAGCTGGTGCAGCCGGAGCCCGAGCTGCAGCTCCAGGTCGTTCTCGTGGCGCCAGTCGGAGCCGAGGACCGTGCCGACCCGGTCGAGGCGCTTGAGCAGCGTGTTGACGTGCAGGTGCAGCGCGCGGGCGGTGGCCGCGACGTTCGCGCGGTGGACGTAGTAGGCGCTGAGGGTGCCGACCAGATCGGTGCCCCGCCGCCGGTCGTACTCCAGGAGCGCGCCGATCGAGCCGGTCAGGAACCGGTCGAGCTCGCCGGCCCGGTCGGGGTCGAACACCATGGCGTACAAGGCGTACTGACGCGTGGTGGCCCCGCCGTCGGTGTGCCCGAGCGCGCGCATCACGGCGCCGCAGCGCCTGGCCAGGGCGAACGCCCGGGCCCAGTCGTGGCCGGCCGCCCGTTCCCCGACGACGAGGACGGGACCGCCCAGCGTCCGCCGCAGTCTGGTGTGGACGTCCGCGACGGTCGCCTCGTCGCCGGCGCCGGGCAGGATCATCGTGGCCCGGCCGAGGTGTTCGCCGGCCAGCCCGGCGCGTTCCCGGGCGACGTCGTGCAGGTGCCGCGCGAGGTCGCCCGGCGGCACCGCGGGGGAGTCCGCGACCAGGACCAGGTCCAGCCGGTCGACGTCGATGGTGCGGGCCCGGGCGCGGGCGCGCTGGGCCGGGCCGATCCCGGGACTGCCGAGCATCAGCTCGGTCAGCAGCTCCCCGCTCAGCCGCTCGCCGGCTTCGGCCACGGCCCGCTCCTTGAGGATGAGCAGGCCGAGGATGTGCGTGGCGCGCTCGAGGGTCCGCAGGTCCGTGTCGTCGCCGGTGCCCGACGGCCTGCTCCACACGAGCGCGCCGAGGTAGCTGTCGCCGGCCTGGACGGCCGCCACGCTGCGGTCGGTCCCGTCGGTGCCGGACGACGTCGTGCAGCGGCCGGTGCGGCGGGCGGCGTCGACGGCGCCGGCCAGGTCCGTCCGGAGTGGACTGTCGGCCCGGTCGAGGAGCGTGATGCTGCCGCCCAGCTGATCGGCGAGGTGCTGCGCCACCTCGCGCGGGGTGCCGCCGTCCAGCACGACCCCGGTCAGCGCTTCGTGGATCGCCTGGGCCCGCTCGATCTTCCCGTACGCGACCCGCAGCTCCCGCAGCGCGGTCCGGCTCGCTTCGTAGAGCCGGGCGTTGTCGAGGGCGACCGCGGCGTGGTCGGCGAACGCGTTCAGCAGCGCGATCTCCTCGGCCTGGAACGACCGTTCGGAGCGGTCCGCGGCGAACAGCGCCCCCACCGCTTCCCCGCGGATGACCAGCGGCACGCCGAGCAGCGCGACCAGCTCCTCGGTGTCGACCAACCGGTCGAAGTTCGGATCGTGCTGGATGAGCGTCGAGGTGGCGTAGTCGCGCACCCAGTGCGGGCTCTTGGACGCCAGCACCTTGCCCCCGAGCCCCACCGTGGCGGGGATGGCCGCCGCGAGGAACTCCGCCGAGATCGTGCCCTCCGACGCGCGGGCCGACAGCCGGCCGTCCGCACCGACCAGCGAGAGGTAGGTGAAGTCCGTGCCGATCAGGTCGTGGGCGTGGTGGACGATCGACTGCAGCACCTCGTCTAGCTCGCCCAGGGCGGTGAGCGACTTGACGGTGGCGTACAACGACGCCAGTTCGCGCTGCCGGCGCGGTTCCGCCGCACTCGTCACGGGGCTGTCCTCCTTCGGCACCGGGTGGGCGAAAGACCCACCGCTGCGGCGGGAGGAGTGGGTGGTCCACACCTCAGGCTGCAGCGTAACGGCGCCCTACCATCACCGCCAGCACCTGCCGGACCTCAGCGACGAAGGCGGCACCCATGGCCATTCCGCTCACCCAGCCCGAAGGGCAGTCCGGCACCGGCGTGCCCGCGACCCCGCGCCGGGCCTTCCGCAAACTGCTGGCGGCCGGGCTCGTCGGCAGCTCGATCGAGTGGTACGACTTCTTCCTCTACGGCACCGCGGCCGCGCTGGTGTTCCCCAAGGTGTTCTTCCCGCACGCCTCGGCGCTGACCGGGACCTTGCTGGCCTTCAGCACGTTCTGGGCCGGGTTCGTGGCGCGGCCGATCGGCGGGGTGCTGGCCGGGCACCTCGGGGACAAGTACGGGCGCAAGCCGGTGGTCGTCGCCTGCCTGGCGGTGATGGGGGCCGCGACCTTCCTGATCGGCTGCCTGCCCACCGCGGCGAGCGTCGGCGCGCTGGCCCCGACGCTGCTGGTGATCCTGCGGTTCGTCCAGGGCCTGGCGACCGGCGGGCAGTGGGGCGGCATCGTGCTGCTGCTGACCGAATCCGCCAGCCCGAAGCGGCGCGGCTTCGCCGGGACCTTCGGGCAGACGAGCGTGCCGGTGGCGGTGATCGTGTCCAACCTGATCTTCGTCGCCACCAGCGGGCTGATGCCGGACGCCGCCTTCCTCAGCTGGGGCTGGCGCATCCCGTTCCTGCTGAGCGTCGTGATGTTCGGGGTGGTGCTCTACATCCAGGCCAAGGTGGAGGACACGCCGGAGTTCCGGCAGCTGCAGGAAGCCGTGGCGGACCAGGACGCCCCGGTGGTCCGGGCGCCGATCGCCCAGGTCCTGCGCAGCAAGTGGGGGACCATCCTGCTCGGCTGCGGGCTGCTCTCGGCCACCAACAGCCTGTTCTACGTCAGCATTTCCGGCTTGCTCAGCTACGGCACCGGCACCCTCAAGCTCCAGCGCGACTCGCTGCTCGCGGTGGTGCTGCTCAGTTCCGCGGCGATGCTCGCGACCATTCCCTGGTCCGGGTACCTCTCGGACAAGGTGGGCCGCCGCCCGCTGATCCTGATCGGCGGCCTGGGTGTCGCCCTCTGGGCGTTCCCGTACTTCGGGCTCGTCGGCACCGCGTCCCTGCCGCTGATCTTCGTCGCGGTGGCGGTGGGGTTCGTGTTCCAGTGCCTCACCTACGGCCCGATCGCGAGCTTCCTCGGCGAGCTCTTCGCCCCCAACGTCCGCTACTCGGGTGCGTCGCTGGCCTACCAGCTGTCCGCGATCATCGTCAGCGGTGGCACGCCGTTCCTGATGACCGCCCTGATCGCCGGGACCGGGAGCACGTGGCCGGTCGCCGTCTACATCACGGCGATGGGGTTGATCACCTTCGCCAGCGCGTGGTTCCTGCCCGAGACGAACCCGGCCGAGGTCCGGGCCGACCCGGACGCCGTCCCGGGCGCGCACCTCCACCAGCCGTCCGACGCGGAGGGGATCCGATGAGGGAGACGCTCCGGCTCGCCGTGACGGCGGCCTTGGTGCTGGCGGCGACCGCCCCCGCGACCGCCGCCGCGGCTCCGGCGGCCCCGGACTGCGCCGGCCTGGCCGGACTGCGGATCCCGGCGTCGGTGCTGAGCCTGCCGACGACCGGCGGGCTCGTCACCGCGGTTTCCGTCGTACCCGGGGAATCCTGCCGGGTCGACGCCGAACTCCACCCGGTCGATCCGGCCGCGCCGGACATCAAGCTGCGCGTCGCCCTGCCCCTGGCGTGGAACCACAAGGCGCTGATGTTCGGCGGCGGCGGGTACAACGGCACGATCCCCGACGTGGCGGCGAACGTGCCGTTCGGCCCCGCCGACCGGCCGACGCCGCTGGCCCGCGGCTACGCGACCTTCGCGAGCGACTCCGGCCACCAGCAGAACCCGGCGTCCCCGCCGTCGCTGGACGGGTCGTTCGGCGCGAACGACGAGGCGTTGATCAACTTCGCCGCGGGCGACGCGTTGAAGAAGACGCGGGACGCGAGCCTCTTCCTCATCCGGCGCGCGTATGCGGCGACACCCACCGAAGTCTTCTTCGCCGGCGGCTCGACCGGCGGCCGCGAGGCACTCGTCGTCGCCCAGCGCTGGCCGTCCGCCTTCGACGGCGTGATTTCCGCCTACCCGGCCTGGAACAACATGGCCGAGATCCTCGACCTGGGCTACCTGACGCAGGTCCTCTCGCGCCCGGGTGCGTTCCCCGGGCCCGCGAAGCAGACGCTGCTCTACGAGAGCGTCATCAAGGCGTGCGACGGCTTGGACGGCGTGACCGACGGAGTCGTTTCGAACCCGGGAGGCTGCCGCTTCGATCCGCGCGTGCTCCGCTGCCCGGGCGGGGCCGACACCGGCCCGGCGTGCCTGTCGGACCCGCAGATCGGGGCGGTGACCGCCATGTCTTCGCCGTTCCGGTGGCCGTACCGGATCGCCAGCGGCGAGACGGAGTACCCGGGCTTCCCGTTCCTGTCGGGGGCGGACATGCGGACGCCGTTCCTCGGCTTCGGCACCACCGCACCGGCCGACCCGATGCCGGTGACCAGCGGGTACGGGATGCAGTACTGGGATCAGTGGGTCAAGTACTTCCTGACCCGGGATCCGGCCCACCGGGCCCTGGACGTCGATCCCCGGCACCCCGGCAAGTGGCTCGGCCGGATCAGCGCGCTGTCGTCGATCGAGGACCGCAACCACGCGGACCTGCGCCCGTTCGCCCGCGCGGGCGGCAAGCTGATCCTCCTGCACGGCGCGGCGGACGAGCTGGTTTCCCCGTACTCGACGAGCGACTACTACGAGCGGGTCCGTTCGGTCGTGGGACCTCGGACGACCGACGGGTTCCTGCGGTACTACGTCGTGCCGGGCGCCAACCACGCCAACTTCGGCACACCGGCATTCGCGGCCGGCTGGGACTCGCTCACGGCCCTCGAGCGGTGGGTCGAGAACGGCCGGGCCCCGGCGGGTCAGGTGGTCACCGACTTGGCCCACCAGCGAACCCGGCCGCTGTGCGCTTATCCGGAGTGGCCCCGGTACCGCGGCGGCGATCCGAACAGTGCGGCGAGTTTCGCCTGCGCCCGTTGACCGGCGGCGCACGGTCAAGTAGCGGGGGGCCGGCCGCCTGATCGGCACGGTGGCGGCGGTCTGCGGGCCCGTCTCGTCGGCACGAGAGCCGGCGGGGCGGGCCTGCGGCCGTTGACCGGCAGCGGGCTTCAAGCTTGTCCGCGCTCCTCGAAGACGGACAAGCCCGTCCCGCCGGCGTGATCACCGGCGGGACGGGACCCCTCGGTCAGCCGATGGCGATCGTGAAGATGTGCATCGCCGCCGTGCCCATGTTCGCTCCGTCGCTGACGTCCGGGAGTGTCACGTACTGCACCGTCTTGCCCGGCTGCAGGGGGATCGGGGCGTAGTACAAGCTCACCTTCTGGTTCAGCTGCCCGCTGCTGTTGTTCAAGTACGGCAACGTGGTGAGGATGTCGCCGCCGGTGGCCGCGTTGGACCACCAGTCCGCGAAACTCACCGAGTGGGACTCGGTCGTTCCGTCCGTGTACGTCACCGTGGCCGTTCCGCTCGGGCTGCCGTAGTCGCCCGCGCCGATCAGGCCCAGCGTGTGGCCGGTGCCGGAGATCGCGATCGTCTGGCCGCCGGCCACGCCGCCCGCGACCACGTTGTCCGGGCTGCCCGGCGGCACGTCCGGCCAGGTGAACGTCAGCCCGTCGTGGGTGAACGTCGCTCCCGGCGTCAAGCTGGGCGTCGCCGCGGCCAGGGCCTGTGCGGAGAAGCTCGCGTTGCCGCCGTCGAAGTTGCCCGCGCCCGGCGTGGCGTCGTCGCTGATGCCCACGTTGTTGTACGCCGCCGGGAACGACGGGTACGGCGGGTGGGGCAGCAGCACGGTCGTCGCGTCCGTCGAGGTGCCCCGCCCGTTGACCGAGGTGAACGCGGCCTGCGCCGACAGGTCGAACTTGCCGGGTTCCGCGGAGGCCGGAACGCCGATCTCCCACGTGGTGCTGACGGTCTGCCCGGCCGGCACGGTGGCGAACGTCGACGGCGAGGTGGCCTTGACGGTCCAGCCGGCCGGCCCGCTCAGCGTCAAGACGACGTCGCGCAGCGGCCGGGCGCCGGCCGGGTTCGGCAGCGTGGTGGTGGCGGTGTACGTCGTGCCCGCCTGCACCCGCTCCGGTGCCGCGAGCGTGAACGGCTGCTCGACCACCACCGGCGTGGTGCCGGTGACGCCGTCGACCGTGACGCTGATCGTCGCGACGCCGGGCGCCACCATGGTCACCTGGCCGGTCCGGCTCACCTCGGCCACCCGCGGATCGCTGCTGCGGTACCCGATCCGGGCGCGCGAAAGGTCGACGAACGACTGGTCGTCGTGCACCGCTTCGACGATGTGGTCGGCCGGCACGTGCTGGCCGGCCTGGGCGGTGTCGTCGGCGATCCACGGGTTCTTCGCGGTCAGGTCGAGCCGCTGACCCGGCGCGAACACGACCTGACCCGGCTGCACGGTCACGTACTGGGTCTTCGGCTTGATCGCTCCGGTGACGGCCACCGTGGCGGTGCCGGCGAGGTGCGCGGAATCGGCGCCGACGCCGAACCGGTAGGGACCGGGGTACACCACTTCGCGGCGCTGGCCCTCGTTCCAGAACGACAGATCGCTGATCCGCACCGGGATGGCCAGGTGCTGCGTCCGGCCGGGGGCGAGCACGTCGGTCTTCGCGAAGCCGGCCAGGCGCTGCCGCGGCAGTTCCACGCCGGGCACGCCGAACGCCGTGGCCGCGTACAGCTGGGCGACGGTGGCACCCGGCGTGCTGCCGGTGTTGGTCACGTCCACGTGCACGGTCACCCGCCCGTTCGCGTCGACGGCCCGGGTGTCCGCGTGCACGCGGGAGTAGGCGAACTTCGCGTAGGAGAGGCCGTAGCCGAACGGGTAGGCCGGCGTGCCGGTGAAGTACTGGTAGGTCCGGCCGAGGCCCCCGGTCTGGGACGGCGTCAGCCCGTAGTTCTTGATGGCGGGCAGCTGCGAGTCGTCGGTGTACCAGGTGAAGTTGAGGTGCCCGCTGGGGTTCTGCTTGCCGAACAGCACGTCGGCCAGCGCGGTGCCCTGGCTTTCGCCGTTGTACCCGCTGAACACGATGCCCGGAATGCCGGCGGCGTGGCCGAGCGAGACGGCGCCGCCCGCCTGGACGGCCAGCGCGGTCCGGGGGTTGCCGGCCGCCTTGACCTGGTCGAGCAGCGAGTCGTAGTTGCCGGGCATGGCGATGGTGGTGCGGTCCCGGCCCTCGGTGGCCACGTTCCCGTCGGTCCCGGCGAACACGACGACCAGGTCGGCCGTCTTCATCGCGGCCAGCGTCTCCGCCGAGCAGCTCGCCGCCGTGGTCGTGCCCGTGGACGTGCCGCACGCGTCGAACGTGACCGTGGCACCGGGGTTCGCCGCCTTGACCGCGGACGTGATGCCCTGCACCGCGTTCACCTGCAGCGCGGGTTCACCGGAGTAGCCGCCGAGGGTGACCTTGCCCGCGAGATCGCCGACGACGACCACGGTGCCGAGCTTGGCCGGATCGGCGGGCAGCAGCGGCGCGGCGGTGCCCGGGACCGGGTCGTTCTTCAGCAGGACCAGCGAGTTGGCGGCGACCTTCGCGGCCAGCGCCTGGTGCTCGGCGCTCTGGATGACGTCCTTGGTGATCTTCGTGTACGCCACCCGGTCCGGCGGGTCGAACTCGCCGGTCTGCATGCGCGTGGTGAACACGTGCACCAGGGCGTTGTCGAGCACGCCTTCGGACAGCACCCCAGTCTTGATGGCCTCCTGGATGTTGGCCACGGTGGCTTCCGTGCCGGTGCAGTTGAGCTGCGTGCCCGCGCGCAACGAGTACGCCTGGCCCCCGGCGGCGCCGGAGACCTGCTGCCCCGACGTGGTGTTCGTCCACTGCGTGCCGCCGCCTGCGGTGGCCGTGGTCCAGCCCGGCGGCGCCCAGTTGTGGCTGCCCGGCGCGTAGACGTCGCCGACCGCGCCGCAGTCGGACGTGGTGTAGCCGTCGAAGCCGTAGGTGCGCTGGGCGATGGCGTTCGCCGTGTACGTGTCGGCCGGCGACGGCGTGCCGTTGATCGCGTTGTACGACGTCATCAGGCCGGAGACGTGCGCGTCCTGGATGAGGTGCCGGAACTGCGCGGTGTAGTAGTCGCGGAGGTTGGCCTCGGTCGTGTCCGAGGAGTCCGCGTGCCGGTCGTTCTCGACGTTGTTGAGCGCGTAGTGCTTGGCGGTGGCCGCGACCTTGAGGTACGGCGTCGTCGGCCGGCCGGACGCGGTCTGGCCCTGGTAGCCGTTGACGAACGCGCCGGCCATCTTCGCGACCAGGTACGGGTCTTCGCCGAACCCTTCGTCGGTGCGGCCCCACCGCGGGTCGCGGTCGAGGTTCACCGTCGGCGCCCAGTAGGTCAGCGAGCCGTAGTTGTTCTTGTCCGGGCCGATGTTGTTCTGCGCGACGCCCCACAGCGACTTGTCCAGCATGCCGCGGGCCTCGTCGGAGATCGCCGTGGTCTCCTGCTGGATCAGCGCCGGGTCCCAGGACATCGTGCTGGCCAGGTTGGTCGGGAAGCTGGTGGCGTGCACCCCGCCGGTCGCCGTGCCGTCGTCGGTGTTCGCGCCGAGCGTGTTGAGGCCGTGCTGGCCTTCGCTCCAGTACGTGTACTGCTGCACGCCGAGCCGCGGGATGGCCGGGGCGCTGTTGGTGCGCAGCTGCAGCACCTTTTCGGGCAGGGTCATGCGGGCGACGAGGTCGGCGGCCCGCTCGGCGAAGCTGTAGTGCGTGTCGCGGTAGACCGGCAGCGCGGCCGGTCGCGCCGGGGCTGCCGACGCTGCCGGGACGAGCGTGGCCGCGGTCAGGGTGGCGGCGAGCAGGGGCACGGCGGTCAGCCGTACCCGTCGCCGGCCGGGGAAGCGCAAGGACATCGGATCTCCGTCGCAGAAGCTCGATGGGCTGGGTGCTCCGGCCGAGCCAGGAGCACTGGCGCGCCGCCGGCCGAGGGAACCGCCGGTTCGCAGGCTGGTCCGTCACCATCGTTCGCAAGGGATCCGGTTCTGGCAAGCAATTCACCACCGGCCAGGTGTCACCGCTGGCCGAGGCCCGGCGGCGGCTGAAAGTTTCACCGGCCGGCCCTCCTGGACGAAGCCGTCAGGCCGGTTCGGCGTCGGCCAGCAAGGTGCGCAGGCGGGTGCCGTGGCCGGCGACCTGGCCGAGCAGGAGGTGCCCGGCCTCGTCGCCCCACAGCTTGCCGACCAGGTGGCGGTACTCCGACAGCCGCGGCAGCTTGCTGTCGAGCCGGAAGAGGATGGCTAGGGGCCGCCGCTGCCACCAGCGGCGGATCCAGTCCACCGGCTGCGTCACCAGCAGAGCGCCGTAGCTCGTCGGCAGCGCGGGGCCGGCGGCGGCTTTCACCGCCTTCTCGGTGAGGTTGAGCATCTCGGTCAGTGACACGGTTTCGCGGTCGGGTCCGCTGGCTTCGGCCAGCAGCGCCTGGTACCGGGCCAGCAGCTTCCGGCGCTCCCGGACGGTGTCGGCGTGGCTCAGCTCGGCCTTGAAGTCGCCGAAGTAGCGGCGGTAGCGGCGGAATTCGTCCCGCACGCGCAGCAGCTGCTCCGGGACGTCGTCGAGCGACGAGGCGCGCGAGAGCACCAGCGCGCTGATCGGCGGGATCGGGATGGTCGACATCGCCGCCCACTCCGCGACGAGCTCGCCGCCGTTGAGCGGCTCGTCGAGCGATTCGCTGACCTCGTCGTAGAGCCGGCGCGGCAGCGAGCGGTACGTCTTCTGCAGCGTGCCCGCCACGAACGGCACCCGGTCGAAGTCCGGGAAGTAGTCCAGGCCGTGCGCGGCGGCCGCCAGGAGGTAGCCGTTCCCGCGGTACATGCGTTCCTTGACCGAGCAGTCCCCGCAGCTGGCGTACCCGCCGAGGGCGTCGACCTGGGCGAGGAGGTTGTTCAGCCCGGTCGTGTAGTCCAGGCCGGTCACCGCGCCGGTCGCGTCGACCGCGTGCCCGGGGTCGTCGGCGTCGAGGGTGATGCGCTTCGCGAGCTCGTCCGGCAGCCGCAGCATGACCCGCCGGAGTTCGTCGGGGGACAGTTTCGGCTGGAACGTGCGGTACAGCCCTTCCTCGCCGAGGTGCCGGCCCAGGAGGGTGACGTGCTCGTCCGCCGCGCCCAGTGCTTCCAGGCGGTCGAGGAGCACCACCGCTTCGCACAGCGCGCAGAGGTCGAGGAAGAGCGGCAGGGTGAGCGCGTCCGGACGGCTCAGGACGGTGCTGGCGTTGGCGACCAGGGTCTGGGTCACCAGCGCCACGTTTTCCCCGGTTTCGGCCACGCCGCTCATCCTATGCTGGGGTGGTGACGTTCCTCCTCGAACTCGGCGCGGCGAGCGTCGAGGTGACCGAGTTCGCCGGCACCGACCTGCCGGCGGTGCGCGAGCTGGTGGAGCGGGGCGAAATCGTGCTCCTGCGCGAGGAAATCCCCGCACCGGGTTCGCTCGACCAGTGGCCGCGGGACGTCGCGGAGTCGATCGGCGAGTGCGCGGTGGTGCCGCTGTCGAGCCTGACCGGAGCGGGCGGCCCGCGCTACCCGCTCGTGGTGGGCCGGCGCGAGAGCATCCGGTTCCTCTGCTCGTACGCCGAAAGCGTGCCGGTTCCCTGCGAGGCCCAGCCGGTGGTGACGGACTACCGCGAGTTCCGGCACCTGTGGCTGGGCGGCTCCCCGGCGGTCGACCCGGACGGCTTCGCGATCGGCATCACGCTGGCCGGGCTGCACGCCCGCAACGTCCTGCACGGCGACGCGCACCGCGGGAACTGGCTGTTCGACCGCGACGGCACGGCGCTGGTGCACGACCCCCGGCCGGTGTTCCTGCACACCCGGCCGAGCGCGGAGCAGTGCGCGACGGACATCCGCCCGCTGCTGCCGGGCCTGACACCGGACGGCTGGCAGAGCTTCCGCCTCGGCTACCGGCGGGCGTGGCCCGAGGAGGGGCGCGTCATCGACCTGATCCAGCTGAGCGACCGGACCGGCTGGGCGGCCGCCTTCCGCACCGGCGAGTTCGCCCGGGCCGGCGAGCTGGCGGCCCGTCAGCTCACGACCGAGGACACGTCGATCGTCCGGGTGATGTTGCTGGCGAACCGGGCCATGGCGCTGAGCCGGACCGAACGGCACGACGAGGCACTGCAGGAGTGTCTCGCGGCCTTGAAGCTGGCGAAGCAGCGGTGCCCGCACGTAGCCGACGGTTTGGGGCTGACGCTCGCCGTCGTGCTTTCGGGCCAGGGACGTCAGGCCGAAGCGGTGGACGCACTGCGCTCGGTGAGCGGGCAGCCCGAGCAGCTGCTCGCCCGGCTGACCCGCCCGGACGCCCAGCTGCCGATCATGAACCTGTGAGCGGGCGCCGGCGCGATCACCTCGGAGACCGTGGCGCACGCTCGCGCCTAGCGGATGACGGTCCAGTAGAGGACGTCGGGAACGACCACCAGCAGGGCCACCGCGAGCCAATAGCCGGCCGCGTTGAGCTGCGGGGCCCGGAAAGCGAACAAGGCGTTCAAGCCGAACACGAGCAGGCCGCCGAACAGCACCGAGACCACACCGAACCCGATCACCAGCCCCGCGCCGTCGTCGACCACCGTGGGGTCGAGCGTGGCCCACCCGAGCTCGCCGGCGACGACTTGCGCCGCCAGCATCGCGAAGGCGACCGGGTAGGCGGCCGGGAGGGCCAGCAGGAGGTTGAGCGGAACGCCGATCAGCCAGACCTGGTGCGGGCGAAGCTCTCGACGGGGCACCCGGCCATTCTGCCGGACCACGCAGTTCTCCGTCGACCAGCTCACGGCCGGCGGTGGATCGTGATGGAGTGGCCGACCTCGTCGATCGGTGTGCTCGTGCGGAGCAGCAACCCCAGGCGGTCGTCCGCCTTGGCCGTGGCGGAATCCGACACGACGAGCAGCCCGTGGACGAGGTCCGGGGGCACGGCGAGCGGGTCCGCGGCGTCGATGCCGTAGTACGACGGCACCCCGCTGCCCTTGTAGACCAGCCACACCCGCTGACCCGGGTAGCGCTGTTCGAGCCGATCGGCCAGCCGGCCCAGGTCCTGGCCCCAGTCGACGTTCGAGTCGTGCAGCTGCCGGTGGGTTTCCGCCGGGCCGCCGAACGCCTCGTTGGCGTACGGCAGGTAATAGGGGAACGTGCGCAGCGAGCTGACCGCCGTGAACGCGACCAGGCCGGCCACGGCGACGCGCGCCCACCGCCGGCGGAGGGCGACCACCCCCGCCGCCGCGACGGCCAGGAACATCGGCACGAAGAGCGCGTACCGGACGCCGAGGTCGCGGCTGCCCGTCATGGCCGCGGCCAGCAGCACCGCCGCCGGGACGAGGACGTACGGTGCCGCCGGGCGCAGCTTCGGGACCGCCACCATCGTGCCGACGCCGGCCGCCCAGAGGGCCAGCGTGCCGAGCGGCGTCTTCACCAGCAACGCGGCCGGGAGGTAGTACCACAGCGCGCCGACGTGGCGGCTGCCGAACAGGAACGTCGTCCACACCTGGTCTTCGAAGCCGAACTGGACGCGCAGCCCGTCGAGGTACGGCCCGGGCAGCGGCAGCAGGCCCGCGAGCGAGCGCAGCCCCTCGAGCGGCGGCAGGCCCGGTGGTGGCACCCAGCGCAGCCGCGGATCGACCACCAGGTACGAACCCACACCACGCCGACCGCGATCAGCGCGACGCCGAGGGCCGCCGCGGCCCCGGCCCCGAGCCGCCGGAGTGTCCGTTGTGGACCGGACGCACAGACCGAGAGCACGACCAGGAGCAGCGCCACCGGAACCGCGGCCAGGGCGCTCATCTTCGTGGCCACGGCCGCGCCCAGGGCCAGTCCCGCGAGGGGAAGGTAGCGGACGGGACGCCGCCGGGCCCGCCACAGCAGCCAGGCCGACGTCACCAGGAAACCGGCCACCGGCACGTCGAGGGTCGCCAGTGACCCGTGCGCGACGAGGTCGGGGGAAAGCGCGTACAGCGCCAGGGCCACCAGGCCGCCGGCCGGGCCGGCCAGATCGCGGGCGAAGGCGAAGACGACCAGCCCGAACAGCAGCGTCAGCACGATCACCGGCAACCGCGCCAGCAGCATCAGCCGGCCCGGGTCGTGGCCCTGCTCGTAGAGCACGGACCGGCCGAGTCCGGTTTGGTCGCCGGCGAAACCGGCGTCGACGTGCACGTCCGCGAAGGCCAGCCCGGTGGCGATGATCAGCTTGCCCAGCGGCGGGTGCTCGGGGTTGAACCGCAGGCTGTGGTGTTCCAGGGAGAAGATCGCCGCGCCGACGTACACCGGCTCGTCGATCGTCGGGGTCTGCGCCACGGCCGTGGTGATCATCGCGGCCGCCATCCCGGCGAGCAGCCCGGCCACGGCGAACGCGGTCAGCCACCGCCGCCACCGGCCGGGAGGACGCCCGCCCGCGGCGGGCGGCCCGTCCTCCCGGGTCGCTTCCGTGATCACCTCCTGAGGGACGTCCGGCGGCGAAGACGGTTGAGCGGTTCCGGGGCGCAAGTAACTTTCACGGATCCGGCCAGGCGGCGTTCACCGATTTCGAAAGTCGGCCGAAACTTTTTGCGTGGTGCTCCGGCGGCGTGCTCTGCTGCTGGTCAAGGGGAACTTCACCGAAGGAGACCACGAATGGCGGAAAGCTCGTCGGACCTGCGCCGCAGGCGCTGGTGGCGGTCGACGACCACTCGAGTGCTGGCGGGCGTGGCGACCGTGGCCGCGACCGCAACCGTGCTGGTGACGGCGCCCGGCGCGGACGCCGCGGCCAGTACCCTGGGCGCCGCGGCCGCGCAGTCGGGCCGGTACTTCGGCACCGCGATCGCCGCCGGCCGGCTCAGCAACTCGGCCTACACCACCATCGCGGCGCGCGAGTTCAACATGGTGACGCCCGAAAACGAAATGAAGCCGGACGCGACCGAACCCAACCAGAACCAGTTCAACTTCTCGGCGGGCGACCAGGTCTACAACTGGGCGGTCAGCCACGGCTCGCGGGTCCGCGGGCACACCCTCGCCTGGCACGGGCAGCAACCCGGCTGGATGCAGAACATGGGCGGCAGCGCGCTGCGCAGCGCGATGATCAACCACATCCAGAAGGTGATGGGCCACTACCAGGGCAAGCTCGCGTACTGGGACGTCGTCAACGAGGCCTTCAACGAAGACGGCAGCCGCCGTCAGTCGAACCTGCAGGGCACCGGCAACGACTGGATCGAGGTCGCGTTCAAGACCGCCCGCGCGGCCGACCCGTCGGTCAAGCTCTGCTACAACGACTACAACATCGACAACTGGAGCTACGGCAAGACCCAGGGCGTCTACCGCATGGTCCAGGACTTCAAGTCCCGCGGTGTGCCGATCGACTGCGTGGGCCTGCAGGCCCACTTCACCGGCGGCAGCTCGGTGCCGGGCAACTTCCAGCAGACGATCTCCAGCTTCGCGGCGCTCGGCGTCGACGTGGCGCTCACCGAGGTCGACGTCACGAACTCGAACACCTCGCAGTACTCGGCGCTGACCCAGGCGTGCGTGAACGTCGCACGCTGCGTCGGCATCACCGTGTGGGGCGTGCGGGACAGCGATTCCTGGCGGTCCAGCGAAAGCCCGCTGCTGTTCGACGGCAACGGCAACAAGAAGGCCGCCTACAACTCGGTGCTGAACGTCCTCAACTCGGCCGGCCCCGGCCCGACGACGACACCGACCACCCCGACCACACCCACGACCACCCCGACGGACACCACGACCCCGACGACCACGCCCACGACACCGGGCGGGGGCAGTTGCACCGCAACGCTTTCGGCGGGACAGTCGTGGGGTGACCGGTACAACCTCAACGTCTCGGTCAGCGGCTCCTCGTCGTGGACGGTCACGATGAACGTGCCGAGCCCCGAGCGGATCAGCACCACCTGGAACATCAACGCCACCTGGCCCAGCAGCCAGGTGCTCGTCGCGACACCCAACGGCAGCGGCAACAACTGGGGTGTCACCATCATGACGAACGGAAACTGGACCTGGCCCAGCGTCAGCTGCAGCGCTTCCTGACCATCTCGGGTCCCAGGCCTCGTGAGTGGTAAGGCGGGTTCTAACCCGCCTTACCACTCACGAGGGCTTTCGCGGCCGGGTCATTCGCGGCGCAGGTGGTCGTGGGCCAGCAGGGCCAGGCGGCAGCACAGCTGGTGGCGGTCGTCTTCCAGGGACGCCCCGGTGAGCTGCTCGAGCTTGCGCAGCCGGTTGAGCACCGTGTTGCGGTGGCAGTACAGCAGTTCGCCCGCGCGGGTGGGGGAGCGGTCCGCGCGGAACCAGGCCCGCAGGGTGTCCAGGAGGACTTGGCGCTCCTCGTCTTCGAGGTCCAGGACGCGGCCCAGGGCCCGGGCCGCCAGCCGCTGGGCCAGCCGCGGACTGGCGACGACCAGCGCCTCGGGCAGCCGGTCGTCGAGCACGGCCAGCCCCGGCACGGCCGGGGATTGCGTGTGCAGCGCGATTTCCGCCAGCTGGTAGGCGATGCCGATCTCGGCCAGGCCGTCGACCTCGCCGGACAGGCCCGCGCGGTGGTGCAGGTGGGGGGCCAGCAGGCCGGCCAGCCGGTCGGCGGTGTTCCCGCCCAGCTCCACCAGCCACACCACCCGGTCCCGGTACGGTGCCACGACCACGCGCACCCCCGCGGCCGCCAGCTCGGGCACCGGCACCATTTCCTCGGCCGCCAGATCGCAGACCACCAGGACCACGACGTACCGGCCGTGCCCGGGCAGGCCGAGGTCGGCCTCGGCGTCCGCGGCCACGGCCGGGTCGACGCCCCGGCCCTCGACGAGCACCCGGACCAGCCGTTCCCGGCGCCGGTTCACCCGGGTCTGCAGCTGGATCTCGCGCGACCGGTACCCCTCGACCATCGCCGTCGAGACGCGGTCGGTCGCCTGCCACAGCACCATCACGCTGTCGACGAACTCGGCCACCTCGTCCGGTGACCGGCGGCGGGCCGCGGTCAGCAGCATCTCCCACAGCAGCTCGGTACCCAGCCGGAACAGGTGCAGCACCGCCTCCAGGGGCACGCCCTGTTCGGCGCGGCGGCGGCCGGTGGCCAGCGGGGCCGCGATCCAGTCGGCCCGCGTTTCGAACCCGTCGGTCATCAGGACCAGCGCGCTGCGGGCGTTGTCCATGAACGACTGCCGCATGTCCGCGGGCGCCACCCAGTCCCCGCGCGCGTAGAACGTCTTCTCCTCGACCGCACCCCGCTCGGTCAGCCGGTCGGCGAACGACGGCAGCTCGGTGAGGACGACGGCGGCCACCTCGCGGATGACCCTCCTGGACGCGTGCGGATGCCCCGGCATCCGCCGACCATAGCCCGGCGGGGTGGGCCGGTGCCGCGAACCGGTTGTGCACGGAGCACAGCCGGGCCGGAATCGGGGCCACCCGTCAGCCGTCGGTCAGCGGCCGTTGCCAGCCTCCTCGTCGTGGCCACCCGGCCCGGTATCCCGCCCCGAACCCACCCGTGAGGTAACTCGTGAGCCCTTCGGACGACGTCGAGCGCACCCTGGCCCAGCTGATCACGAAGGTGTCCGGCACCGACCCGGTGGCGATGGCCGCCGAACGCCCGCTGACCGGCCTGTCGCTGCGCGACGAACTGGACATCGACTCGCTGGCCATGGTCGAGCTGACCGACGAGATCGAGCTCAGCTACGGCCTGACGATTCCCGAGGAGGGCCTGCACCTGCTGCAGACCTTCGGCGACGTCGCCGACTACCTGCGCGCCGCGGCGTGAACAGCCCGCCGCACAACGACATCGAGGTCGTGGTCACCGGCGTGGGCGCGACCACGCCGCTGGGCGGCGACGTGCCCGCCACCTGGCAGGGACTGCTCGACGGCCGGGCCGGGGTGTCCACCTTGGACACCGGGTGGACGCGGGAGTACCGGTTCCCGGTGCGCATCGCCGCGCGGCTCGCCGTCGAGCCCGCCGAGGTACTGGACTACGTCGAGCTCAAGCGCATGGACCGGGCCGAACAGCTGGCCGTGGTCGCGGCCCGGCAGGCGTGCCGGGACGCGGACCTGGGCGAGGACACGGTGGATCCCGTGCGGTGCGGCGTGGTGATCGGCACCGGGATCGGCGGGGCGACGACGCTGGTCACCCAGCACGACGCCCTGCGGGAGCGGGGACTGCGGGCGGTGTCGCCGCAGCTGATCCCGATGGTCATGCCCAACGGGCCGGCCGCGCTGGTCGGCCTCGCGTTGCGGGCGCGGGCCGGGGTGCACGCCCCGATGTCGGCCTGCGCGTCCGGGGCCGAGGCGATCGCCTGGGCGTGGCGGATGATCGTGGCGGGGGAGGCCGACGTCGTGGTCGCGGGCGGCACGGACGCCTGCATCACGCCCGCCATCATGGCGGGGTTCACGCGGGCGCGGTCGATGAGCACCCGCAACGAAAGTCCCGGGACGGCGTCCCGGCCGTTCGACGCGGGCCGGGACGGCTTCGTGCTGGGGGAGGGCGCGGGCATCCTCGTGCTGGAGCGCGCGGAGTTCGCCGCGGCGCGCGGAGCGAAGGCGTACGGCAGGATCGCCGGCGTGGGCATGAGCAACGACGCCCACCACATCACCGCGCCGGACCCGGACGGTGCCGGGCAGTGCGCCGCCATCACCACCGCGCTGCGCCGCGCGGGACTCGCGGCCGGCGACATCGGCCACGTGAACGCGCACGCGACCTCGACGCCGCTGGGCGACCTGACCGAGAGCGTCACGATCCGGCGCGTCCTCGGCGACGGCCCGGTGGTCACCGCGCCGAAGGGGGCGCTGGGGCATCTGCTCGGCGGTTCCGGTGCGGTCGAAGCCATCGCGACCGTGCTGTCCGTCCGGGACGGCCTCGTCCCGCCCACGGCCAACCTGGACACGCTCGACGACCGGATCGACCTGGACGTCGTGGCCGGCGAGCCGCGCCGCGTCACGCTCACCGCGGCGATCAGCAACTCGTTCGGTTTCGGCGGGCACAACGTGACGCTGGCGTTCGCCGGTGTCTAGAAAGGACGGTGTCATGCACGTGGCGATCGGCGGTGTGGCCGCCTACCTGCCCCCGGCGCTGGTCGCCGACCGCGAGATCGAGGCCCGCATCGAGCGCGAGAGCCCCGGCTTCACGCCCCGGCCCGGGGCGATCCGGAAGCTCAGCGGGATCAGGACCCGGCACCGGGCCGCGCCGGGCGAACTGGCCTCGGACCTCGCCGTGGCCGCGGCCGCGAAACTGCTCTCCGATGCGGGGCTGGGCGCGCACGACATCGACCTGCTCGTGTTCGCGTCCGCTTCCCAGGACCTCATCGAGCCGGCCACGGCGCACGTCGTGGCCGCGAAGCTCGGCGCGTCCTGCCCGGTGTTCGACGTCAAGAACGCCTGCAACAGCTTCCTCAACGGGATGCAGGTCGCGGAGGCGCTCATCCGTTCCGGGCAGTACCGCCGCATCCTGGTGTGCACCGGCGAGACCGGCTCCCGGGTGGTCCGGTGGTCGGTAGAGGACCGCGAACAGTTCGTGGACTCCCTCGCCGGCTACACCCTGTCCGACGCCGGTGCCGCGATGCTGCTGGAAGCCTCGGCCGCACCGGGCATCTTCCACCGGGACTTCTCGGCCGATTCGTCCTGCTGGGACGTCGCCTCGATTCCGGGACACGGCGGCGCGAACTCCCGCAATCCGGTCACCGACGGCTACATGCGGGGCGACGGCCGCACCTTGATGGAGTCCGTCGTGCGCGGCATCCGGCCGCAGCTGGACGCGGCACTGGCGCGCACCGGCCTGAGCCGGGACGACTTCGCGCTCTTCTGCGTGCACCAGGTCGGCCTGCCGCACCTGCGGGTGTTCCTCGAATGCAGCGGCGTGCCGGAGGACAAGCTCGTCGTGACGATCACCGAGCACGGCAACGTCGCTTCGTGCAGCCTGCCGCTGCAGCTGAGCCTGGCGCTGGAGTCCGGCCGGTGCGGCCCGGGCGACAAGGTCGCGTTCATCGGGCTCGCCGGCGGCGTCAGCGTCGGCACGGTGTTCGCGGAGCTGACGTCATGACACGACTTTGGGTCGTCATTCCCGCGTACAACGAGGAAAAGTGGATCGAGGGGCCGCTGCGGTCGCTCGCCGCCCAGCGCCACCGCGACTTCACCGTGCTGGTGGTGGACAACGCGAGCACGGACGCGACCGCCGACGTCGTCCGCTCCTTCGCCGAGGCGCACCCCGAGATGGACGTGCGGGTGATCAGCGAACCGCAGAAGGGCACCGGGGCCGCGTGTGACACCGGGATGCGCCAGGCCATCGAAAACGGCGCCACCCACCTGGCCCGGACCGACGCGGACTGCCTCGTCGCTCCACAGTGGACCGAAGCGGTCATGCGCGGCTTCGCGTCCGGGCTGGAGCTGATCGGGGGCCGGTTCAAGGCGCGCACCGACGACTTCGCCGTGCCGAGGACCGAGCGGGCCGTGCTGGCGTTCCTGGTCGGGTTCGGCGGGTACGCCGCGCGGTTCCGCCGCGCCAACCGGGGGCCGGAGTACCTCGGGCCGTACCTGTTGTGCGCGGGCGGGAACACGGCCATCACGGCGAGCCTGTACGAGCGGTGCGGCGGCTATCCGCGCTCCTGCATCGAAGAGGACCACGAGGACCGCACGCTGGTGAACCGCGTCCGGTGCGTCACCCGGGCCTACGGGCGGCGCCGGGACATGGTCGTCTACTGGTCGCAGCGGCGGACCAAGGCGTGGGGCATCCGCAACACCTTCGCCTGGTACACCAGCCACGGCTACCGCGGCGAGACGGTGGACGTCCGATGAGGGCGGCCGCGCAGGAGCTGCGGCTGCAGCTGGCGGCGCACCCGCTCGCGTACCCCGTCGTCCGCGTCCTCGGCCGGCTCGGCCCGGCGGTGCGGGTGCCGGGGCTCGGGGTCGTCGTGAACGAGGCGGCGGTGGCCCGGGAGGTGCTGACCGACACCGAGACCTTCCGCAGCGGCGGCGGCACCGAGGCGGACCTGTGGACCCCGGTCTTCGGCCCGTCGATGCTGGTCAACATGGACGGCCCGGAGCACCGGGCGATGCGGCGCAAGCTCGCCGAGTTCTTCACGCCCGCCTACGTCCGGCAGCTGGTCGACACGGCGTGCACGGAACCGCTGGCCCGCACGGCCGAGGCCCTGCGCGCCGGCCGCCCGGTGGACGTCGTGCGGACGACGAAGGTCGTCGCCGGGGCGGTGACCAGCGCGCTGGTCGGGTTCACCGTGACCGGGTCGACGGCGGAGCGGGAGGCGGCGTACCTGCGGATGACCGGCCAGGCCACCGCGATCATCGGCCTGGTCAAGCTGGGCAAGCTGAGCCTGAGCGACCGGCAGGTCGCCCGGGCCCGGGCGATCGTCGCGGACATCGGCGCCGCCACCTCGCTCGCCTGGGAAAAGGGCGACGAAACCACCGCGGTCGGGCGGATGCGCAGCTTCGGGCTCACCGAAGACGAGGCCCGGGGGCTCGCGTCGGCGTTCCTGATCGCGGGCACCGAGACGATCACCAGCCTGCTGCCCCGGATGGTCGCGGTGCTCCACGACCACGGTGCGCTGGCCGCCGTCGCCGCCGCGTACCGCGATGGTGACACCGGGCCGATGGAGGCCGCGATCCACGAAACGGCCCGCCTGATCACCCCGGCGCCGATCATCCTGCGCAACGCCGTCCGGTCCGGGCGGATCGGCGGGGTCGCCGTGCGCGCCGGGGACCGGGTCGTCTTGTCGACCCTCAACTGCGCCCGGGCGCACGGCCGGTTCGACCTCGCCCGCGCGCACCCGCCGGAGCTGCGGCGGCTGTGGTTCGGGGCGGGGCCGCACTTCTGCCTCGGCTACCCGCTGGCCATGGCCGAGATCCACGCCATCCTCGCCACCCTGGCCCGCCCCGCGGCGCTGCGGATCACCGCCCGCCGGGCCGCGCCCGGGGTGCTCTTCCCCGCCTACCGGCGCCTGGAGGTCAGCCGCGCATGAACGATTTCGTGACCCGATTCCTGAGCACCGCCGGGGAGCGGCCCGGCGCCGTCGCCGTCATCGATCCGGACGGCCGCACGACGACCTTCGGCGAGCTGCGCCGCCTGGCGCTCGAAGTCAGCGCCGGGCTGCGGGCCGAGAGACTCGAGCCCGGTGACGGCGTGCTGTTCGCCGTCCGGAACTCGGCCCGGGCGATCGGCCTGTTCCTGGGGGCGCTGCAGGCCGGCGCGGTGCTCATCTCGGCGGACACCGCCGTCGGCCCGGAGCTGGTGTCGGCGCGGCTGCGGGCCTGCCGCCCGCGCTGGCTGATCGCGGAGTCGCTGTTCTACACGACCAGCGTGGTCGGCCCGGCCCGCACGTTCTGCCGTCGCCGCGGCTGGCCGGTGCCGGACCTGCGGCAGCCGATCGGCGATCCCGGGATCCGGCACGTCCACATCGGACGCCGGCTGCCCGGGGTGCCGCGCGCGGCCCGGTCGCTGAAGGACCTGCTCGGCCGGGAACCGGGCGCGGCTGCGGAACGGGATCCGGACGCACCCGCGCTGATCGTGTTCACCTCGGGCACCACGGAGCAGCCGAAGGGGGTCGTGCACTCGCTGCGGTCGCTCACCGCGGCGGTGACGATGCTGGGCGGGCACCTGCCGTTCGCGCCCGGGGACGTGATGCACGCCGACGGCATCATGGCCGGCCTGCCCGCGCTGCTGGGCGGCGCCCGGCTCTCCCTGCCGAAGCCGTCCGCGCCGCCCGAACGTTTCGCGCGGGACCTCGCGGAACGACGGGTTACCCACGCTTACGGAGTTCCGGTCCACTTGGCCGAGGTGTTCGGCGTCCTCCCGGAATGGCCCGGGCACGTCCGCCACCTCGTGATGGGGTCCGCGCCCGCGGCACCCGCGGTGCTGCGGCAGGCGATGGCCGCGGTCCCCGCCGGGCAGGTGCTCTCGATCTACGCGATGACCGAAGCGATCCCGCTCGCGGTCGCCCGCGCGGAGGACAAGCTGGCGCACATCGAGCGGGGCCTCCCGGGCGACCTGCTCGGCACGCCGTCGCCCGGGGTGACCACCCGGATCGCCGAGGACGGCGAACTGCTGGTGTCGGCCCCCAACGCCTGCCTCGGCTACCTCGGTGCGCCGCCGCTGACCGAGCTGGCCACCGGCGACCTGGCCCGGCTGGACGAGGACGGCCGGATCGTCATGACCGGCCGCAAGAAGGACATGCTGATCCGGGGCTCGTACAACATCTACCCCGGCCTGTACGAGCCGTCGATCGCGCTGCTGGCGGGGGTCCGGGAAGCGGCGATGGTCGGGACGCCCGACCCGGTGACCGGGGACGAGAGCGTGGTGCTGGCCGTCGTGGCCGACGGCGACGACGCCGACCCGGGCCGCCTCGTCCGGCGGCTCCGCAAGCAGCTACCGGAGCTGATCGACGCCGAAGCCGTGCCCGACCGCATCGTCGTCCTGCCGGAGCTGCCCCGCTCGGGCCGGTCCCGCAAGCTCGACCGGGGCCGCCTGCGCGAGCTGATGACCGCGAGCCGGCCGTGAGGCTCGCGGTGACCGGCGCGACCGGGTTCGTCGGCGGCGCGGTCTGCCGGGCCGCCACGGCCGAGGGCTGGCGGGTGAGCGCCTTCGGCAGGCGTGCCGAGGCGGACCCCCGGCACGTCGGCGGGGCCGCGTACCGGCCGTGGGACATCGGGGCGGCCAAGCTCGCCGACCCGCCCGAGGTCGACGCGGTGGTGCACTGCGCGGCGTCGGCGACCGACACCGGCGTGGCCCGCGAGGTGTGGCGGACCAACCTGCTCGGCACCCACCACGTGCTGGCGTCGTTCCCGGAGTGCCGGATCGTCCACGTCAGCAGCGCCAGCGTGTACGACCCGTACCGGCCGACCGTGCGGGCGAAGGAGCACGAAGCTCCGGTCGACCGGTACCTCAACGCCTACGCGGCCGCCAAGGCCGCGGCCGAGCAGCTCGTGCTGGCCATCGCCCCCGACGCGGTCGTCCTGCGGCCCCACGCCGTGTACGGCGCCGGGGACACCACCCTCCTGCCCAGGCTGCTGCAGAACGTGCGGGGTACCCGGCTGCTGGTGCCCGGCACCGGCCGGGTGCTGGTCAGCATGACCGAGGTGGGCGGCCTGGCCCGCGCCTGCCTGCTCGCCGCGACGGCCGAACCGGGGTGGCCGCGGGTGTTCAACATCGCTGACAGCGCCCCGGTGCCGATCGACTGGGCGCTGCGCGGCCTGCTGGCCTCGGCGGGCGTGCGGGTGCGGCCGGTCTACGTGCCGGCGCGCGTGCTGTCCCCGTTCGCCCGCCTGTTTCCGCGCGGGCGGCTGAACCGGTACGTCATCAGCCAGTTCGCGGTGGAACGCACGCTGGACATCACCGCGGCGATCGACCGGCTCGGCTACCGGCCGGCACCCACGGCGTTCCCGGCGCGGTGAGGCGTGGTGGGTGCGGAAGCTGGGGTCCGCCGCACCCACCACGGGACCGGGGCCGGCAGCCGGGGCCGCCGCCGGTGCGGGTACCCGCGCCGACGACAGTAGCGCGGCAACCCGACCGGAGACGGTACGCGGCTGAGGTCGCCCGCACGCTCCTGAGCTGCGGTTTCGGTCGTGCCGGCGAGGATGCCACCGGCAATTTTGCCGGTGGCGGCTCACCGCCGGAGGGCGACGGGCGCCGGACGGCGCGCGACGTCGAGGTACACCCCCTCGAAGGTGTCCACTGTGGACTCCAGGTCGTGCGCGGCGATCAGCTCCAGGCTGGCCTGGCCCATCGCCCTCCGGGCGGGCTCGTCGGCCAGGACGGCGGTGAGCCGGGCGGCCAGGTCCGCGACGTCGCCGGGACGGTGGAGCCAGCCGTTGCGCCCGGGCCGCACGAGGTGCGGCAAGGCCATCGCGTCGGCGGCCACGACCGGCTTGCCCGCGGCCATCGCCTCCATCGTCACCAGGCTCTGCAGCTCGGCGGTGCCGGGCATGCAGAACACCGCGCACCGCCGGTAGGCCCGCACCAGCTCCTCGTCCGGGACGAACCCGTGGAAGGTCACCCGCTCCGCGATGCCCAGCCGGGCGGCCAGCGCCTCCAGCCGAGGGCGTTCGCTGCCGTCGCCGACGAGCTCGACCCGCACGTCCGGGGGCAGCGCGACCGCGGCTTCCAGGAGCTCGTGGACGTTCTTCTCCGCGTCCAGCCGCCCCACGAACAACACCGCCGGCCGGCCGGCGGGCTCGGCGGCCGGCCCGGCGTAGTGCGCGCGGTCGACCCCGCAGGAGATCGCCAGCACCGGCCGGTTCAGGCCGTTGCGTTCGAGCAGCCCGGCGGCCCGGGGCGTCGGGGTGGTGCAGACGGTCGCCCGGTCGAAGACCCGGACGAGATCGCGCCACGCCAGCCGGGCCAGCGGGCGGTGGGTCCAGCGCGGCAGCGGGCCGTAGCCCAGCAGGTTCTCCGGCATGAAGTGGTTGGTGGCCACCACCGGGACACCGGCCGCGGTGGCGGCGCGGACCGCGCTGCGGCCGACGAGGAAGTGCGCCTGGGTGTGCACGACGTCGGGGTCGATGCCGGCGAGCAGCGCCGGCACGGCCCTGGCCGTCCGCCACGGCGGGCAGATCCGGAACGTCGGGTGGAACGGCGTGCGCACCGAACCCAGCCGGTGGACGGTCACCCCGGCCGTCGTCTCGGTGAACGTCTCGACGCTGGGCGACGGGCAGAGGACGTGGACGTCGTGCCCGCGCGCGGCCAGCCCGGATGCCAAGCGGTAGGCGAAGTTCGCGGCGCCGTTGACGTCCGGCGGGAAGGTGTCCGCGGTGATCGCGATGCGCAGCGGGCCATCGCGGTGCGTCCGGCGCGCGGGCGCGGCGGGTGCCGGCAACTCGCGGGCGAGCAGCACGAGCCCGGCCACCGCGACGAACCCGGGCACGGCCAGTCCGGCGAGCTGTCCCGGAGCCAGCTCCCCGTAGGCGAAGACGCCGATGAGGACCGCGCTGAGCGGGTCGGCGACGGTGGTCGCGCCGGCCACGATCGGGGCGGGTCCGCTCGCGTAGGCCTGGTGCAGCAGCCACGCCCCGGCGAGGGTCGCCACCACCGCCTCGGCGACCACGGCGACGGCCGGGCCGCCGGCGAGCGGCGCGACGGCCGCCGCCCGGATCAGCGCCGACGTGAATCCGAAGAGCACCGCCGTGCCGAGCGCGGACAGCAGGGACCGGGCCCGGCCGCGGGCGTACCGGGCCGCCGCGGCCAGTCCGGCGGCGGCGAGCAGCGCCCACTGCGCGGTTCCGAGGGCGGGGGCCGGCAGGGCGGCGTTCGTGGCGGTGGCGGCCAGCGCGACGAAACCGGCCAGCCCGGCGACGCTCATCGCCAGCGCGGCGAGGACGGTCCGGGTGGGCGGGGTGCGGGCGAGCAGGACCGTGAGCACCAGGGTGAGCACGCCGATCGGCTGCACCACGGCGAGTGGCGCCATGGTGAGCGCGAGGACGTGCAGCGCGGCGCCCAGCCCGGCGAGCCCGATCCCGGCGTACCAGCCGGGCGTGCGGAGGATCGCCCGGATCCCGGACAGCCGCAGCGTCGGGCCCGTGGCCGCGCCGCGGACGGCTCGGTGTTGCAAGTGGACGGTGCCGGCGAAGCAGCACGCGCCGGCGGCGGCGAGGCCGATGGCCAGGGTCAGCATGATTTCCTCCCGGAACGCAGGACGGCGAGGGCCGGCTCGCCGAGCAGGACGAGGTAGACGACGAGCACGAGCCGTTCGGCGAGCCCTTGGAACAGCGGGCCGTCGAAGGCGTGCGCCGGCGCGAGGAGCACCGGCAGCTGGCTCAGCAGGAAAACCGTGAGGGCGGCCCACGCCCAGTCGGTGGACCGCTGCAGCCGGGCGGCGAGGCCGTGGTGCACCGGGTGGTTCACGGCGCCGCGGGCGAGGAGCCCGGCCGCGGCCGGCAAGCTGACGAACAGCACCAGGCCCGCGTAGCGGTGGACCTCGGCGGAGAGCGTCATCGGTGCGCCGGTGGGGATGGTCGGGAAGAACGCGCACAGGGTCAGGCCGGCACCCCAGCAGCCGGCCAGTGCGACGACGGGCCGGGTCACCGGCAGCCCGGCCCTGGCCAGCCCGGCCAGCAGGAAGCCGGTGCCGGCCGCCAGCGTCAGCACGCAGACGGCGAACCCGCCGGCGCCGGCGGACAGGGCGTAGTCGCTGATCACCTGCCGCACCGGATCGACCGCGGCGGCCTGGGTGACGTGCAGGACGAGGGCGGTGACCACGGACAGGCCGAAGCACGCGATCGCGGCGGCGGCCCACGGCCCGGCGCCGCGGCCTTGCCGCGGCGCCGCGGGAGCGGGACGGATCGTTTCGACGGAGGACACGATTCGAACTTCGTGTCCGTGGATGAAAGAACCTTAAGAACCGCCGCCGAGGTGATTAAGAAACGCGCTCCGACGGCAGCCGCACGCGCAGTTCGGCCCCGCCGTCCGGGGCCGGGCCCGCCACGACACTGCCCGCGTGGGTCCCGACGATCTGCGCCACGATGGCCAGCCCGAGCCCGGACCCGGGCATCGAACGAGCCGCGGTGGCCCGGTAGAAGCGCTCGAAGACCTTCGGCCGATCCTCTTCGTCGATGCCCGGCCCTTCGTCGGTGACGGTCAGCTCGGCCTGTTCGTCCGTTGTGGACAGCCGGACCCGGACGGTGCCGCCGGGCGGGCTCCACTTCGCGGCGTTGTCGAGCAGGTTCAGCACGACGCGGGACAGCCCGCCCGCTTGACCGGTCAGGCTCGCGGGCCTGGCCGAGACGGCGAAGACGACCTGCGGCCAGCGGGCGCGGGCGCGGATGACGGCGCTGTGGACCACGTCGGCGAGGTCGAGCGGCCCGAACGGCTCGGGGTCGGTGTTCTCCGCGGCCAGCTCGACCAGCTCGGTGGTGAGGGTGGTCAGCTCTTCGGCCTGGACGCCGAGATCCCGCAGCAGCCGGGCGCGGTCGTCCGGGGCGAGGGTCCGGCCGGAGCCGAGCTGCTCCTCGGCGTAGGTGAGCAGTTCGACGTTGGTGCGCAGGCTGGTCAGCGGGGTCCGCAGCTCGTGAGCGGCGTCCTGGACGAGCTGCCGCTGGGCGGCCTTCGACGCGGCGAGCGCGGTCAGCAGGTGGTTGACCGCGGTGGCGAGCCGGGCGATCTCGTCGTGCCCGGCCACCGGGATCGAACTGTCCAGGTCGTGCGTCTCGGCCACCGTCTCGACGGCGCCGGTGAGCCGGTCGACCGGCCGCAGGCCCGCCCGCGCGACGCCCCAGCCGACCAAGCCCGCGAGGGCGGCGCCGGCGAGCCCGATCCAGGTGAGCAGGATCCGGAGGTCGTCGAGGGTCCCTTCGATGCCGATGACGCGGCTCGCCACCTGGATCGCGCCGCCGGGCCGGGGTGCGGTGCGCACGCGGTAGACCGTCTCGTCCCCTGTCTCCGCGTCGTCGAGGTCCTCGCCGGTTCCGCTCATCGCGACGCGGGCGGCGGGCGAAGTCACCGGACCCAGCCATTCGGCTCCGGGGCTGGCGGACACGGCGTGCCCGCGGGTGTCGAGGAACCGGACGACGACGGGCGGCGGCAACCCGGCCAGCCGGATCAGCCGCTCGATTTCCGTGGGCAGGTCGTCGTCGGACCAGGTGCCCGGCAGCCGGTCGGTGTTGCGCAGGGTGCGCAGCGCTTCCTCGGGGGTCGTGGCCTGCACCGCTTCGGCGCTGTCGGCGTTCAGCTGGTGGTCCAGGTTCTCGTACATCCGGCCGTGCATCAGCCACCAGCCCGCGAGGGACACCACGACGACGGCGAGCGCGACGCCGAGCGCGGAGAGGACCGCGACCGGGCGCGCAGGGTGAGTTTGCGCCGTCCCAGGCCGCGCAGCAGCCTCACAGCGGGTCCTCGCGCAGGACGTAGCCGACGCCGCGGACGGTGTGCAGCAGCCGCCCGCCGCCGCCGGCTTCGAGTTTTTTGCGCAGGTAGCCGAGGTAGACGTCGAGGCTGTTGGAACTGCTGCCGAAGTCGAACCCCCAGACGTGTTCGAACAGGACGGACCTGGTCAGCACCTGCCGCGGGTGGCGCAGGAAGAGCTCGAGGATGGCGAACTCGGTCCGCGTCAGCCGCACCGGACGGCCCGCGCGCAGGACTTCCCGCGTGGCCGGGTTGAGCGCGAGGTCGTCGAAGCGCAGGTCGGCCGGCGACTCGGGAACGGCTTCGTACCGCGCGCGCCGCAGCAGGGCCCGCACGCGGGCGAGCAGCTCCTGCAGGGAGAAGGGCTTGGCGAGGTAGTCGTCGGCGCCGGCGTCCAGGCCCGCCACCCGCGCGGTGACGTCACCGCGGGCGGTCAGCATCAGCACCGGCACGAGGTTCCCGGCGGCCCGCAGCCGCCGGCAGGTTTCCAGGCCGTCGAGCACCGGCATGGTGACGTCGAGGATGACCCCGTCAGGCTCCCGTTCGCGGATGACTTCGAGGGCGGCTTGGCCGTCCTTGGCGATCTCGACGGCATAGCCCTCGAACCGCAGGGTGCGCGACAGGGAGTCGCACACGGCGTCCTCGTCGTCGGCGATCACGATCAGCACCCTGCCGATTGTCCGAGGCGGGCGGAGCAGCGGCCAGGCGAGGTGCTAAGAAACGGCTAAGAACTCGTCGCTGTCGTGGCCCGGCGGTCCCGGTGGAGAGCGCGACCCCCAACGACGCGCCCGCCACCGGGTCGCCCCGGCATTCCCCCTCGTTCACCGTGCCCCTAGGGTTCCGGACGCCGTCCTCGTTTCGTCCTCGCGCCGGCATTCCGCCGCTCCACCTGCGCGTTCCGAAGCCGGGCCGGCCTTGACGACCAGGGGGGGTTGCGATGAGGTTCCGGATTCTCGGAACGCTGGAAGTGACGGCGTACGGGAGCCGAATCGCGCTGGCGAGCCCGCGGCAGCAGCGCGCGCTCGCCGTGCTGCTGCTCAACGCGGGCGCCGTCGTGCCGGTGGAGCGCATGATCGACGCGCTCTGGGACGACGAGCCACCGGCGACGGCCGTGAAGCAGGTGCGCAACTGCGTTTCCGCGCTGCGGGGCCGGCTCGGCGAGCTCGGCGGGGCGATCGTCACCGATGGTCCCGGGTACCGCCTGCAGATCGACGCCGACGATCTCGACTCCCTCCGCTTCCGCCGGCACGTCGCCGTGGCCCGCGGACTGGCCGGGCAGGCCAAGCTCGCCGACGCCGTCGACGAAATCCGCACCGCGCTCGCCCTCTGGCGCGGTCCCGCGCTCGACGGGCTGCGGACGGCCACGCTCGCCGGCCGGGCCGCGCTGCTCGACGAACAACGCGCCGACGCGGTCGAACTCTGTGCCGAATGGCGGCTGCGGCTCGGCGAAACGGGCGAAGTCGTCCGCGACTTGACGGAGTTCTGCGGCGAGCACCCGACGCGCGAGCTGTCCCACCTGCTCCTGATGCGCGCGCTCGCGAAGGAAGGCCGCTACGCCGAAGCATCGACGCTGTTCCACGGCCTGCGCCGGCGGCTGGCCGACGAACTCGGCGTCGACCCGAATCCCGACCTGCGGCGGCTCCACGAGCAGATCCTCGCCGAGGCCACGCCGGGCGCCGAAGATCCCGAGCCGGAACCCCCGGCGCAGCACCAGTTCGACCGGGCGGTCACCGAGCTGGCCGAAGCCGTCACGTGGCAGTGGCGCGCGGAAGCCGAGCTGCGATCGCTGCACCGGCCACAGCCGATCCGGCTGCGCTGGTCGGCGGTCGCCCGGCCCGGAAAGCCCGCGCTGCGCGGCGACCTCGACGACATCGCGGCGACGTTCACCGCGTTGCCCGCGCGGCAGCTGGTCGTGCTGGGCGATCCGGGCTCGGGCAAGTCGGTGCTCGCCCTGATGCTGACCCTGGAGCTGCTGCGCACCCGCACCCCGGACGCCCCCGTCCCGGTCCTGTTGTCGCTGGCGTCGTGGGACCCGCGGCGGGAGCACCTCGACCGGTGGCTGGCCGCCCGGCTCGCCGACAACCACCCGGCCCTGCTCAACGCCCGCGAGTACGGGCCCGACGCCCCGACCCGGCTCGTCCTCGGCGGTCACGTCGTCCCGGTCCTCGACGGCCTCGACGAGATGCCGGCCGACCTGCGCGTCGCCGCGCTGGACGCCCTGGACCAGACCATGGGCGTGGGGCGCTCGCTGGTGCTCACCTGCCGGTCCGCCGAGTACGAGCAGGCGACGCGCGAGTCCGGCACGGTGCTGGGCGCCGCCACCGTGGTGCGGCTCGAACCGGTCGTGCGGCAGGAGGCGATCACCTACCTGTCCGCGCGGCAGGGCGAAGACCGCTGGCTTCCCGTCGCCGACCGGCTGCGCCGCGATCCGGACGCCGCCCTGGCCCGGGTGCTGCGGACGCCGTTGATGGTCGACCTCGCGCGGATCGGCTACGGCCGGCCGCCGGCCGACCCCGCGGAACTGCTCGCCACCGAAGACGCCGCGGCCCTCGAAGGGCAGCTGCTCGACTCCTTCGTCCCCAACGCCTACGCGCGGGTGCCGCAGTCACCGGGGCGGAACCCGAAGACGAGTCCGTCCGGGCGCTACACCGCGGAGCAGGCCACCCGCTGGCTCGGTTTCCTGGCCCGGCACCTCGAACGCGCGCGCAGCCGCGACCTGGCCTGGTGGCAGCTGTACCGCGCGGTGCCCGCCGGCACCCGGTCGGTCCTGGTCGGCGTGCTGGTCGCGGTGTTCTTCGTGATCACCGGCTGGGTCGACGACGGACCGGTGCTGGCGGCGGTCTACGGCTTGGCGTTCGGCGGCGCCGCCGGCTTGACCCACCGCTTCGGCCGGCCGCCGGAGCCGCTGCGCACGGAGCTGCGGTTCGCCGGCGCGGCCCGGAAGTTCGCCGGCCGCTTCGCGATCGGTGCCGTGGTGGGTGTCCTGCTCGGCCTGGGCTGGTCGCTGGCGGCCGGCCTCGTGGTCTTCCTGGCGCTGGTGTTCGGCCTGGTGTTCGCGGTGCACGTGTGGCTGGCGAAACCGGTCGACGCGAGCCGCGTGTCGAGCCCGGGGACGATCCTGCGCAACGAACGGACCGGCGCGATCGCGCTGTCGGTGTCGTTCCTGGTGTCGTTGGGGCTGTTCGACGGGATGGCGTTCGCGTTCACGGCGCAGACCCGGTTCCTCCCGGTGCTGGGCGGCCGTTTCGACGTGGCGCTGGCCATCGCGGCCGGGGTGGCGGGCGCGTCGTTCGGGTTCTTCATGGGCCGCGGCGTGGCGGCGGCGTGCTACTGCGTGGCGGCCGCGCTGGCGGGCGGCCAGGTGTTCCCGGCGGCGACGAACGCGGTGACCCCGATCGTGGCCGGCGTGTGTTTCGGGGTGGGCATCGGCCTGACGGTCCTGGTGACCCGGGCCTGGGGCAACTACTTCGTCCACCACCTCTGGCTGGCGGCAACGGGCCGCTTGCCGTGGCGCCTGATGCACTTCCTCGACGACGCCCACCGGCGCGGGGTGCTCAGGCAGGCCGGGGGCGTGTACCAGTTCCGCCACGCGCGGGTGCAGGAGCGGCTGGCCGCCGTCACCGGCGACGACTAGGGCGAGCTCCGCACGGCGGGCGTCCGGCTGCGGCCACCGAAGCTCTGGGCGAGCAGGCCGCCGAGGACGCGGCCGAGCTCCCTCACCCGGTGGCGACGGCGAGGTCCTCCGGCGGCGCCCAAAGCGGCACCCCGTCCGCCCGCTCGGGCTGCAGCCAGTGCAGCCGCGCCGCGAGCTCCTCGGCCACTTCCAGGAACCCCCGGACCGTCTCCGGCCGCTCGCCCTCCCGCCAGGCCAGCGACCACGGGTACACCGGCTGCAGCTCCTGCGGCCGGGACGTCGGGATCCCGAGATCCTCGTACCGCCGGGCGTAGCTCTCGAACTCCAGCAGGTAAGCGCTGTCCGGCGCGCGGGTGAGCGCCGCGTGGCACGTGCCGAACGTGCCCGGGTTGCCCAGCCAGCGCAGGGCCAGCCCCGTGTGCTGCTCCAGCGAACTCAAGTACCGGCCGTGCACGTTGTACAGCGCCGTGCCGGGTGCGTCCGCGAAGACCTCGATCGGCCGCTCGTGCACCGACACCGCCGCGCGGCGCGGGTCGCCGGGGCGGCCGACCAGGCGGAACGGCTCCAGCCGCAGCAGCCGGTGCCGCCAGCCCGCCGGGTGGGCCGCCTTCATCGCCCCGGTGACGCGGATGATCGCCACGTCCAGGTGGTCCTCGAGCAGCGCCGTGAGCTGGCGGGCGCTGTCCATCTGGCTCTGGACGAGCCGGACGGCGGGGTGGGCGGCGAGGAACGCGTCCGCCACCAGCCGGCTCGTGTCCAGCTCGAAGATGTGGGCGATCCGCAGGTGGTGCGGGGCCGGTTCGCGCAGCATCTGGTCCGCGGTGGCCAGCAGCTGCCGGGCCAGGTGCAGGAACCGGTCGCCGCGCGGGGTCAGGGCCACGTGGCGGCTGTCGCGGACCAGCAGGGCGCCGCCGACGTCGGTTTCGAGCTTGCGGATCTGCTTGGACAGCGTCGGCTGGCTGATGAACAGCTTCGCCGCCGCCCGCCCGAAGTGCAGTTCGTCGGCGACGGTGACGAAGTACCGCACCAGCCTGAGGTCGAGGTCCATGCGGGCCTTCCGCGCGAAGGGTCGGGAGCGCCAACGATGCCACCGCGGCTATCGATCCGGGCACAACGGGTCTTGGACGCCCGGCCGCCCGTCGGGTTGGCTTCGGGGACCACCCGGGCGAACTGGAGGATCCGATGGCCGAGCCGGGCACCCCCGTCGTGTTCATCCACGGGCTGTGGCTGCACGCCACCTCGTGGACCCCTTGGATCGACCACTTCCGGGCGGCCGGGTACGCGCCCGTCGCGCCCGGCTGGCCGCACGAGCCCGAAACCGTCGAACTGGCCCGGGAAAACCCGGACGCCGTCGCGGACATCGGCATCGACGACGCCACCGGCCACTTCGCGTCGATCATCGCCGGCCTCGAACGCCCGCCGGTGATCATCGGGCACTCCTTCGGTGGCCTGATCACCGAAAAGCTGCTGGGGCAGGGGATCGGCCTCGCCGGCGTCGCCATCGACCCCGCCCAGATCAAAGGCGTCCTTCCGCTGCCGCTGGCCCAGCTGCGGGCCGGCCTGCCGGCCCTGGGCAACCCGGCGAACCTCCACCGGTCGGTGTCGCTGACCGAGAAGGAGTTCCGGTTCGGCTTCGGCAACGCGCTGACCGACGAGGAATCGTCGGCGCTGTACCGGCGCTGGACGATCCCGTCCCCGGCCCGGCCGCTGTTCCAGGCGGCGGCCGCGAACTTCGTGCTGCACTCCCAGGCCGCGGTCGACACCGGCCGCGCGGACCGCGGCCCGCTCCTGCTGATCTCCGGGACGGCGGACCACACCGTCCCCGACGTCGTCACCCGCTCGACCTTCAAGCAGTACCGGGATTCCACCGCGGTCACCGAGCTGAAGCAGTTCGAGGGCCGGGGACACTCGCTCACCATCGACAGCGGCTGGCGCGAGGTCGCCGACGCCGTGCTCGGCTGGCTGCGCGAGCAGGGGGTCTGAGCCCGTGGACCTCGGCTTGGCCGGCGCGGTCGCCGTCGTCACCGGTGCCAGCCGCGGCATCGGCCTGGCCGTCACCGAAGCCCTCGTCGCGGAAGGCGCCCACGTCGTGGCCGGCGCGCGGGTGCCGGGACCGGACCTGGACGCCCTCGTCCAGGCGGGGAAAGCGCACGCCCTCGCCGTCGACCTCGGCACCGCCGACGGCCCGGGCCGGCTCGCCGAGCTGGCCCTGGCCGAGTTCGGGCGCATCGACGTCCTGGTCAACAACGTCGGCGCCGTCGCCCCGCGGCCGAACGGCTTCCTGCTGGTCACCGACGACGAGTGGCTGCGCTCGGTGACGCTGAACCTGCTGAGCGCGGTCCGGGCGACGCGGGCGGTGCTGCCGACGATGGTGACCGCGGGCCGGGGCAGCATCGTCACGGTCGCCTCCGTCAACGCGATCCTGCCGGACCCCGGCGTCATCGACTACAGCGCGGCGAAAGCGGCGCTGGTCAACTTCACGAAGTCGGTGTCGAAGGAGTTCGGGCCGCGCGGCATCCGCGCCAACGCGATCAACCCGGGCCCGGTCGCGACGGACCTGTGGCTCGGCGCCGGCGGGGTGGCCGAAACCCTGGCCGCCACCACGGGCGCGAACCCGGACTCGGTCGCGGACGAAGCCGCGGCCCACGCCGTCACCGGCCGGTTCACCCGGCCCGCGGAAGTGGCGAACCTGGTCGCGTTCCTGGCCAGCGACCGGGTGGCGGGCAACATCACCGGCGCCACCCTCGCCATCGACGGCGGCTACGCCACGGAAACCCATTGATCGCCGCCCCGGTTCGGGCCGGCCGGCGTCCGCGGACGACGTGGCCCGTCGGCCGGTCCCCGGAAGTGCGTGTTCGGGAGTAGACACCCCGGCCACGGGGTATTTCCCTCCTGACCGTTCAGAAGGGAATCGCCATGGGAATCCTCGTCGGGCTGCTCGTGATCTGGGCCGTGCTGGTCGTGCTCGGCATCGTCGTCAAGAGCCTGTTCTGGCTGGTCATCGTGGGCGCGGTGCTGTTCGTCGCGACCGGCGTGATCGGGTTCGTCAAGCGCGAAGCGCTGGGTCGCCGGCACTGAGCAGCGCGCCGGTGGGGCCGCCGGCCGGCAGGGTCGCCGCGTGGACGACGTCGAGGGCCGCTTCCGCGGGGGAGCGGTCGGCGGCGTCGTCGCCGCGTTCGGGGTGGGTGGCGACCGAGCCGGGGTCGACGGCGTTGACCAGGATGCCGGTTTCGCGCAGTTCGGCGGCGAGGGTCGCGGTGAAGGCGTTGAGGGCGTACTTGGCCAGGGAATAGCCGGGGGACCGGACGCCCTCGCGGAGACCGGTTCCGGCGGCGATCTGCGCGGCGGCGCCGCTGGAGACGTTGACGATCCGGGCGGCGGGGGCGGCCCGCAGCAGCGGCAGGCAGGCCTGCACGAGCGCCCAGCTGCCGAGGACGTCGACGTTGTAGGCGGTGCGGGCCTCGGTGAGGTCGGCGCCGAGCAGGGACGTCGCGGTGAAGTCGGGCATGGCGGCGGCGTTGTTGACCAGGACGTCGAGCCGGCCGGCGAGGCCGCGCAGGAACTCCGCGCACGCGGCGACGTCGGCCGGGGCGGTGACGTCGAGGCGCACCGCGCCGGCGGAGTGCCCTTCGCCGGCGAGCTGCCGGGCCAGCGCGCGGGTCCGGTCGGGGTTCCGGCCGGCGAGGACGACGTGGTGGCCGCGGACGGCGAGTTCGCGGGCGACGGCGAAGCCGAGCCCCTCCGGGCGGCTCGCGCCGGTGACCAGCGCGATCGGAAGTTCGTTCATGACCCATACTGTAGGTTGACCCTACAATTACGCCCACCGGTGGGCCGCCCTATGCTCGCCGGCATGTCCGCTTCCTCGTCCGAACGGCCCCGCGCGTTGCTGCGCTGGCCCACCTACGTGATGGGCCAGCTGCACCGCAGCGGCGTCGGCCGGATCGACACGGCACTGGCCGGCCACGGGGTCGCCCTGCGCGACTACTACGTCCTGGTCTGCATCGGCGAGTCCGGTCCGCTGTCGCAGCAGCGCGTCGCGGACCGGCTCGGCCTGGACCGCAGCGACCTGGTGAAGGTGCTCGACCGGCTGGAGGCCGCGGGCTGGGTGTCGCGGAAGCGCGACACCGAGGACCGCCGCCGGCACGTCCTCACCCTCACCGAGCGCGGCCGCGTGACGGTGGGGAAGGTCGAGGAGGTTTCGAGCGCGGTGACCGGTGAGCTGCTGGCCCGGTTGAGCCCGGGGGAGCGGGAGACGTTGCACCGGTTGCTGCTCAAGGCTTTCGGGGAGCCGCCGGCCTGAGCCGGCCGGGTCCGGTCGCCGCGGCGAGGCCGGGCTGCTGCCTGAGCGGGCGGTGAGGCCGGCGCGGGATCCGGGTGATGCGGCGGCGGAAGCCGAAGCGCCGGCGGAACTGCCGTTGCCGCGCCGGAAAATCCGTGCCTGACCCCCGGGTCAGCGGCTGGTCAGTGCCTCGTCAGCGCACGCCGCGATTCTGGGCCGGACCGAGAAACCGGTGGCGGACCCGAGGGGAGTTGACGGTGCGATGACTTCGCTGGTGGCGGTGTCCACTTACGTGCCCACGACCGTGGCGATCGAATCGCTGCAGGACGAGCTGGGCCTCTCGGCCGGGCAATTGCGCCGGTTCCGGCGGATGTACGGCCTCGACGAGGTCTGCCGGTCGGACGAGTCCGAAGCGGACATGATCCTCGGTGCGGTCAGCAAGCTCGATTCCCTGCGGGGCCGGGAAGAGCGCGTCCGGTACGTCGTGCGCGCCAAGACGATGCCGGCCGCGAACCCGTACCCCGTCGACCCCATGGTCGACGTGCGGGAGGCGCTCGGGCTCACCCACGCCACCCTCTTCACCCTCACCGACCACGCCTGCGCCTCCGGGCTGCTCGCCGTCGACCTGTGCGGCACGCTGCTGGCCGCCGACGGTGATCCCGACGCGCTCGCCCTGATCCTCACCGGCGAAAAGGCGTTCACCCACTCCGCGCAGGTCATCCCCGATACCGCGATCATGGGGGAGGCCACCGCCGCGGTGCTCGTCGGGCCGGGCGAGGACCAGGACACCCTGATCGGCTACGCCACCACCACGCTGGGCGGCCCGGGTGGCGAAGTGATCCTCGACGACGACCAGGCCGCCGAGTTCCGGCAGATCTACCCCGGCACGGTCGCCGACATCGCGCTCGAAGCCGTCGCGGCCGCCGGGCTGACCGTCGACGACATCGACCTGGTCCTGCCGCACAACGTCAACAAGATCTCCTGGGTCCGCGCGAGCGCGGCGCTGGGCATCCCGCGCTCGAAGATCTTCCTGCAGAACGTCGGGACGACCGGGCACTGCTTCTGCGCCGACCCCTTTCTCAACTACCACGCCGCGAACGGCCTCGGGCTGATCGCGCCCGGCGCCTGCTACCTGATGATTTCCGTCGGCCTGGGGTCGACGTTCTCCGCCATGGTCTTCCGGAAATGAGGAGCACTGCAATGAGTGTCGAATTCGAGGTCTCGGGCGTCGGCATCGCCGAACTCGCGGAGCGTTACGGCACCCCGCTCTTCGTCTACGACGGTGACGAACTGGGCGGCCGGCTGCTGGGTCTTCGCGAGCAGCTGCACCCGCGGCTGGAGATCTTCTATTCGCTGAAGTCCAACCCGAACATCTCGGTGTGCGCGCTGCTGCACGCCCACGGTGCCCGGGCCGAAGTGTCGTCGATGGCCGAACTGATCACCGCGCGCCGGGCCGGGGTCGCCGGCGAGGACATCATCTTCCTCGGCCCCGGCAAGAGCGCCGCGGAACTGGCCGCCTGCCTGGACGAAGGCGTCTACACCGTGGTCTGCGAATCGTTCGGCGAGCTGGCGGTCCTCGACGGGCTCGCGCGCGAACGCGGGATCGAAGCGCGGGTCACCCTGCGCGTGAACCCCAGCTTCGCGGTCAAGGGCTCGGGCCTCACCATGGGCGGCAAGCCGCGCCAGTTCGGCATCGACGAAGAACAGCTGCTCGCCGCCACCGACCTCGTCGACCGGCACCCGAACCTGCGGCTGATGGGCGTGCAGGTCTACATGGGAACGCGGATCCTGGACGAGGAGCCGATCGTCGAAAACACGCGGCGGATCTTCGAGCTCGCCGAACGCGTTTCGCGGCAGCTCGGGTTCCCGCTGGACATGGTCGACGTCGGCGGCGGCCTCGGGGTCGCGTACTTCGACGGTGAGAAGGACCTCGACCGCGATCTGCTCGCCTCGATGCTCAACCCGGTGATCGACGAGTTCGCGCAGCGGCACCCGGCGACGCGGCTGGTCATGGAGCTCGGCCGGTACCTGACCGCCACCTCCGGGACCTACGTCGTCCGCGTCCGCTACACCAAGACCTCGCTGGGGCAGAACTTCGCCGTCGCCGACGGTGGCACGAACCACCACATGGCCGCCGTCGGCATCGGGTCCTACGTCAAGCGCGACTTCCCGATCCGGCTGCTCAACCGCATCGGCGAACCGGCCACCGAAACCTGGCAGGTGACCGGCCCGCTGTGCACGCCCAACGACGTGCTCGCCAAGAAGGCCGCGCTGCCGCCGGTCCGCCCGGGCGACCTGATCGGCGTCACGCGGTCGGGAGCCTACGGCCCGACGGCGTCGCCGGTGCTCTTCCTCAGCCACGGCTACCCGGCCGAAGTCATCGTCCACGGTGGACGCCACTACCTCGTCAGCGAGCGGGACGAGCCCGCGGACCTGCTGCGCCGCCAGCACCTGCACGAGTTCGCGCCGCCGGTCGCCGTGGGCGCGGAGCGCTAGGCGATGTACCGCGCGTCCACGACCACCCTGTCCGCCGCGCCATCGCCGGGCCTGCAGCCGTTTCCGCTGCGCCTGGCGCTGGCGGCCCGGCGTGAATTCGCACCCGGCGAGCGCGAAATCGACGTTCCCGAGCTGCACCGGTACTTCGCCGACCTCAGCCGCGGGCACGACATCGGCTTCCGGGCCGGCCGGGTGACGCGGGCGCGCGGCAACCCCTTCCTCGCGATGGCCCGCGAACTGCTCGCCGGGCAGCTGTCCGGCGGGCGGATCGACCTCGCGATCGTCGCGCACGCGGCGCCGGAGTTCGACCCGCGGCTGTCGGCGCCGGTGAACCTCACCGCCGTGCTCCCCGGCCACCCGCTGGTGTTTTCCGTTTCGGGGCAGGGAAGCCTGGCCCCGTTCACCGCGCTGCGCATCGCCGGTTCCTACGCTCGGCGCCACGACTACCGGCGTGTCCTGGTCCTGATCATGGACCAGGGCGTCACGCCGTACGACGTGCCGGACCGGATCGGCGACGCCGCCACGGCCCTGCTGTTCGAGACGGGCGGGCGCCGGACGGTCCGCGTCGGTTACGAACCCGAAGTGGCGCCGGACGCCCTGCCGGAGTTCGAGCCGGCGGAAACGGTCGTCATCGGCAGCGGGCTCGCCCGGGCGGCGGGTGCTTGGCCGGGCGCGATCGTCGCGCCGCCCGAGTTCCCGTGCACCGGGCTCTGGGCGCCGCTCGCCGCCGCCCCGGCCGCCGGTCCGGTGCTGCTGGCCGACTACGACCCGCGCCGCGGTGCGCTGGGGATCTGCGTGGTGGCCGGGTCCGACTGACGCGGCCCCTATGATGAGGGTCGTCGTGGTCGGGCTCGAAGCGGGGGACGGACAAAGTGCGCGTGGTCATCGGGGAAGACCAGTTCCTGCTCAGGGACGGTCTGGTGCGGCTGCTCGAGGCGCACGAATTCGAGGTCAGCGCGGCGGTGGACAACGGGCCGGACCTGCTGGAAGCGATGCTGCGCGAGCGGCCGGACATCGCGATCGTCGACATCCGGCTGCCGCCGTCGTTCACCGACGAAGGCCTGCGCGCCGCGATCGAAGCGCGCCGCCGGATCTCGGGCTTCCCGGTGCTCGTCCTTTCGCAGTACGTGGAACGGCTGTACGCCGACGAACTCCTCGCGGACGGCGAGGGCTCGGTCGGCTACCTGCTCAAGGACCGGGTGTTCCACGGCGACCAGTTCGTGGACGCCGTCCGCCAGGTCGCTCTCGGAGGCACGGTGATGGACCCGGACGTCGTGACCCGGCTGCTGACGCACAACACCCGCGACGACCGCCTGGAGCGGCTGACCGCCCGGGAGCGCGAAGTCCTCAAGCTGATGGCCGAAGGGCGGTCCAACAGCAACATCGCGGGCGAGCTGGTCATCTCCGAGAAGGCCGTTTCCAAGCACATCAACAACATCCTCGCCAAGCTGAACCTGCCGCAGTCCGAGGACGCCAACCGGCGGGTGCTGGCGGTGCTGGCCTACCTGAAGCACTGACGGCTTCAGGGCTCCAAGCCGCACGGGATTTCGATCGTCACCATGGTCGGGCCGCCGAGCGGGCTGAGGATCGTGATGAAGCCGTCGAGCGGGGCGAGCCGCTTCTCGATGCCGCGCAGTCCCGTGCCGCCTTCGGTGTTCGCGCCGCCGCCGCCGTTGTCGCTGACGTTGATCACCAGCCGGCCGAACTCGTAGTGGACGTGGATCGCGCCGCTCTGCGCCCCGGAGTGCTTCATCGCGTTGTTCAGCAGTTCGGACACCGAGAAGTACGCGGCGGTCTCGACCGCCAGCGACGGCCGGCCGGGCAGGTCGATCGTCGTCTCGATGCGCAGCGGGTTTTCGATGGCCAGGGTGCGGATCGCGTCCGCGATGCCGCGGTCCACCAGCACCGGCGGCTGGATGCCCCGGACGAGGTCGCGCAGCTGCTGCAACGCCTTGGCCGAGCTGTTCTTCGCCTCGTCCATCAAGGACCGGGCCGCTTCGGGGTGGGAGTCGAGCACGCGCATCGCGGCGTCGAGCGTCATCCCCATCGCGACGAGGTGGGTCTGCGCGCCGTCGTGCAGGTCGCGCTCGATGCGGCGCAGCTCGGTCGCCTGGGACCCCACGGCGTCGTCGCGGCTTTCCGCCAGGTGCTGCACGCGGTTCGTCAGCCGGGTCACCTCGGTGGGTGCCAGCAGCGTGGCCGCGAGCCGCGCGTGCAGCTTCAGCAGGTGCGGTGCGCTCCACAGCGCGAGCGGGAAGTGCGCCAGGCCGAGGATGGCGGCGAACCAGGCCGTCGTCGGGTCGTCCACCGGGAGCACCACGTACCAGCTGCCGAGCCAGTCGGCCGCGTCGGTGCCGACCAGGAACGGCATCGCGAGCCCGCGGAGGCCGTGCACGATCAGGAGGAGCGGGGTGAGCGTCAGCAGGATGCCGAGGGAGCTGTCCACCACCAGCCACAGCGCGTCGCGCCAGTTCGCGCGGTCGCCGAGCAGGTGGTGGCAGCGGCGCAGCGCCGTGCTCCCGGCCGGCTCCGGCAGGTAGGGCGAGGCGATCCGCACGCCGGACCACGCGTCGGCCGCCGCGCGCACGCGGTCGGTCAGGGCGCGCATCAGCAGCACGGCCGGAGGCAGCATGAACAGTCCCACGCCCACGCCGATCAGCGAGCCGGCGGTGACCACGACGACGAACATCACGAGTTCGGTCACCGCGACCACGGCGAGCGCGCCGCCGCGCAGGGTGGCGAGCCCGCCGTCGCGCAGCAGCGACCGCGTCATCGTGGCGACCGGGCTTCCGCTAGTCATGGCGCCCATTATGCGCAGGCCGAGCCGCTTTCCGCGGTAGTGCTAACCCCCGCAAACTTCCGCTCCCTAGCACCCTCGGAAACCGGCCCGCACCTTCGTAACGTGGTCGCGGTAACGAACGAACGAACGCGAAGCCGCGCAGGGGAGCCGCAGATGTACCACCAAGACGACACGGTCGAAGTCGTGCGGCTGCTGTCCGTACGCAAGGCGTACGGCAAGAACGGGGCGCAGGTACTGGCCCTCGACAACGTGACGGCGGGCTTCGCCGCCGGCACGTTCACCGCGGTGATGGGACCGTCGGGTTCGGGCAAGAGCACGCTGCTGCACTGCGCGGCCGGCCTGGACAAGCCGACGTCCGGCTCGGTCGTGCTGGGCGGCACGGACCTCAGCGTGATGCGCGAGGTCGAGCTGACCCGGTTGCGGCGCGACCGGATCGGGTTCGTGTTCCAGGCGTTCAACCTGCTGCCCGCGCTCGACGTCGAGCAGAACGTGACGCTGCCCCTGCGGCTGGCGGGTCGGCGCGCCGACCCGGCTCTCGTGCGCCGCGTCATCGAACAGGTCGGGCTCGGCCAGCGGCGCCACCACCGGCCCGCGGAACTCTCCGGCGGCCAGCAGCAGCGGGTGGCGATCGCCCGCGCCCTCGTCACCCACCCCGAGGTCATCTTCGCCGACGAGCCGACCGGCGCGCTGGACACGCGGTCGGCCCAGGAGGTGCTTTCCCTGCTGCGGGAGGCGAAGAGCGTGTCCCGGCAGACCATCGTGATGGTCACCCACGACCCGGTGGCCGCCTCCTACGCCGACCGCGTGCTGTTCCTCGCCGACGGCCGCGTCGTCGACGAGCTGCGGCAGCCGAACCCCGAAGAGGTGGCGCGGCGGATGACCAACCTCGTCGCCCGCACCGAGCAGCGGCCGCAGGAAGGCCCCTGGCTGAGCGAGCTGACGCGCTGATGCTGACCCTCGTCGTACGCACCCTGCGCTACCGCACCGGTGGCTTCATCGCCACCCTCGTCTCGGTGTTCGTCGGCACCGCCGTGATGCTCGCCTGCGGCGGGCTCATGGAGACCGGCATCCGGACCGTGATCCCGCCGCAGCGCCTGGCCGCCGCGCCGATCGTCGTCGCCGGCAACCAGCACTACGACCTGCCCACGGTCGGTCACGGTGAGGACGCCGACCACGAGACCGCCACGCTGTCCGAGCGCGTCCGGCTCGGCGCGGGCCTCGCGAGCACGATCAGCGGCGTGCCCGGCGTAGCGCACGTGGTCCCCGACGTCTCCTTCCACGCCGAGGTGCTCGGCGGCCAGGGCGGTCCGTCGGTCCCCGGCACCCAGGCCGGCCACAGCTGGGTTTCCGCGGAGCTGGCGCCCTACCGGCTGACCGAGGGGGCGGCCCCGGCCCGCGAGGGCGAAGTCGTGCTCGATTCCGCCACCGCCGCCCGGATCGGGGCGCACGCCGGTGCCAAGACCGACATCGCCGTCCGCGGGGGCGTGCACTCCTACCAGGTCACCGGCATCGCCGACGCCGGCCGGCGGATGGCCGCCGACGCGGTGTTCTTCTCGCCCGCCGAGGCCGCCGGGCTGCAGTCCGCGGCCGGGCAGGTCGACGCGTTCGGCGTCCAGCTCGCGCCCGGTGCCGACGTCGCCGCCGTCAACGCGCAGATCGCCACCGCGGTGCGGGACCAGCGCGCGGTGACGCTGACCGGCGACGCCCGCGGGTCCGCGGAGTTCGCCAAGGCCGCCGGTGACGGCGAGCTGCTGATCATCCTCGCGGCCGTGTTCGGCGGCCTCGCGGCGCAGGTCGCCATGTTCGTCGTCGCGAGCACCCTCACGCTCTCGGTGCAGCAGCGCCGCCGTGAGGTGGCCATGCTGCGGGCGATCGGCGCGACCCCGCGTCAGCTCAGCCGGATGATCACCGGCGAAGCGATGATCATCGGGGCGCTGGGGACCGCGCTGGCCATCTTCCCGGGCGTGCTGCTCGGCAACTGGCTCTTCGGCCGGCTGACCGGGTTCGGCGTGATCCAGCCGGTCCTCAAGTTCGAGCAGGGTTTCTACCCGGTCGTCGCCGCGGCGATCGTGGGCCTGAGCTCGGCGTGGGGTGCCGCGTTCGTCGCCGCCCGGTACGCGGGCCGCACGCGACCCGTCGAAGCGATGCGGGAAACGGCGATCCCCACGCGCTGGCTGACCCCGACGCGGCTGTGGCTCGGGGTGTCGAGCCTGATCGGCGCGGTGGCGCTGGCCTACCTGACGATCACCGTCGTCGACGGCCCGCTCGCGGCGAGCACGGCCGGCCCGGCCGTCACGCTGGTGGCGACCGCCGTCGCGCTGTTCGCCCCGGGGCTCACCAAGCTGCTGGTCGGGGTGCTGCGCCGGCCGATCCGCGCGTTCGGTGGCCTGCCCGGCTACCTCGCCTCGCTGAACGCGCGGGCCCGCTGGATGCCGATGGCGGGGGCGGTCACGCCCATCATGCTCGCCACCGGCCTGGCGATCTTCATGCTGTACTTCCAGACCACGGAGGTCGCGGTCGCGGAGAAGCAGTACTCCGACTCGCTGCTCGCCGACGCCGTCGTGACGTCCGCGACCGGCGACCTGCCGCCGGATCTGGTCGCCAAGGTGCAGCAGGCGCCCGGGGTGGCCGGGGCCACGGCGTTCGTGACGAGCAAGGGGTACAACGAAAAGCCGTCGGACGCGACGCAGGACGAGGACGGCGTGGACCTCACCGGCGTCACCGCGGCCGGCGTGGCGAAGGCGTGGGGGAGCATCGTCGCGAGCGGGCAGCTCGACGCCCTGCGCGGCAACACGATCGCCCTGCCCGCCGATCTCGCGCAACGGCTGGGGGTCGGCGTGGGGGCCAAGGTCGCCATGCGGCTGGGCGACGGCTCCCAGGTCACCCTGGACGTCGTCGCGACGCTGCGGACCACCGCGGCCTCGGCGTCGGCGCTGATGCCGGCCGACACGCTGGCGCCGCACACGGCCGCGGGTGCGGCCGACCGGATCCTCGTCATGGCGCAGCCCGGGACGGCGGAAGGCGATCTGCTCACGTCGCTGCGCGGCCGGGTCGGGGACGTGGACGGCGTGCAGGTGGCCGGCCGGGAGGCGCTGACCAAGGCCTTCCTGGCGGAGGTGCAGGCCAACGCCTGGGTCAACTACCTGATCGTCGGGCTGCTGCTCGTGTACGCCGCGATTTCCATGGTGAACACGCTGGTGATGGCCACGGCGGACCGGCGGCGGGAGTTCGGGCTGCAGCGGCTCATCGGGTCGACGCGGGGGCAGGTGATGCGCATGATGGCCGTGGAAGCGGGCGTCGTGGCCGCCATCGGTGTCTTCCTCGGCACGCTGGTCGCGGCGTCGATGCTGGTGCCCTTCAGCGCGGCCGTTTCGGACAGCCTCTTCCCGTCCGGTCCTTTGTGGATATATCTTCTGATACTCGGGCTGGCCGTCGTGCTGACGGTGGTGGCCACCTGTGCGCCGACGTGGTTCACGTTGCGCACGAGGCCGTCGCCTTCGACGCTCGCCCCTGAATAGGTGACCTCGGGCCGGCCGGAGCCCCCAGCGCGGCGCTGACGAACTCTCCCCCAGATTGGTCAGCGCGCGGTCAGCCCGAGGTCACCGCCCCGGCATAACGTCGCGGGCGTGGACACAGAAGAGAAGGCCGCCGAGCGCTGGGACGCCATCGTGGTCGGCTCCGGGATCGGCGGCCTCGTGTGCGCCGGCTACCTGGTGGCGAGCGGGATGCGCGTGCTCGTGCTCGAACAGCACGACGTCGCGGGCGGCAACAGCCACGTGTTCCGCCGGCGGCGCGCCTACCAGTTCGACGTGGGGGTGCACTACCTCGGTGATTGCGGGCCGGACGGCCTGCTGCCGAGGGTCCTCTCGGGCCTCGGCCTCGGCGACCGGGTGCGCTTCCACCCCATGGACCCCGACGGGTTCGACCGGATCGTCCTGCCGAGCGTCACCGTGGACGTGCCGACCGGGTGGGACCGCTACGCCGACCGGCTGCGGGCCGCGCTGCCCGCGGAGGCCGACGGCATCACCCGCTACATCGAGGTGTGCGCGGCGGTCGCGCAGGCCTGCCGCCAGTCCGCCTTCGCGGCGGGCCCGGCGGCGAAGGTGCCGGCCGTGATGGTGCGCTGGAGCCGCCGGACGCTGGCGCAGTTGTTCGACCACTGCGGGCTTTCGGCCCGGGCGCGCACGATCCTGGCCGCCCAGTCCGGGAACTACGGGTCCGCGCCGGCCGGCACGCTCGTCGTCGCGCACACGATGATGCTCGACGACTACCTGCGCGGTGCCTACTACCCGGAGGGTGGCGGGCAGGTGATCGCCGCGTCCTTCGTCGAGCTGCTGGAGTCGCACGGCGGCACGCTGCTCACCCGCACGCGCGTCGACCGGATCCTGATCGAGGGCGGCAAGGCGGCCGGCGTCCGGCTGACCGACGGCACGGTCCACCGCGCGCCGGTGGTCGTGTCCAATGCGGACTACCGCCGGACCGTGCTGGAACTGTGCGACGGCCGGGAAAACCTGCCCGGCCCTGTGGTCGCCCGCGCGGAGACGGCGACGATGCGCCTGCCGCTGGCCGTCTGCTACGTCGCGCTCGACCGGGAACTGCCGTTGCCCAGCGCGAACATCTGGTACTGGCCCAACGAAGACGTCGACGCGGCCTACGCCGAGGTGGAGGCGGGCCGGCTCGACGAGCTGCCGTTCGCGTTCCTGTCCTTCGCTTCCCTCAAGGACCCGGTGCCCGGCTCGGCGTGCCCGCCGGGGCACATGAACTTCCAGATCATGACGGCCTGCCCGCCGGGCTACGCGCACTGGGGCCTCACGGACGGGCCGGCACGCGGGGCCCGCTACCGGCGCGAACCCGGCTACCTGGGCGCGAAGGACCGGCTGACCGAGCAGATGCTGGACCTGGCCGAGGCCGCGATCGGGCCGTTCCGCGAGCACCTCGTGCACGTCGAAACGTCGACGCCGCTGACCCAGGAGCGCTACACGCTTTCGACCGGGGGCAGCGCGTACGGCCTGCACACCTGGGGCCGGGTCGGGCAACGGCCCGATATCGATTCGGGGGTCGACGGTCTCTACCTCACGGGTCAGAGCATCTTGCACGGTGGCGGAATCGTGGGGGTCGCGACCGGGGGCGCGCTGTGCGCGTCGACGATCCTCGGCCGGCCGGTCCTCGCGGACGGCGCCGCCGGGGTGCTGGGGAATCCCGAACTGCTCCCGGAACGCGAGCCCGGCTGGGACCCGCTGCGCACCTCCCGGGGCCTGCGGCGGCGGGCGGCGCGCGGCCTCGCCCCGCTCGACCGGGTCGTGGCGGGCTGAGCGCGCGACACACGCGAAACCGGAGAAAAAAAGAACTCGAGGCCCGGTTCCGGGCCCGTGGGGTAATTGCTGCTGTCTTCATGAAGGGAATGGTGAGCGAAGTGACGGAAACCGTGGCTGAACCGACGGAGGTCCTGGACGACCGCGTGGTCGCGGGCATCTGCGCCGCACTGGAGTCCGTGCTGGAGGCGGAGGTCACCGACCTCGGCCCGGAGACCCGGCTCGCGGACGCCGGGCTCGACTCCACCGGCGTGCTGGAACTGCTGATGCAGCTGGAAGAGGCGCTGGGCATCGAATTCGACGCCGAGAACCTGGAAATGAGCCACTTCGAGTCGGTCGGGTCGCTGGCCCGGTTCGTCTCGGCAGAAATGGCCGCCTGAGCGATGACCACGATCTCGCCGCCGATCACGGCGACCTGGCTGCGGTGCCACGACACCGCCCGTGCGGAAGGGATGGCCCCGGCGCTGGCGGCGCTGCACGCGGTGCTGCCGGCCGGGGCGCCGGTCTTCGGTGCCGGCGGTGCCGCGGTCCTGCCGGCCGGGCCGGTGGCCGGCGACGTGCTCGTGGTCCGGACGGCGCAGCTGCCGGGCGGCCCGGTCGTCCTCGTGCGGACGCACCGGCCCGCCGGCCACCTCGACCCGGTCCTGGCGACCGGGGCGGTGTGGCTGCGGCTGGGCCTGTCCGGTGCCCTGCTCGACGCCGGGCTCGCTTATCTGGGCGGGCGGCGCAGCGGCGACACCACCCTGCTGCGCCGCCAGATGGTCCAGGGCGCCGTGGCCGAGGCGCTGACCGGGCAGCTCGAAGTGCGCGCGTTCCTGACCGCGCACGACGCCGGCCCGGCGCCGGACGCACTGGCCTACCTGCACCGGCGGCTCACCGACACCGACCGCGTCCTGCTGCGCCTGCTCGGCGCGGCCGGGTTCGTCCGCGGCGGTGCGGGCGAGGTCGCCGACGTCTCCGAGCTGCTCGCGGGGGCCTACACCCCGGAGGCGGTGGCGTGAGCGCGACCGTGCTGGACGACCGGCTCGTGACGCTGCGGGACGCGGCCCGGGAGTGGGGCGCGGAGTTCCGCGTCGCCGGGGCCGGCCTCGACACCGACCCCGACGGCGTCGGCGCGCACCTCGACCTGGCCGGCGTCCGCTGCCTCGCCACCATGCTCGTCCCCGGGGAGTTCGGGGGCGCGGGCCTGTCCCTCGGCGCGCACCGCTTCCACGGCATGACGGCGATCGAGCGGACGGTGGTGCTCGAAGAACTCGCCCGCGGCGACGCCGGCCTGATGCTGGCCAGCCCCGGCGCGTCGATGTCCGGCGTGCTCGTCGACGTGCTGGCCGACCGGGAGCAGAAGGAGTGGTTCTACGGCCGGCTCCTCGAACGTCCCACGTGGACGTTCTTCGCGCTGACCGAGCCGGATCGCGGCTCCGACGCCACCGCGCTGGAGACGGCGCTGAAGACGTCGCGGGACGGCGGTCCGCACCGGCTCGACGGCCGCAAGAAGTACGTCGGCAACGCCGCCCGCGCCGCGCTCGGGGTCGTGTTCGCCCGCACCGGGCCCGGCCCGCTGGGCGTCACCGCGGTCCTGGTGGACACGGCGGACCCGGGGTTCCACGCCGAGCCGATCGAGTCGCTGGGGCTGCGCGCCGCGCGGATCTGCGAGCTGACGCTGGAAGACGTCGCCGTGCCCGCCGAGCGGGTGCTCGGCCGCGACCGCTCGCCCGCCCGGCGGGGCATGTGGGCGTGCGTGCAGACCTTCAACCGGCTGCGGCCGGGCGTGGCCGCGATCGCGGTCGGCATCGCCGCGGCCGCCCACGACTACGTGCTGGCCGGACGCGGCCCGCTCGACCACGCCGGCCGCGACCGGCTCGACCGGCTGGGCCGCCGCATCGAGGGTGTGCGCCACCTCGTGCAGCTGTCCGCGATCGAGGTCGACGCCGACGGCTCCCGCGGCCACCTCGCCTCGGCGGCCAAGGCCGAAGCGTGCCGGCTGGCCGAGGAGGCCACGCTCGAAGCGTGCGGCTTCTTCGGGCCGCGAGCCCGCTGGGAGCACCCGGCGCTGGACAAGCTGGTCCGGGACGCGCGCGGCGTCGAATTCATGGAGGGCGCCGGCAACATCCAGAAGCTCACCGTCTTCCAGGGCCTGGTCGCCGGCAAGGTCGGCCGGGGCGACCCCTTTCCCGCGCACGCCGGGAAATCGTCCAGCGGAGGTTCGTCGTGCAGGTGATCACGAGGCCGGAGGAGTTCGACGTCACGGACCTGTACGTCGACCTCCACCACATCGTGGACCGGCGGGTCCTGATGAAGTGCGAAGGCTTCAACTTCGCGCGCTCGAGCAAGCTCAAGCCGGCGCTGGAAATGGTGACGCTGGCCGAGCGCGCGGGCGTGCTGCGCCCCGGCTCGACCATCGTCGAAACGTCGTCGGGCAACCTCGGCGTGGCGCTGAGCCTGGTCGCGGCCAGCCGCGGGTACCGGTTCGTCTGCGTCACCGACCCGCGCAGCACGCTGCTCACGCGGCAGCTGATGCAGAACCTCGGCACCGAGGTGCTGGTCGCCCCGGACCCGGCCGCGGGCCTGCGGCTCGTCCGCCGGCTGTGCGCGGAGAACGACGGCTACACCTGGCTGGACCAGTACGTCAACGCGGGCAACTGGATGGCCCACTTCCGCTCGACCGGCCCGGACATCCTGCGCACGGTGCCGGATCTGGACGTGCTCTTCGTCGGCGTCGGCTCGGCCGGCACCCTCACCGGGTGCGCCCGCTACCTGCGCCAGGTCCGGCCGCAGGTGCGGATCGTCGCCGTCGAGTGCGTCGGCCCCGGGCCGCGGGCCGCCCGGCGCAGCACGGCCCTGCGCACCAGCGTGCGGTTCCCGGTCATCGACATGTCCCTCGTGGACGATCTGGTGCGGGTCGACGAAGCGGCGGCGATCCGCGAGTGCCGCCGGCTCGCGCAGCGCGGCTTCCTGCTCGGGGGCGGCTCCGGCATGGTGCTGGCCGGCGCGCTCGGCTGGCTGGCGGACAACGACGCGGGCGGCGCCGAGCCCACGGCGGTGGTGATCTCGCCCGACCTCGGCGACCGCTACCTGGACACGATCTACCAGGACCAGTGGGTCAAGGACAACTACGGCCCCGAAGCGCTGCTCGACGGTGCCGAACACGATTCCCGTTACGCCAAAACACTCTTCGAGGTGCCCTGATGACCGCGGTCGACGCATTCCTGCCCCTGTCCACCGCACAGACCGACGTCTGGTACGACGAACAGCTGTCCGGCGGCGGCCTCGCCTACGCGATGGCGGACTACCTGGACATCACCGGCCCGCTGGACGTCGGGGTGTTCCAGGCGGCCTTGCGGGCGCTGGCCGACGAAGCCGAGTGCTTCCGGGCCCGGTTCGTCGAGGTCGAGGGCGAACCGCGGCAGCTCATCGAGCCGCTGACCGAGCTGCCGATCCGGTACCCGGACGTGACCGGGGAAGCCGACCCGGAGAGAGCCGCGCTCGAGTGGATGCACGAAGACATGCGGCACCCGTTCTCGCTGGAGGACTTCCCGCTCTTCCGCGGCGCCCTGATCAAGGTCGGCGCGCAGCGGCACTTCTGGTATCTCACCACCCACCACCTCATCGGCGACGGCTTCAGCGCGGCGATCTGCCACCGCCGGCTGGGCGAGCTCTACAACGCGCTGCTGGCCGGGGAGGACCCCGGGCCCACCGCGCTGCCGCCGTTCCGGCTGCTGCTCGACGCCGACCTCGCCTACCAGGACTCCCCGCACCGGTTGCGGGACAAGGCGTTCTGGGGACGCCACTTCGACACCACGCCCGACCTGGTCAGCCTGTCCGGCAAGGAACCGGCGCCGGCGCGCGGCTTCCTGCGGCGCACCATGGTGCTGCCCCCGGAGACGGCGAAGGCCGTGCGCGAGGCGGCCGCGAGCGCGAAGGTGACGCTGCCGACGTTCTTCATCGCCGCGATGGCGGCTTACACGCAACGGCTTTCGGGCATCAAGGACCTGCTGCTGACCGTCCCGGTCGCGGCGCGCGCGGGCGTGCGCTCGCGGGCGACCCCGGGCATGGTCGCCAACTACCTGCCGCTGCGGATGGTCGTCGAGCCGCAGATGACGATCGCCGCCCTGCTGGGCCAGGCCTCGAGCGAGCTGGCCGCGACCCTCAAGCACCAGCGCTACCACGTCAACCAGATCCGCCGGGACATCGGCGTGCGCAGCGACGAGCGCCGCCCGTTCGGCGGCCCGTTCGTCAACGTGCTCCCGCCCGAGCCCGGCCTGCGCCTCGGCGACTGCCACACGCGCGTGATGAACCTGTCGACCGGCATCACCAACGACCTTTCGCTGACCGTGCTCGACGTCACCGAAGACATCATCGAAATCCACCTGAACGGCAACCCCGACCTCTACGACGCCGAGGGCGTCGCCGCCCACCTGGAGCGGCTGGCCGGGTTCGTCGGCCGGCTCGCCGAGGCCGGCTCGTCGGCGGTGCTGGGCGGGGTCGACGTCGTGTCGGCGGACGAACTGGGGGAGCTGCTGGCGTCCGGCATCGGTGCGACCGGGCCGGTCGGTGCCGATGTCGTGGCGCGGGTGTGCGAGTTCGCGCTGGCCTCACCGGACGCGCCCGCGGTGGCCGACGGCGGGGAGTGGGTCTCCTACGGCTCGCTGGCGGGCCGGGCGAGTGCGCTGTCCCGCCGGCTGGAGTCCGGAGGGCTGGTGGGCGTGCTGGCCGACCCCGGTGTCGGGTTCGTCTCGGCCGTGCTGGGCGTGCTCTGGTCGGGTTCGGCGTTCGTGCCGCTCGACGCGGGGATGCCGGTGGCCCGGCTGGCCGGGCTGCTGGTGGATTCGGGTGCCTCGCGCGTGGTCGTCGGCCCCGGGTACGAGGAGCTGGCGGCGGAGGTGGTGGCCGCGGCCGGCGGTGGTGCCGGGATCGTGGCCCTGGACGGTGCCGAAGACGGCCCGGATGCGCTGGCGCCGGTGTTCGGCGCGGGCGAAGACGCCGGGGCGGAGCTGGCGTACGTGATCTTCACGTCGGGTTCGACGGGGCGCCCGAAGGGTGCGATGGTGCACCGCCGGGGCATGGTGAACCACCTGCTGGCGAAGGTCGAGGACCTCGACCTGGAGCCCGCGGACGTGGTCGTGCAGAACGCGCCGGTGACGTTCGACGTTTCGGTGTGGCAGATGCTGGCCCCGCTGCTGGTCGGCGGCCGGGTCCGGGTGGTGTCCCGGGCGATCGCGGCGGATCCGGACGCGTTGTTCGGGTTGATCCGGGCCGAGGGCGTTTCGGTGCTGGAGGTCGTGCCGTCACTGCTGCGCGCGGCGCTCGACTCCTGGGACCTGGCCGGGCGGTCCGCCGATGTTTCCGGGCTGCGATCGCTCGTGGTGACCGGTGAGGCGCTGCCGCCGGACCTGTGCGTGCGGTGGTTCGCGCGGTTCCCGGACGTGCCGCTGGTCAACGCTTATGGCCCGACGGAGTGTTCGGACGACGTGACGCACGCGGTGATCCGGTCCGGCGTCGAGGTGGTGCCGATCGGCCACGCGGTGCGCAATTCCCGGCTCTACGTGCTGGGGGACGAGCTGCGCCCGGTGCCCGCGGGTGCGGTCGGCGAGCTGTTCGTCGGCGGCCTGGTCGTGGGCCGCGGTTACGTCGGTGACCCGGCGCGGACGGCGGCGGTCTTCGTCGCGGATCCGTTCAGTGGCCCGGGGACGCGGATGTACCGCACCGGCGACCGCGTCCGGCTGCGGGAAGACGGCCAGCTCGAGTTCGTGGAGCGGCGCGACTTCCAGGTCAAGATCCGGGGCCACCGCATCGAGCTCGGCGAGATCGAAAGCGTCCTGCGGGCCGTGCCCGGTGTCCTGGACGCCGTCGTGCGGGTGCTCACCGACGCCGACGGCGGCAAGCGCCTCGCGGGCTACCTCATCGGCATCGACGGCGAAGGCCCGATCGACGCCGGTGCCGTGCGCAGCACCGCCCAGCAGCTGCTCCCGGACTACATGGTGCCCTCGGCGCTGGTCGTGCTCGACGAGCTGCCGCTGACCGAACACGGCAAGGTCGACCGCGAAGCGCTGCCCGCCCCGGACTTCCGGGCCGAGGTCGTCGGGCGCCGCCCGCGCAACACCGTCGAGACCGTCGTCTGCGACATCCTCGCCGAGGTCCTGTCCGTGCCGCGGGTGTACATCGACGACAACTTCTTCGCCCTCGGCGGCGACAGCATCAGCGCGATCCAGGTGGCCGGCCGGGCCCGCACGGCGGGCATCGAACTGACCCCGCGCGACATCCTCGAGCGCCGGACGCCGGCGGCGATCGCCGAGCAGGTCGGCCTCCGCGAGCCGAGCGCGGACGTCGAGGCGATCGCGGTGGCCGAAGGGCCGCTGGTCGAGCTGACCGAAGACGAGCTGCGGGAGCTGGCGCCGGAAGGCGGCCGCATCGAGGACGTCTTGCCGCTGTCTGCGCTGCAGCAGGGCCTGCTGTTCCACTCCGAATTCGACCCGGACGGCGTCGACGTTTACACCGTTCAGGCCACCGCGGACCTCGCCGGCCCGCTCGACGTCGACGCGCTGCGCGACGCGTGTGCCGCGCTGCTGCGCCGGTACGCCACCCTGCGCGCCTACTTCCGGCACCGCCGCGGCGGCGACGCCGTGCAGCTGATCGCCGCCGAGGTCGGCCTGCCCTGGACCGAGCTGGACCTTTCCACGCTGCCCGAGCCCGAACGGGGGGAGCGGCTGGGCCGGCTGGCGGTCGAGGACCGGGAACGCCGGTTCGACCTCGCGCACCCGCCGCTGGTCCGGTTCACCCTGATCAAGATCGCGGCCGGCCGCTACCGGTTCCTCTGGACCGCCCACCACATCGCCACCGACGGCTGGTCGGTGCCGATCCTGATCCGCGAACTGGCCACGCTGTACACCGAAGGCCCCGCGGCCGCGCTGCCCGAAGTGGCCCCGTTCCGGAACTACCTCGCCTGGCTCGGCCGTCAGGACGAGCGGGAAGCCCGGCAGGCGTGGCGCGAGGTCCTCGACGGCCTCACCGAGCCGACGAAGGTGGCGCCGGAGCTCGCCGGGCACCTGAAGGCGGTCCCGGAGTCGGCCGAAGTGGTGCTGTCCCGGGACGAGACCGCCGAGCTGGTGGCGTGGGCCCGGCGGCACGAGCTCACCCTCAACACCGTCGTGCAGGCCTGCTGGGCGATCCTGGTCGGCCGGCTCACCGGACGCCGGGACGTCGTGTTCGGGTCGGTCACCTCCGGGCGCCCGGCGGAGCTGCCGGGCGTGGAGACCATGGTCGGCATGTTCATCAACACGGTGCCGGTCCGCGCCGACCTCGACCCGGCGGGCACGCTGGAGGAGCTCCTGGTGTTCCTGCGCGACCAGCAGGCCCGGATGTCGGCCTACCAGCACGTCGGGCTGGCCGAGGTGCAGAACGACGTGCCCGGCCTGGCCGGCACCGGCGAACTGTTCGACACCGCCATCGTCTTCGAGAACGTGCCCGCCGACGGCGAACAGACCGACGTGGTCCTGGGCGACGACGTGCGCGTGCTCGACGCCGTCACCGAGGACTCCCGCCACTACCCGCTGAGCCTGGTCGTGAACCCGGGCGGCGAACTGGCCTTCCGCTTCGACTACGCGCCCGAGGCGTTCGACGCCGAGCGTGTCGGCCGGATCACCGGCATGTTCCGGCACCTGCTCGACACCGCCATCGCCGATCCTTCGGTGGCGCTCGGGTCGATCGACGTGGTGCCGGCGGCGGAACTGGAGCGGGGCGCCGGTGCCACCGGGCCGGTGGGTGCCGACGTCGTGGCGCGGGTGCGTGAATTCGCGCTGGCGACGCCGGAGGCCCCCGCGGTGGCCGACGGTGGCGCGTGGGTTTCGTACGCGTCGCTGGCCGGGCGCGCGAGTGCGCTGTCCCGCCGGCTTCCGTCCCGTGGGGTGGTCGGCGTCCTGGCCGACCCGGGGGTCGGGTTCGTGACGGCCGTGCTGGGCGTGTTGTGGTCCGGGGCGGCCTACCTGCCCCTGGACCCGACGTTGCCGGTGGCCCGGCTGGCCGGGCTGCTGGTGGATTCCGGCGCCACCGCCGTCGTGGTGGGTGCGGGCTTCGAGGACCTGGCGGCCGAGATCGCCGGCGGCGACACCGGGATCGTGGTCCTGGACGAGGCCGAAGACGAGGAGTGGGCGCCGGTTTCTGATGGCGACGCCGGTCTGGACCTGGCGTACGTGATCTTCACGTCGGGGTCGACGGGCCGTCCGAAGGGCGCGATGGTGCACCGCCGCGGGATGGTGAACCACCTGCTGGCCAAGATCGAGGACCTCGGCCTGGACTCGTCGGACGTGCTCGTGCAGAACGCTCCGGTGACGTTCGACGTCTCGGTGTGGCAGATGCTGGCGCCGCTGCTGGTCGGCGGCCGGGTCCGCGTGGTGTCGCGGGTCGTGGCGGCCGATCCGGACGCGCTGTTCGGCTTGATCCGGGCCGAGGGCGTCTCGGTGCTCGAGGTCGTGCCGTCGTTGCTGCGGGCGGCCCTGGACTCCTGGGACCTGGCCGAGCAACCGGATCTCTCGGGCCTGCGCTGGCTCGTGGTGACGGGCGAGGCGCTGCCGCCGGACCTGTGCGTGCGGTGGTTCGCGCGGTTCCCGGACGTGCCGCTGGTCAACGCGTACGGCCCGACGGAATGCTCGGACGACGTGACGCACGCGGTGATCCGGTCCGGCGTCGAGGTGGTGCCGATCGGCCGCGCGGTCCGGAATTCCCGGCTCTACGTGCTGGGGGACGAGCTGCGCCCGGTGCCGGCGGGCGCCATCGGTGAGCTGTTCGTCGGCGGCCTGGTGGTCGGCCGCGGTTACGTCGGTGACCCGGTCCGGACGGCGGCGGTGTTCGTCGCCGACCCCTTCGGCGAGCCGGGGACGCGGATGTACCGCACCGGCGACCGCGTCCGGATGCGTCCCGACGGCGAGCTGGAGTTCGTGGAGCGCCGCGACTTCCAGGTCAAGATCCGCGGCCACCGCATCGAGCTCGGCGAGATCGAAGCCTGCCTCGCCGCGCACGCGGGCGTCGGGGAAGCGGTGGTCACGGTCCACGGCACGGGCAACGACCGGCGGCTTGTCGCGTACGTCTCCGGTGCCGTCACCGAAGGCGAACTGCGTGAGCACGTGACCGCGCAGCTGCCGGCGTACATGGTCCCGGGCGCGTACCTCGTCCTCGACCGCTTCCCGCTGACCGCGCACGGCAAGATCGACCGCAAGGCGCTGCCCGCGCCGGAACAGCACACCGGCGCGGGCACCCGCGGCCCGCGCACCCCGGTCGAAGCCACGCTGTGCGAGATCTGGGCCGACGTGCTCGGCGTCGCCGAAGTCGGGATCGACGACGACTTCTTCGCCATCGGCGGGCACTCCCTGCTGGCCAACTCGGTCGTGAGCCGGGTCCGGTCCGCGCTGGCCGCCGAACTGTCCATTAGAGACCTCTTCGAAGCGCGGACCGTGAGCCGGCTCGCCGGCCGGCTCGTCTCCGCGGGCCAGGCCGGCGCCGGGTTCCGGAAGCTCGCCCGGCCGGAGAAGATCCCGCTGTCCCACGCTCAGACGCGGATGTGGTTCCTCAACCGGCTCGAAAGCGCCGGGTACAACATCCCGCTGGCCGTCCGGCTCGGCGGCGACCTCGACCCGGCGGCCCTGGCGGTCGCGCTCGGCGACGTCGTCGAGCGGCACGAGGTCCTGCGCACGGTCTTCCCCGATGTCGACGGAGTCCCGTACCAGCAGGTCCTGCCGCACGCGCCCGACTCACTGCTCGCCACCGCGACGGTCACCGAGGACGGGCTCCCCGCGGCGCTGGCGGCCGAGGCGGGCCGCGCGTTCGACCTCGCCACCGACCGCCCGCTGCGCGCCACCCTGTACCGCGTGGCGGACACCGGCGAGCACGTGCTGCTGCTCGTCCTGCACCACATCGCCGGTGACGGCTGGTCGGTCGACGTCCTGGCGCGCGACCTGGCCACCGCGTACGACGCCCGGGTCCGGGGAAGCGAGCCCGGCTGGGCCGAGCCGGCCGCGCAGTACGCCGATTACGCGGTGTGGCAGCGCGAGCTGCTCGACGACCGGCAGGCGGCGGACCGGCACTGGGAGTACTGGCGCACCGCGCTCGACGGCCTGCCCGACGAGCTGCGGCTGCCCGTGGACCTCCCGCGCCGGGCCGCCACCGCCTTCCGCGGCAGCTCGGTCGGCTTCGAGGTGCGGCCGACCGTCCACAAAGCACTGACGGCACTGGCCCGCCGGTCCGGCGCGAGCGTCTTCATGGTGGTCCAGGCGGCGGTGGCCGCGCTGCTCACCAAGCACGGCGCGGGCACGGACATCCCGCTGGGCAGCCTCGTCGCGGGCCGCTCGGACGAGGTGACGAACGACCTCGTCGGGTTCTTCGTCAACACGCTGGTCCTGCGCACCGACACCGGCCGCAACCCGACGTTCGCCGAGCTGATCGCCCGGGTGCGGGACACCGACCTGGAGGCGTACGCGCACCAGGACCTGCCGTTCGAGCTCCTGCTCGAGATGGCCCGGCCCGCGCGGTCGCTGTCGCGCCAGCCGTTGTTCCAGGTGATGCTGTCGTACTACGAGGTCCCCGATCCGCGGTTCACGCTCGGCGGCCTTTCGGTGCGGCCGGAGATCCTCCCGGCGACCGGCGCCAAGTTCAAGTTCGACCTGACCTTCCAGCTCGGCGAGCGGCCGGGCGAGGCGGGCATGGAAGGCAGCATCGAGTACTGCGCCGACCTGTTCACCCCGGAGACGGCGGGCTTGCTCGCCACCCGCTTGAACCGGTTGCTGTCGGCGGTGGCGGAGGATCCGGAGCTGCCGTTGAGCCGGATCGAGCTGGGCACGCCGGCCGAGCTGAATGTGCTTGCCCCGGCGGCCGCAGCGGACCCGGCAGAGCTGCCGGCGCTGCGGAGCAGCCGCGGACCGGCACTGATCTGGGAGGGTGGCCGGTTGAGCCACGCCCAGCTGCGCCGCCGCGTGACCGAAGCGGCCCGCAAGCTGACGGCTCGTGGAGCGGGTCCTGAGTGGACGGTGACGATCGCGGCGGCCTCGGCCGTGGATCGGGTGATTCACGTCCTGGCTGCGCTCGAAGCAGGAGCCGCGTACCGGCTGGTCGGCGGACAGGCCGGCGTGACGGTCGTCGAAGGTGCGTCCGGCAAGGCACCGGTGGCTCCCGCACACGCGGCCGCCCACCTGCCGGACGGCACCATCCTCTCCCGCCGCGCGCTGGCGGAGTCCATCGCCGCCCTGCGAGACTCCATTCCCACCGGCCGCCGGGTTGTCGTCCCGAACCTGCCCGAAGCCATTCCCGCCGTCCTCGCCGCGCTGGCCGCCGGCGGCTCCGTCCACCTGACCGAAGGCGACGCCACCGCACTCGCCCAGCTGCTCGAAGGCGAATTGCCGGCGGTCTTGTTCGCCACCCCCCACCAGGTTCGGGCGCTGGCGGCCCACCACGAACCGGCCCTCGCCGGCGTCCGGCTGATCGTCGCCGGCGCACCCCTGGCCGCGCCGCTCGTCGACCGGCTCGACCGCGCCGGTGCCGAGGTGCACACGCACTACCGCACCTTCACCGGCCAGGCCGAACCCGGCACCTTGCCCCACCCGGCCCGCGCCTACGTCCTCGACGAAACGCTCCAACCCGTCCCGCCGGGCGCCCACGGCGAACTCTGGCTCGCCGGCCCGGCCCTCGCCCGCGGCTACGCGGGAGAACCCGGCCGCACCGCCACGCGGTTCGTCGCCGACCCCTTCGAGACCGGGGAACGGATGTACCGCACCGGCGACCTGGTCCGCCGCCGGCTCGACGGCACCCTGGAACTGGTGGCCGAGCCGATCCGGGCGCGCGGGTTCGCCGTCCGGCCGGTCGAGGTCGAGGCCGCGCTGCTGCGCCACCCCGGTGTCGCCGCCGCCGAGGTCGTGGTCCGGGACGACCAGCTCGTCGCCTACGTCGTCGGCCGCGGCGAAGGCCTGCGCGAGCACCTGGCGCGGGAACTACCGGACTTCGCGGTCCCGTCGGCGATCGTCGAGCTCGCCGCCCTCCCGCTCACCGCGGCGGGCGAGCTCGACCACGCGCGGCTGCCCGCACCGGAGACGACCGCCCGCACGGACGGGAGCACGCCGGCCGAGGAGGTCCTGCGGCTCGCCTTCGCCGAGACGCTCGGCCTGCCCGAGGTCGACGCCGACGCGGACTTCTTCGCCTTGGGCGGCAACAGCCTGCTCTCGGTGCGGCTGGTCGCGCTGGCCCGCAACGCCGGGGTGCGGTTCACCGTGGCGGACGTCCTGACGCACGGAACCGTCGAACGCCTGGCCGCGCTGGCCGGCACCGGCGGTGACGGCGGTGACGTGCTCGACCCGTTCGCGCCGGTGCTGCCGATCCGGCCGGACGGCGACCGCGCGCCGCTGTTCTGCGTGCACGCGGGCCTCGGGCTGAGCCTGCCCTACCTCGGGCTCGTCCAGCACCTCGACCCCGGCCGCCCGATGTACGGGCTGCAGTCGCCGAACGTCGGCGGGGACGGCGAGCTGCCGGTCAGCGTCGAAGACGTCGCCGAGGAGTACACCGCCCGGATCCGCGCGATCCAGCCGGCCGGCCCGTACCACCTGCTCGGCTGGTCGTTCGGCGGGCTGCTGGCGCACGAGATCGCCGTGCAGCTGCAGGAGGCGGGGGAGCGCGTCGAGACCCTGTGCGTGCTCGACAGCTTCCCGGTCGAGGCCGCGGGCCAAGCCCCGCCGACCCGGCAGGAACTGCTCGTCAGCTTCCTGGAGCACCTCGGTTACGACGCCGGCGAGGGCGCCGACCTGTCCCCGGCGGACGTCATCGACGTCCTGCGCCGCGGGGGCTCGCGGCTGGCCGGGATCGGCGAGGACCGGATGACCCGGGTGCTCGACGTGATGAGCAACAACGGCGAGCTCGCCCTCCGGTACGAACCCGCCCGCTTCTCCGGCCGCCTGCTGCTGTTCCTGGCGGCCGAGGGGCTCACCGAAGCCGACCTCGCCGAGCGGCCCGGCCGCTGGGCACCGTACGTCGACGGGGCGATCGAAACGCACCGCATCGGCTGCGGGCACGAATTCATGATGCACCCGCAAGCCCAGGCCGCCATCGGCCGGATCGTCGCCGCCGCACTGGACGGCTCTTCCGAGGAGGACGAATGACTGTGATTGCCCCGGCGCCGGCGCGGCGGTTTTCCGACGCCGTGGTGGAGGTGCTGGCGCTCGCCGGGCGCCGTCTCACCCACCTGCGCAACGTTCCGGGCCGCCTGCTGGCGGTCACCCTCAACCCGCTGATCACCATGCTGGCGATCGGGTACGTGTTCAAGGACGCGGTGATCGTGCCGGGCAGCGGCAGCTACCCGGAGTTCCTGTTCCCCGCCGCGCTGATGCAGGTCGGCCTGGCCGGCATCGCGCCCACCGCGATCGCCGTGGCCACCGACCTCAACGGCGGCCTGACCGACCGGTTCCGCTCGCTGCCGATCGTCCGGCCCGCCGTGCTGATCGGGCACTCCCTGGGTGACTTCCTGGTGGGCCTGATCGCGCTGGCGATCACCGTGGCGTCCGGCCTGCTCGTCGGCGGCCGGGTGCACACCGGGTTCCTGCCGCTGATCGGCGGGCTCGCCCTGCTCGTCGTGTTCCTCTACGCGATGATCTGGGTCGGCATCCTGCTCGGCCTGTCGCTGCGCAACCCCGAGGCGATCGACGGCATCGGCGCGGTGGCCACGCTCGGCCTTTCCTTCCTCTCCAACGCCTTCATGTCGACCGATCGCCTGCCGTCGTGGCTGCGGCCGGTCGCGGAGTGGAACCCGGTCAGCTCGGTGACCACCGCGGTCCGCCGGCTGTGGGGCACGCCGGTCGACGAAACCGGGTTCCCCGCCCAGCACCCGGGGGTGGTCGTGGCGATCACCCTGGCCGTCACCCTGGTGCTGGCCGGGGGACTGAGCTTCCGCAAGTACCGCACGATCGCCTAGCGGGTCAGGTGGCGGTCAGCGTGCCGTCAGCCGGTCCGAACACCATGACAGCAAGCCACCAGGCCCGAAACAGACGGAGATGTGAAGTGACGAGTCCTTTCGACGACGAGAACGGCCGGTTCCTCGTCCTGGTCAACGCCGAGGAAGAACGCAGCATCTGGCCGGTGTTCGCCGCGGTGCCGCCGGGGTGGGAGGTCTCGCTGGGGGAGAGTTCGCGCGCGGACGCGGTCGCCCACGTCGAGGCCACCTGGACGGACCTGCGCCCGAAGAGCCTGCGGGACGCGGGCTGATGGCGAGCGAGGCGCTCGACCGCGAAGCGGCCATCGAAGTCACCGGGCTGCGCAAGGGCTTCGGCGACCACCAAGCCCTCGCCGGTATCGACCTGCGGGTGCCCGCGGGTTCGGTGCTGGGCCTGCTCGGTCCCAACGGCGCGGGCAAGACCACGACCGTCCGGGTGCTCGCGACACTGCTGCGCCCGGACGGCGGCACCGCCCGGGTCGCCGGCTTCGACGTGGCCACGCAGGCGAAGGAAGTGCAGCGGCGGATCGGTCTCGTCGGCCAGTACGCCGCGGTCGACGAGCTGCTCACCGGCCGCCAGAACCTCCAGCTGCTCGGCACGCTGCTGCACCTCGGCCGGCGCGGCGCCCGGGAACGGGCCAAGGAGCTGCTCGAGCGCTTCGACCTGACCGCCGCCGCCGACCGCGCGGTCGGCACGTACTCCGGTGGCATGCGGCGGCGGCTCGACCTGGCGACCTGCCTCATCGGCCGCCCGTCGGTGCTGTTCCTCGACGAGCCGACCACCGGCCTCGACCCGGCGAGCCGCAGCACGCTGTGGGGAATCGTGCGGGGCCTGGTCGACGAAGGCGTTACGGTCCTGCTCACCACGCAGTACCTCGAGGAGGCGGACTACCTCGCCGACCACATCGTCGTGATCGACCACGGCCGCGTGATCGCCGAGGGCACCGCCGACGAGCTGAAGCGCAAGATCGGCGCGGAGCGGCTCGAGATCGCCGTCGCCGAGGAGAAGTGGCTCCAGCCCGCGGTTTCGGCCCTGTCCGGCGTTTCGGCTTCGGCGGTGACCGTCGACGAACGCAAGCGGAGCATCGCGGTCGAACTGCCCGACACCGCCGGGGGCATCGCCGCCGCGGCGGCCGCCCTGCGCGACGCCGGCGTCGAGTACACCGACTTCGCCCTGCGCCGCCCGACGCTCGACGAGGTGTTCCTCGACCTCACGGGACGTCCTTCGGTCACTTGACCGGCCGCCACCAGCTCGTCCGTCCACCCAGGACGGCGAGCCGGGGCAGCAGCAGGAACCGGACGATCGTCGTGTCGACGACGAGGACCAGCGTGGTGGCCAGGGCGAACTCCCGGACGTCCCCACGCTCGGTCAGTCCCCAGACCAGCCACATCACCACCGTCACCAGCAGCGCGCCGCCGGATGCCGACCAGGCCCGGCGGCACGCGTGTGCCACCGTGTTGCGGCGGGACATCCCGGCCAGGGTTTCGCTCCGCAGCCGGTGCAGCAGGTAGACCTGCAGGTGGTTCGCCGGCACGAGCAGCGCCACCACCAGCACCATGGGCGCCCAGCCGGGCAGCGGATCGACGAGCAGGGCCAGCATCCCCAGCCCGGCGAGCACGGCGACGCCGTTCAGCAGGAACGTCGCCACGGCCACCACCGGACGCCGGTAGGCGACGAGCGTGGCCAGGCCGAGGACGACCAGCATCGTGGTCACCCCGCAGACGTCCAGGTCGGCGGCCAGCGGCCGGCAGCCCGCGCAGGCGGGGGAGAACACCCGCATCGACCCGTAGACCGCGGCGACGGCCAGCGTGAGCACGCCGGCCGCGATGGCCGTCGGCCGCACAAAGCGGGGCAGGAGACTGACTTTCAGAGCCGAGGGCAGCGGCGGCAACGGCCTGGACGAGGCGAGCACCCGGTCGTTCAGGGCCGGCAGCAGGCTGAGCGAAGCCACGGTCGCGACCAGCACCACCACGAGCACGGCCGTGGCCAGTGGCGCCAGCTCCGGGGCGGCGACCAGGGCCACCGCGGTCAGCGAGACGGCGAGGGCCCCGCCCGAGACGAGGGCGGCGTTGCCGGCCGTGCTCGCGACGATCCGGGCGGCCCGCGACGCGTCGTTCCCGCTCGCCACCGCTTCCCGGCTCCGGCAGAGGGCGAACAGCATGTGCTGGACCGCCACCGTGATGACGACGAGCAGGGCCGCGTTGCCGGCGAGCGGCGACATCGCGGCGGACTCGGACACCGCGTCCAGCACGGCCGCCGAAGTCGCCGTGACGATGCTGATGAACAGGGCGGACACGAGCAGCAGCAGCCGGGAGAAGGGGGCGCTCACGACGACCGCGATCGGCGCGGCGACCACCGGCCACCAGTTCGCCGCCACGTCGGGGTCGGACAGCGAGCCGTCACCCAGCCGGGCGGTGCCGGTGAGGCCGGGCAGCTCCGCCAAGGCGACGAAGACCAGCCACAGCGCGATGACGGCGCTGGGGTGCTCGGCACACCAGCAGGAGGTGCGGACGGCGAGCGAAGCCTTCACGATCGTCCCCGTTCGACCCGATGGGCAAGGCGGCGTTCGCGGTGCGATTCGTCCGCGCGTGTGTTCGAGTCTAGGGGACCGTGACCGTTCGTTCACGGGGTGTGAGACCCGGATTCGCGGTGGTGCTAGGCCGTGTGTGGTGGATCACAGCCCGGGCCCGGTCATCGGCCGGGCCCGGCGGCCCGGATCGTCGTGTCGTGCTCGAGCAGGTCTTCGCCGTAGAGGTCCGCCACCCACTGGTCGTGGTAGACCGTGTCGAGGTAGCGGTCGCCGAGATCGGGCGCGATCGCGACCGCCGTGCCGATGTCCGGGTGCTGCTGCAGCCAGCTCAGGGCGCCGCTCACGACGGTTCCGGTGGAGCCGCCGAAGCAGAACCCTTCCTGGGTGAGCGCCCGGCAGGTGCGCACGGTGTCGGCTTCTTCGACGTGGAGGACGTCGTCGACGTAGGAGGCATCGAGCATCGGCGGCCGGATCCCGGTGCCCAGGCCGGGGATCATCCGGCGGGCCGGCGGGGTGCCGAAGGTGACCGAGCCGACCGTGTCGATGGCGACCACCCGGGTGCCGGGCCGGTGCTCGCGCAGGTACCGGGCGCACCCCATGAGCGTCCCGGTGGTGCCCGCCCCGATGAAGACGACTTCCGCGTCGGGGAAGGCTCCGGCGATCTGCGGGCCGGTCGTTTCGTAGTGGGCGCGCCAGTTCCCGGCGTTTTCGTATTGGTTGAGCCAGACGAACCCGCGCTCGGCGCACAGCTGGCGCACGAGCGCGATGCGCGCGCCCAGCAGCCCGTGCTCCGGGTGCGGTTCGGTGACGATGCGCACCTCGGCCCCCATCGTCTCCATCAGCTGCCGGGCGCCGAGCGTGCACCGCGAGTCGGTGACGCAGACGAACCGGTAGCCGGAGCTGGCGGCGACGAGGCTCAGCGCCACGCCGAGGTTGCCGGAGGAGCTCTCCACGAGCGTGGAGCCGGGCCGCAGGTCGCCGCGGCGCTCGGCCGCGGCGACCATCGACCGGGCGGCCTTGATCTTGATGGACCCGGCGAAGTTGAAGCCCTCGCACTTGAGGAACAGCGGGTGGCCGGCGAACCGGCGGAGGTCGACGAACAGGTCGTCGGTGTTGAAGTCCTGCGGGGCGCTGATTATCGGCACGCGAAGCTCCCGCTCACCGCTTGCCGTACCGGTCGAGTTCGAAGAAGAACTCGGGCACGGTCCGCAGTTCGCCGGAGGCACGCAGCTGGTCGTAGACGTGCTTGCCGACGGCGAGGTCGAGCACCCCGAGCCCGAACGGCGAGAACACCAGCGGCCGGTCCTTCGGCAGGGTCGCCGTTCCGGTCATCACGTCGTGCAGCGTCCCGGACAGGAAGTCCCGGTCCCCGGTCCGCTGCTCGGCCAGGTGCACCGACGTGTTCGCCTTGAGGCAGTGCTCGACGTCGTCGACGACGTTGGTCGAGGCCAGGATCACCTCCGGCGACAGGTCGCGCAGCGAGACGTGCAGGACCAGCGGGTTGTGCTCGAACCACGCCGGGTCGTGGACGTGCGGCTCGCCGGCGACCGTCGCGAACACGACCAGGTCGCTCCCGCGGATCAGGTCTTCGGCGCTGTCGTGCACGGTGACCGACGGCTGCCCCGCCGCGCGGAGGTAGCCGCTGAACCCGTCGGCGTGCGCCGGGTTCAGGTCGAACACGCCGACGTCGTCGAAGCTCCAGCCGGCGGCGGCCAGGTACGCGTGGACGTACCGCGCGATCAGGCCGGTGCCGACGATGCCGAGGCGCGCCGGCCGGGCCCGGTCCCGGGTCAGCCAGTCGGCGGCGAGCGCGGCCGAGGCGGCGGTGCGGGTGGCGCTGATGATGGAGCTTTCCAGGCAGGCCAGCGGATAGCCGGTCTGCCGGTCGTTGAGGACGAGGATCGCCGAGGCCCGCGGCAGCCCGCTCGCGACGTTCTCCGGGAAGCTCGAGATCCACTTCAGCCCGTCGACCGCGATGTCCCCGCCGACCGACGCCGGCAGGGCGATGATCCGCGAGGACGGCCGGTCGGGGAAGCGCAGGAAGTAGGACGGCGGGTTGACCGTGTCGCCGTCGCCGTGCAGGCGGTAGGCCGACTCGATCAGGTCGATGACGAGCTTTTCCTGTCCGCCGAGGACGTCGTGGACCTGCGCCCCGGAGATCACGGCGAACTCCGGGACGGACGTGCTGGTGCTCATGCTGGCAGCCTCCTGAGGCGGTCGGGGTCGTGAGTGGTAAGGCGGGTTAGAACCCGCCTTACCACTCACGACTGGTCTTGGGCGAGGGTGGCGAGGCGCTCGGTGATCCGGTGGTCGAGCTCGTCGAGCGTCTCGGCCGAGGGCCCGATGAGCACGCCGTAGAGACGGCCGGCGAAGGCTTCGCCCGCGGCGGCGACGCCGGCCCCGGCGTTGACCGTGGCGAAGTTGTTGACGAGCAGCCCGCTGCCCGAGCCGGCGAACAGCAGCTCGCCGAGCGTCTCGCGCAGCCGGGCGAAGGGCAGGGGAGCGGCGAGGCGCACCGGGTAGTGCCGCGCCATCGCGACGGCGCCGGCGGGCACGAACCGCTCCTGCAGCGGCACCTGGTAGGTCGACATGTTGTTGCGGGCGTTGATCTCCAGCACCGGGAAGATCCCGCCGTCCGGCTCGACCAGCGCGTCGACGCCGACGACGCCGTAGTAGCCGTCCTTCGCCAGCCGGGCGCCCAGCGCGTCCGCCGCGTCCCGGATCACCTGGTGCTGGCGCTCGTCGAGGCGGGCCGGCATCCGGTGTCCCTTGTGGACGCCGTTCTCGGTGATCGCCTCCTTGACGAAGTCGAACCGCACCGAGCCGTCCCGGCCCACCGTGAACTGGTAGTTCAGGTCGGCGAGCTTGTCGACCCAGGTCTCGGTCACGAGCGCGATCCGGTCGCGGCCCGCCTTCTGCGCGGTGCGTTCGATCATCCGCTGCAGGCGCAGCAGCCGCTGCTCGTTCGTGACGACGGCGATGCCCTTCCCCGACACGCCGTAGGCCTCCTTCACCACCACCGTGCCGCCCTCGGCGAGCACCTTGGCGGCCTCCGGGACGGCCTCGGCCAGCTGGGCAGGCGTGTCGCACACCCAGCCGTGCGGCTGCCGCAGCCCGAGCTCGTCGGCCAGCTGCCTGCTGTAGACCTTGCTGTTGACGGACTTGCAGAGCGCGGCGGACGGGGTCGCCAGCGGCACGCCCGTGCGGGCCGCCAGTTCCTCCTCGACGGCCGAGGCGCCGTGCGGGAGCAGGTGCGCGCCGTCGGTCGCCAGTTCGGCGAGCGTGGCGACGAGCGCGGGATCGGCGAGCGCGTCCTGGCTGACGTTGCGCGCCGGGTCCGGGGCCGCCACGACGTGGACTTCCGGCAGCTCGAAACCGAGGTCGAGCAGGTAGCGGTGGTAGTCCGGGTCGGGTGCGTGCTTCAGCACGACGTGGTCGCCCTTGCCGCCCAGCAGCAGCGCGAACTCGTCCATGCTGTTGACCACCGCCGTGCTGCCCGCGGCGGACACCCGCGGCAGGCCGAGCTCGTCGGCGGCCCACAGTTCCTCGACCTCGAAGTTGCCGAGGAAGACCAGCGGGTGCTCGGCCGAGCCGAGCGCGGCGGTCTTCAGCCGCGCGATGAAGTTCGGGCTATCGGAGTCCATTGGCGGACCTTCCCTTCAGACGACCAGGCCGCCGTCGATCTCGAATACGCTTCCGGTGATGTAGGCCGCGCGGTCGGACGCCAGGTAGGCCACCAGGTCGGCGACCTCCTCGGCGGTGCCGAACCGGCCCAGCGGGATGGCCGCGCGCAGCTTCTCGCGGGCCTTGTCCGTCATCTGGGCGGTCATGTCGGTCTCGATCAGGCCCGGCGCGACCGCGTTGACCCGGATGCCGAACCGGCCGACCTCCTTGGCCAGCGCCTTGGCGAAGCCGATCACCCCGCTCTTGGACGCCGAGTAGTTGACCTGGGTCGGGTTGCCGTACACGCCGGACACCGAGGACAGCGTGACGACGCTGCCGCGGCGCAGCTTGAGCATGAGGAACACCGCCGGCTGGCAGACGTTGTAGACGCCGTCGAGGTTGGTCCGCAGCACGTCCGTCCAGCGGTCCTCGGTCATCGTCACGAACGCGCCGTCCCGGGTGATGCCCGCCGACGTCACCACGGCGTCCGGGACGCCGAGGTCGGCGGCCGTCTTCGCCACCCAGTCGCCGGCCGCTTCCCGGTCGGTGACGTCGACCTTCGTCGCGACCGCCCGCCGGCCGAGGTCGTGCACCTCCTTGGTGAGCACGTCGGCGGACTGTTCGTCCGAGCGGTAGCAGAACGCGATGTCGTGGCCGCTCGCGGCGAGGCTCAGCACGACCGCGCGGCCGATGCCGCGCGAGCCGCCGCTGATCAGCGCGACTTTGGGGGCGCTCATGCGACCGGCTCGCCGAGCCGCAGCAGCGTGCACGCCACCGAGCCGTCGTCGTCGCAGGTGGTGACGACCGTATGGTCGGCGCCGGCCCGCTCGGCGGATTCGGCGACGCTGAGGACGGCGGCGAGCTGGAACATCGCGCTCGCCGAAGCCGTGTCGCCGAGGAGGTCCGCGGACGGCACCCGGTCGACGGGCGCGTCGCCGAACAGCTCCCGCAGCGCCACCGTCTCGGCCGGTTCGCCGCGGGAGTCGGTGAAGCCGCTGCCGGTGGCCGCCCACACCTGCTCGGGAGCGACCCCGGCGGAGGCGAGCAGCGCGCGCACCGCGACGGTCACCGTTCCGGCGAGATCGCCGTCGAGGCAGACGCGGGATTCGAACCCCTCCAGGGTGCCCAGCACCCGGCGGCCGGGCGGCCGCAGCTCCGCGGGTTCGAGGAGGAACATGGCGCAGCCCTCGCCGATGACCACCGGGTCGGGCCCGCCGCGGCGGTGGTGCTCGACCCAGGCGCGGGCGGGGGAGTACTCCTCGGCGGCGCCGCAGAGCACCCGGGTCGCCCGGCCGGTCCGCAGCAGCCGCCGCGCGTAGTTCAGCGCGTGCGGGCCGGTGGTCCGGCCCGCGGCGATCGTCGCGTTCGGGCCCTTGAGCCCGTGCCAGATCGCCGCCTGGCCGGCCGCGCAGTTCATCACGCAGCCGGGCACCGCGGCCGGTTCGACGTGGTCGGGCTTGTCGCCGGTGAGCGAGGCGCGGGTCAGGTCCATCATGCTCTGCACGCTGCCGGTCGTGGTGCCCAGCACGAACCCGATGTCGTCGCGCTCGTCGCCCGGTTCGACACCGATGTCGGCGAGCAGGTGCTTCGCCGCGGCGACGGCGAGCCCGCTCACGCGGTTCATCGCCCGGGTGCCCTTCGTGCCGAGGAACTCGCGCGGCTCGAAGCCCGGGACGGTGGCCGCCGTGGCGGCGGGTCCCCGCGCCCAGCGTTGCGTGTCCAGTGTGGACACCGGTGAGGTCCGGGTGCGGACGCCGTCGGCGAAGGAGGCGCGGTCGTGGCCGAACGGCGAGATCGCCGTCCAGGCCGAGATGACCGGCGCGGCCGGGGTCGCGGTACTCATGCCACCACCTCGCGCGGGCCGTCGTAGCGGCCGATCAGCACGACCGAGTTGTTGCCGCCGAAGGCCCAGCCGTTGTTCTGCACGATCCGCAGGTCCGCTTCGACCGCCACGTTGGGCACGCAGTCGACGGCGCACTCGGGGTCGGTCTCGACGTGGTTGATCGTCGGCGGGATGAACCCCTCGGTGATGGCGACCGAGCAGCCGATCGCGGCCAGCGCGCTCGCCGCGCCCATCGAGTGGCCGAGCATCGACTTCATCGACACCACGCGGGGCGTGTCGTCGCCGAACAGCTCGCGGATCGCCGCGGCTTCGGTCTTGTCGTTGGCGTGGGTCCCGGTGCCGTGCGCGGAGATCAGGTCGACCTCGGCGGGCTTGACGCCGGCGTTCGCCAGCGCGAGCTCCATGCACCGGGCGATGCCGCCCTGGTGCGGGGCCACCGGGTGGTGGGCGTCGCAGGACAGGCCGTAGCCGAGCACTTCGCCGTAGATCCGGGCGCCGCGGGCGGTGGCCGACTCCAGGCTCTCCAGCATCAGGATGCCGGCGCCCTCGCCGGTCAGGATGCCCAGCCGGTTCTTGTCGAACGGGCGGCAGAAGTCCGGCGCGATGCTGCGCAGCCGGTAGAAGGAGGTGAACGTCTTGCGGCAGACGGCGTCCGCGCCACCGCACAACGCGAAGTCCGCTTCCCCGAGCCGGATCGCGTCGAACGAGTGGCCGATCGCGTAGTTGCCCGCCGAGCAGGCCGTCGCGATGCTGCCGACCTCCACATTGGACAGGCGCAGCTCGTGGGCGATCGAGGTGGCGAGCCGGCCGGCCGAGGTCCGCCGGGCCAGCCGCGGGCTCATCGCTTCCGGTCCGTCCGCGATCTCCAGGGAAACCATGCTGTCGATTTCGTGCGACTCGCCGTCGGTCGTGCCGACCGAGAGCAGGCAGCGCGCGTCGCGGAGCACGTCGAGGTCGATGCCGGAGTCCGCCACCGCGAGCCGGGCGGCCGCGGTCGAGAACCGGCTGGCCCGGCCGAGCGAGTCGATTTCGACGTTGTGGATCCAGCGTTCCGGCTCGAACCCGATGACCTCGCAGCCGTTGTTGTGCTCGAAGCCGGTCGTGTCGAAGACACTGATCGGCCGGACGTTGCTGCGCCCGGCGCGGAGCGCGGCCGTGAACTCTTCGATGCCCGTGCCGAGGCTGGAAACCACCCCGCAACCGGTGATCACCACCCGCCTGCCGGGTGTGGTGGTGGAGTGTTCGCTCATCGGATTTCCCTCACCAGCCGGCGGATTCCGCGACGACCTCGTAGGCGCTGTCCAGATCGACCATCCGCCGGAACTGCGCCTGGTCGATCGTGACGCCGAACTCCTTCTCCAGCGCCGCGAGGACGTCCATCAGCGTGAGCGAGTCGGCTTCGTGGTCCTCGATGAAGTTGCTCGTCGGGGAGAGCTCGTTGTCCTCGAGTTCGAGGTGCTCGCGGACGATCGCGCGGATTTGTTCCCTGCGCTCGGACACTGCCGCTGTCATGACGACTCCTGTACCGGTTTCGGACGAACTTCGGCCTCGCCGGGAAACTAGCCAGCGCAGATGACCGCACTCTGACCGAACGCTGACGAAGGCAGGCGTCGGTGAGCCGTCAGCCGTCGGTCATCCGCGTGCGCCACGATCATGGTTCGTGATCACGGAAGGAGAGCGGATGAGCCCGGACGGTATTCGTGAAATTCCTTCGGAAATTTCTCCGGAAACGACAACAGGGACGGCCGGTGGTCGCGCCGTCCCTGCTGCCGGTGGTGCCGTGGTGTTCAGTCGAGCATGCAGTCCTGCACCAGGATCGCCTGATACAGCTGCCGGAGCGCCCGGCCGGGTGAGAGACCGAGTTCGTTGCCGAGCCACTTGCTGGTGCGGTGGAACACCGACAGCGCCTCGCTTTGCTGGCCGGTGCGGTAGAGGGCGAGCATCAGCAGTTCACTGAGCCGTTCCCGGCCCGGGTTCTCGGTGGCCAGCTGCCGCAGTTCGTGCACGATGTCGTGGTGCTGTCCCACCGCGAGCCGGGCGGCGATCAGGTCTTCCTGGACGGCCAGCCGCCGCTCGTTCAGGTGCGTGGCCGCGGCCCGGCAGCGCACGCCCTCCTGCACGTCCATCAGCGCCGGCCCCCGCCACTGGACCAGGGCTTCCCGCAGGATGCCGGCGGCTTCCTGCGGTGCGGAGGTGACCAGCGACGTGCCGCGCCGCGCGAGTTCGAGGAACCGGTGCGAGTCGATCGACTCGGCGGACACTTCCAGCTGGTAGCCGCTGTAGGTGGTCCGGACGATCTCCTCCCCGCTCGCGTCGGTGATCGGCTTGAAAAGCCGCCGCAGTCGTGCGATATTTGCTTGCAGTGCGTTACGGGAGTTGGCGAGTGACCGCGGGCCCCAGAGCTCGTCCGCCAGCTGCTCGTAGGACACCGGGCGGCCCGGCGACAGAGCCATCATGGCCAGCAAGGTTCGCACTTTCTTTGCGCGTATCGAGTAAATTCTCCCATTCGATCTTATTTCCATGGTGCCTAGTAGTTCGATTTCCACTTCGATCGACCCCCAGATTCGGGCAGTCCGATACTCAGCGGCCGGACCACCCGAAGATGTATTTTGCGCAAGATAGTGGCAGAGGGCCGGTGGCTTAGGTACCTCCGTTCGGACCAGTGAAACGCCCAACTCGTCAGTAGTATCACCTGGTGGACAGTTCGGCTCGGGATGTATTCGGACATACCCCTGGATGGTGGTGTTAGCACCACCATTAATGGTGGTGTCAGCACTCCGGGGGTCGCTGCCGATCTTCGCTGGTAGGGTCCTCGTGAGCGGTGCCGGCAGCTCGGCTTGTTGCACGGACGACCCGAGGGCCACTACGCCGCGAAACCCCCGCTGACCGGGCGGTCGTCGGCCGGGCGGCGGTGGTCCGGACCCGTCGGGGCCCCGGGCGCGGGGGGTGCGCCGGGACGCCTGGCAGGCAGGTGGCGGAGGCGACCGCAATGGGAGCGCAAACATCATTCGGGCTTTCGGCCCGGCTAATAAAATCGGCGCCCTCGGTGGGCGGGTTTCGGGCGGCGTCCGGGTTTGTCCGGGCTTTTGCGTCAGTGAACGGTGTACACCGAGTTTCGAAACAAAGCCGGGCTCGGAAGCGTAGCTCGGACGGACCCGGCAAACGCCCCGGCGCGGGCTTCGCGAACTGTCCTCCGGAGGTGGTCCCCGGCTTCACCCGATCGGCCGCCGGGATTCGAAGGCTTCGACGGGATGGTGTCCTGTCGAGGCGAGTCTCCGGGGCTCGCGAACGTGTGCGGGGTGGGTGTCCTCGCGTCGGCGGCTTGTCGTGGGTGACGGCCAAGCCGGGCGTCGGTCACCGGGCGGCCGGGCCGGAGGGATGACGGTTCGGTCACGCTGAGTGTCCACTTCGCCAGACGGCGGCCTGCGCCGGGCCGGGTGGGTTCGGGGTGGACCGCCGGGCGGCCCCTCTCTCCGGTCCGGCCGCTCCCGGGCCGCGTCACGTCCGACCGACCACAATGGACACTGTCGTCCCGGTGTGGATCAGCCGGCCCGCTTTCGGCGGCGGCGAGTTCCGATTTCCCGTGATATCCTGATGGTGATCGGACCACTCGATTACCGACAATCCCGCCCGCCCAGCGAGATCTGCCTCGATTCGACGACCGTCTCCGGTTTCGGCCCTTCGCCCCAGCTCTGATTCCGTCCGGTGTGACGCACGAACCCGCTGTTCCACGCGAGCGTGCGCGTGGACCGATGTGAAGGGGAATGCCCATGAGTGACACAGTTCTGGCCCAGGCCGCCAACATCAACCCCGGCCTCGCCGCCATCGGATACGGATTGGGGGCGATCGGCCCGGGAATCGGTGTCGGCCTGATCTTCGCCGCCGTCATCAATGGTACCGCACGGCAGCCGGAAGCGCGCGGAAAACTGCAGACGCTGGGCTACTCGACGTTCGTGCTGAGCGAAGTGCTCGCGTTGATCGGGATCGTGGTGTATTTCATCGCGTCCAACCGGTGAATACCACCGCCCGCGCCCGGCCCCTCGGCCGGCGCGCGGGCGGTGGCCCGGTGCACGGCTCGATCAACGCGAGCCGGGCGCTGATCGGGCCGGGCCATTCGATGGCAGGGGCCGCGCTTGTCCGCCCGGCCGGGAAAGTCCGTGGGAGCAGGTGCGGCGTTGTGCGAGCATCCGGTGGTGGAGAACCTGACCGGCACGACCGAAACGGCAGTGATCGTGCCGGTCCCGGCGGCCGACGCGGTGGTGGGAACTTACCGCCAGGAGCTGGACCACTCGGCGCTGTGGGGCGTCCCGGCCCACGTCACGGTCCTCTACCCGTTCCTCCCGCCGGAGCGGATCACCGCCGCGGTCGTCGACGGCCTGGGTGAGGTGCTGACCCGGACCGGTGCGTTCGAGTGCGTGTTCTCCCGCGTCGCGTGGTTCGGGCGGGAGGTGGTCTGGCTGGCTCCCGAACCGGCCGGGCCGTTCCGCGCGCTGACCGAGCGGGTGTGGCGCCGGTTCCCCGAGTGCCCCCCGTACGGCGGCGCCCACGCCGGAGTGGTGCCGCACCTGACGATCGGGAGCACCCGCCGGGCCGGCACGGCCGCGCTGGACCGGGCGGCCGCCGAGGTCCGGGCGATGCTGCCGATCCGGGCCGGGATCGACCGGGTGCGCTTGATCGCCGGGAGCACGGCCCCGGGTTCGTGGCGTCCGGTCGCCGGGTTCGCCTTGGCAGGCTAGTGGCGCGGCACGCCACGGTGGCTGGGTGATGGGGCCACGCTCGGATGGTGCATCGGAGGTCCGCCGGGGCAGCCGGGCGGCCGTGATCCCCTGCCCGTTCGGCCGTGGTGACTTGGTGTTCGTCCTCTGTAACGTTGAGTCGTATGCGGATCCGAAGGAGCCGCTCCCCGGAGGTCGCTCTCAGCCGGGGAGGCACGCCGGTGCGGCAGCCGCCGGGGCTCATGAGGCTGCAGCAGGCGGCGGGCAACGCCGCGGTGTGCGGGCTGATCGCCCAGCGCATGCTCTACCAGAGGCCGGTCGGCTCGAAGCTCAAGAAGAGGTTGGTGATCGGGGACACCGTGGCGAAGGACCCCGCGGTGGTCAACGCCGATGAACTGGTCAAGAAGCTGATCCAGCAGATCTCGTCGAGCGACGTCGTGGACATGACCTACACCGATGGCGACGACCTCGTCAGTCAGGTCGAGGCTTACGCCGACAAGGTGTCGAAGGAGATCGTCGACGTGGCGGACGGGCCGACGTTGACGCTGTTGTGCGCGCGGTGGATCCAGCGGGGGATCGACTACAGCTCCGTGTCGGATCGGATCGCTCGACGGCAGGAGAAGTTCGAGAAGAAGCGGTTCACCGGGAAGGTCGTGGTTGCGCCGCGGGTCGGGCCGGTGAAGGTGCCCCTGACCAAGTCCAGGCTGCAGCCCGCCAGCAGGCAGGGACGGGAGGATGGGAATTTCGTGCGGAGGAAGAACACCCTCGCCGAGCTGCCGGCGGCGACGATCGGCATGCCGGCGCTCGTCCTGGCCAAGAAGCAAAAGGCCATCGGCAACCTCGTCACCGTCGGTCCCCAGGGCAAGACCGCGTCGGTGTGCCCGGCTTGCGGAGGGCCGACGGACGTCACGCAGTTCGAGACCGACCACCAGGACCCGCTCTCGGACATCCGCGACCGGTTGTGGCGCTTGGCCGACCAGATGGGCGAGGATCACCAGCTGTTCCGAGCGGTCGAGAAGCAGCTCGGAGGCAACTTCAAGCACTATTTCACGGTGAGCGGCGGCGGCAAGGGCAAGAAGGCCAAGACCGTCGAACCGACGAAGTACCTCGTCGCGGTGCTGTCCAACGACGTGGAGAACCTGTTGTGGATCTGCCGGACCTGCAACGGGGCGAGTGGCAAGTCCAACAAGTCCCTCAAGGAGTGGTTCCTCGAGAAGGAGCTGTTCGGGCCCGAGTTCGTCAAGACTTACCTGGACACGTCCGCGGCGGAAAGCGTCGTGTTCCGCGCGAAGGGCGGCCAGGGCTGGGGCGCGGCCGCGGCCGAGTGGTTCGAGACGAAGCACTTGTCGGTGTTGCGGAAGCTCCTGACGTTGCAGGATCACCAGGAACACGTGAAGAAGACCCTGATCGACGAGTCGTTGCTCGGGGTGAAGGCGGCGACCTCCAGGCGCAAGTCCGAGCAGGGGCGCGCGCTGGCCGAGAAGGAGCAGCTGGGCAGGCAGAACGACTTGACGGTCCTGGCCACCGGTGTGCTCACCACCTTCCACACCAGGCCGGCCCCGGAGAAGATCGGCGCGAACTCTCCCGCCCGCACCGCCGAAATGGTCGGCGAGACACTGGTGGGCATCGAGAAGAGCCGTCCGCAGCGCCGCGCCCAGGAGGCCCCGGAGTACAAAACGGGCTTCGCCGACGGGTACGCCGGCCATCCCAGCCAGGCCGCCACCATGACCGGTCCCGCGGCCGGCAACTACACCCTCGGCCACCTGGCCGGTGCTGCGCGGGCCACCGGCCGGCACGCGGCCGGCCGTCTGGACGGCATCATGGATGATCGCACCGTGCCGGCCGGCCAGGAGCCTCCCTACGACTCGGGCTTCGCGGAGGGGCGGGCGGCGGTCGAGTCGGCCGCGCGGAAGGGCGAAGAGGACGGCGGAAAAGGGGCCGACCTCGACCACGGTGTGCCTCTTGACGAGCCGGGCGCCGCGTACCTGATGGACGCCTACATGAAGGGCTACAACCGCGGCAAGAGCGCCCGGGTCTGAGCGGCGGCCTAGGTCGACCGCATCAGGATGAAGTCCCCGTGGCCGCCGTAGCCGAGGACGTCTTCGGCGTACTGCGTCCCGTCGAACGTGGGCAGCCACCAGCGGCCGCCGATCCGGACCAGCATCGGGTGCGGGATGTTGGTGCCGTACGGTGCGTTCAGCGTGCCGAGCTTGCGCAGGCTCAGGTCGTACACCGGGTATTCGCGGGCGTCGCCGTCGCTGGCGAACAGGTACCAGCGGCCGCCCACCCGCTGCAGGATCGTCCCTTCGGTCTGGCTGACCGACACGTCGGCGCCCAGCAGCGTCAGCCCCTGGTCGTAGTCCGCGCCGCGCGGGGCCGCCGCCAGGGCCGGGTGGAACACGAAAGCCGGTTGCTGGGCGGGACTTTCGACGAACGCGATGTGCCAGCGGCCGTCGATCTTCGTCAGCGCCGGGTCCCACGAACTGACCGTCGTGGGCAGCGGCAGCCGCTCGGTGGGCAGGACGTGCACCCCCGAAAGCACGTCGGCGCGGGTGACCGTGTGGCGCACGTGGACGCCGTTGAACGAGAAGTCGCCCCAGGAACTCATCAGCAGGACGAAGCGGTCGCCGTCGAGGACGATCTGGCCCGCGTGGTCGCCGAGCACGACGCCGTCGCGCGCGAAGAACAGGGTCGCCACCTGCTCCAGCTTCGTCGGGTCGGCCAGGTCGAGCGTCCACACGGCCCAGTGCGCCTGCTGGAAGAACCCCAGGCCGGCGTTGGTCATCGTCAGGTAGAGCTTGCCGTGGCGGATGTAGGGGCGGCCGTCGGCGTACTGCACGACGTGGGGGTCGCGGACGCCGGCCTGGCCGTAGTACCCTGCCCGCACCCGGCCCAGCCGCGCGGGCCCGCGGGTGCCGTAGGCGTAGCCCAGCCGGCCCAGCACGGCCGGGTCGCGCAGGTCGACGCGCGCGCGGACCTGGTCGCGCTCGGTCAGCAGCGGGCGCCAGCCGGTGCCCCGGTCGGCCAGCACCGTGACCGCGTTTTCGTTGACCACGACGGCGAAGCCGAACGGCGCCCGCAGGTCCGCCGGCGCGGTCTTGACCACGGTGGTGCCGCCGGCCGTGGTGATCTCGATGCCCGCCTGGCCCGCGGTGGCGTCGTAGGTGCCGAGCACCGAAATCCCGGCCCCGGCCAGCCCGGCGGCGACCGGCGCGCGGTCGTCGAGCACCTGCACGGTCACCGTTCCGTACGGCGCCTTCGGCCGGATGCCGGTCCGGACGAGCGCGCCGGGCCGCGCGGGGGAGTCGAGCTGGACGAACTTCGGCGCGATCAGGTCGAACGGCCGGAACTGCTCGGTGACGGCGAACTTCAGGTCCAGTGGGTTTGTGCCGGCGGCCTCGGCGGTGCCGCCGAAGAGGCTCGCGGTCACGCCGGTGACCCCCAGCGCGGTGAGGGCACGCAGCACGTCGCGTCGATCGAAGCCGGTCACCTTTGACCTCCGTGATGGGGAACGGGGCCCTCAGTTTGCAACGTGGCATGCAACGTGGCAACCGCCGTCGGGCCTCATTCCTCGACGAGGGACTCGAGGAGGCCGCCCGCCAGCTCCTCGGCCGGGCGCGTCCATTCGTGACGCAGGGTGCGGAACAGCGCCGCGGCGCGCGTGCCCGGCCAGTCCGGGGGCAGCAGCGCCGGCGGCAGGACCGGGTCGCGGCGGATCAGCAGGAGCCATTCCGCGCCCAGCCGGATGCGGCGGGACAGCTCGTCGCCGAGCTCGCCGGGTGCGCTGCCGCTCCAGCGGCGGAGGAACTGCTCGTAGCCGGCCGCGATCCGGGGCAGGTCCCAGGCTTCGCGGGCGATGCGCACCGGGTCGGTCCACATGAACGGCTCCGCGCGGAACACCTCGGCGTGGTCGAGGAGGTCGAGTTCGGCCAGCGCCGACGCGATGTCGGCGGCCGACGCCGAGACCCACAGCCCGCTGCGCAGCGGGCCGAACCCGAACCAGCCCAGGCGGGTGCGCAGGGCGTAGCGGTCCGCGCGCCGGGTTTCCGGCACGGAGAACGTCAGCAGCGTCCACCGGCCGTCCCAGTGCCGGTCGACGACGTCGCCGTCGAGCTTGCGCTGGCCGTCGCGCAGCACCGCGGTGCCGTGCGCGGTCAGGCCCAGGAACGCCCGCCGGCCCCGGCGGACGGTGCGGAGCAGCTCGCGGCGGCTCATCCGGCTCAGCGTCGCCCGCGTCGCGTGTTCGCCGACGCCGAGGCGGTCGAGCGCGGCGATGACCCCGCCGGTCGACACGGCGATCCCGCGGTCGAGCACGTGGTCGCCGAACAGCGTCAGCAGCAGGGCCTCGGGCCGCACGCCCGGCACGCCCTCGTCCTCCGCCCAGCCGGCCGCTTCGAGCATGCGCCACCTCCGGCGTCCAACCTACCGCGCCGGATTGTTCGCTGTTTCCGCAACGATCATCATTGATTTGTCCGGCATTTCTCGGCCATCGCCGAGTTCGATAGTTTCGGTTCTTCGAAATGGTTGATGAATTGTTGACGGTCGTCGTGGATCTGCCTAACCTCGGTCGCGAGGGGGATCGCCGACCGGAGGTCACCGATGAGTGGATTGAGAACGGCGTTCGTGACCATCGCCAGTGCCCTGCTGCTGGCCGTCACCGCCGTGGTGCCGGCCCCGGCGTCGGCCGCTTCCTTGGTGGAAGTGACCGGCTTCGGGAACAACCCGGGCGGGATGCGCATGCACGTCTACGTGCCGGACGCCCGGCCGGCCAACCCCGCGATCGTGGTCGCCATGCACGGCTGCGGCGGTTCGGGGCCGGGGTTCTACGCCGGCAGCGAATTCGCCTCGCTGGCCAGCCGCTACGGGTTCCTCGTCATCTACCCCAGCGCCCAGCAGCAGGCGGGCTTCGGAAACTGCTTCGACACGTGGTCGGACGCGGCGAAGCGCCGGGGCGGCGGCAGCGACCCGGTTTCGATCGTCTCGATGGTGACCTACGCCGAACAGCACTACGGCGGCGACCCGAACCGCGTCTTCGCCACCGGCTCGTCGTCCGGCGGCATGATGACCAACGAGATGCTCGCCCTCTACCCGGACGTGTTCAAGGCGGGCGCGGCGTTCATGGGCGTCCCCTTCAACTGTTTCGCGAACGCCGCGGACTTCCCGCCGTGGAGCAGCAAGTGCACCGGCAACGGCGGGGCGAACCGCACGCCCCAGCAGTGGGGTGACGCGGTGCGGCAGGCCTATCCCGGCTACACCGGTCCGCGCCCGCGCGTCCAGCTGTGGCACGGCACCGCCGACACGCTCGTGCCGTATGCGCTGCTGCAGGAGGAAATCGAGCAGTGGACCAACGTGTTCGGCTTGAGTCAGACGCCGACGTCCGCCGACACCCCGCAGGCCGGCTGGAACCGCCGCCGCTACGCCGACAGTGCCGGCACGGTCCGGGTGGAGGCCTACAGCGTCCAGGGTGCCGGGCACAGCCTGCCCGCGGGCGGGATGGCCGCGGTCGCCGTTGCCTTCTTCGGGCTCGGTGGCTGACTGCTCTCGCAAGCGAGCGCGCCGGCGAGGGCCACACCCCCCGCCGGCGCCGACGCGGTTCGGCTCAGCCGAGGTGTTCGCCGGCCGGGAGGTGGACGACGACGTCCAGCCCGCCGGCCGGGCGGGCGGCGATGGTGAGCTCACCCCGGTGCGCGGCGACGATCGCGTCCACGATGGACAGTCCGAGGCCGGTGCCGCGGCCGGTGTGGATCCGGGGGCCGTCGCCGCGGACGAACGGCTCGCGGAGCCGGTCGACGGCGTCCGGTGCGATCGGCACGCCGGTGTTCCCGATGCGCAGGAACGCCCGCCCGCCGGTGCTCCCGGTGGCGACCTCGACCCGGCCTCCGGCACGGTTGTGGCGAACAGCGTTGTCGACCAGGTTGCCGCACAGGCGTTCCAGCAGGACCGGGTCACCGCGGACCGGCGCGGGCCGCAGGTCGGCTCGCACCGTGAGGTCCACCCCGTCGAGGCTGTGCGCCACGACCTCGGCGAGGTCGACGCGGTACCGGACGCCGGCGCCGGCCTGGCTGTGGGCCATCGCCAGCAACCCGTCGAGGGTGCGCCGGCTCTGCTCGACGGCGGTCCGGACGTCGGCGGTCATGGCCAGCAGTTCTTCGGTACCGGGCCGGCTGTCGAGGGTGACGTCGATGGCGGTGCGCATGGTGGTCAGCGGGGTGCGCAGCTCGTGGGCGGCGTTGGCGGTGAACATGCGCTGGCTCGCCAGCACCCGGTCGCGTTCGGCGACGCCGTCGGAGATGCGGTCCAGCATCCCGTTGACGGTGCCGGCCAGGGTGGCGAGCTCGTCGAGGGGCCCGGTGACCGGCACCCGCTCGGACAGGTTCTCCGCCGAAAGCCGTTGTGCGGTGGCGGAGATCGTGCGGATGGGCCGCAGGACCCGCCCGGCCACCAGCCAGCCCACGGCCGCGGCGAGCGCCGTCACCACCGCGAGCGCGAGCGCGGCCTGGGTGACGAAATCGGTGAGGGTGACCGCCTGGATCGAGGGCGGCAACGGCGGTATCGCGTCCGGCGCCGGGCCGAGCGTGATGACCGAGATCCGGTGGCCGCCGTTGCGGCGCATCAGCAGGTAGGTGAGCGTGGTCAAGAGGGTGCCGGCGGCGAAGACCAGTGCGGCGTAAAGGATCGTGAGCCGGGCGCGCGCGTTCACGGGACGATCCGGTAGCCCGCACTCGGCACCGTCTCGATGGGCGGCGGATCGCCGAGCTTGCGCCGCAACGTGCCGACGGTGATCCGGACCGCGTTGGTGAACGGGTCGGCGTGCTCGTCCCACACCTTGTCCAGCAACGTTTCCGCGCTCAGCACCGCGCCGCCGGCGGCGAGCAGGTGCTCGAGCACGCCAAACTCCTTGGGCGTCAGGTGCAGGAGCCGGCCCGCGCGCTCCGCGGTGCGCCGCGCGGGATCGAGCACGACGTCGCCGGCCCGCAGGACCGGCGGCATCGCGGGCGCGCTGCGGCGGGACAGGGCCCGCACCCGGGCGACGAGCTCGGAGAAGGCGAACGGCTTGCCGAGGTAGTCGTCGGCGCCCAGCGTGAGCCCTTCGACCCGGTCCTCGACCGTGCCGGACGCGGTGAGCATGAGGATCCGCGCCGCGCCGTGCCCGGCGAGCTCGCGGCACACCGTGTCCCCGTGCACCACGGGCAGGTCCCGGTCCAGGACGACGACGTCGTAGGGCGTGACCGCGCACTTGTCGAGCGCGGTGCGCCCGTCGAAGGCCACGTCGACGGCGAACCCCTGCTTGCGCAGGCCGGCCGCGACGTACTTGGCCAATGGTTGCTCGTCCTCGACCAGCAGCACCCGCACCCGGCCAGTGTCCCGCGCGCGGCATATGGCTCACGTATGGACCGGCCATCGGTCCCCGATCGGCCGGGCCCGGTAGACCTTCGGCCATGACCACGACACGACGATCCGTCCTGGGCGCGCTCGGCGCCTCCGGGGCGATGCTCGCCACCGGTGCTTTCGCCGGGGCAGCCTCCGGCACCGCCCTCGGCCCCACCTCCGTCGACGTGCGCGCGTTCGACCGGTTCGCCGGGGAACAGGCGGCCATGGACGCCTTCTCCGGCAGCCTGCTGCTGGTCCACCGGGGACGGCCCGTGCTGGCCAGGTCCTACGGCCGGGCCAACGACGCCGCGCCCAACGGCCCGGACACCCTGTTCGCCATGGCCTCGGTGACGAAGCTCTTCACGGCGGTGGCCATCGCCCAGCTCGTCCAGGCCGGCAAGATCGCGTACACCAGCACGCTGGGCACGTTCCTCAGCGGGTTCCCGGCCGAGATCGCCGACACGGTGCAAGTCCACCACCTCCTCACCCACACCTCCGGCTTCGGCGACACCTTCACGATGCCCGGGTACCTGGAGGAAGCGCTCACCTGGACCGACGCCGACCGGGTGATGAACGGAACCACGGAGTACATCCGGCGCACCGCGCTGGAGTTCGCGCCCGGAGCGGGGTCCCGCTACAGCAACGCGGCCTACCACCTGCTCGGCGCGATCGTGGCCCAGGTGTCCGGGAGTTCCTACTACGAGTACGTGCGTGCGCACGTGTTCCGCCCGGCCGGCATGACCACCACGGACTTCTACACCAGGCCGCAGTGGCACACGGACCCCCGCATCGCGCACCCCTATGCGAAACAACCGTCCGGCGGCCGCGCCGACACGATCGACCAGCGGCTGTACATCGGCACTCCCGCCGGCGACGCCTTCACGACGTGCGCCGACCTGGCGCGCTTCGCAGCCGCGTTGCAGGGTTCGAAGCTGCTCGACCGCGCCTTCACCGGCATCACGCTGAGCGGCAAGGTGCCGCCTCCGCCGCAGCCCGGCCCGCCGCCGCCCGGCGGGACGCCCGGGGCCCCGCACGTCGCCTTCCAGTGTTATGGCCCGGTGACGCTGCTGATCGGCGGCCAGTGGGTGACCGGCCACGGGGGCGGCGCCCCCGGCACGTCGACCGACTTCCAGATGTACCCGGACACCGACTGGGTGACGGTGATCCTCAGCAACTACGACTACGACGGCGGCCCCCCACCGGTCGTGAAGAAGGCGCGCGACCTCATCACCGCGTGACCCGGCGCCGTCAGGCGGTGAGGATCTTCAGCGCGGCGGCGTGCACCCCGGGCGCGGCGGCCAGGTACGCCCGGCTCGTCAGGTCCCACGGCCCGCCGTCGAGGTCGGTGACGACGCCACCGGCTTCCTGGACCAGCAGCACGCCGGCGGCGTGGGAGCGGACGTTGTCGAACTGCCAGTGCAGGTCCATCCGGCCGGCGGCGACCTGGGCGAGCTGGTGGGTCACCGGGACGGAGATCCGCACGTACAGGGCCGCTTCCGACATCGCGGTGAACGAGGCGCCCATCCGGGCGAGGAGCTCGGCGTCCTGGCCGGCCTGGGCCTGGCCGGTGCCCGTCAGCGCGCCGTCCAGCGACGTCTTGGCGGAGACCCGCAGCGGCTCGCCGTTGAGGTGTGCCCCGCCGCCTTCGCGGGCGGTGAACAGTTCGTCGAGCACCGGGAAGAAGAGCACGGCCAGCACGGGACGCCCGTCGCGGACGAGGCTCACGCCGATGTTCCAGTCGGGCATGCCCTGCACGGCGTTCATGTTGCCGCCCATGGGGTCGATGAGCCACCACTCGCCCGCGGGCATCGGCCCGGAGCCGTGTTCGTCGTCGAGCCACCGCGCCTCCGGCCGGATCGCGGTCAACGCCGGCCGCAGCACGTCGGTGACGGCGGTGTCGTTGGCGTGCAGGCTCGCCAGCAGCTCGGTCAGCCCGGACGGGCGGGACGTGGGGGAGTAGCGCTCCAGCATCCGGGCCCCCGCCTCGCGGACGGCGGCGGCGGTGGCGGTGGCGGTGAGCAGGTCCTGGCTCATGGTTCGTCCCATCTCCTGTGGTTGTCTTGGGTTCGTGCAACTCGACTTGAACTTGCTCACGGTGCTCGACGCGCTGCTCGAAGAGAGCAGCGTGATGGGCGCGGCCGAGCGGCTGCACCTGTCCTCGCCCGCGGTCAGCCGCACCCTCGGCCGGCTGCGGGCGGTGACCGGTGACGACATCCTGGTCCGCGCCGGCCACACGATGGTGCCCACGCCGTACGCGATGGCGATCCGCGAGGACGTGCACCAGCTGGTCCGGCGGGCCCGCGAGGTGCTCCTGCCGGCCCGCGAGCTGAACCTGTCCGAACTGGACCGCACGTTCACGATCCAGTGCCACGACGCGCTCGCGATGTCGGTGATCCCGGTGCTGGCCGGGCAACTCCAGGAGCAGGCGCCCGGCGTGCAGCTGCGGGTGCTGGCCGAGCACTCCGCGGACACGGACGACCTCCGGCACGGCCGCGTCGACCTGGAGATCGGCGGGGGCCGGCCGCACCTGCCCGAGTTCCGGTCCGAGGTGGTCGGCCACGACCACCTGGTCGTGGCGATGCGCCCGGGCCACCCGGCGGCCGGAGGTCTCGACCTGCGCGAGTTCGCGGCCCACCCGCACGTCCTGGTCTCCCGCCGCGGCCGGCTCACCGCCCCGATCGACGACGTGCTGGCCGCGGAAGGCCTCCGCCGCCGGGTGATCGCTTCGGTGGCCACCCTCGCCACGGCGTTGCAGCTGGCGGTGCACAGCGACGCACTGGTCAGCTGCACGGATCTGCTCGGCCGCTCGCTGATCGACGCGTTCGGGCTGATCACCCGCCCGTTGCCGGCCGAATCCCCGGCCGCGGAGATCTGCTGCACGTGGCACCAGCGCTACGACTCGGACCCGGCCCACCTCTGGCTCCGCACCGAGGTGCGGGCGGTCCTCGGACACCTCACCGGCGACGGCTGAGCCCCGCCGTCCCCGAGGTGTCCCTGCGTTCACCGCACCCGAAGCCGCCTCGGGGCGCTTGCTACTCGGGCAGCGGCAGCGCGATCGTGCCCGCGAAACGCGGGGTTTCGGCCTCGTCGAGCATCGCCGCGGCGACGGTCGCCCGGCTGATCACCGCGGCGAAGTCGAGGGGCGGCCCGGCGTCCAGCCCGACCGTCCGCCGCCCGGGGCTTTCCGGCCCGTCGGTGAGCAACCCGGCGTGGAACACCGTGCCGCCCGCGGCGAGGATCGTCCCGTCGGCGTCGACCTTGTCGCCGAGCCGGTCGCCCAGCATCGTCCCGAGCTGACCGGCGGCTTCGCCGGCCACCTCGGCCGACTTCCCCGTGCCGTACGCGCCGAGCCAGATGATCCGCTGCGGCCCGGCGGCGACCACCGCCTTCGCCCCCGCCAGCAGGACGCCCGCCCGGTCCGTGCCGAGTCCGGAAAGGACGGTCGAACCGGCGGCGACGGCGAGGCTCGCCGGGTCGTCGACGTCGCCCGCCACCTTGTGCAGGTGCGGCGAGTCGGGAACGGCGATCCGATCGGGATCCCGGGCGACGGCGGTGACGGTGTGGCCACGCCGGAGGGCTTCCCGGGTGAGCGCGAGGCCGGTCCGGCCGGACGCCGCGAGGACGGTGAGGTTCATGCCGACCACGCTAGGGACTCAGTGACTTAACATCAAATGCAAGTTAGGAAAGCAATCATTTACCGTAACGCAAGGGGCGGCCGCGAGGACGGCCGCCCCCTGCCTCAGCGGCGGTCGAAGCTGCCGGTGAGCGGCGCCGGCGTGTAGCGGAGGTAGCGGCCGGGGTCCCCGAGTGCGGCCGCGGCCGCGTTGAGGCGTTCCGGGCGGAGGTCGGGCCAGTGCCCGGTTCCGATGCGGGATTCCAGGGCGTGCAGGGCCGCCAGGGTCTCCGACGGCCGGAACGCGCAGTGCCCGGCCGCGCCGACGTAGGCCTGGCGCAGCAGCGGTTCCCGCCCGGCCGCGCGGACCCGGTGGGCGTACCAGTTCTCCTGCTCGACCGGGACCAGGTGGTCCGCGGTGGTGTGGATGGTGAGCTCCGGAACGCGCAGCCGCCCGGTCGCCGTGGACGTGCGGGCCAGGGTGCCGACGGCTTGCCGGTCGGGTGTGACGTCCGCGTGGCGGGTCAGCTCGGCCAGGTCGGCGTCGAGGTCGAGGCCCGCGGTGCGGTACAGCGCCCGGACCTGCCGCGCCAGCGGGCTGCCGGACAGCAGCGCGCGGTAGTCGACGCCGGCGTTGGACGCGCTGTTCCCGCCGGCCGCCAGTTCGATCTGGTACCGCCCGGGCACCACGAACCCGAGCACGAACTGCGCCAGGGCCTGCTGCTGTTGCTGCTCCTGACCCGCGTAGTCGGCGGGCCCGGGCGGCGCGTCACCGGTCAGCCACGGCGGCGTGTTCATCAGGGCGGCCCCGAGGGCGATCCGCGCCCGGCCGGCCGCGGTGCCCTGGCCGTCGGTGACGATCTTCGTCAGCGCCGCGCCCGCCGCGCTCGCTTCCTCGGCGCTCGCGTAGCGGACGAGCTTCACCGGCTGCGCCGGCGCGAGCAGGCGGGACAGCGCGTATTCGCCGTCGAGCTGGTAGTCGTTCAGGTTCAGCGCGCCGGCGACCAGGCCGCACGTGGTCAGCGCGCCGTCGAGCCGCCGGTCGCCGGACTCGGCTTCCAGCGCGCTGACCAGCCCGCCCATCGACGTGCCCCACGCGATGGTGCGCCGGGGTTCGCCGATCTTCCGCACGAGCGCGTCGAGCGAGGCGAACTGGTCGCGCGGCGCGGAGGCGAGCGCCCAGAGCGACGGCCCGCTGTAGGACGAGCCGACGAGCGCGTAGCCGGCGGCGAGCAGGGCCTGCCCGGTCGGCTCGTCCGGGGCGTCGCGCGCTTGCAGGGGGCCGAAGCCGTGGCTGTAGAGGATGACGGTCCCGTTCCAGGCACCCGGCACGTCCGCCACCCAGCTCGCGCCGTCCGGCAGCACGCCGGTGTAGTGCGCGGGCGTGGCGGCCTGCGCCGTGCTTCCCGTGGTGAGGCCGAACGCGGTCAGCGTCGTCACGGCGAGGGCGCCGATCCGGCGGAGCCAGTTGCTCATCGTCGGTTTCCTTCCCGCTGGACGGCCGCGGGGACGGCCGGCTCCGGCGTGAGGTCGCGGTGGCGGGTTTCCCGCAGCGCCAGCACGCAGCCGGCGGACAGGACGCAGAACGCGGCGATGGTCCACGACACCGGGCTGGTCGAACCGCCGCCGTTGGCGCGCTGGAGCTCGGCGAAGATCAGCGGGGCGAACCCGGCGCCGAGCCCGGCGAGCTGGTAGCCCAGCGACGCGCCGGTGTACCGGTTTTCGGTGGCGAAGAGCTCCGAGTAGAGCGCGGCCAGTGGGCCGTACATCATCGGGTGGATCACGCCTTGGCCGATCACCAGCGCCAGCACCAGCAGCAGGCCGCTGCCGCTGCGGACCATCGGGAACAGCAGGAACCCGAAGACCGCCATGGCGGCCACCCCCGCCAGCACGACCGGGCGGCGGCCGATCCGGTCGGACAGCGCCGACCACAGCAGGATCCCGGCCACCGCGCAGGCCGACGACAGGGTGAGCGCGTTGAGCACCTCTTGGCGCGGGTGCCCGTGCTGGACGCCGTAGGCGAGCACGAAGGTGGTGAGCGTGGCCTGGACGACGAACGCGGCGAGCCCGACGCCGACGCTCAGCAGCAGCACCCGCGGGTGGTCCCGCAGCACGGCGACGACCGGGAGCCGGCGGCGTTCTTCCTTGCGGGCGGCCAGGAACGCGGGCGTCTCGTCGACGCGGGAGCGCACGAACAGGCCGACGGCGAGCAGCACGATGCTGAGCAGGAACGGGATCCGCCAGCCCCAGGCGAGGAAGTCCGCTTCGGAGGTGAGCCCGGCGGTGGCGGACATGACGAGCGTCGAAACGACCATGCCGCTCGGCGCGCCGGCGTTGGTGAAGCCCGCCCACAGGCCGCGGCGGGACCGCGCGTGTTCGGCGGACATCAGCACGGCGCCGCCCCATTCGCCGCCGACCGCGATGCCCTGGACGACGCGGAGCAGGACCAGGCCGAGCGGGGCGATCGGGCCGATCTGGTCGTAGCCGGGCAGCAGGCCGATGAGGAAGCTCGCGACGCCCATCAGGGTCATGGTGAGCACGAGCATCCGCTTGCGGCCCAGGCGGTCGCCGAAGTGGCCGAAGATCAGGCCGCCGAGCGGGCGGGCGAGGTAGCCGGTGGTGAACGTCCCGAAGCTGGCGACCGTGGCCAGTGCCGGATCGAGGTCGGCGAAGAAGACCTTGCCGAAGACCACCGCGCTCGCCGTGGCGTAGAGGAGGAAGTCGTAGTACTCGATGAGACTGCCGAGGAAGCTGGACGCGACCGCTCTGCGGAGCTGAGTGCTCATGGGGAGGTGACCCTCGTCTTTGGGGGCTGGGCACGGCGGAGGGGCGGGTTCGTCCGGGTGCGGACGACGGGGGAGCGGGCCCCAACGTTAGTCAGAGGCATGACGGCCGTCAACAATCTGCCCAACATCAACTGGCCCGGTTACCGATCCGGCCAAAAGCAGGCCACCCCCAAGCGGCGATTAGCTGTTGCCACAGAGCTGGATGGCCGTGGCTGTGGCCGGATCGGTAACCAGAGACGCAGTAGGCTGACGTCCGTGACGCTTCCCGCCGAGACCGGCTCCGGGCCCCGCCCGAAGTCCGTCATGCTCACGTTCCTGGGCATCCACCTGCTCGGCCGGGCGAGCGCGATCTACTCGGGCAGCGTGATCGACGTGTTCGGCCGCGTCGGCGTCTCGGAGGAAGCGGTCCGCTCGACGCTGACCCGCATGGCGGGCAGCGGGTTGCTGACCCGCCACCGGCACGGGCGGAAGGTCTACTTCGGTCTCAGCGAGCGCCTCGCCGCCGTCCTCGAGGACGGCAGGCGGCGGATCTGGGAGACGGGCGCGGTCAACCGGGCCGAGGACGGCGGCTGGACCCTGGTCGGCTTCTCCCTGCCCGACACCCGCCGCGGCGACCGGCACGACCTGCGCCGGCAGCTGACCTGGGCCGGCTTCGGCCTGCTGCAGAACGGTTTGTGGGTCGCCCCCGGCGTCCGGGACGTCACGGCCATCGTCGAACAGCTCGGCCTCGACGGGCACGTCACCGTCTTCACGGCGCACCCGGCGAAGCCGACGGAAGCGGCCGAGCTCGTCCGCAAAGCCTTCGACACGGCGACGATCGCCGCGCGCTACCACGACTTCACGGAGAAGTGGGACGGCGGGAAGCCGGCGTTCCCGGACGACCTGACACGCCGGTTGATGCTGCACTCGGACTGGCTGCACGTCGTCCGCCGGGATCCGCACCTGCCGGCCGGGCACCTGCCCCGCGACTGGCCCGCCTTCCAGGCCGAGACGCTGTTCCGCAAGCTCGACGAAGACTTCCGCGAGGGCGCGGACCGGCTGGCGGACGAGACGCTCGAACTGATGCCGGCCGCGGCTCAGCCCGCCGGGTAGACGTGCAGGCCCCGCCCGGTCTCGCGGCCAGCCGACCCTCCAGGTACGCGAGCCGACCCTCCAGGTACGCGAGCCGACCTTCCGAGTACGCAAGCCGACCTTCCGGGTACGCGAGGCCCGGCAGCCGGATCGTGCACTGTTGGTGTTCGTCCCGCGTGATGGGAGGGACGACACGGTTCCTGCCGAGGCGGAGCGGGGCGATCTCGCGGGATCAGCCCGCCGGGTAGACGTGCAGGCCCCGCCCGGTTTTGCGGCCCAGCCGGCCCGTGCCGACGAGCTCGGTCAGCAGCGGGCACGGGCGGTACATCGGTTGTCCGGTGCACTCGAGCAGCACCACCAAGGTGTCCAGGATGACGTCGAGCCCGATGAGGTCGGCGGTGCGCAGCGGGCCCATGGCGTGGCCGAAGCACTTCTCGAAGACCTGGTCGACCGTGCCGGCGTCGGCGATGCCGTCCCCGACCGTCGCGATCGCCTCGTTGATCGTGGCCATCAGCACGCGGTTGGCGACGAACCCGGGGCCGTCGGCGACCACGATCGCGCGTTTGCCGAGGCCGGCCAGCAGATCCGTGGTGGCGCACAGGGTCTCCTCGCCGGTCGCCGCCGCGCGGACCACCTCGACGGTGTCCTTCAGCGGCGCCGGGTTCATGAAGTGGGTGCCGATGACGCGGTCCGCGCGGGCGGTGGCCGCGGCGAGGCGGCCGATCGGGACGGCGGACGTGCACGAGGCGAGGATCGTCGCGGCGGGACAGAGCCGGTCCAGTTCGGCGAACAGCGTTTCCTTCACGGCCAGCCGTTCCGCCGCGCATTCGACGACGAATTCGCTGCCGCTCAGCTCCGCGAGCCGGCCGGTCCAGCGGATTCGGTCCTGGACCGTGGCCGGCGGGCGGTCGCCGAGCAGCGCCGCCATCCGCAGGCCGGCTCGGATCCGCTCCGGGCCCCGGTCCAGCGCTCGCGGGTCGGCGTCGGCGACGACGACGTCGTGCCCGGCCGCGGCGAAGCACTGCGCGACCCCGGTACCCATCACCCCGGCCCCCACGATCCCGATCTTCACCGGTCCCTCCCGTCGAGGATGCGGACGTGCCCGGGCCGCGGCGGTGGCGGCCGCCGCGGGTCGAAGGCCAGCACTCCCGCGCCGGCCGGCTCGAACCCGGCGAACCGCAGCGTCACCAGCATGATCCGGTTGGCCGCCGTCGGGACGAAGCGGGCGACCGGACGCCGTCCGCGCGCTAGGACATCCCGCACGAGGTGGCCGAGCAGGACGGTGCCGATCCCGCGGTTGAGCACCCGGCACGACGTCAGGAGCAGCTCGAGGACGACGTCGGCGCCGTCGTGGCGGAGCACGGCGAGCCCGACGGTGCCGTGCGCGCCGAACCGGTCGGTCACGTCCGCGACGAGCACCTCGTGGTCGGCGGTCGCGCACAGGGCGCGCAGCTCGGCCGAGTCGAGGGTGCGGCCGGTGGTGTTGAGCTGGTGGGTCCGGAGGGTGAGCTCGTGCGCGCGGCCGAAGTCCGCTTCGGTGGCGGCGCGCACGGTCATCGTGAGGTCGAGCGAGGCGAGGAATTCGGGCGGGGACCCGGGGAACGCGCGCTCGGCCGCGGCCCGCGAGCGTTCGGCGAGGTACCGGTGGCGGCGCCGGCGCGACTCGCCGGTCACCAGCGCCGGCCGGAACTCCGTCAGGCCGGCGAGCTCGCCGACGCGCTCGGCGGGGTAGCAGCGCACCATCGGCAGCGCGGCGGCGACCTCGGCGCGTTCGGCCGGGTCGTTGTCGGCGAAGGCGATGGTGTCCAGGCCGATGTTCAGCTCCGCGGCGATGCGGCGGATCGCCGCCGACTTCTCGCCCCAGCCGACTTCGACGGCGCAGAACAGCTCCGCCAAGCCGTGTTCGGCCAGGTGCCCGGTGGCGCGGGCGAGCTCGCCGCGGCCCGCCACGGCGTGCAGGATGCCGCGCCGGTCCAGCGTGTGCAGCGCCTCGATCGCGGCGGGGAACGGCCGGGGCCGGTCGCCTTCGAGCACGACGCCGTCCCAGAGGGTGTCGTCGAGGTCCCAGACCAGGCACTTGACGGTGGTCACGGCCGCCACCGCAAGGCGTACTCGCCGAGCTGCTGTTCGGCGACTTCGTCGGAGCCTTCGATGATCCGCATGACCTTGGCGTCGCGGAAGAACCGGCCCACCAGGCTGTCTTCCGCGCAGCCGGCCGCCCCGAGCACCTGCCCGGCCCGGTCGGCGACCGCGGCGGCCGACCGGGCGGCGGCGTACTTGGCCAGCACGGTCCCGGCGACGGCTCCCGGATCGCCGTTCTCCCGCAGGGCCGCGGCGCGGGCGCACAGCTCACGCGCGGCACTCGTGTCGGCCAGGCTGCGGCCGAGCAGTGCGCGCACGGTCTGGTGCCCGGCCAGCGGGACGTCGCCCTGCACGCGGCCGGCGGCGTGTGCCGCGGCGGCGCGCAGGCAGGCTTCCGCCATGCCGACGCAGCCCCAGGCGACGGTGAACCGGCCGTGGTCCAACGCCGTCGCCGTGACGTGCGACAGGCCGAATCCCGGTGGGGCGAGCAGGTTTTCGGCGGGCACGAGCACGCCGTCGAACCCGAGGTGGGCGAGCTGCGCCGCGCGCATCCCCAGCTGGCCCCGCACCGGTTCGGCCGTGATCCCCGGCCGGTCGGCCTCGACGAGCACGGTGACGAGCCGGCCGGCACAGGTGGCGAGCACCAGGAAGACGTCGGCGAGCTGCCCGAAGGTGACCCACCGCTTGCGGCCCCGCAGGCGCACCTGCCCGCCCGCGCGCTCGGCGGACGTCGTCACCGCGGACAGCTCGGTGCCGGCGCCGGCTTCGGTGGCCGCGAACCCGGCGAGGACGTCGCCGCGCGCGAGGGCCGGCAGCCAGCGGGCGCGTTGTCCGGCGGTGCCCCAGCGCAGGACGGCCGCGGCGACCATGCCCTGCACCGTGAGCAGGGCGCGCAAGGCGCTGCACACCCCGCCGAAGTCGGCGCAGAGCGCGCCGAGCTGGGGCTGCGTGCACCCGGCGCCGCCGGCGGCGGCGGGCAGGTCGGCGGCCAGGAAACCGGCGTGCGCCACGGCTTTGACGACTTCGGCGGGCAGGGCGCCGCGGGCGTCCCACTCCGCGGCTTCCGGGCGCAGTCCGGCCGCGAACGCGGCGGAGTCCATTGTGGTCACGGAATTCCGGCCGATCTTTTCCGGAGCACGAAAGCGGTGACCCGGTTCATGGTCCGGAAATTGTCGAGGTCGAGGTCCGCCACCGCGACTTCGATGCCGAACCGGCGTTCGACGTGCGCCACGAGCTCGAGCGCCAGCAGGGAATTCACCAGCCCCAGCGCGAAGTAGTCCTCGTCGGGGCCGGGGGTGTTCCCGGCCGTCGCGGTCGCGAAGAAGCCGGTCAGATCGGCCAAGATCTCCTCGGCGGTGACGCCGGTGTGCACCGGCTGGTGGCCTGCCACGCGCCCTCCCTCGACGAATTCCCCCGTCCGAAGCTAACACGGTCCGCGGCGCACCGGCGGCGCCGAACGGCCTAATCGCCTGACCGGAATTTGGAGTGTCCATCTTGGACGATCAATTTCCCTTGTGGTCGGCCGCAATTATGGACAGTGACGGCCGATCCCTCGATCGGCGGCTTGCCGGGGGCGCGAAGCCGCTGGAAGTATCCGGAGTTCGGCACCGCCGGGATTCCGGCACCGTGCATGGGAATTCTGGGGATGACTACCACGACCGGACCATTGAACAGCGTGGGCGACCTGCTGGCCCACCGGGTGGCCCGCACCCCCGCGGACATCGCGGTGGTGTGCGGCCGCGCCCGGCTGAGCTACGCGGAACTTGCCGCCCGCAGCGACGAAGTGGCCGCGCGGCTGATCGCGCACGGGGCCGGCCCGGAGACCCGGGTCGGGCTCTTGACCGAGCGCGGCGCGGACATGGTGGTGGCGGTGTTCGGCGTGCTGAAGGCGGGGGCGGCGTACGTCCCGCTGGACCCGGCGCACCCGGCCCGGCACCGCGCCGCCCTGCTCGCCGACGCGGGGGCCGCGCTGGTGCTGACCCAGCCGGAGCTGGCCGGAAGCCTGCCACCCGGGTGCGTGCCGGTGTTCGTGGCGGGCGGCGGCCATCACCCGGGCCTCGCCGTCCCGCGGATCCGGCCCGACAACCTCGCCTACGTCCTCTACACCTCCGGCTCGACCGGGCGGCCCCGGGGCGTGCTCGGCACCCACCGCGGGCTCCTCGCCCTCTTCGCCGCCCACCACGCCGGGATCTTCGCCACCGCGGGCGGGCGGCTGCGGGTGGCCCACACCGCGGCCCTGTCCTTCGACGCCTCCTGGGTTCCGCTCCTGTGGATGCTCGCCGGGCACGAGCTGCACGTGCTGGACCGGGCCGACCCGCGGGCGACCGTCGCCGCGCTGGCCGCCGCGCGGGCCGACGTGCTCGACGTGACCCCCTCCCACCTCCGGATGCTCCTGCTCGCCGGCCTGCTGGACGGTCCGGCGCGGCCGCGCGTGGTCGTCACCGGGGGCGAGCCCGTCGGCCCGGACCTCGGTGCCGCACTGGCGGCCGCCGGGGTGGTGGTCGTGAACGCCTACGGCACCACCGAGACCACAGTGGACAGTCTGGTCTGCGACGCGGTCCCCGAAGGCCGCGCGGTGCTCGGCCGGCCCGTCGCGGGCACCCGCGCCCAGGTGCTGGACGCCGGGCTGCGGCCGGTCGCGGAGGGGGAGCTCCACCTGGCCGGGCCCGGCCTGACGCGCGGCTACCTCGGCCGGCCCGGCGCGACCGCCGCCGCCTTCGTCGCCGACCCGGCCGGGCCGCCCGGCTCGAGGATGTACCGCACCGGCGACCGCGTGCGCCGCCGGGACGACGGCCTGCTGGACTTCCTCGGCCGCGCCGACGGGCAGGTCAAGATCCGCGGCATCCGCGTCGATCCCGCCGACGCCGAAACGGCCCTGCTGGGCCACCCCGGACTGGCCGCCGCGGTCGTCGTGGCGAGGCGGGACGGCCGCGACGCCGACCACCTCGTCGCCTACGTCGTGCCGAAGACCGCGTCCGTGACCGGGCTGCGCCCCTACCTGCGCGGCCGCGTCCCGGAGCACCTGGTGCCCGCCCGGTTCGTCGAGCTGGCCGCCCTGCCGTTGACCGGCAGCGGCAAGGTCGACCGCCAAGCCCTGCCCGAGCCCGGCCGCCCCGGCGGCGACGGCGCCGCGCCCGGGAGCCCGGCGGAGGAGCTGGTCGCCGGCGTCTGGCGCGAGGCGCTCGGCCTGGACCGCGTCGGGGCGGACGACGACTTCGTCGAGCTGGGCGGGGACTCGATCCTCGCCATGCGGGTGGCCGGCACGCTCAACCGGCGCCTGGGCACCGCGCTGCCCGCCCAGGCCGTGTTCGAGCACCGGACGGTCGCCGGGCTCGCGGCCGCCCTGCCGGCCGCGCACGCCGGCCACGCGCCGGTGCCGGCGGCGCCGGGCACCGCACTGCCGCTGTCGTCGGGGCAGGAACGGCTCTGGTTCCTCGACCAGCTCGCCCCGGGCGGCGCCGAATACAACACCGCCGCGGGGTTCCGGCTGCGCGGGCCGCTCTCGGTCGACGCGCTGGCCAGGGCGCTGACCGCGCTGGCCGCACGCCACGAATCGCTGCGGACGACGTTCCCCACCGTGCGGGGGCGAGGCGTCCAGGTCGCCGGGCCGCCGCCGGAGATCCGGCCGGACGTCCGTGCCGCCGGAGACGTCGAACGGGAGCTGCTCGCCGAGGTGCAGCGGCCGTTCGACCTCGCCCGCGGCCCGCTGTTCCGGGCGATCGTGTTCGAGCTGGGCGAGGACGACCACCTGCTCCTGCTGGTGCTGCACCACATCGTCACCGACGGCTGGTCGATGGGCGTGCTCGCCGGCGAGCTCGGCCGGCTGTACTCGGACCCGGCGGCCGAGCTGCCCGCGCCGCCGTTGCGCTACGCCGACTTCGCCGCCTGGCAACGCGACCGGCTCGCCGGTCCCGAGCTGGACGACCGGATCGCCTACTGGGAACGGCAGCTGGCCGGGGTGCCGGCGCTCGAGCTGCCCACCGACCGGCCGCGGCCCGCCGTGCGGGGAACGGCGGGCGCGACGCACCGGTTCACCGTGCCCGCCGCCGTGACGGCCCGGCTGGCCGCGCTCGGCCGGGAGCGCGGCGCCACGCTCTTCATGACCCTGATCGCGGCGACGCAGGTCCTCTTCGCGCGCTACACCGGGCAGCGCGACATCGCGATCGGCACGGTGACCGCCGGCCGGTCCTGGGACGAGCTGGCCGGCCTCGTCGGCTTCTTCGTCAACACCGTCGTGCTCCGCTCCCGATGCGCCGGAGATCCGTCCTTCGCCGACTTCCTGACCGGCGTCCGCTCGACGGTGCTCGACGCGATGGGTCACGACGACGTCCCGTTCGGCCGCCTGGTCGAGCTGCTCGCCCCGGATCGCGACGCGAGCCGCTCACCGCTGATCAACACCATGGTGGTGCTGCAGAACGCGCCCTCGGCGGTCCCCGAGCTCGGCGGGCTGGCGGTCGAAGAGCTCGACCTGCCCCGGCGCTCGGCGCAGTTCGACCTCACGCTGGAGTTCGAGCCGCGGGACGGCGGCCTGCGGGCCACCGCCGAGTACAGCACCGAGCTGTTCGACGCCGGCACGATCCGGCGGCTGGCCGAAAACCTGCTCACCCTGCTCGCCGGCATCGCCGCCGATCCCGGCCGCCGGTTGTCCCGGTTGCCGTTCCCCGCGCCCGCGCAACGACGTGAGCTGCTGGCGGTGGGCCGTTCGACGGCGGACGGGCCCGGGCTGACCGTGCCCGACGTCTTCGCCGAGCGCGTCCGCGAGCGCCCGGACGCCCTCGCGGTGACCTGCGCCGGCACGGCGTCGACCTACCGGGAGCTGGACGCGCGGGCGAACCGGCTCGTGCCCGGCCTGATCGCGGCCGGCGCCGGGCCGGACGTCCGGATCGGGCTGTGCGTGCCGCGGGGGATCGACGCGGTCGTCGGCATGCTGGCCATCCTGAAGGCCGGCGGCGCCTACGTCCCGCTCGACCCGCGCTACCCGGACGAGCGGCTGGCGTTGCTGCTGGCGGATTCCGGGGCCACGACCGTCGTCACGACGCACGCGGTGCGCGACCGGGTCCCTCGCGGGGTCCGTGTGCTGATCGCGGACGCCGAGGGGACGCCCGGCGCCGCCCCGCCGCGCCGGGCCCGGCCGGAGAACCTGGCCTGCGTCCTCTACACCTCGGGTTCGTCGGGCCGGCCGAAGGGCGTGCTGATCGGGCACCGTTCGGTCACCCGGTTGTGCGCCGACCCGTACGCCCGGCTCACCCCGGACGACGTCGCGACGCAGTACGCGCCGCTCTCGTTCGACGCGTCGACGCTGGAAATCTGGGGCGCGCTGCTGTCCGGGGCGCGGCTGGCGATCGACCCCGACGACGTCCCGTCGGTCGACGCCCTCGGCGCCTTCGTCCGCACCGAGGGCGTCACCGCGCTGTGGCTGACCGCGGGGATGTTCCACGAGGTGGCGGCGGCCGACCCCGGGGTGTTCGCGGGGCTGCGGCGGCTGGTTTCCGGCGGCGACGTCCTTTCGCCGCGGCAGTGCGCGGCGGTCCTGCACCGGTGGCCGGACCTGGAGCTGGTCAACGGGTACGGGCCCACCGAGAACACCACGTTCACCGCCTGCCACCGGGTCCGGGCCGGCGACGGCGACCGGCCGGTGCCGATCGGGCGGCCGATCACCGGCACCCGCTGCCTGGTGCTCGACCGCCACCTCGACCCGGTGCCGGCCGGGGTGCCCGGCGAGCTGTACGTCGGCGGGAGCGGCCTGGCCCGCGGCTACCTGGACCGGCCCGGGCTGACCGCCGACCGGTTCGTCGCCGACCCCTTCGGCCACGGCACCCGGCTGTACCGCACCGGGGACGTCGTCCGCTGGCGCGCCGGCGCGGAGTGGGTGCTCGACTTCCTCGGCCGGTCCGACGACCAGGTCAAGATCCGCGGCTTCCGGATCGAGGTGGGCGAGATCGAGGCGGCGCTGCGGCGGCACCCGGACGTCGCCGAGGCCGCCGTGCTGGCGCGGGAGGACACCCCCGGCCACAAGCGGCTGGCCGGGTACGTCGTGCCACGCCGTCCGGTGGAGCCCGGTGCGCTGCGGGAGTTCCTGGGGAAGAGCCTGCCGGGCCACCTCGTCCCCGGCGCGCTGGTGCTGCTGGACCGGTTCCCGCTGACGCCGCAGGGCAAGCTCGACCGCCGGGCGCTGCCGGCGCCGCGGCCGCGGGCCGCGGGGACCCGCACCGCGCCCCGCGGCCCGGCCGAGGAGCTGCTGACCCGGGTGTGGGCCGAGGTGCTCGGCGTCGAGCGCGTCGGATCGCGGGACAACTTCTTCGAGCTGGGCGGGGACTCGATCCTCGGCATCCAGGTCGTGGCCCGGGCCCGGCAGCTCGGGCTGCGCCTCAGCGCCAAGGACGTCTTCCTCCGGCAGACCCCGGCCGAGCTGGCCGCGGCGGGGGTGTGGGAGGAACCGGCTGCCCGCGAGGCGCCCCGGCCGGCCGGCGCGGTACCGCTGTCGCCGATCCAGCACTGGTTCTTCGAGACGGTCACTGAGCACCGCGGGCACTTCACCCAGTGGGTGTCGGCCGAACTCGCCGCGGACGTCGACCACCCGGCGCTGCGCACCGCGATCGCGGCGCTGGCCGGCCACCACGACGCCCTCCGGCTGCGGTTCCGCCGGGTCGGTGACTCCTGGCGGCAGGAGTACGCGGAAACCGTTCCCGCCGACGTGTTCCGCGTCGGATCGGTGTCCACTATGGACTTCTTCGAGCTCGACGGCGGCGCGTTGTTCACGGCGGTGCTGGACGGCTCGCGGCTGCTGCTGGCGGCCCACCACCTGATCGTGGACGGCGTCTCGTGGCGGATCCTCCTCGCCGACCTGCGCACGGCCTACCGCGCGGCCCGCGCCGGACGGCCGCCGGAGCTGCCGCCCCGCACCACGTCGTTCGGCGACTGGTCGCGGCGGCTGGCTGCGCACGTGGCGGCGGGCGGCTTCGACGATCAGCTCCCGCACTGGCGGCGGCCGGCGCCGGGGGCATCGCCCGGCGGCGACCCGCGGCCGCCCCGCGCGGTGACGGCCCGGCTCGGCCCGGCGGAGACGGCGGCGTTGCTGCGCGACACCCCGGCCGCGTACCGCACCCGGATCGACGACGTGCTGGTGAGCGCGCTCGGCCGCGTCCTGGCCGGGTGGCTGGGGCAGGACGGGGTGCTGCTGGAACTGGAGGGCCACGGCCGCGAGGAGATCTTCGGCGACGTGGACCTCTCCCGGACCGTGGGGTGGTTCACGAGCTTGTACCCGTGCCCGGTGGAGATCCCGCGGGAGGGCGGCTGGGGCGCGGTGCTGAAGTCGGTGAAGGAGTGCCTGCGGGCAACCCCGGATCGCGGCGTGGGTTACGGGGCTCTGCGGTACCTGGGGAAGGCGGAGCTGCCGGACCCCCGGCCGGTGGCGGCGTTCAACTACCTCGGCCGCTTCGACCTGGCCGACGCCGAGCAGCCCGAAGGCGCCGGGTCGGGGCTCGGCGGGGAGGGGCGGGACGGTGCCGCCGGGACCGAGTTGTTCCGGGGCGCTCCCTCCGCCATCGGGCTGAGCCGCGCACCGCACGTCACCGGCACCGCCCGGCTCGACGTCACCGCGGCCGTCACCGCCGGCGGCGAACTCGAGTTCGAATGGACCTACTCCCCGGGCGCGCACGACCCCAACACCGTCACCCGGCTCGCCGCCGAGGTGCTCGCCGCCCTCCGCGAAATCGCCGCCCACTGCACCGAACCGGGGGCCGGGGGCCGCACCCCCTCCGACTTCCCGCTCGCCGCCGCCACTCAGCCGGAACTCGACCGGCTCCTCGGCGACGGCCGCCACGTCGAGGACGTCTACCCGCTCACGCCGATGCAGGCCGGGATGCTGTTCCACAGCCTGTCCGAACCCGGCACCTACCTCGAGCAGATCTGCTTCACCCTCGCCGGCGCCGGTGACCCGGCCGCCTTGGAACGCGCCTGGCGACGGGCCGTCGACGAGATCCCCGCGCTGCGGACCGCCATCCGCTGGACCGATGTCCGCGAGCCCGTCCAGGTGGTGCACCGGGCCGTGACCCTGCCGGTGACCGTGCACGACGGGAGCGCACCCGGCGAAGCCGAGCTGCTCGCCGCCGATCGCGAAGCCGGGCTCGACCCGGCCGTGCCGCCGCTGATGCGGGTCACCCTGATCCGGCTGGACGACACCCGGATCCGGACGCTCTGGACCTTCCACCACGTCCTCCTCGACGGCTGGAGCGTCTTCGAGGTGCTCACCGACGTCCTCGCCCACCTCTCGGGAGTGCCCGCCAAGCCGCGCCGCCCGTTCGCCGACCACCTCGCCTGGCTGGCCCGGCAGGACGCGGCAGCGGCCGAAACCCACTGGCGGAAGGTCCTTTCCGGACTCACGCCCACCCGGCTGCCCTACGACCGGCCACCCGGCCGGGCGCACCGCACCCGCTCGACATCCACAGTGGACCGTCAGCTGTCCGCTGTGGACTCCGCCCGGCTGGCCGCCTTCGCGCGGCGGCACCGGGTGACCGTCAACGCCGTCGTGCAGGGCTGCTGGGCACGGCTGCTCGCCCGGCACGGCGGCGAGCCGGACGTCTGCTTCGGCGCGGTCGTGTCCGGCCGCCCGCCCGAGCTGCCCGGCGTGGACACCATCGTCGGGATGTTCGTCAACACCGTGCCGGTCCGCGTCACCGTCGCGGAGGCGGAAGACCGGCCCGGCTGGTTCCGGCGCCTGCAGGCCGACCAGGCCGAGGCACGCCGGTTCGGGCACGTCTCCCTGGCCGCGCTGCGCCGCTGGAGCGGGCTGCCCGCCCAGACGGCCCTCTTCGACAGCATCGTCGTCTTCGAGAACTACCCGTTCGACCGGGAAGCCCTGGCCGAACGCGGGCTGCACGTGGCGGAGCTGACCGCCCTGGAGATCACCAACTACCCCCTGGTCCTCGTCGCCCACGGCAGCGCGCGCGACGACGAACCGCTGAGCCTGCGGCTCGGCTACGACCCCGCGTTGTTCGACACCGCCACGGCCGAAGCCCTCGCCGGCGAACTCGTGGACCTCCTGCGCGAACCGGCCGGGAAGACCGCACCGCCGCCCGATCGCCCGCCGGCGCGGCCGGTGCCGGAACGACCGGTCGGCCACGACCCGGCCTACCTCGCGCCCCGCACCGCCACCGAGCGGGCGCTGAGCCGGATCTGGGCCGACGTGCTCGCGGTCGAGCAGGTCGGCGTCGACGACGACTTCTTCGCCCTCGGCGGCGATTCCCTGCTGTGCCTGCGGGTCACCGCCCGCCTGCGCGCGGACTTCGGCACCGCGCTGCCGCCGCGGGCGCTGTTCGACAACCCCACGGTCGGGGCGCTGGCCCTGATGCTGGAGCACCCCACGCTCGCCGCACTGGGCCGGGCGGTGGACCGCGGCCTGAACCCGCCGAAGGACTACGAGCTCTAGGAGGTCGGAGCGGTGCGCAACGACGACGTGGCGATCATCGGGGTGGCCGCCCTGCTCCCGGGCGCCCACGGGCCGGACGCCGTGCACGACCTGCTCGCCGACGGCCGGGACGTGGTCGGCCAGCCCGCCGCGGAACGGTTGCGGGAGAACGGGTTCGCGGCCGGACCCGGCTACCTGCCGATGGGCTACCTCGACCGGATCGACCGCTTCGACCACCGCTTTTTCGGCGTGCCACCGGCCGAAGCCGCCTGGATGGACCCGCACCAGCGGCTCATCCTGCAGCTGGCCCACGAAGCCCTCGAGAACGCGTGTTACGCACCGCAGGCCCTGCGGGGATCGCGCACCGCGGTCGTCCTCGGGAGTTCGCGCAGTGACTACGAAGACCTCTTCGAAGAGGAGGATCCGCAGCAGATCCTCGGCATCATCGGGGCGGCACTCGCGGCGCGGATCAGCTACCGCCACGACTTCACCGGGCCCGCGCTCGTCCTCGACACCGCGTGCAGCGGCAGCCTGGTCGCGATCGCCCACGCCGTCGCCCTGCTGCGCAGCGGGGCCGCGGAGCTGGCCCTGGCGGGCGGCGTCAGCGTGCGGCCGGTACCGATCCGAATGGCGGGGCACGTCCCGGTCCGTGGCGTCGAGTCGCCCGAGGGCCGGTGCCGCCCGTTCGACGAGAAGGCCACCGGCGCGGTCGGCGGCGAAGGCGGCGGCATCGTCGTGCTCAAGCCGCTGCCCGCCGCGCTCGCCGACGGCGACCACGTGCACGCCGTGCTGAAGGGCATCGCGGTCAACCACAACGGCTACCGGATGGCCAGCATGAGCGCGCCGAGCCGGGCGGCCCAGACCGAGGTGATCACCGCGGCCTGGCGCGACGCCGGCGTCGACCCGGCCACCGTCGGGTACGTCGAGTGCCACGGCTCGGCGACCCCGCTCGGCGACGTCGTCGAGGTCGAGGCCCTGCGCCAGGCGTTCCTCGACGCGGGGGTGACGACTTCGTCCTGCGCGATCGGCTCGATCAAGGGCAACATCGGGCACCTGGACAACGCCGCCGGGGTCGCCGGGCTGGTCAAGGTGCTGCTCAGCGTGCGGCGCGGCGTCCGGTACCCGACCGCGCACTTCGAGACGCCCAACCCGCTCATCGACTTCGGCGGCCCGGTGCGGGTCAACCCGGCCTTCGGCCCGTGGGAGGAAGGCCGCCCGCGGCGCGCGGGCCTGAGCTCGTTCGGGCTCACCGGGACCAACGTGCACGCCATCGTCGAGGAGCCCCCGCCGCCCGCGGTGCCCGCCGAGCCGGCGGAGACGAGCCACCTGGTGACGGTGTCGGCGAAGTCGGCGTCCGCCCTCGCCACCTATCGCGACCGCCTCGCTGCCTTCGCCGGGGAGAGCGGGCACGGCGTGCTCCCCATCGGCCACGCGATGAACCGCGGCCGCGACGACCACCCGTTCCGGCTCGCCGTGGTCGCCGACGAACCCGCCGGCCTCGCTGCGGCGCTGCGGTCGGCCGCCGTCCCGGACGCACCGGCCGCGGACGATCCGCCGGTCGTGCTGCTCTTCTCCGGCGACGGCGGCGTCGAACCCGAGCTCTGGGCGGACCTGTGTGCGGCCTGGCCGGTCCTCGGCGACGACCCGCTGCCCGCCGAGCCGGGCCCCCGGCTGGTCGCCGTGCACCACGCGCTGCACCGGCTGGCCCGGTCGCTGGGCGTCCCCGACACCCACCTCGTCGGTTCGGGCGCCGGCAACCTGTCGGTGCGGATCGCGCGCGGCGAACTGTCCCTCGAGGACGGCCTGGCGGCCGCGGCGGACCGGGCCGTCGGGGCCGCGCTCGACTCGGACCGGCTGGCCGAGGCGGTCCGCGGGTTCGTCCGCGACGGCGCGGTGCTGGTCGAACTGGGCACCGGCGGTGTGCTGTCGCGGACGATGCGCCGCCTGGCCCCCGAGCTCGGCTGCGTCGAGCTGATCGCCGGTGCCGGCCGCCGGGCGGTGCTGCGGCAGCTGGTGTCGCTCTACCGGCTCGGTGTCCGGCTGGACTGGGACCGCCACTACGCCGGTGCCGTCGTGCCGCGGATCGAAGCCCCGGCCTACCCGCTCGAAAGCGTCCGCTGCTGGTGCCGCCGGCCGGGCGCCCCGGCCGTTCGCACCCGCGCTCCGGAACCTCCGCCGGCTCCGGTGTCCGATGTGGACACCGAGCGCCGGGTCGCCGGGATCTGGGCGCGGGCCCTGGGCGAGGACGAGCTCACCGGGACCTCGGACTACTTCGCCCTCGGCGGGACGTCGATCGCGGCGATCACCGCGTTGCGGACCATGGAACGCGACTTCGGTGTCGAGCTGACCTTCGCCGACCTGTACGGCCACCCGACCGTGCGGGCCTTCGCCGCCCGCATCGAAGCCGTGCGGGCCGAGCGCGGCCCGTCCGAAGACCTCCCCGCCATCACGGTCCTGCCGCGCGGCGGCCCGCTGCCGCTGTCGGCGGGCCAGGAACAGCTGTGGTACCTCGACCGGCTGAACCCCGGCAGCGCGCTCTACAACATCCCGCACGACCTCCGGCTGTCCGGCCCCCTCGACGAAGCCGCGCTCGCCGGCGCGGTGGACGACCTGCTCGCCCGGCACGAAGTGCTGCGCACCTGCATCCCCGACGACGACGGCGTGCCGTTCACCCGGCTCGCCGAACCCGGGCCCCGGCTCGTCGTGCACGACCTGAGCACCCGGCCCGAAGCCGAGCGGGAGGCCGCGGCGCACGAGCTGGCCGAGGCGGAAGCCGTCCGCCCGTTCGACCTGGCCACCGGCCCGCTGGTCCGGATCACCCTGGTGCGCCTGGCCGAAGACGACCACGTCCTGCTGTGGACCTACCACCACATCGTCTTCGACGGCTGGTCGCCGACGATCTTCTTCCGCGACTTCACCGAGCTGTACCAGGCACGGCTGGCCGGGCGGGCGCCGGACCTCCCCGGCTTGCCGTTCCAGTTCGCCGATTTCGCGGCCTGGCAGCGGACGCGGCTGACGGGGGAGACCCTCGACCGCGGCCTGCGGTTCTGGCGCACCGCACTGGCCGGGCCACCCACCGCGCAGCTGCCGCTGGACCGGCCGCGCCCGGCGGCCCAGACCTTCGACGGCGACCTCGTGGAGTTCACCGTGGCCGAACCGGCGGCCGAGGCCGCCCGCAAGTTCAGCCGCGAACACGGCGTGACGACGTTCGTCACGATGCTCGCGCTGGTCGACGCCCTGCTGCACCGCTGGGCGGGGTTCACCGACGTCGTCGTCGGCGTGGCCACCTCCGGCCGGACGCACCCGGCGACGCACGACCTCATGGGGTACTTCAACAACCTGCCGCCGTTCCGCACCCGGGTCGAGGGATCGCTGTCGTTCACCGATCTGGTCCGGCGCTGCGCGGACACCGTCGCGCAGGTCCTCGACCACGAGGAGATCCCCCTGGAGAAGATCGTCTCGGCGGTGTGCGGGCCCCGCGAACCCGGCCGCCAGCCGCTGTTCGACGTCGCCTACACCTACCAGAACGTCCCGCAGGACACCGCCGAGCTGGGCGGCCTCGGCTGCTCGCGCTTCTCCGACAGCGGCACGATCGCCGGGATCGCGCCGGGCACCGCGAAGTTCGACCTGACCGTCGGCGTCATCGACCAGCAGGACGGGCCGATGGACGGCTACTTCGAGTACGCGACCGCCCTGTTCGACCGGGAAACGGCCGCCGCGCTCGCCCGCCTGCTGCCCGGCCTGCTCGACGCCGTGCTGCGCGAACCCGGCTGCCCGCTCGACGCACTGCCGGCCGTCGACGGCGAGCCGGTCCCCGCCACCAGCCACCGGGAGCCCGCCATGGCCGCACCTTCCTTCGTGGACCACGACTCGGTCACCCACGCCGAACGGGTCCTCGCCGCGATCTGCGCGGACCTGCTGACCGCCGGTCCGGTCTCGCCGAAGGACAACTTCTTCGACCTGGGCGGCGATTCGGTCCTCGGCGTCCGGGTGGCCGCGCGGGCGGCGAAGGACGGCGTCCACTTCACCCCGCAGCAGCTGCTGCAGTGCCGCACGCTCGGCGAGCTGGCCCGCGCCGCCGTCGTCGACGGCCCGGACCCCGTGCCCTCCGCGGCGCCGGTCGCCGCCGCCACGCCCGAGCCGCTCCAGCTGATCCCGCCCACCCCGATCATGCTCAGTTTCCTGCACCGGATGCCGGACGACGTCGGGGACTTCGTCGACGTGCACACGGTGGAAACCACGCCCGGGATCGGCGCGGCCGCGGTCCGCACGGCGATCGGGCACCTCCTGACCCTGCACGAACCGCTGCGCTACCGGGTGCGGCGCAACGCACTGGGCGCCCGGCTCGAGGTCGCCGACGTCAGCGTGGCGGACGTGTTCGACACCATGGTGCTCCCGCCGCTGACCACCGACGAGGAGCTCGGGATCGTCGCCGACGACTGCCTGGCGATGAAGGCGGAGATGGACCCCGCGCGCGGGCCGCTGTTCCGCGTCCGCCACTACGACCGCGGCCGCGCCCGCGGCGGGCTGCTCGTGTTGCTGGTCAACCATTTCGTCTTCGACAACATGTCCACAGTGGTCGTTCTCGACGACCTGGACGTGCTGCTGGCCGACCTCGCGGCGGGCCGCGCCCCGGCTTCGGCGCCGCGGCCGCCGCGCTGGCGGGAGTGGGCCGAGCACCTGCGGGCGATGGCCGCTTCGGACGACCTCGCGGCGGAACTGACCTACTGGACGGCGACGCTGCGGGCCGGCGCCGCCGCCGGGACGATCGGCGGCTCGCCCGGCGACGGCATCACCGCCCGCACCCTGGACGACCCCGCCGTCGCGACGCTGCTGTCCGCCGGGGGCGCGCGGGGCCGGGAGGCGGCGCTGTGCGCGGTGTCCTGCGGCCTGGCCCGGTGGCAGGACGCGCCGAGCGCGTTCGTGATGACCGAAGGGGAGGCCACCCCCAACCCGTTCCGGCTCGCCGGGCGCGGCCCGTCGGTGGGCTGGTTCACCACGCTGCACCCGCTGGTGCTGCCGGTCGAGCCGGGCACCACGGCCCGGGACTGCCTGCCGGAGATCACCGACCGCGCACGGTCGGTGCCGAACGACGGCGTCGGCTATGGCATGCTGCGCCACCTCTCACCGGACTCGCCGGGCACCGCGCGGCTGCGCGCCCTGCCCGAACCGGAGGTCCTGGTGCTGCACGGGCCGAGCGACACTTCGGCGTTCGACTCCGGCGTCCGGCTCCTGCGGACCCGCTGGGACCTCTCGGTGAACCTCAAGCGCGCGGTCGCGTCCTGGTTCCCGCTGGTCGTCACCAGCGCGGTGCGCGACGGCGCGCTGCGGCTGGCCGTGGCCGGCGGCGCCGGCCAGGAGCGGCTGGACGCGCTCGCCGACGAAATCCTCGGCGCCTTCACCGAACTCAAGTGATCGCGCTCGCCGCGTCGGCCTGGTACCTGCCGGACACCGCGCTCGCCGTCGCCGAGCTGCCGGAGCTGGCCACGCTGTCCGACGTCGAGCGCGCGACCTGCGCCGCACTGGGCGTCGACCGGGTGCCCGCCGACGACACGCTCACCGCGGCCGAGCTGGCCGCCCGCGCGGGCCGGCGGGCGCTGGCCACCGCGGGCCTCGACGCGGATGACGTCGACGTCGTCCTGACGGTGGAGCCGCGGGCCCCGGAGACGCTGGTCAGCTCGGAAGCCACCCGGCTGCAGGCGATGCTCGGCGCCGGGCGGGCGATGGCGTTTTCGGTCGGCGGCCTCGGCTGCGCGTCGCTCACCCCGGCTCTGCTGGCCGCGGGCGGGCTGCTGCGCTCCGATCCGGACCTGGCGAACGTGCTCGTCCTGCACGGGAGCAAGCCCGCGACGCCCGGGCGCTACCGCCACCCCGTCACGGTCAACGGCGACAGCGGTGGCGCGCTTCTGCTGCGCCGTCAGGGAAATCTCCGGATCCGGGACATCCTGCTCGAGACGAACGGCGCCTACGCGGACCTGTTCCGCGTCGAATACCGCGACGAGGAGTTCGCGCGGTGGCGGGAAGAGTGCACCGACCCGGCGGCCTATTCCTTCCGGCTGGCCGTGGAGACCCGCAACCGGCTGCGGGCGCTGGTGACCCGCCTGCTCGGCCGCAACGGCCTGAGCCTCGACGACGTCCCGTGCTGGCTCACCCAGAACCTGTCCACGGCGGCGTTCCGGAACTGGTCGGAGGCCCTCGGCGTGCCGATCGCGAAGGCGTGCTTCGGCAACTTGGCCCGCTGCGGTCACCTCGGGCCCAACGACGTGTTCTTCAACCTGTCGAGCGCCCGGGAAACCGGAGAGTTCGACGGCCGCGCGGTGCTGCTCAACATCAGCCCGGCCGCGGCCTGGAGCGCGCTGCTGGTGACGACCGACGACACGACGGCCCACGAGCTGTGAGCCCCGGGGCGGGCGGCAGCCGCCCGCCCCGGGTGGTTCACCGGATCAGCGCGTGCAGGGATTGCCCGCCGGGTGCGCGGCGGTGCCGTGCACGTCGGCCTGGGACTCCGCCAGCACGATCTTGGCCAGCGGGGTTTCCAGTGCGACGGCCTGCTGCTTCACGACGCCGTTCGCGATGGTCTGGCCGTTCAGCTTCAGCGAGCCGATGACCAGCGCGATGGTCACCGGGGCCGTGCCCACCGTGACCGGGACGCCGTTGATCTTCAGCGACGCGACGCTCGAGCTGCCGGCCAGCGCCGGGGCGAGGCCGCCCGCAGCCGGCTGGCAGGTCGCCGCCGCCTGGGACTGGATCACGCCCAGCTCGATGGTCAGCCCGACCGTGCTGATCACCGTCTTGTCGATCTTGGCCGACGCCTGCGCGTGGTCACCGGCCGCCGGAGCCGCCGACTGGTTGTCGGGGGCCAGGTCGGTCGACGACGTCAGCGCGTGGGTCTGCACCTGGATCAGGCCCGCGTTGAGCGTCGCGTCGAGGACGGTCTTGATGTCGTCGGCGCAGGGCAGGTTCGCCGGGTTCGCCACGGCCGCGGTGATGCCGATGACGTTCGCGGCGGTGCCGGTGCAGGAGAAGACGCCGTCGCGGTCGTCGTCGAGGATCGTGCCGACGCCGGTCGGGTGGACCAGCCCGGCGCCGGAGGGCGCCGACAGGGTGACGGTGAACGTCTCGTCCGGCTCGTCGACGGTGTCCGGGTTGACCAGGACGGTCACCGGCTTGGTCGTCTCGCCGGGTGCGAAGGTCACGTCACCGCTCGCCGCCTGGTAGTCGGCGGGTGCGGTCGCCGTGCCGTTCCCGGTGGCGTAGTGCACCGACACCGGGTTCGGGCTCGCCCCGCCGAGCAGGGACACGGTGAAGGTGGCCGGCACCGGCGCGCCGCCGGAGCCCTCGGTCACCGTGACGTCGTTGATGCTCAAGCCGAGCACCCGCACGGTCGTCGTCTCGACGTACCCGCGTGACACGCCGTCGACCAGGTAGTCGACCGTGCAGTGGTAGGTGCCGGGTGCGGCGTCGGCCTTGGCGGTGACGGTCTCGGTGAACGTGGCGACGTCCCCGCTGGGCACCTTGACGCTCGCCGGGGCGTTGGCGAGCGTCAGCTGCGGATCGCAGGTGGTGACCTTCGGGGTCACCGTGACCTCGATGGACTTGATGCCGGCGAGGATGGCCTGCGACACCTGGTTCGACGGCACGTTGTTCAGCAGCACGCCGCCGGTGGCCGTGGCGATCGCGCTCGCCTGGCCGTCGGCGTCCAGCGCGCCGACGTTGACCGCGACCACCCGGATGTTCGCCGCCTTGAGCGCGTCGATGGTCTGGGCCAGGGTGTGCCCGCCGCTGGGGTCGTGCGACGGCGCGTCGCCGAACCAAGCGATGATGCGGGTGCCGTCCGGGCGGAAGGTGACCGCGCCGGAGGCCAGTTCGTAGAGCGCGTTGAGGTCGGCTTCCGGGAGGTCGCCGCCGCCGGACGCGGCCCACTGGTTGATCCCGGCCTGCACCGCGGCGGTGTTGCCGGTGATGCCCTGGTTGACCTTGAAGGGCACGGAATCGCTGAAGTCCTTGTACTCGGCGACGCCGAACTGGGCGGTCGGCTGCGCGGCGAGCACGTCCCCGGTGATGGCACCGGCGTTGGTGCGGACGTTGGTGATGGCGCCGGCCATGCTGCCGGTGGTGTCGGCGAGCAGGACGAGGTCGGGGTTCGGGGGGACGGCGGAGGTGGTGACGTGCTTGGTCACGCCTGCGCTCTGCCCGGCGGAGAGCGTGAGGTCGACGGTGGCCGGATCGACCCCGGGTGGCGCGGCGGCCGCCACGGCGGCCGGGGTGAGCAAGGCGCTGACCGTGGTCAACGCGACGAACAATGATCTCCGCGACATGGACTTCCTTCCGAAGGCCGGATTACTGCGGGTTGCCTCGGGAAGACGGAGAACGCCGGATTTCGTTAGCAGGACGGGAAGGCGTCACCCGGAGCGCCCTGTGTCAAGGGGCTCAACGGGGCACGGCACCGGATCCGGCCTACGTAAACCACGGGTGCGCTGGGCCGGAACACCGAAGATCGCCGGGTGGTTTTCACTCCATCCAGCGACGAGGACCGGCGAAACCACACGATCGGTGGCGGCCGATCGGCGGGATCCGGACGGTTTTCGCCGTGCGGGAAGCGAATTTCCGCCCGGATGCCGTAGTGCGGGAGGTGCTCAGCGCTCCGCTCGGCCCGGTCGGCCGAGGTCGGCGAGCACCGCCCGGGCCGCCCGGGTCCCCGACGCCAAGGCGCCCTGAAGGGAGCTCGTGTCCCGGTGGTCGCCGCACACGTACCGGCCCTCGCCCAAGCGGACGTCTCGCCGGAGTTCGTGCGGTGGGGGCATCGCCGGGAGCCCGTGGGCGATCTCGTACCGGGCGACCAGCGGCCAGCGCGTCGCGTCCGTGCGGTACACCCGGCCCAGCGCCCGGCGCACCTCGGGTTCGGGCAGCGTCGTCAACGCCGACGCGCTCACCAGCGCCGCCCCCGCCGGGGCGTAGGTGGGGCAGACCTCGCTGACCACGCTGGTGTTGGTGATCGGCCCGCCGCGCGCGTCGATCACGATGACCGGCTCGCGCAACGGCGAGCGCGGCGGCGCGAAGTACCACGTCGTCCCGCTGTTCCACCGCGGCTCCGCGACCCCGGTGAGCCGGGCGGCCGTGGAACCGTCGGCCGCGACGACGACCGCGCGGGCCGTCCACACCTCGCCGCCCGCCGTGCGGACGCGGCCCGGCCGGACCTCCTCGACGGGCGTGCCCAGGTGGACCGCCGACGTCGGCAGCACCCGGGCGAGCCGGCGCGGCAGCTCACCCATGCCCAGCGCCGGCAACGACGGCGCCGACCGCAGGAAACTGCGCCACACCAGCTGGAAGAACCGGGCCGACGTGGTCAGTTCGCGCTCCAGGAACACCCCGGACAGGAACGGCCGGAACACGGTGTCCACCGCCCGCGCCGACACGCCGGCGCGGCGCAGTTCGTCGAGGGTCGTGCGGTCGTCGCGGTCGATGATCGACCGGGCCGGACCGGCGGCGACGCGGGCGGACAGCGTGCCGAGCGCGGCCAGGTCCTTCGCCGACAGGTAACGCCGGGCCGCGATGTCCCGGATCGCCTTGGGCGTGTCGAGCGGGTGGCCGAGCAGCGAGACGCGGTCGTCGTCGGCCACCCGGACCGCGCGCCAGAACCGGCCGAGGCGCAGAGCGTCGACGTCGACCAGCCGCCGGATCGCCGGGTAGGCCGGGTTGATGATCTGGAACCCGCGGTCGAGGCGGAAGCCGTCGACGACGTCGGTGCGCACGCGGCCGCCGACGTCGTCCGAAGCCTCGAGCACCGCGCACGGAACCCCGGCCCGGTGCAGCGTGATGGCGGCGGCCAGCCCGGCGAGCCCGGCGCCGACGATGACGACTTCGTGGTCCGGCACCCCGCTCACCCGCCGAAGTACTTCGTCGCGGCGAGCCGGTTCAGCAGGCCGATGCGGCCGCGGTTGGGCACCGAGCGCAGCGGGTGCCCGGCGAGACCCCAGCCCGCCAGGAGCGTGGTGGCCGCGGCCCAGCCGGTGGTGGCCGCGCGTTCCATCAGCGCGACCGGGAGGTCGATCCGCACGCTGTCGCCGGCCAGCGCCAGTGCCGGGTCGGGGGTACCGACCGTCGGACGGCGGGCGAAGTCGCCCAGCCCGAACAGCGGGCAATCCTCGCGCCACAGGGAAATCGACGCCGTCACCCGCGCGCCGAGCGTCTCGGGGTAGATCGCGTGCAGCCGGTCGTCCACGGCCTTCGCCAGCGTCTCGCGGTCGTCGGTGGTGGCCGCGTACGCGTGCAGCTCCACGACCGAGCCGCCGGTGCGGGCCGCCCACCGCCGTGCCTCGCCCTCGTAGCGGTCGAGCAGGCTGATGTTGTCCAGCGGCGGCACGCTCCCGGTGCCCAGGAAGGGCGGCCGGGTGGCCTCGACGGGCCGGTCGAGCCACAGCCGGCGGACGAGGAACGGCGGTGCCGTGCGCAATCCGGCCACGGCCGCCCGCCACTCCGGCGTGGCGAGGCTCGGTGAAGCGGCGACGATCTCGCGCAGTCCTCGCACGTCGCAGGCGAGCACCACGGCGTCGAACCGCGTGGTGTCCTCCGCCGTGGTGACCGCGAACCCGTCGGACGTGCGATCGAGCGAAGCCACCGCGGTGCCGGTCCGGATGGTCACGCGGCGGTCGCCCAGGTAGCCGGCCAGGGGGTCCCACAGCGCCTGCGGGAACGGCTCGGTGGGCACGTCGAACACGAGACCTTCGCTGGAGCCCAGGAAGTACAGGTGGAACATGGTCGCCAGTTCCGCCGCGGACAGTTTGCGGGGATCGGCGAAGAAGCTGCGCGAGAAGACCTCGAACGCCAGGTGCTTGGCCGCCTCGGGGAAGTTGATCGCGTCGAGGAAGCTCGCGGCGTCGGTGCCGTCGAGCCGGTGGTAGGTCTCCGGGACGCTGACCGTCGCCAGCGGGAGGGCGCCGCGGCCGTTGATGCGCACCAGGTCCTTCCGCGTGAACGTCGGGCTGCGCCAGGCGAACGCCAGCGCGTTCCACGGCGGCGTCCGGGGGAGACCCGCGAAGGTGTCGGTGCGGCCCTGGGCGTCCAGCAGCGGGTAGTCGGCCAGCGGGGTCAGCCGGTCGAGCCGGGGATCGGTGCGCATGAGCAGCGACCGCAGGTTGTAGTACTGGCGGAAGAAGGCGTGGAAGCCCCGGCTCATCGTCACCGGGGTGCCGTCCGGCAGCCGGTCGGCCCAGCCGCCGACCCGCCCGCCGAGGTGGTCGTCGCGCTCGAAGAGCGTCACCGTGACGCCTCGTTCGGCCAGCCCGGTGGCCGCGGTGAGGCCCGCGATGCCGCCGCCGACGACCGCGGCCGTGGGGCGCCGGCCGAGCAGCCCGGCGTCGGCCAGGCCGGGCGGGGCCGGGCGCGTCTCGATCCGGCGGTCGGTGCCGAGGGGGCGGGTCACGGGTGCTCCTGCGGGTTGGTGCCGAGGACGGTGTGGACGATGCCGTCCTGCCAGCCGGGCATCGTGGCGGTGCGGACGTCGGTGAAGCCGGCGTCGGTGAGGCGGCCGGCGAGCGCGGCGATCCCGTCGAATTCCAGGACACTGCGGCGCAGGTGGCGGTAGAGGGTCGCGTCGCCGGTGGTGACCTTCCCGAGCGGGATGATCACGCCCGCGCAGACCGCGTTCCACACCCACCGGGCGCGCCGGGAGTCGCGGACGGAGTACTCGTGGACCGCGATGCGGCCGCCGGGACGCAGCAGCCCGCGCAGCCGCCGCAGCTGCCGCGTCGGTTCCTTGAGGTTGCGCAGCAGGTAGGCCGCGAGGATCGCGTCGAACGGGCCGGAGATGCCGTCGAGGTCTTCGACCGGCGTGTGGACGAAGGTGACGCCGTCGGGCCAGGCCTTCGCCCGGGCCCGCGCGAGCATCTCCCCGGAGGCGTCGAACGCGGTGACCTCGGCGCCGGGCGCGGCGGACACCAGCGCCGCCGTCGACGCGCCGGTGCCGCAGCCGGCGTCCAGCAGCCGCAGGCCCGTCCCGCCCGACGGCAGCTCCAGCCGCCGGGCCGAGAGCCGGAGGTGCTCGTGGTAGCCCGGATTGGCGCCGACCAGCTTGTCGTACCACCGCGCTTCGGTGTCGAAGGCCGACGGCACCGCGCCGCGGGGGAGACCGTCCTTCGCCATCGCGTTCATGCTCGCTCCCGTCGGGGGTCGGCTCGTTCCCACACCAGCAGCACGGCGGTCACGAGCGCGAAGCCGAAGAGGAAGTCTTCGACCGGGATGTCCCAGGGCACCCGCCAGTTCGTGATGTGCTGCGGGGCGTAGCGCACGATCGGGTCGGAAAGCTTGGTCAGCCAGCCGTCCACCGGGATCTGGAACGCGGTCACGATGACGATCGTGATCCAGTAGGCGGGCCGGCGGAACAACCCTGTGCGCAGCAGGAAGAGCTCGGCCAGCACGACCGCTGCCACGGCGGCGACCGCGGGCAGGGTGTAGCCCCACGGGATCACCGGCGGGCCTCCTGCCTGCCGAACCGCCGGAGCACCGCGAGGGTGAGCTGGACGATCTCGTAGGTCAGCACCCCGCAGATCGGGATCACCACGAAGAACAGGATTTCCTCCAGCGGCACGGCGAAGGGGGCGCGGAGGCCGGTGACGTGCTCGGGCGCGTAGTCCCAGACGCCGCCGGCGATGGCCAGCGCGTCCCAGACGAGGAACACCAGCGCGACCGGCAGCACCGCGCGCGCCAGCCGCCGGGGCTGCCGGTAGACCCGCGCACCCGCGATCTCCAGCGGCAGCGTGACCAGGACGCAGGCGGCCAGCACGACCAGGTATTCGGCCTTGCCCACTTCAGCCCACCGCCACCGGGAGCGCCGGCGCCGGGTGGCGCCGCCGGGCCCACTGCGTCCGCGCGACCGCCCCGCACGCCACCGCCAGCCGCTGCCCGCGGGAAACCGCCGCGCGCCCGGCGAAGACGTCGTGGCCGGCGTCCTCGATGCGGTCGAGGATGCCCCCGTACAGCCTCGCCGCCGTGGCCACGCACGGGCGGGAGACCGGATGCAGCATGGCGATGCCCGGCCGGGCTTCGGCGTAGATGTCGCGGGTGACGGCGATCTGGTTGCGGATCGCGGCCCGGACCGGCTGATCGGCCCGTCCCCGGGCGGCGCACCAGTGCAGCCGGGCGCGGTCGACGCCGTGCACGGCCAGCTCGTCGGCCGGCAGGTAGACGCGGCCGCGTTCCAGGTCCTCGGCGACGTCGCGCAGGAAGTTGGTGAGCTGGAAGGCTTTCCCGAGCGCGGCGGCCCTCGGCTCGGCCTCTTCGCGCGGGGCGACGGTGCCGAGCACCGGCAGCACCTGCAGGCCGATCACCTCGGCCGAGCCGTGCACGTACGTGTCGAGCTCCTCCCGGGTGGCGTAGCCGGTGACGGTGAGGTCCATCCGCATCGAGGTGAAGAACGCCTCGAAGTACGCCTTGGCGAGCGTGTACCGGGTCGCCGTGTCGATCACCGCGGTGAGCAGCGGGTCGTCGCTCGCGCCGGCGTCGAGGTCGGCGAGGAAGCGCTTCTCGACCTCCTGCAGCCGGGCGTCGAGGGTTTCGGGCGTGGCGTCGTCCTCCGGTTCGTCGACGATGTCGTCGAGCCAGCGGGCGAAGCCGTAGAGCGCGTGGATCGCCGGCCGCTGCGCCGGGGTCAGCAGCCGCGTCGCGAGGAAGTACGTGCGGCCGTGCCGGGCGTTGAGCCGGCGGCACCACGTGTAGGCCGCGCGCAGCCCGGGCTCGCGGATGCCGGCGGCGTCGAGTTCACGTCGGGTCATCGCGTCCCTCCGGTGATCCGGTCGGCAGCCAGTCTGCCGGAAATGAGCACGGTCGGCACGCCCACGCCGGGCACCGTGGCCCCGCCGGCCAGGACGACGTTGTCCGTCCCGCGGGGGAGGTTCCGCGGCCGGAACGGCCCGGTCTGGCCGAAGGAGTGGGCGTAGCTGAACGGCGTCCCGGCGACCAGGCCCCGGTCCGCCCACTCGGCCGGCCCGATGACGTGCGTGAAGTCCGGGGTGAAGCCGGGGAGCAGCCGGGCCCGGGCCACGTCGAGGACCTCTTCCGCGTAGGCGTCCGTTTCGGCCGCCCAGTCCGCGGGGCCGCGGTCGAGGTTGGGCACCGGGGCGAGCACGGAGTAGAGCTGGCGCCCGGCCGGGGCGAGCCCGGGATCGGTGGCGGTCGGCCGGGTGATCAGCAGCGAGGGATCGCTCATCCGCCGGCCCTGGGTGATGAGCTCGTCGAAGGTCGACCGCCACCCGTGCCCGAAGGAGATGGTGTGGTGCGCGACCGCGGGGTGCGTGGCGGGGCCGCCGGTGTGCACGACGAGCGCGGACGGCGCGGCCCGCAGCGGGACCGGCCGCCGCGGCTGCCGGCCGAGCAGCCGGTAGCTCTCGGGCAGCTCGGTGGTGAGGACGACGGCGTCGCACGGGTAGCGGGCTCCGGAAGCGGTCCGGACCGCGGTGACGCGGGACCCGGCGCGTTCGAGTTCGCCGACGGCGTCGCCGTAGCCGAACTTGACCCCGGCGTCGGCCGCGACGCGGGCGAGCGCCTGCGGCAGGGCCGCGACGCCGCCGGGCGGGAAGTACACCCCGCCGACGGTGTCCATGTACGAGATAACCGCGTACAGGGCCAGCGCCCGCATCGGGGATTCGCCCGCGTAGAGCGCCTGGAAGGTGAAGACCCGCTTCAGCCGCTCGTCGCTCAGGAACCGGCCGACCCGGCCATCGAGCCGCCGGAACCCGCCCAGGGCCACGAGCCGGGCCAGTTCCGGCCGGAGCATGCCGAGCGGGGAGTCGATGTTCGCGTCGATGAACCGGTCGAATTCGGCTTGGTAGAGCCGGGTCAGCCAGTCGCGCAGCCGGGTGTAGCCCGCGGCTTCGGCGGGGCCGGCGAAGTCGCGGACGGCGTCGGCCATCGCGGCCGCGTCGGTGTGCACGGGCAGCGTGCTGCCGTCGGCGAATCGGGCGACGTACGCCGGGTCGAGCCGCGTCAGCGGCAGTTCGGTCCCGAGCTCGGCCCCGACGGCGGCGAAGGTGTCGGAGAGGATCGACGGCATGGTCAGCACGGTGGGGCCGGTGTCGAGCAGGTAGCCGTGCCGTTCGACGCGCCCCGCACGGCCCCCGGGCCCGGGATCGCGCTCGAGGACGGTGACTTCCCGCCCCCGGCCGGCCAGGTGCAGGGCGGCGGCGAGGCCGGCCAGCCCGGCGCCCACGACGACGACCCGGTCGACCGGTCCGGGCACGGTTTTCATCGGTTCCGCTCCGTGGCTGGGAGGGCGGCGGGGATGGTCGCCGCGGGTGCTCGGCCTGTTCGGCTTCGGGTCGGTCGGCTTGTCGTCGGCCGCGCTCCGTGCGGTGGGCGGACAGTGGGCCGCCGGTGTGGTGCGGGGTTGGCGGTTGCGGGGTTCGGCGCGCCCATCATCGCTCCTGCTCCGTGCAGCGGGCCGCGAGTGCGGCGGGCGGGTCGCTGGTGTGGTGTGGGGTTGGCGGTTGCGGGGTTCGGCGCGCCCATCATCGCTCTCGCTCCGTGCAGCGGGCCGCGAGTGCGGCGAGCAGGTCACCGGCGTGCCGGGGGACCACCGCCGGGTCGATCGCCGCCAGTGCCTTGTCGGCGCGTTCGCGGATCAGCTCGCCCATGCGCTCGCGCGCGCCGGTGGCCTCGATGAGCTCCCGCCAGCGCGAAACCGCCTCGTCGTCCACGGTTTCCAGGTCCAGCAGCTCGGCGAACTCGGTCTGCCGGCGCCGGTCGGCCATCGCCGCGGCGAGCACCACCACGCTGGACGCCTTGCGCTCGCGCAGGTCCTGCCCGGCCGGCTTGCCCGTGACGGCCGGGTCGCCGAACACGCCCAGCAGGTCGTCGCGGAGCTGGAACGCCTCGCCCACCAGGCCGCCGAACTCGCCCAGCCCGGCCATCAGCTCCGGGCCGCAGCCGGCGAGCGCCGCCCCGAACTCCAGCGGCCGCCGGACCGTGTAGTTGCCGGACTTGCGGCGCAGGACGTCGAGCAGGGTGTCCCAGCTGGGCAGCGCCCGCGCGTCGTTCACCAGGTCCGCGAGCTGGCCGACGGCCAGCTCGGCCCGCATCGCGTCGTAGTGCGCCCAGCCCCGCGCCAGCTGCTCCGCCGTCAGCCCGCTCTCGCGCAGCATCTGCTCGGACCACACCAGGAACAGGTCGCCGAACAGGATCGCGGCGGACTCGCCGAACCGCGGCGCCGAGCCCGCCCAGCCCTGTTCCTCGTGCCAGCGGGCGAACCGGACGTGCAGCGCGGTGCGGCCGCGGCGCAGCGCCGAGCCGTCCATCACGTCGTCCTGGACGAGGGCGAAGCAGTGCAGCAGCTCCAGCGCGGCGGCCGCGCGGACGGCGGCGTCGGATTCCGGTTGCCCGCACCGCCACCCGACGTAGGCGAATAGCGGGCGGAGGCATTTCCCGCCCGCGACGAACTCCGGAACCGCGGTTTCCGCGAGTGCTCCCTCGCTGCGTCCGGCGAAATGTTCCGTCGCCCGCTCGGTCACGAATTCGTGCGCCGCGGTGAGGCAGCGGCGGCCCAATGCGTCCAGCCGCTCGGCGGGCGCGTCGCCCGCGCGAGCCGCCCCCGTCGTCATGGTCGCGGTCATCCGGCGCCCCTCCCGCTCTCGGCCTATTCGATTCGCAACCGTTTCACATGTGGTGTAGCTTGTCTACTTGAAGCCGGTGAACACCGGGCAACCCCGCCAAATACGCCCGGTGTGCCGAGCGGTCGCCGAGCGTTGCCCGGCGGTATGCATCGGTCCTGAATCGCAAGTGACTTCCCTGGGGCCGGGGCGGCGACGCCACACGCCGACCCGGCGGGCCCGCCGTCCCACCCTCGGTCGCGGGCCCCGCACCCGGCGGCGCCCCGCCCACACCAGGGCGTCGCCGGGTGCTCTTCGTACATTGTCATGCCCATGTTGCATGGATTCAAACGTCGATTGCCGAAGTGGCCGGAGAAATCGAGTCCACGAGGTTCAAGCCTTTCACCAACGGTTATTCTGCTTCCGTGATGGTTTCGCGGACCGCCGCATTCACCCGCCTCCACCCCACCCCGCCCGCACTGGCCGCCTGGCTCTGCGCCGCGGCGACCGTGCTCTGCCAGATCCTCTACTCGGTGACCGACCCCGGCGGCCGCACACCGCTCACCGTGCTCACGGTGCTGTGCTTCGCGGCCGCTTCCCTCGCCGACGCGTGGTCCCGCTGCGGCGCCCGGGCGGCGGTCACGCTGGCGGCCGTCGCGGGTGGCGGCGGATTGCTGGCCGAGGTGACAGGCCTGCACACGGGAGTTCCGTTCGGGCGCTACGCCTACACCGACCTGCTCGGCTGGCCCGTCGCCGGCGTGCCGGGCGTGGTCCCGCTCGCCTGGCTGATGATGGCGTGGCCGGCCCTGCTGGCCGGCCGGGCGCTGGCCGTGAAACCGGCCGGCGTGGTCGCGGTGGCCGCGTGCGCGCTGGCGGCGTGGGACGTCTTCCTCGACCCGCAGATGGTGGACGAGGGGTACTGGATCTGGGCGTCGCCCGAACCGTCGTTGCCGCTGGTGGCCGGCATCCCGGCCACCAACTTCGCCGGCTGGCTGCTGGTCGCCGTCCTCATCCAGGCCGCGCTGCACCGCTGGGTGCCCCGGCCACCGGACCCGATCCCGGGCCTCGCCGCCGGTCCGGCGCCCGCGTTGTACCTCTGGACGTGGTTTTCCTCGGTGTGGGCGCACTTCGCGTTCTTCGGCCGGCCGTGGGTGGCCGTCGCCGGCGGCGTGCTCATGGGCGCGGTCGCCGTGCCGTTCGCGATCCGGCTGGGGAGGGGATTCCGATGGGCTCGCGTGTCCGCGTGATCGTGCGCGCCGCCGCCTGCGCCGCGGTGGCCGGTGCCGCGCACGCGGCGTACAACGCGCGGATCGTCCGGGCGCCGCGCGAAGGGCCGGCCCGATGCCGCGAAGCCGTGTCGATCCTGCTGCCCCTGCGTGACGAAGCCGACCGCGTCACCCCGGCCCTGCGGTCCCTGCTGGCGCAGCGCGGCCTCGACGACGCCGAAATCCTGGTGCTCGACGACTGTTCCAGCGATGGGACGGCGGACGTCGTCCGCCGCGTCGCCGGGCCGCGGGTGACGCTGCTGACCGGCACCGAGCCACCGCCGGGGATGCTGGGCAAGCCGCACGCGTGCCACCAGCTGGCCCAGCGGGCGCGGGGGAGCGTGCTGGTCTGCGTCGACGCGGACGTCGTGCTGGCTCCCGACGCCGTCGCGGCCGCGGTTTCCCTGCTGCGCGAGGCGGATCTCGACGCGGTGTCGCCGTTTCCCCGCCAGCGCGCGGAGGGGCTCGGGGCCCGGTTGGTGCAGCCGTTGCTGCAGTGGTCGTGGCTGGTGCTGCTGCCGCTGCGGCTCGCCGAGACGTCGCCGCGGCCGTCGCTTTCCGCGGCCAACGGCCAGTTCTTCGTCATCGACGCCGCGATGCTGCGCAAGTGCGGCGGGTTCACCGCGGTCGCGGGCGAGGTGCTGGACGACATCGCGCTGATGCGCGCGGTGAAGCGCGCGGGCGGCCGCGGGGTGGTCGCGGACGGCAGCCGGGTCGCGGAGTGCCGGATGTACGCGACGTGGCCGCAGCTGCGGGAGGGCTACACGAAGTCCCTGTGGTCGGCGACGGGTTCGGCCCCGGCGGCGGTGGCGATCGCCGGGCTGCTGCTGACGGTGTGGGTGCTCCCCGCCGCGGCGGCCCTGGCCGGCTCGCGGGCGGGCCTGGTGGGCTACGCGGCGGGGGTCGCCGGGCGGGTCGTGGCGGCTCGGCGCACCGGGGGCCGCGTGTGGCCGGACAGCCTGGCCCACCCCGTGTCGGTGCTCGCGCTGGCCGGGCTGATCGGCCGGTCGTGGCGGGCGCGGATCACGGGCCGGCTCGTGTGGAAGGGGCGTCCGGTATGAGCGCCGTCGTCGTGGTGGGCGGCGGCATGGGCGGGCTCGCGGCCGCGGCCCGGCTCGCCGCGGCCGGGCACCGGGTCACCGTGCTGGAGCGCGCGGCGTCGTGCGGGGGCAAGCTCGCCACGTTCACCCGGGACGGCTTCACGTTCGACACCGGTCCCTCCCTGCTCACCCTGCCCTCGGTCTACCGCGAACTCTTCGCGGCCACCGGCGCCGACCTGGACGAGCTGGTCGACATCGTCCCGGTCGACCCCGCCTGCCGCTACCGGTTCGCCGACGGCACCGAACTGGCCGTCCCCCACGAGCGGGCGGCGGTCCCCGACGCACTCGAGGCGGCCTTCGGCGGCGGCGCCGGCGACGAGTGGCGCGGGCTGATGCGCGACGCGGAGCGGCTCTGGGGCCTGGTCGGGGAGCCGGTGCTGCGCCGCCCGCTGAACGGCACCCGGGACCTGCTCAAGCACGCCAGGAGCGTCCGGGACCTGATGGCGATCGCGCCGTGGCGCACCCTGCGCGGGATCGGCCGCCGCCTGAGCGATCCGCGCGCCCGGATGCTGCTGGACCGCTACGCGACCTACACGGGCTCGGACCCGCGGCGGCTGCCCGCCGTGCTGAGCGTCGTCCCGTTCGTGGAGCAGGAATTCGGCGCCTGGCACGTCCGCGGCGGCCTGCGCCGGCTGGGGGACGCCCTGCTGGGCCGGCTCGCTGCGCTGGGCGTCGAAGTCCGGACGGACGCCGAGGTCACGGCGATCGAGACCGGCCCGGCCGGCGTCCGCGGCGTCCGCCTGGCCGACGGCGAGCGGCTCGCGGCCTCGGTCGTGGTGGCCAACGCGGACGCGACGCACGTGTACGACGACCTGCTCGACGACGCCCGCACCCGCCGGCCGCGCCGAGCCCTGCGGCGGACGCAGCCGTCGTCGGCCGGATTCGTGCTGCTGCTCGCTTTGCGCGGCACGACACCGGATCCCAGCCACCACAGGGTGTTGTTCCCGGCCGCTTACGACGCCGAATTCGACGCGCTCTTCGGCCGCACGCCCCGGCCGGTCGACGACCCGGCGGTCTACCTCTGCGCGCCGGCGGACCCGCAGCTGCACCCCCCGGGCTGCGAAGCCTGGTTCGTGCTGGTGAACGCCCCCCGCCACGACCCGGCGGCCGGCGTCGACTGGACGGCGCCGGGGCGGGCGGAGCGGTACGCGGACCGGGTGCTCGAAGTCCTCGCCGCGCGAGGCCTGGACGTGCGCGACCGGTTGCTGTGGCGCGAGATCCGCACCCCGGCGGACCTGGAACGCACCACGGGAGCACCGGGCGGCGCGATCTACGGCTCATCGTCGAACGGCCCCCGCGCGGCCCTCCTCCGCCCGGCGAACGCGACGCCGGTACCGGGGCTGTACCTGGCCGGCGGGTCGGCGCATCCCGGGGGAGGGCTGCCGCTGGTGGCGATGTCGGCGGAGATCGTCGCGGGACTGATCGGACCGGCCGGCCGACCCGCGAGCAGCGGCGGCCGGGGCCGATGAGGGCGAGCGGCGGACGCGAACCCGGCGCCGGCCCCGCATCGACGGGCGCCACCCCAAGCGTCGCCCTCAGCCGCGGTCGTGGCCTCACTCCGCACGCCGCCCGAACGCCCGCGCGACACCCACCCACAGATGGGCCAACCCGATGAGTGACAGCCCGGTCCCCAGCACCGCGCAGGTGGTGCCCCACGGCCAGCCCGTCCACGGCGTCCCGGCCGGAACCACCGCCGCCCCGGTGACCGCGACCGCCGGCACGATCAGCCGCGTCGGGCGCTCGGCCACCGTGATCGCCCCCGCTCCGCGCAGGCCCGCCGCCTGGGCGCGGGCCCGGATGTACTCGTGCAGCAGGAGGAGCGCCGCCATCGCCGCGCACCAGGCCGCCGGGGCGCCGAGCACCAGCAACACCGCCACGAACGCCAGTTCCGTCAGGCGGTCCGCGGCCGCGTCGAGGACCGCGCCGAGCGGGCGGGCGCGGCCGGTGCGCAGCGCCACCGCGCCGTCCAGGCCGTCGAACACCCCCGTGGCCACGATCGCCGCCAGGGCGAACCACAGCGCCTCACCCCCGAGCGAGGCCAGCCAGACCGCCGCCAGCGCGCTCAGCACCCCGCAGCCGGTGAGCACGTCCGGCGGCACGCCCAGCACCGGCCGGGCCAGCAGGTGGATCGCCCGCAGCCAGCCGACGGCGAGCGCGCTGCCCGACACGTCGTGCTCGTGCACCCGGGACCAGCCGGCGACCCCGTCGTCCTCCTCGCGCGCCGGGGCATCGACGTGAACGCCCGCGAAGTGGCCCGCCGTGCGGGCGTCGTCCTGCGCCACGCCGGCCGGGAACTCCGCGGCCGGGACCTGTCCCTGTGGGCGGCGGGTGTCACGTTCTTCGCCGTGCTGGCCGTCGTCCCGCTGGCGCTCGTCGCCCTGCGGGGTGCCGCGTTCCTCGGGTCGCCGGCGTTCGTCCGGTACGGCGTTTCGCGCTGGGTCGACGCGCTGCCGCCGGGCCACGGGCCGGGTCCCGCGCTCGAAGCCCTGGCCACGGCCGCCCTCGGCACGTCGTGGACCGCGCTGCTCGTGACCCTGCTGCCGGCCACCTTCTACGGCGAAGGCCTGCTGCGCGGCCTGGTTCAGGTCGCCGGGCAGCCCGCCGGCGCCCTCGTGGGCTGGCGCGGGCGCCTGATGTTCGTGCCCGTCCTCGTCCTCAGCCCGACCCTGGCGATCGCGCCGCTGGCCACCGCCGACACGGTGGCCGGCTTCTACACCCGCGGCGGCTGGGCGACGTTCTGGGGCATCACGCTGTCGTTCCACATCGACTGGCTGATCATCGCCGCGGTGACCGCGATCGTGTTCGCCGGCGGTGCCCCGCGCGGTGTGCGCCGCGGGCCCCTGGTGGTGGGCGCCTTCGCCGTGGCGGCCGTGCTCGCCGGGTTCTTCCACGGGTTCCTCCTGTTCCTGGCCATCCCGCTGGACTGGAGCGTGCCGTTCGGCGGCCTCGGGGCCGTCGGCGCGGTGTCGGCGTTGATCCTGTGGCTCTACCTGCTCCACGTGCTGCTCCTGCTCGGGTACCGGGTGACCCTCAGCGCCGAGTGCACCCGCCTCGGAGCCGCACCCGAAATCGATGCAAAAGCACGCGAGACGCCGGGATGCTCCCGTAAGCCCGGCCAAGCCGCTTGATTTGACCGCGCCTGTCACCCCAAAGCGTTGCACAAGCGATTCGATTGGGCCATCATCGGTGGTACCGCTGCCTGACCCGGGGCCGGTGCGTGGGTGACCAGGGGTGGGGCGAGTGACGACCAGGCCGGAACCGGAGGTCACCGACCGGACCTCGTGGTGGACGACGGGACAGATCGCCACCGCGCTCGGGGTGTCGCCTGTCCTCCTGCGCGCGTGGGACAGCCGGTACGGTCTCGGGCCCGCCCGTCGCGGGCCGGGCGGCCAGCGGTTCTACGGGCCGCGGGAGCTGCACCGGCTGCGGCGCATGAGCGTCCTGGTGAACCAGGGCATCCGGGCCGGGACCGCGGCCGGGCTGGTGCTCTCCGAAGCCGTCACCCCCGCGCGGTCCCGCCTCCGGGCCGGCGAGATCGACCAGGCCGCGGCGGCCGTCGACCTCCACGCGCTGGCCGGCTTGCTCGACGAACTGCTGGCCGGGCACGGCACGATCGCGGCCTGGACCGACGTGCTGACCCCGGTGCTCCGCCGGCAGGGCGAGCGGTGGCAGGCCGGGGAAAGTGCCTTCGCGGCCGAATGGGCCCTGACCGGGGCGGTCTCGGCGGCGCTCGAACGCCAGGCGGCCCGGGCCTCGCCACCACCGCGTGACCGGCCGGTGCTGCTGGCCTGCTGTGCGGCCGAGCGGCACTCCCTCCCGATGCGGGTGCTGGCCACGGTGCTGCGGGAAGCCGGCGTCCCGGTGGTGTTCCTCGGCGAGATGGTGGTACCCGGCGTGGTCGTGCGGACCGCGGCCCGGCTCGACCCGGTGCTGGTGCTGCTCTGGTCGATGACGCCCTACACCGCCGACGCCTCGTTGCTGGCCGAACTCGCCCGCCGGGACGTGCCGGTGCGCGCGGCCGGGCCGGGCTGGCTCCCGGTCGGCGGGCGCGTCGGCCCGGTGGTCAACGGGTTGCCGGTCGCGCTGCGGGCGGTTTCCGCGCACACCGGGCGAGAGGTCACCGGATAAACTGTGACTTGAGTCACAAAGAGTCCTTCAGGAGGTGCTTCCGGGGTGCCGGGAGTGTCGGCCGGGCGCCGGATGCCGTATCCGTTGAAGCGGACACAGCCGGTCGCAGGCTGTTCCGCCGGGGCGGCACCGCGTGGTGGCCGCACCGGCGGACGTCCCTGGCGTGTGGGAACGTGGTGTTGATGGACGTCGACGCGGTGAGTGGCCGGGACGGGCCCCGGGCCGGGGGTTCGTGGACGCCCGGCAAGGTCGCCGAGCTGCTCGGCGTCTCGCCGGTGACGCTGCGCACCTGGGCCGCGCGGTACGGCGTCGGCCCGACGCTGCGTGACGACGGGCGCCACCGGCGGTACTCCGACGCCGACGTCCGCCGGCTGCAGTACATGCAGCGGCTCATCGACCGCGGCATGCGGGCCAGGGAAGCCGCCGCGGCGGCGTTCTCCGGTGCCGGCGAAGCGGTGCCCGAGATGTCCGTCGACCGGCACATCGAAGAGCTCGAGCGCGCCGCGGAGGACCTCGAATTCGCCTCGCTGGCCGCGCTGCTCGACGAAACGCTGGACGCGCTCGGCCCGGCGTCGGCGTGGACCGAGGTGCTCGTCCCCGTGCTGCGCCACCTCGGCGGCCGCTGGCTGAGCGGCGACGTCTGCTTCGAGTCCGAATGGGCGCTGACCGGCGAGATTTCGCTGGCGCTGCAGCGCTACAGCGCCGGGTTCGCGAACACCCCGCCCGGGCGGGTGGTGCTGCTGGCCTGCTGCCCGGAGGAGCGGCACAGCCTGCCGATGGAGGTGCTGCGGGCCGCCATGGTCGAGGTCGGCATCCCGGCGGTCCACCTGGGCCAGATGGTGCCCGCCGAGACGACGATCGCGATCGCCGCCAAGCTCGACCCGGTCGTGGTGTTCCTGTGGTCGATGTCCGCCAACACCGTCGACGACCTGCTCGTCCAGCGGCTGCGGCGGCGCGGTTTCGACATCGCCACGGCGGGCCCGGGCTGGGCGAACTTCACCGAGCAGGACGTCCCCTGGGTCAACGACCTGGCCGCCGCCCTCGAGCTGGCCACCGAACGCCTGAAGGCGTGAACCCCCGCCCGGGGACCCGGCGAAAGCGTTGCGTAATCGCTCCAGATGGCCGAGGATGACTCGCGTGCCGGTCGCTTCGGCCGGCCGTGGCGGGCGGGAGCGTGTCCGGTGGACCTCAAGCGGCAGGTGATCGAGCGCTGGCCGGCGCGGTGGCCGGTGCAGCCGTTCCGGGAGCCGGCCTGGGCCCGGCAGGAGCCCACCTACGCCGGCTGCAGCCCCGCGCTGATCGAGGCCGCGGTCAAGCGGGCGGGTGCCCGGCCGTCGGGCAACTGGTTCGTCTTCGCCGCCGGCCGCGAAATCCGCGCCGACCGGCCGTTCGGCGTGCGCGTGGGCGGCCGCGAGCTGGTCGCGTGGCGCGGACCGGACGGCGCGCTGCTCGTCGGCCCGGGCGCGTGCCCCCACCTCGGCGCGCCGCTGGAGCAGGCGCGCGTGCACGGCGGCGAGCTGGTCTGCCGGTGGCACGGGCTGCGCGTGGGCGCGGACCGTCCCGGGTGGACGGCCCTGCCGGCCTACGACGACGGCGTGCTGGCGTGGGTCCGCCTCGACCGCATCGGTGGCGAGCAGCCCACGGAACGGCCGATCGTGCCGGTCCGCCCGCCCGGAACCACGGTCGACGCCGTGGCGACGCTGGCCGGGGTCTGCGAGCCCGAAGACGTCGTCGCCAACCGCCTCGACCCCTGGCACGGCGCGTGGTTCCACCCGTACTCGTTCGCGAAGCTGCGGGTGTTGTCGGCGCCGGAGGGCGTCGACGTCGCCGAGGCCGAAGACCGGTTCGTCGTCGAGGTGACGTTCCGGCTCGCGGGGAAGATCGGCGTCCCGGTGGTCGCCGAGTTCACCTGCCCGGGCCCCCGGACCGTGCTGATGACCATTGTGGACGGTGAGGGCACGGGCAGCGTGGTGGAAACCCACGCAACTCCGCTCGGCCCCGGCCCCGGCGGCCGCCCGCGCACAGCGGTGATCGAGGCGACGATCGCCGCCTCCGACCGGCCGGGTTTCGCCAGGGCGGCCCGGATGGCGCCGGTGCTGCGGCCGCTCATGCGCCGTGCTGCCGCCCGGTTGTGGCGGGACGACCTCGCGTACGCGGAGCGGCGTTACGCGTTGCGCGAGGATCACCGCTGATCCGCTGGCGACGCCGGGATCACCCGCCGCTCAGCGATCGTGCGCGGGGCGTTCTCACCACAGGGCCGTCGCCACCGGGCCGATGGCCCCGATCGCGGCCACTGACACGAAGCCGGGAAGACCCAGCGGATCGGCGATCTCGGCGAGGTCGCCGCGACCGGCACCGGCCGCCAGCGCGAAGGGCGTTGTGAGCGCGACGGTTCGCCGGTGAGGGTGAGGCCGCCGGTGCCGTCCTCCTCGCAGATGTGCCCGTCGGCGCGCGACGCGATCGCGGACCGCGATGGTGAAGCGGGGGCGGGCCTGCGCCAGCAGGCCGGCGGCGGTGTCGTCCCAGACGAGCCGTCCGGTGGACGAGCGCTTTCGCCAGCCCGAGCCGCTGCGCGTTGCCGAGGAAAAGCGTGCGGGCGCGGTGGCCGGCGTGCTTTTCCGGGATCCGCGGGACGCTGCCTCAGTCCTTGACCGCTCCCGCGGCGAGCCCGGTCCGCCAGAAGCGCTGCAGCGCCAGGAAAGCCAGGATCAACGGGATGATGGACAGCAGCGAGCCGGTGACCACGACGGCCTTCAGGTCGGGGTCGCGGGTGATCTGGGTGTTCAGGGTGTACAGCCCGAGGGTCACCGGGTACAGCCGGTCGCTGGTCAGCATCACCAGCGGAAGCAGGAAGTTGTTCCAGATCGCCACGAACTGGAACAGGAAGATCGTGATCAGCGCCGGGGCCATCAATCGTAGGCTGACCGTGTAGAACATGCGCACGTCGCCGGCTCCGTCGATCCGGCCGGCCTCGAGCAGTTCGTCCGGGACCGACGCCGCCGCGTAGACGCGGGCCAGGTAGACGCCGAACGGGCTGATCGTGCTCGGCAGCAGCACCGACCACACCGTGTTCGTCATCCCGGCGCCGGCGAGCATGAGGAACAGCGGGACGGCGAGCGCGGTCGGCGGCACGAGCACCCCGGCGAGGATGGCGGAGAACGTGGCGGCCCGCCCGCGGAAGGTGAACTTGGCGAGGGCGTAGCCGGCCATCGCCGACAGCAGCGTGGCCGCCGCCGCACCCACCACCGAATACAGCGCGCTGTTCGCCAGCCATCGCAGGTAGAGGCCGTCGCCGAAGGTCACCGTGTCGTGCAGGTTGCGGCCGAGGTGGTTGCCGGAGAACCACAGGCCGAACGTCGTCGAGAGGTCGGAGGCGGACTTCGTGGCGGAGATCGCCAGCCAGACCACCGGCAGCAGGAAGTAGACCGCGGCGACGAACATCGCCGTGGTCACCACGACCGACGAACTCCGGGTGCTCGGTGGGGTGGTCACAGGGCGGCCCTCGCGCGGGTGATCCGGAAGAACAGCCACGACAGGACCGCGATGAGCAGCGTGACGAGCACGCTCATCGCGGCGCCGAGGCCGTAGTTCTGGGCGGAAATCTGGGCGTAGGCGGCCATCGACGGGGTGTAGGACGACGAGACCGCGCTCGAAACGCCGGCCATCACCTGGGGTTCGGTGAACAGCTGGAACGTGCCGATGATGGAGAAGACCCCGGTCAGCACCAGCGACGGCGCGATGATCGGCACCTTGATCCGCCACGCGATCGCCCAGCCGGACGCGCCGTCGAGCCGGGCCGCTTCGTAGAGCTGGGGCGGGATCGCCTGCAGCGACGAATAGAGGATCAGCATGTTGTAGCCGGTGAACGTCCAGGTGACGATGTTCGCGATCGAGTAGAGGATCACGGTGCCGGACAACAGGTCCGGGTGGATCCCGATCGGGTCGAGCAGCTGGTTGACCGGCGACAGGTTGGGGGCGTAGAAGAAGCCCCACATCACCGCGGCGATCACGCCGGGCACCGCGTACGGCAGGAAGAACGCCAGCCGGAAGAACCGCCGCAGCCGCACGACCGCCGAGTCCAGCGCCAGTGCCAGGAGCAGCGCGAGGCCGAGCATGACCGGGATCTGGACGACGCCGAACAGCAGGACCCGCCCGACCGAGCCGACGAACCCGGCGTCGCCCAGGGCCGCGGTGTAGTTGCCCAGGCCGGCGAACACCTCGACGGGACGGCCGTAGGTGGAGGTCCGGGTGACGGCGGTGAAGCTCTTCACCAGGGCCACGACGATCGGGGCCACGTAGAACACCGCGAACCCGAGCAGGAACGGGGCGAGCAGCAGCCAGGCGGCGCGGGCGCTGCTGCTCGCCCGCCGCCGGCGCGCCACCCGGGGGCGGCGTGGCGCGCCGGCGACGGTCCGGGACGTTGCGACAACCATCGCCTGCCCTACTTCGCCACGGGGATGGACTGGCGTTGCAGGTCGGTGATCGTCGCCGCACCGGCATCCGAGAGCGCCTTGCCGAGCGTCCCGGAACCGGACAGCGCGGCGCCGAAGCCGTCACGGACGTGCGCGTAGGTCTGCTCCATCGACGGTCCCCAGGTGAAGTCCTGGCTGACGCCCTTGCCGGCGTCGCGGAACACCGCGTCGACGTCCTGGCCGCCGAAGAACTGCGTGTTCTCCGGCGACGCCTTCGCCGACTCCTGGGCGGCGACGGTGGCGGGGTAGATGCCGCCCTGGGCGGTCAGGATGGCCAGGGCCTGCGGGTCGCTGTTGAGCCACAGCGCGAACTGCGCCGCCTCGGCCGGGTGCTTGGTCCCGGCGAACACCGCGGTGGTCGAGCCACCCCAGTTGCCGGAGCGCCGCTCACCCTTGGCCCACTGCGGCAGCGGCGCCACGGCCCACTTCCCGGCGGTCGAGGGTGCGGCCTTCGCGATCGTCCCGACGCCCCAGACGGCCCCGGTCCAGGTGGCGATCTGCCCGGAGTCGAGCGCCTTGTTCCACGACTCGGAGAAGCCTTGGTAGTTCGAGACCAGGCCCTGCGAAAGCAGGTTCTGCCAGTAGCCGGCGACCTTGGTGGACGCGGGGTCGGTCAGGTTCACCTTCCACTGCTGCCCGTCCTGGGTGAACCAGTGGCCGCCCGCCTGCCAGACGAGACCGGCGAACCAGTTGACGTCCTTCTGCGGGAAGTGCGTGATCGTGAGGCCGGGGTCCGCGGCGTGCAGGGTCTTCGCGGCCTCGGCGTACTCGTCCCAGGTCGTCGGCACCGGCACGTGGTACTTCTCGAACAGGTCCTTGCGGTAGAACAAGCCCATCGGGCCGGTGTCCTGCGGGATGGCGAAGACGCCGTCGCCGCCCACCGAGGCCTGCGCCCAGGTCCAGTCCACGAACTTCGGCTTGGCGTCCGAGACGCCGGGGCAGGCCGAGATGTCCCGCAGGCCCTGCTGCACGCGGAAACCGGGCAGCGAGTCGAACTCCACCTGGCCGAGGTCCGGCGCCTGGTTCGCCTTCAGCGCGGTGAACATCTTGTTGTAGGTGCCCTGGTTGCCTTGCGGCGTCTGTTCGACGGTGACGTGGATGTCGGGGTGGCCCTGGTTCCAGAGGGCGACGGCCTGGTCGATGCCGGGCAGCCAGGACCAGAACGACAGCTCGACCTTGCCGCCCGCAGGCGCACAGGCCGCGGCGGCCGGGGCGGCGGAATCGGCGGAGCCGCAGCCGGAGGTCACCAGGGCGAGCACGGCCACGGCCGCGCCCAGCCGGCGGAGCCGTGTCGTCGGGGGAGAGGTACGCACCATTGCGTTCGGTCCTTTCGAGGGGGCGGCGGCTTCAGCCGAGACCCGGCGCGGTCAGCCGGGCGAAGAGGAGGGGGAGCGCGGGCGCGACGCGTGGCGGGAGGTGCGGCGCAGGCGTCCTCAGCGTGCCGGTGCCCATGCCGGTCTCTCCTCTCCGCCGAGTGTCGGGAACGTTCCCGGGAATGTTCCCGGCCCCTGCTCCCGGGGAGTATGCGCACCTCGGCGGGACCCCGTCAAGGGGCTTTGCTCGACGGATTCGACTCAGGCGGTCGCGCGGGTGATCAACGAAACCGGCAGCGAAATCCGGTCGGCGGTGTCCGCCAGCAGGGCCCGGACCAGGGCCTGGCCGTGGTCGTACTTGTGGATCCGGACTGTGCTCAGCGGCGGGTTCAGGTACGCCGACATCTCCAGGTCGTCGAAGCCGACCACCGCGCAGTCCCGGGGCACCGCGCCCCCGCGGGCGAGGACCGCCTGGACCGCCCCGATGCCCATCAGGTCGTTGAACGCGAAGATGCCGTTGACCTCCGGCCACGCCGAAAGCAGCCGGCGGGTCGCTTCGGTGCCGCCCGGGATGGTCGGCGAGCCCTGGATGATCCGGGCCGAGACGTCGCCGAAGCCCAGCGCCGCGCAGGCCGTGACGAACGCCAGCCGCCGCTCGTCGACCGCGACGCCGACCGAGCTGTCCAGCATGCCGAGGCACGCGTGCGGCCGGCGGGCGAGCAGCTCGACGGCGGCCGCGGTGCCGGTCGCGAAGTCGTTGCTCACCGAGGCCGCCACCTCGGTCGGCAGCTCCCGGTCGGCGACCACCAGCGGGACCGAACGCGCGTAGTCGGCCAGGACGTCGTCGGGCGTGCCGTAGAAGAAGCCGAGGACGCCGCGTGCGGAGCGGGCCAGCGCGTCCTCGATGGCGTCGCGTTCGCGGCCCGGGTCGGCGTCGGTGTTGTACAGCACGACGCTGCAGCCGGCCGCCTCCGCCGCGTCGTACACCCCGCGCGCCACCGCCGGGTAGAAGGGGTTCGCGATGTCGGAGACGATCAGGGCGATGACGTCCGATCGCTGGGTGCGCATGCCCTTCGCCAGCGCGCTCGGCCGGTAGCCCAGCCGGGTCGCCGCCGCCAGCACGCGCTCGCGGGTGTCCGGGGCGATCTCCGGCAGATCGCGCAGGGCACGCGAAACCGTCTGCCGCCCCACGCCGGCTTCCCGGGCCACGTCCTCGATCGTCACGCGCTTGACGCGCGGCAGCCGCCCGCGTTCCGTCACGCCGTCACCTCCCTCCGCGGTCAGACGCCGAGCCTAAGGGGTCAGGGCGCGGCGCCACTGGGCGGTGACGCTCCGGCGCAGCGCTTCGGTGTCGGCACTGCCCGGGTCGAGCAGCCGCTGCAGCGCGATCCCGCGCAGCTGCCCGACCACGGCCGTCGCGACCTCGCCCGCCCCGGCGCCGGGGTCGATGCTGCCGTCCGCGATACCGGCTTCGACGTCTTCCCGCAGGTCGGCGCGGAAGGCGGCGTCCCGCTCGCGGAAGATCGGGGCCAGCTCCGGCTGGGTGGCGGCTTCCGCCCACAGCAGCAGGAAAGCCTGGTTGAACACGCCGATCCGGCCGAGCTCGCCGAGGTAGCCGTCGATCAGCCGCAGCAGGCGGTCGAGACCGGGCGGGAGGTCTTCGAGGCCCGGGACGAACCCGGCCTGCGTGGCCCGCGCCAGCCGTTCGACCAGCGCCTGCTTCCCGCCGAAGTGGTGGGTGACGATGCCGCGGCTGTACCCGGCGCGTTCGCCGACGCGGGCGAGGGTCAGCGAGCGCACGCCCTGCTCGACGACGAGCTCGGCGGCGGCGGTCAGGAGCGCGGCTTCGGCCTGGTCGCGGCGTTCCTGCTGGGTGCGGCGTGCGGAGGGCATGAACGCAGCCTAGCAAACTAACTTGCGTGTCGGCCGACAAGTATGTGTAGGGTGGTGGCGAAGACCCCAGGAGGTTCTGATGATCGAAATCGAAGACCGCGCCCTCGACGCCCTGCTCGCCGACGACCCCGGCGGCCCGGTCGTGATGCTCAACCTGCTGCGGTTCCGCCCGGACGGCGGCCGCGAAAGCTACCAGCGCTACGCCGAAGCCGTCGGTGCCGAACTCAATCCCCGCTACGGCCTGCAGGTGCTCTACCTCGGCAACGGCGATCCGGCACTGGTCGCCGAGGACGGGCAGGCGTGGGACATGGTGGTCCTGGTGCGCTACCCGGACAGGCGGGCGTTCGCGGCCATGATCCGCGACCCCGAATACCAGGCCATCACCCACCTGCGCACCGAGGCGCTGGTGGAATCGGTGCTGCAGCCGACGACGCCGGTGGCGGGCTGATGCCCGCGGTGTTCGTCCACGGCAACCCGGAGACGGCGGCGGTCTGGGACCTGCTGCTGGCCGAGTTGTCGCCGTCGCGGTCCGATCTGGTCTGCCTGTCGCCGCCCGGTTTCGGCGCGCCCCTGCCCGACGGGTTCCAGGCCACCCCGGCCGGCTACCGGGACTGGCTGGCCGCGGAACTGGCGGCCTTCGGCGAGCCGGTCGACCTGGTGGGCCACGACTTCGGCGGCACGCACGTCGTCAACGTCGTGCTGAGCCACCCGCACCTGGTCCGCAGCTGGGTCAGCGACACGCTCGGCGGCTTCGACCCGGACTACGAGTGGCACGAACTCGCCCGCCGCTGGCAGACCCCGGGCGTCGGCGAGGCCGACGTCGCGGCGCGGTTCGGTGCCGCGGCCGAAGAGCGGACGGCGGCGCTGGTGGAACGCGGGATGGCGCAGGCGGTCGCGGCCCGCGTCGCGGCGGGGCAGAACGAGGCGATGGGCCGGGCGGTGCTCACCCTGTACCGGGCCGCCGCCGCGACGGGTGCGCACGGTCTCGGGCTGCCGCTGGAGAACGCGGCGGCCCGGCCGGGTCTGGCCATCCTGGCCACGGCCGACCACGTCGTCGGCACCGAGGCGCAACGTCGCCGGGCGGCCGCCCGGGCCGGGGCCCGGGTCGCCGTCCTCGACGGCCTGGGCCACTGGTGGATGACCCACGACCCGGCCGGCGCCGCCGCGGCGCTGACCGGGTTCTGGGCGACCGTCCGCTGAGGATCAGCGGGCGGTGCAGGTCAGCCCGGCCAGCGGCTGGGACGTGCCGGTGACGACGGCGCCCCAGGTCGTCGTCGCGCCGGCGGCGAGCGTCCCGTTGTAGGTGGCGTTGGCCGCCCGCACCTGCTGGCCGGTCTGGGTGGGCACGGCGTTCCACGAGTTGGTCATCTGCTGGGTGCCCGCGAACGAGAACGCCGTCGTCCAGCCCGACAGCGCGGTGGAGCCGGTGTTCTTGACGGTGAACTCGAGCTGGTGGCCGCCGTTCCACGAAGACGTGACCGCGGCGGTCGCCGTGCACGACGCCCCGGCCGGAGTGGTCGGCGTGGTGGGGGTCGTCGGGGTGGTCGGCGTCGTCGGAGTCGTGGTCGGGGTGCTGGTCCCGGTCGTGTAGCTGATGCCGGTGTAGGCGGCCCCGCAGCCGGAAAGGCATTGGTCCGGCAACGTGAATCGGTAGACGCGGCCGTCGTTGACGAGCGCGTCACTCGCGTCCCGGACGCGGATCGCGTACGCGGTGCCCGCCGTGGCGGTCGGGCCGATGATGAAGGCCTGCCCCAGGTCGCTGTCCGGCTGCGCCTGCTGCCAGCTGCCGTCCGCGCCGAGGAACTCCACGCCGTGGACGCCGTTGGGCAGGTGCGACACGGCGATGGCCGTCCAATACCGTTGCGCGCCTTGGAGGAAGCCGAGTTTCAGGTCGCCGGTGTAGCTCGGCGCGGGCACGTAGGACCACGAAACCCGCCGGTTGTTCCAGTGCGCGGGGTTCATGTCGCCGACCGGGACGCCGTTCTTCACGAACCGGTTGAGCGACGCGGTCGACAGGTCGAGGTGCCCGGGATCGTCGCGGCACCAGGCGTTCGAGTCGCCGCAGCTGTCGGCCACGACCATGGTCAGCTGGGCGCCGGCGTAGCCGTCGGTCACCCAGGACCCGTTGCGGCAGAACGGTTGTCCCGGGGCGCCGTCGTTGACGCCGGTGCAGTAGTCGCCGATGGTGACCTGGACGAACCGCCCGCAGTTGCGGCCGTTGTCCCACAGGCCGATCTTCGCGGCCTGCGACGGCGGGATCGGCCGCGGGTAGAAACTGTAGTCGCCGGGGGTGTTGTAGACGTTGAGGGCGACGAAATCGGGCGAATCGAGCACGTCCTGCGGCAGGCCGCAGCCGCCGTAGGGGGCGCCGAGCGCGTCGAAGTGGGTGGCGTTGCCGGTGATGGGGGCGGCCGGCGCGGCGCCCGACTTCCACGGCCACAGCAGGGAAACGGTCACGACGAGGACGGCGATCACGGCGAGCACACCCGGGCGCGCGGCCATCCGGCGGGAGGCGGATCCCATGGACTCTCCTTCCGCCTTCGGTCACCGCGACCGGCGGACGAGCAGCCCCGGGCGGCGATGTCTGGAAGCGCTCCCAGAGTCCCCGCGCACCAGCCGTTTGTCAATCGCCTCCTCGCCGTCACGCGCGCTGTTATGCGGGCCCGCGGGCCACGACGGTCAGCCGGTCGAGAGTCAGCCGGCCGGTCGTCAGCCGCAGCCCGATCGCCGGCGACCAGCCGGCGGCGACCGCCGAGCCGGTCGGGATCGTGCGCAGCAGCTGCCACCGGCCCTGGTGGCCCAGCCAGCTCGTCAGGCCGCCCCGGTGGTCGGCCACGACGGCGAACCGGTCGCCCGGCGCCCAGGTGACCGCGGTGCAGCACCCGCCGGTCACGTCGTCGCCGTAGTCGCGCCCGCCCGCGCGCACGTCCGCGCCGGACGTGCCGAAGTGGTTGTTGTACCAGGCCAGGGCGAGATCGTCGGGCCCGTCGGCGCGGCCGAGGAGCACGCTGTCCTCCGGCGCCCCGCCGGCGAAGGCGCGGGGTTCGAGGAGCACCGCGAAGTCGCCGGCCGGGGCGGCCACCGGCGCCACGAGCACAGCGGACGACTGCCGGCTCGCGGACGCGACCAGAGCGCCGTCGGCCTGGCTCAGTTCGGGCGCCGGTTCCCCGAACCGCGCGCCGATCCGGTACGGCTTCAGCTGGTTACCGCTGAAGTCGTCGTCCCAGACCGGGGTGCCGAAATCGGCCGGATCGAAGACGACCTCCGCCCGCACGAGGTCCGCGGTGCTGCGCACCGGGGTGCCGTGGTCGAGCGTGCTGACCAGCAGCCGCACCGGGGCCTGGGTGCCGACCGGCGTGCCGGCGGGGGCCGTCACGCGCCACCGCAGCGGCACGGGCCGGCCCGGCGTGAGCCGGACGTCACCGGCCGGGCCGATCGGCTGGGCCGTCCAGCCCCGCGGCAGGGTGAGTGCGGGCCGGACCGTCGTGGCCTGCGAACTGCCGACCGTGCCGCTGATTTCGACCGGCTGCCCGGGCCGCACGCTCACCGGGCCGTCGGGGAGCCGGACGTCGAGCCGCTCGTCCTCGGCGCGCCACGCCTGCACCGCCGTGATCCCGACCGCGCCACCGTCCACTCTGGACGGCAGGACGCGGAGCCCGTCGGTGCGGACCGGCGGCTGGACGAGGACGCGGTTCGGCTTGCCCCGCACCGGTGTCGCCGGTTCTCGTTGCCGGCCGGGGAGATCGGCCCACGTCCCGTCGGCGGCGCGGTACTGCAGGGCGTAGGAATCCGGCGTGCGGACGCCGCCACCGTCGTCGTAGAAGGAGATCCGCACGTCGGAGACGTCGGTGGCCGCACCGAGGTCGACGGCCAGCCAGTCACCGCGGTTCGGGCTGCCGTAGTTCGTCCAGCGCGTCGACGGGACGTCGAGGTCGAAGTCCTGGCCGTCGATCGCGTTCGCCGGGCTGTCCGCGTGCCAGGTGTAGGACGCGGACGCCGCCGGGTAGCCGGTGCGGGCGGGGTTCGCCAGGTCGTCGACGACGCGGGCGGTGCCGGTCGCCTTGCCCGGGCGCACCGGCACGTCGACCGCCGTCAGGCCGCTCTGGCGGAGCACGAGCTTGCCATCCAGCCAGACGCTCAGGCCGGCGCCCTGCCGGTAGACGTGGCCGTCACGGTCCCAGGCGACGGTCAGGTTCCGGCCGTGGTAGGGCACGTTCTCGACGGCGAAGTGGTCCCAAGTGGACGGAACGAGCGGCGCGAGCCGCACGTGGTCGCCCTGCTGGGGCCGGATGCCGAGCAGCCCGGACAGCACGAGGTCGTCGAACGTCGAGTGGTTGTAGTCGTTGCTGTGCCCGGGGGAGTCGTAGAGCCAGCGGTCTTCGTCGGGGTAGTGCGCTTCGGCGACGTAGGGCACGCCGTTCTTGCGCTGGGTGAGGGCGTACCCGCGCAGAAGGGCGTAGTAGTCCTGCGTCGAGACGTAGGGCTGCGGGGGATAGTCGGTGAGCAGGTTCGCCAGCGCGGTGAGGGTCTGGCTCGTCGCGTAGGGCCAGCTCGGACCCGACCAGCGGCAGCACCCCTGCTGCACGTCGTGCATGAACCACGGGCTCCGCCGTTCGACGGTGGTGGGCCCGAAGGGGGCCGCGAAGCCCGCCGGGTCGGTCACCTGCGCCCACGCGGCGGAGGCACCGGCCGGGGCCATGTGGAAGTACCAGGGCGCATAGCCCATTTCTTCCCGGTCCGCGATCTTGGTGCGCGCGGGGTTGCCGTCCCGCATGACGTGCTTGTAGAACCGGTCGCCGCCGTCCCACAGGACGCGGTCCTGATTCGCCTGCAGGGAGCGGGCATCCCGCTCGTACCGGTCGGCGAGCTGCCGGTCGCCGGGGGCGCCGCGCCGGCGCAGCAGGCTCGCGATGGCCTGCGCGTCACCGTACTGGTAGGCGTTGAGCGTCGGCCGGAAGCCGGCGCCGCCGTGGTAGGGATCCGGGCTCTGGTAGGAACTCGCGGTGTACTCCATGGCGTCCCAGACCGGAACCTGCCAGTAGAGGCCGAGCTGCGCGTCGAACTGGGGTGCCCAGGCGGCCCACTGCCGTTGCAGCTCGGGGAGCCGGTCGACGGCGAAGTCCCACCGGCCGTCGACGGCGGCCCGGGCGAGCACGGCGTCGGCGGCCCAGAACGAGTATTCGTGGGCCCAGTCGGTGGTGTTCTCGTTGAGGCCGTCGGTCGCCGGCTTGGCGCCCGCGCCGCTGCCGCGCAGCCAGTAGTCGACGTAGTCGTCGAGGTACCGGTGGTCGCGCAGCCACCGCCCTTCGTAGAGGTGGTGCCCGGCGGCGGCGTCGATCCCGCCGCCGGGAGCGGAGTACCCGACCGGGCCGAGGAATTCGGAGACGAGCCAGCCGTCGTCCGGGCCCGTGTACTTGAGCGCTTCCTTGTAGGTGCGCCACCGGTAGTAGTAGGTGTCTTCGATCGCCTTGTCCGGCAGGTCGACGAACGGGATGTTGGCCTCGTACCACCCGGGATCGCCGAAGCCGGCGAGCTTCGCGGTGTGGTCGAGCAGGTGCGTCCCGGGTCCGGGATCGGGGTACATCGGCGGTGGGGCGGCTTGGCCGGCCGCGGCGGGGACCGCCGCCGCGGACAAGGCGAGGACCGTGGTGGTCAGGACCGTGCACAGACGTCGAAGCGAGCGCATGCTGACGCTCCTCATGCTCCTGGGGACCGGGCAGGGAGACGGTAGCCGGTCGGATACAACGTTGTAAATACCGCTTTACAACGTTGTATCCGGGCCGCGCCGGGTAGTCTCGGGTCGTGCACCGCAGCCGGTTGTTCGGGATCTTCGTCGACACGCCCACCGCCGAGGCCGGGCCGGCCGCGACGTTCTGGTCCGCCGCGCTCGGGGCGCGGGCCCGGCCGGTGGTGGGCGAAGAACAGTTCACCGCGCTCGACGGCGCCCTGCCCGGCTTGATCCTGGACGTCCAGGCGATCGACGGCGAACCCCGCTACCACGTCGACATCGAGACCGACGACGTGGCGGCGGAGGTCGCCCGCCTGATCGCCCTGGGCGCGGAACCGGTCTCCCGCTGGCTGGAGTGCCACACCCTGCGCGCGCCCGGTGGGCACCTGCTGTGCGTGGTCCCCGTGCACAGCGACCCGGAGACGTTCGAAAAGCTCGCCCGCGCTTGGCCGTGACGAACTTCAGGGGCGCCAGGCCGGGTCGCGGCCGAGGAAACCGATCAGCTGGTCCTGCGCCGAAGCGTCGTCGGCGACCGGTACCGCCGGCCCGAACTGCCCGCTCTCGCGCAGCAAGGACTCCATCGGCTGCATCCCGGCCAGCGTGGCGGCGCAGCGCTCCTCGCCGAGGTCCGGCTCGCGGCCCAGCGCCTTGGCGAGATCCCAGGAGTGCATCCAGACGTCGTTGGTGTAGAACTGGTCGATCGCCTCGTCCACCGGGCGGTCGCCGGTGTGCGGGTTGCTGAGCACCCGCCCGGCCGGGTCGTCGAGGATGGCCTGGATGTCGGCGACGTGCTGCTTCCAGGCGCCGGCCGGGTCGGCGTCGACGGTGAGCGCCGGGAGTTCGATCCCGGCGCCCCGCAGGAATCCGCGCGGCCATTCGACCAGGTGCCGCACCACGTCGAGGGCGGTCCAGTCCGCGACCGGGCTGGGGCGCGTCCAATCGCCGGCCGAGGCCGACTCCGTCAGCTCCGTGAAGCGGGCGGCTTCCTGCGCGTGCCGCTGGGCGGGTCCCGTGGCCGTCATTTCACGCCTCCTTGGCGAGCAGTGCGTCGAGCTTGGCGTAGCCCTCGTTGATCCCGACGTCCATGCCGCTGGCCAGCATGCCGTCCCGGGTCGCGAAGTCCGGCACCACGCTCAGCACCCGCAGCCGGGTGCGGCCGCCCTCGATTTCTTCCAGGGTCAGCGTTTCCAGGGCGACGCCGTCGGGCTCGCCGTCGTAGGTGAACGTCCACACGATCCGCTCGTTCGGCCGCACGTCGTGGAAGCTGCCGTGGAAAGCGGCGATCTCCTCGCCGCCGCGGTCGTTGGCGAAGGCCCACTCGCCGCCCGTGCGCGCGTCCCACCGCGTGATCCTCGTGGTGACCGAGTGCGGTCCGACCCACTGCGCGTACAGCTCGGGGTCGATGTGCGCGCGGAACACCTGCTCGGGGGCGGCGTCGAACTCCCGGACGAGCCGGATCGTCGGGACCTTGTCGTCGGCCAGGATCTCGGTTTCGTGCGTTGTCACGGTCACTAGTGCACCCTCTTTCCTGCGAGTCCTTGGATGGGGCTTGTGGTAGGAACTAGGCGGAAGCCGGG
>NZ_PPHF01000148.1 GCF_002904335.1 Amycolatopsis sp. CA-126428 | reverse complement strand
ATGTAGCGCAGCTGGTAGCGCATCACCTTGCCAAGGTGAGGGTCGCGGGTTCGAATCCCGTCATCCGCTCGGGGTTGAAGGGGTCATGTCGGCGGAAAGCGCCGATATGACCCCTTCGCCATTTCACCCGGGGGGCCGAGCCCCCCGGACCCCCCACGGTGCCTTCGTCAGACTTTTGGAGGGTTCCCCGCCCTGCTCTGGCCGGACTTTTGGGGTGTGCCCCGGCTTTGGCCGAATCAGGCCTTGGGACCCGGTTTTGGCTGGGTTTGTGGGGCGTCGGGGGGCTGGGTCAGAGTTCGTAGGTGTCGAGGATTGTGGGGGCCACCGGGGTCAGGTGGGCGTCTTCGCGCTCGGTTACCTGGCCTCGGGCCATTCGGTAGACGCGGAAGTTGTTGTCGTTCTCCGTGTCCTGGTCGTCCCACGTGTGCAGCAGGCCGTACGAGCCCGGTGCCAATTCGCCCGTGCGGGTGAACAAGTCGAGGAGCTCGGGAGCTATCGGGCCGCCGTGCTTGTCGAAACCGCCGAAGTGGAGCATGGGCATCCCCGCGCTCCAGCGGAGGTCGACCAGATCGAAGTCGCCCGCGTCGCGGATCGCGCGGTGCACGCGGTCGACCAGGCGCTCCAGGAGCGCCGCGTCGTCATCGCCGCTCGCGGTCGCCTGGATGGTCACCCAGCCGTGATATTCGAACACCCGCAGAACGGTAGCAAGAGACCGGCCGGCGGCTCAGCGGGCCAGCTGGGACGGCTCTGCGGGGGTCCGGGTGGCGGAGCCCCCGGCCCGGGGCGAAGCCCCGGTTGTCTCAGCCGGCTTCCCGTCACGGCGCAGCACGTTCGACAGCACGCCTTCGCCCAGCCGCTCGAACGCTGGCACCAGCTTCTCGCCGAACACGCACAACGTCCGCTCCCACGGGTGCCCGAGCGTGCCGTAGGAGAAGTCCGCCGCCAGGAACAAGTGGTAGTCCGCACGCGGGAACACCGGCACCGGCCACCGGGCGCTCCCGGACATCAGGTGCGGGCGGACGCGGTAGGACTGGTGCTGCCAGTGCAGCGCCCACATCCAGTCGTCCGGGCCGCAGACCTCCCGGAACGCGGCCAGCGCGATCGTCGCGACCTGGTGCTCCTCGACCGCGTACGGGCCGAGGCGGAACTCCGCCGAAGCGCGGTCCAGGTTCCCGGGCGAAAGGTCCCACGTCCGCGACGGCACCGGCTCCCGGAACCCCGGCCAGGCGTGCGCGTAGGTGCTCGGCCAGAACGCCAGCTTGTCGTACACCCAGTACCAGGCCGGCTCGTCGACGACGCGGGAGACGGCTTCCCAAGCAGCATTCACGGTTTGAGACCTCGAGTCGGCCAGGCGCGGAAGAACACGCGAAAGCTTCGTGTTCGGCCTCCGGTTTGTCCAGTCCCCGTCCGCCCGCCGCGAACTGTGTCACTCATCCGGGTGGGTTCTGCCAAGTTGTCACCATGCGGATCGTCTTCGTCCACGGCGCGTTCGTCCGCGACGGCGCGTGGTGGTGGCAACCGACGGCCGAGGTGCTCGCCCGGCACGGTCTGCGCAGCTCAGCGGCGGTGCTGCCCAGCTGCGAGAGCGAGCCGCGCGGCGACCTGCACGCCGACGCGGAAGCCGTCCGCGCCCTGCTCGACGCCTCCGGCGAGCCCGCGCTGCTCGTCGGGCACTCCTACGGCGGCATGGTGATCACCACACTCGGCGACCACCCCGCGATCCACCGGCTCGTCTACGTGACGTCGTTCCTGCCGGACGTCGGCGAGGCGCTCGCGGACTTCGGGACCGGCGAACCGGTGCACGTCAGCCACGGAGACGGCACCGCGAGCGTCCGGGAGGAGCTGGTGCGGCCGCGGTTCGCCCAGGACTTCGACGACCGCACGTACGCCGCGGCCGCCGGCCGCCTCACCCGCCAGAACGAGGCGGTGTTCGGCCAGCCGGCGACCCGGGCGGCGTGGCGGGAAGTCCCGTCGACCTACGTCGTCTGCGGCGAGGACCGCGCGACGCTGCCCGAGACCCAGCGGGCCCAGGCGGCGCGCGCCACCGACGTCGTCGAACTGCCGGTGGCGCACCACCCCTTCGTCACCCGGCCGGACCTGGTGGCCGGGGTGCTGCTCAGGCCGCGTCCCACAGGGTGAGGAACGCCGAGGCCTCGCTGCGGGCCCAGGGCTGCAGCCGGGCCCGGTCCCGGGCGGAGAGCTGGTACTCCTTCCCCCGGCGGACGTCGATCACCAGCGCCTCGCCGCCGGGCAGGATGTCGGGCATCGCCTCCTCCAGCACCCACAGCGCGAGCTGCGCCGACGCCTTCGCCAACGGCTCCTCCTTGAAGTAGAGCCAGGTCGCGTACCGGCGCCCGTCGCTCTTGCGCAGCCCCATCTGCGGGCTGACGCCGATCTCGAGCTCGCCGATGCGGCACCGGCCGCGACCCACTTCGACCAGCCTCGGCGACTTGCGGCCGAGGTACCGCAGCCAGCCCTCGGCGATCGCCGCGTAGTGCGGTTTCGTCCGCTCGTCGGCGGCGTTGACGAGCGCGCGCAACGCGACCTCGTCCTGGTTCGCCGCCCGGCCGGAGCGCACCGCGTTGGCCGCCCGCCGGTAGTAGTTGAACGCCGCCCGCGCCGGATCTTCGTACTGGCGGCGCTGCCGCCGGACGAACGACGACCGCGACGGCCCGGAACTCGCGCTGTAGCCCACGAACGTGGACAGGGTGATGTAGGCCATGGCCCTGCCTTCCTCCATCACGCCACCCGCGGACGCGGGCGGCATCTCCCCTGGACAACGCCCATTTTAGAACATATGTACGACAGTTTTCGGGGTCCTGACGGGTGACGGCGGGCGGGGACCCGGCGCCCGCTCGGCCCGGACTATGGTTGAGGCGTGTCGGTGCACTTGGAAGGCGGAAAGCCGGATAAGCGGGTCCGGCCGCTGAGCGTCCACGAGGCATGGCTGCCGAAGGACCACTCGATGTACCGGCCGCGCCACGGCCGTCAGCAGACGGCCCTGATCTGCGCGCTCGTCTTCTTCCTGGCCCCGATGGTGTCGCTCGGCGTGTTCGGCAGGCCGGCGGCGTTCGAAAACCACCAGCTCCACGACTTCCCGAGCCTGTCGGACGGCTGGGGGTTCTTCAGCGGGCTCAGCGCGTGGGCCACCGACTGGCTGCCCGGCCGCCAGGCCGCCGTGCAGGCCGAGGACGCGATCAGCCGGTCCGTGTTCGGGGAACCGCCGTCACTCGGCTCGCAGGGCACCCAGCCCGGCGTCGGCCCGGTCGCGAACCAGCCGCCCGCCCGGCCGGAGACCGGCCCGGTGCAGGGCCAGACGAACAGCAACTACCCGCCGGTGGTCGAAGGCCGGGACGGCTGGCTGTACCTGGGCAACGACATGTACGCCAAGTGCAACCCGATCATCCCGTCCGCCGACGTGATCGGCGAGCTGATCGGTCTCCGTCAGGCCGTCGAAGCGTCGGGACGGCGGCTCGTGCTGATCGTCCCGCCGGACAAGTCGGACATCTTCCCCCAGTTCCTGCCCGACCAGTACGCCGGCAAGGACTGCGCCCCGGTCGCCGCCCGGACGATGTGGCAGCGGCTGGACACCGAGGTCGGCTACCTGGACCTGCGGCAGCCCTTGCTCGCCGAGTCGCGGCGCCAAGGTGCCCCGATCTACTTCAAGCAGGACACCCACTGGCAGTTCCACGGCGGGCTGACCATGGTCCGGGCGCTGGCCGAGAACCTCCGGCCCGGGGTGACGAGGACCTGGCGGACCGCGCCCAAGGAGACGTTCGACAAGCAGACCGACCTGCCGCCGCTGATCGGCCGCACCGGCAGCGAGCCCGCCGTGCTGGAGTCGCTGGCCCCGGACGGCGGCGCGGACCGGACCCGCACGTTCTTCGGCCAGCCGAACACGAGCCCGATCGAGTTGCACGGCCGGCCGGCCACCGGGACCGTCTCCGACAAGGTCGCGATGATCGGCGACTCGTTCACCGGCTTCGCCAACATGTACCTCGCGGCCGCGTTCACGGACCTGACGATCATGCACTCCGACTACGTCCAGCAAGACGCGTCGGCGGCCGCGGCGAAGCTCGTCGACAGCGACGTCGTGGTGATCGAAATCGCCGAACGCAACCTCATCGGCGGGCAAAGCCCTATCCTGGCCCCCGCCGTGGTCAAGACGCTGAGCGAACAGCTCGCGAACCACCCCCGGCGATGAGCGCGGCACCGCGCACGGACGAAGGAACAAGATGATCGAGCGGGAGCTGCCGTGGCTCGCCGGCGTGGACGCCGCCGGTGCCTCGGTGACCGCCGACCGGATCTCGGTCGGCGGCTGGCTGGTCTCTCCGGCCGGCCCGGACGGCAGCACCGTCCGGATCGGCGGCCGGGTCGCCACGGTGCACTGGGAGCGTGGCACCGACGCGGTGCCGGGCGTCCCCGCGGACTGGCCGGTCTGGACGTGGCGGGCGGAGGCCGAGTGCGACCAGCCGGTCGGCGCGGAAACGACGGTCACCGCGCCCGACGGCACCGAACTGAGCCACACGACCGTCTGGCCGGAGAGCAGCTACCGCGAGCCCGCGCCGCTCGGCGAGATCGACTTCCCGGCCGCCGACGCCGAGATCGCCGGCGACCTCATGGTCGTCTCGGGCTGGCTGCTGCTCGACGGCAAGCTGCCCAGCCACGTGGAAGTCGACGTCGAAGGCGCCGCACCGCAGCGGGCGCGGCTGATGCTGCCCCGGCCGGACGTCACCAGCGCCCTGCCCGGGCAGATCCGGCAGGCCGGGTTGAGCGGCTACGAAGCCCGCATCGCCCTGCCCCAGGCCCCCGGCGAAAGCCGCAAGGTGGCCTACCGGGTGCGTGCGTGGACCCGCGACGGCCGTGAATGGACCTCACCCACCCGGTACGCGACGCTGCGCAGGCGGCCCGTCAGCCGGCGCGACGCCGAGGCCGTCGAGCGCTCGACGGCGTTCACCGAAGAGCTCCTCGGCCGGGTCAAGGCGGCGGTCGACACCGACCACGTCCTGGTCGTGACCCACAGCCTGCGCGTCGGCGGTGGCCAGTTCTGGCTCAGCGAACTGCTGCGCCACCTGGCGGGCCCGCACGAGCACAAGATCACGCTGGTTTCGCCGGAAGACGGTCCCCTGCGCACCGAGCTGGAAGAGCTGGGCGTCACGGTGCACGTCACCGGTCACCACCGCGTCCAGGACGCGGTCACCTACACCGCGTACGTCGGCGAGCTGGCCATGCTGGCCACCGCGTCCGGGGCGGGCGTCGTCCTGGTCAACACGCTCGGGATGTTCGCCGGGGTCGACGCGGCGATGCGGGCGGGCCTGCCCGTCGCGTGGGTCATCCACGAGAGCTTCAGCCTCGAGGACTTCGCGTACCTGAACTGGGGCATGGACGCGCTCGACCCGCTGGTCCGCGCACGCTGGGAACACTGCCTGTCGGACGCCGACGCGCTGCTCTTCGTCGCCGACGCCACGCGCGAGATGTTCCTGCCGTGGTCGCGGCCGCGCCGCTGCATCACCGTCCGGTACGGCATCGACCTCGCCCCGGCCAAGCAGGCGCTGTACACGACGAAGGAAGAGGTCCGGCGGGAGCTCGGGCTGCCGGAGCGGGCGACCGTCCTGGTCAACATCGGCGTGAGCGAACCGCGCAAGGGGCACGCCCCGCTGCTGCTGGCGTTCGAGCAGGTCCGGACCACCCACCCGGACGCGCACCTGGTGATCGTCGGTACCCACGAATCGCCGTACTGCGACGCGCTGACGGACTACGTCGAGGCGGCCGGGCTGGGCGGCTCGGTCAGCCTGGTGCCGATCGTCCGCGATCCGCTGCCGTGGCTGCGCGCGGCGGACCTGTTCGTCAACAGCTCCGACATCGAGTCGCTGCCGCGCTCGATCCTCGAGGCCATGGCGTTCCGGGTGCCGGTCGTCGCCGCCGACGTGTTCGGCACCCGGGAGATCGTCAGCGACGGCGAGAGCGGCTGGCTCTTCCTGCCCAACGACCTCAACGCGCTCACCGTGGGGCTGTTGCGGGCGCTGGACACGCCGCCCGCGGCCCGCGAGCGGATCGCCGAGCGCGCGCTGGCCGGCGTCGGTTCCTTCCTGGACTCCGCGCACTACGGTCAAGAGTTCTCCACCATCCTGAACGGCCTCGCCCGAGGCACCGGTACCGAGGAACGGCACGCATGAGCGAGCTTGCGAGCGAATCATTCGACACTGCGCTGGCCGCTCAGGCCGCACCGAGCGTCAGCGAGGGGTGCGCATGAGCTCCGAAGAAGGCCCGATCACCCCGGCCGCCGACGAACCGATCGAGTACGCCGTTCCCGCGTCCGTGCGCGCCGAGCTGCTGCAGCTGCGCGCGGAGCGCTCGGTGCTGATGGCCGAGCGCGAGCGCCTGCTCGGCAGGCTCCGGGGCGCCGACGCGGACCTGCGCGAATCCCTCCGCGTGCAGGAACGGCTCGCCGAAGAAGCCCGCACCAACGACGACCTCCGCCGTCAGGTCGACGAAAGTTCGGAGGCGCGCGTCGAGCTGGACGCCCTGCGCCGCGACCGCGACCTCGCCCGGCAGGAGCTGGAGCGGACCCGGACCGAGCGCGACCAGCTCCGGATGGACCTGCTGCAGGCCGAGCTCGCCCTGCACGGCGCCGACCTGCCCGAGGTCGTCCACCACGACGAGCGGGAAGCCGAGCAGCTGCGCCGCCGGGTCGCCGAGCTCACGCAGGAGCTCGAAGCGCACCGCCACACGCTCAGCTGGCGGGTGACCGCGCCGCTGCGCACCGTGCGCCGGAAGACCCTCTGACGGTGGCCGACCCCCGACTCGTGCTGGCGTCCGCGCCGGGCGGCAGCTCGTTCATGGAGGAGCTCCTCGAGGTCGTCGCCGACGCCGTGCGCTCGGTGGGCGGCCGGGCCGAAACCCACCTCGGGCCGCTGCCCGAAGAGGACGACGACACGGTGTTCGTCGTCGTCCCGCACGAGTACCTGGTGGTGCTGCCCGAGCACCAGCGCCCGCGGCCGGACCAGCTGCGGCGGACGATCGCGTTCTGCGTCGAACACCCCGGGACGCGCACCTTCGACACCAGCGCCGGCCTGCTGCCGCAGTTCGGCGGGGCCGTGGACATCAACGCCGACTCGACGGACGAGCTCGTGCGCCGCGGGCACGACGTCCGGCGGTTCCAGCTCGGCTACACCCCGCTGTGGGACCGGTGGGGCGGCGACCCGGACAGCCCGCGCGACATCGACGTCACCTACCTGGGTACCGCCGAACAGCGCCGCTCGGCCCTGCTGGCCCGTGCCGCGCGCGATCTGGACGGCCTCGAAGTGCGGCTGCTGACCCCGCCGCACGAACCGATGGTCAAGCCGCGGCCGGACTTCCTGATGAGCCGCGCGAAGCACGAACACCTCGCGCGCAGCCGCGTGCTGCTGAACCTGCACCGGGAAGCGTCGCGCGCGCTGGAGTGGGTGCGCGTGCTGGAAGCGGCGTGCAACGGCTGCGTCGCGGTCACCGAGCCGAGCCGCGACCTGGCGCCGTTCACCGCGGGACAGCACCTGGTGGTCGCCAGGGAGACGGTGGTCGGCGCGGCCACCGCGGCGCTGCTGCACGAACGCGGCCTGGAGCGGTCGATCCGCGCCGAGGCCTACCGCTTCGTCCGCGAAGAGCTGGACATGGGCCCGTCGGCCCGGCGGCTGCTCGAACTGGCGGCGGACCTGGCGGAACGGCACCCGGCACCGGCCCGCTCGGACCGGCCGCCGCGAACGGCACCGGTGGTGCGGCCGCCGTCCGAGACGCCGCTGGCCGTCGACACCCCGAGCTGGGACCCCCGGTTCCGCGGCGAAGCGTCGCTCGGCGCCGAACCCGGGCCGGACCGGCAGCTCGCGGCGCGGCTCATCGTCGAACGCACGGAAGCCGCCCGGCGCACCGACGGCGTGCTCAGCACGCCGGCCGCGCTGCCGCTCGCGCCGAGCGCCGGGAACCGCGTCGACGACCTCGACGTGCTGATCGTGCGACGCGCGGGCGACCCCGGTGTCATGGCGCTGGTCGACGACCTGGCCCGCGGAACCGCGGTGCCGTCCCGGGTTCTCGTGTGCCAGGACGGCACCGCGGAACCCGCCGGGCCGAAGCCCTACGACCTGCTCCACCACCCGATCGCCCGCGGCGCGGGTTACGCGTACAACCGGCTGCTGGCGGGCTCGCGAGCCGACCTGGTGCTGGTCCTGGACGCGGGCATGCGATGCTCACCGCACTTCGTGGCCCGCTTGCTGGCCGCGGTGCGCGGGGACGCGGACCTGGCCCACTGCCCGGTCGCGGACCCGGTGGCCGGCCTGGTCGGGGCGCTTCCCCCGGAAGCGCGGCGGCTGGCGCGGCTGCCCTACCTGGGCAGCGGGTACCTGGTGCGGCGGACCGTGCTCGACCGGCTGGGTGGCTGGCCGGACGACCCGTGGCTGGAGGGACTCGAACACCACGGCCTCTGGCGGGAAGCCGCCGCCCGGAACGCCCGCACGGTGCTCGTGCAGCAGGTCCTGCTGTCCCGGGTGGTGCCCGATCCGCCGGCCCGGCCGGTCGACCTCGATCCCCAGCGCGCCTGGGCCGCGACGAAAGCGAAACGGTAGGAAATGGACGCAACCGAGACCACGGACGTGCTGCCGGTGATCACCGGCGAGCGGCGTGCCGAACCGGCGCAGGCCGCCACGAAGGCCGACCCGGAGCAGGGTCCGCTTCCGGCGTTCATCCCGCAGCTGACCGGGGTGCGCGCACTGGCGGCGCTGTGGGTGCTGGCGTTCCACTTCCGCCCCGAACTGGTCTCGTCGTTCCCGTTCCTGGGCCGGCTGGCCCCGCTGTTCGACACCGGTTACCTCGGCGTGGACCTGTTCTTCGTGCTCAGCGGCTTCATCATGACCTACACCCACCTCGACCGGATGAGCGAACCGTGGACGCCGCGCAAGGCGCTCGGTTTCCTCTGGCTGCGGCTGAGCCGGATCTGGCCGGTGATGCTCCTCGTGCTGCTCGGCTGGGCGCTTTACCGCGCCTACTCGCTGCAGGTGAACAACGACGCGAGCCTCCAGGCGGCCGCCAGCCCGGCCCGGTTCCTCGAGCACGTCCTGCTGATCCAGGGCTGGTTCATCGAGCCGGACCAGTGGAACCCGATCGACTGGTCGCTGAGCGCGGAATGGCTGGCGTACCTGGTGTTCAGCGTCGCGGTCGCCGTGCTGGCCAAGATGCTGAAGACCGTGCGCGTCCGCTCGCTCGTGCTGTGCGCGCTGGTGTCGGTGGTCCCGATCGTCGCGATCGGCGTCACCATGGAGGACGGCAGCGACCTGCTGCTGTTCCACAACGCGCTGGTGCCGGGGATGATCCCGCTGCGCGTGCTCACGGAGTTCTTCGGCGGCGCGTTCACCGCGTTGATCGTGCTGCGGTACGGCCGCTCCGCGCGGCTGCCGTGGTTCCTGCGGCCGACGGTCGTGTTCGTGGTGATCGTCGCCATCATCTTCCTGGTGCACCACTTCGACTCGTTCCGCCGCTTCAACATGGGCCTCGACTGGCGGATCAACGGCCACATCATGTGGGGCTCGGCCGAGACGGTGGTCGTGGTACCGCTGTTCCTGCTGCTCATCGGCGGGCTGGCGATCGGCAACCGCGAGCCGATGGCGTGGCTGCTGCGGACCAGGCTGCTCGTCTGGGGCGGCAAGGTCTCGTTCGCGCTGTACCTGGTGCACTGGCTGGTGATCGACGTGATGCGGCACGTCATCCAGATCAAGCTGAAGCTCACGGACGTGCCGACCAGCTGGGAGTACCGGCTGATCGTGCTGGGCTTCCTCGCGCTGACGATCCTCATCGCCCACGTCCTGCACCGCTTCTTCGAGGAGCCGACGCGCCGCGCGATGCGGCGGATGCTGCCGGATTCGATGCGCGCCTGAGCGTCAGCGGCCGGACGGTTCGGCGAGCCGGACCGTCCAGGCCCGCGTCAGTTCTTCGGTCCGCGCGGCCAGGTACTCCGGGTCGCACCGGCCCGCCTGCCGGACGGCCTGGAACCGCGCCTCCGCCGGCACGACACCGAGCACGACCGCTTCGGCCAGGCCGAGCCGCTCGCAGAGGTCGCGCACGACGTCGCCCACGGTCGGCCCCTCGGCGTGCCCGGACCGAGCCAGTTCGTCGGCGGTGATGAGGATCCCGCGGGCGAGGACGTCCTCCGCCGAGCAGCCGTCGACCGACCATTCGAGGTCGATCGGGACGAGCCCCGATTCCGTCACGAGCAGGTTCTGCGGGGTCAGGTCCCACAGCCGCGGGCCCAGCTCGCCGGCCCGGGCGAGCACGGATTCGCGCCACCGGCCGAGCAGGTCCGTCAGCCGGCCGGGTTCCGCGCGCACGACGTCGAGCACGGTCGGGGCGTCGATCACTTCGTCCACTGTGGACACGACCCGGACGCCGTGCGCCGAGCCGGGCCGGTCGGCCAGCGGCGTCCGGCGCACCCTCAGCGTGCCGCCGCCGCGCTCGACGACCGACCGGGTGCAGAAGTCCGCGGCCCGGTCGGTGCTGAAGAACGCGGCCGGCGTTTCGCGCGGCCAGACCCGCGGTTCCGCGTCCTTGCCGGCCAGCACGAGGAAGGAATTGCCGTGCTGCGCGGCCAGTCCGGCGTCGACGAGCTCGGCCCAGACGCGCTCCTCGTCCGCGACGCGTGCCCCGGTGCCCGCCCAGTCGGGACTGGGAAAACCGGGCAGCTGCTTGGCGAGCCGCGGATGGGTGGCGAAGAGTTCGTCGGTGAGCAGAGCCCGCGTCAGCTTGTAGTCCGGGAAGGCGCCGAGCACGGTGGTCCCGGTGAACCCGGATCGCTCGACGAGGCCGGTGAGCCGGGCGCGGGAGAACGTCCGGGCCACGCCGCCCGCCGGATAACCGGCCACGCCGTCCCACGGCAGTCCGGTGTGGTCCTCGGGGGCTCCGCAGAGGTACTTGACGCCGAACTGGTTCTCGATCGCGAGCACCAGCGTCCCGCCCGGCCGGAGCCGCGCGTGCGCCGCACGCAGGAAATCCGTGTAGCGGTCGTCGTCGTTGCTGCCCGCGCCGACGTATTCGAGCACGCCGATGACCACCACGACGTCGTACGCCTCGACGGCCGGGACGTCGTCGATCCCGCCGACGAAGACTTCGACGTCGCCGAAGTCCCGGGTCCGGGCGCGCGCCCCGCGGGCCCGGCTCGGCACCGGTTCGACGGCGTCCACGAGCCGGCACCGTTCCGCCAGGTAGCTGGTCACCGCGCCGGTGCCGCAGCCGATCTCCAGCACCGCGGCGCCGGACGGCAAGTCCAGCGCCCGCAACACGTTCGCGCGGCCGTGGTCGAGGTGGTAGCGCTCCGGCCAGGTCCGCGCGGCCAGCGTCAGCTCGTCACTGAGCGAACCGCGGTCCTGCGCGTTCTCCAGCAGGGCGGTGACCAGATCTTCGGCCCCGTCGGAGTAGTCCGAGACGCCGGTGGACAACACCCGGCAGCCGTACTCGTCCGGCTCGGCACCGGCCCGGAGCGGCGTGGTCACCTGCGCACCGGTCACGAGTTCGGAACGTTCTCCAGCATCGCCTTCATGACGCCTTGGAACTCCTTGGTCACGGCGGTGTCGGTGGCCGGAGCCTGGTTGACGTCCACCCGGATCACCGCGACTCCCGAGACGTACACGGCCCGGTAGGTCGTGTGGTCCGGCAGGACCGCCTTGAACACCCCGACCGACTGCGGGAGCCCGGCGCGGTCGCCGACGGGCTGGAGCCCGGTGCCGGAACCCGGCCGCTGCAGCGTCTGCGCCAGCCGCTCGGCGTCCGCGACGCTCTTGGTGTTCACCAGCAGGACCGTGTAGTCGAACGGGTTGTTGGTGGACGCCTGGCAGCTGACGTACGCGGCGCCGGCCACCTTGATCGAGCTCGCCTCGGCCGGGTTCAGGAACTCCTTCTGCACGGCTTCGTCGACGCTCATCGTGCCGTTCTTGTCGCTCGCCTTGCCGGGCATCGGCGGGACCCGGGTGGGCGCGACGCTCGGCGGCGGCGGGGTGGTGCTCGGCGCGGTCGTCGTCGGGGTGCCCGTCTGGCCGGCGACCGGCGTCGAGTCGCTGCGGAGCCCGAACCACCAGATGGCGAACCCGGCGAGCAGCACGACCAGCACCGCCGCGACGATGCTGATGACCTTCTTCTTGCCGGACCCGCTCTTGGTCTCGAAGTAGGACTCCGGACCCTGGCGCATCCAGCTCAGGTCGTTCGGGTTGTGCGCCGGCCCGCTGTCGTCGGTGCCCCACGGCGGCGCGGCGGACCCGTGCGGCACCTGGTTCCAGCCCGGCTGGGCGGGCGGCTGCTGCGAATAACCCTGCTGGTAGTTCGGCTGGTACTCGCCGGTGTTGCGGACGACCTGCGTGCGCTCGGGGTTGTCGTCGGTACCCTGCGGCGGCGGCGCGAACCCGCCGGGCGGCGAAAACGGCTGCGCCGGCACGGGCGGCACGTAGGCGGTCGCGGCGGGGTCACCCGGCCGTGGCTGCTGCGCCTGCCAGGCAACGGCTTGCGTGCGTTCGGCGTCACCGGGGTTCGGCTGTGGTGTGCCGCCCGGCGGGCTGACCGGGGCGATCACCTGGGTCTCGTCGGCGCTCGACGGCGCCGGCGGCTGCGGTTGCTGGTCCTGCACTCCAACGGCCGAGGAAAGCACCTGGTCACGGCGTGCCCGATATTCGTCGGCGGACAGCTGACCAGCCGCGAGCTCCTCGTCCAGCCGTCGCAGCTCCTCCTGCCAGGACACCAGGAGCCCCCTTATTCCGGTCCGATCGGCCGGCCACGGCCGGCCGACACACTTCGCCTGTTCAACGACATGCACATTGTGCACTTCGAGGTGGTTCGACCACCCCTCGGGTCGGCTTGTCACCCGGCCTTCGCGGGCATCCGCTCAGCCGGGGGGCAAGACGGTCGTCACGGTGTTGCGGATCGCCTCGAGCCGGGACCGCAGCGGAGCCGAGTCGGCGGTGCCCGACTGGGACACGCCGATGCCGACGACCACCGCGCTGGAGGCGTACCAGAGGATCCCGACCCAGCCATCGGTCCCGCGCTGGGTGTACATGAGGTCGTCTTCGGTCGGGCCGAGCCGGGTCGCCGCCAGCCGTGCGCCGGAGAGGTTCTGCCGCAGGCCCGTCACCAGGTGCTTGGCGTCGTAGACCGACAGCGTCGGGATCGCCATCAGCAAGTTGCCGTCGCGGGGCTTCGCGGGATCGGACGACGCGCGGAAGACGACTTCCTTGCCGTTGTTGGCCCGGATCTGCTTCGCGTCGGCCGCGGTGATCACCTTGGCTTCCAGCGCCTTGTCGATCGACATCGTCGAATCGGCGGGGTTCGCCTTGCCGGGCAGGGCGGGCAGGCGCTGCTCGAGCGTCAGCGACGGGTCGACGACACCGTTCGTCTGCGGCGGCGCGCTCGACGACGCTGCCGGCGGCGGCGAGGCCACGTTCGAAGGCTCGGCGTCCTTCTTGCCGAACCAATAGATGCCGCCGGCGACGAGGCCGGCCACCAGCACCACGGCGAGGGTGATGAACAACCAGGCCGGGACGCCCCGGCTCGGCTCCTCTTCACCGGCCGGGCCGGTCTGCCACCGGTGCCGCCCGGCCCCTTCCGGCTCCGGGACCGGCGGCTCCGCCGGCCCGGCCCCGCCGACGACCGGCGGGAAGCGGCTGGGCGTCGCGTGCTGCTGGTTCGGGCCGTCGACGCGCAGGTAGCGCGTCGGCACGATGTCGGCCGGGCTCGGCGCGGTGGTCATGTGGTCGGGCAGTTCGGGGATGCCGGGGATGCCGCCCGGCTTGGCCGCCGACGGCGCGCTGCGCATCCACGGCCGGTCCTGGGGAGTCGGCGGCCGCGCAGCGGCGGCCTGTGGCGGCACGATCGGGGCCGGCGTCGGTCCGGCCGGCCGGTCGTACGCCGGGTTGGCGCTCTGCCAGGACCGATTGCCCGGCCGGCGGAGCGGTGAAGGCACGGGCGAGGGCACCGTCGAGCCCGAGGCGGCGGCCAGCAGCTCGTCACGCTGCTTGCGGTGCACCGAAGGCTCGATCCGTCCGGCCGCCAGGTCCGCGTCGAGTCGGCGCAGATCATCCTGCCAGCTCATCTTCGACCCCCATCCGGCGTTCGGGGCAACAGTCTGGCACGGAGGGCCGACCTGCGAGGTTGCGGTTTGTGGTTGATCCGCAACGTAGCGGAGAACGTGGCCTTTGTGGAGGGTCATCCGGGCGTACTCGGCATCGGGTTCCGGTCCCCCGGAAGTGTGACGTCGGCCGTGTCGGTGAACACCGTCCCCCTCCCGGCCGCCTTCTGAGCAGAGCATCGGCCGGGAGAGGAGGCGCCGTGATCTGGATTTGCCTGGTCGGCGTCCTCGCCGTGGTGTTCCTGGTGCGGGCGGTCCGCGTGGTGCGCCGGGTCAGGCGGGACGGCGCGGTGTGACGAGCCCGGACTCGTAGGCCAGCACCACCAGCTGGGCGCGGTCGCGCGCGCCGATCTTCGTCATGATGCGGCTGACGTGGGTGCGCGCCGTCGCCGTCGAGATCACCAGGTGCGCGGCGATTTCGTCGTTCGACATCCCGCCCGCGACCAGGCCGAGCACCTCGCGCTCGCGGTCGGTGATCTCCCGGACGGCGCTGGTGTCGATGCGCCGGTTTTCGGGGCGGCCGACGAACTCCTGGATCAGCCGGCGCGTGACCGTCGGCGCCAGCAGCGCTTCGCCGCTCGCGACGACCCGCAGCGCGCGCAGCAACTCGACCGGCTCGGTGTCCTTCAGCAGGAACCCGCTGGCGCCCGCGCGCAGCGCCTCGTAGACGTACTCGTCGACGTCGAAGGTGGTCAGCACCAGCACCTTCGTCGCGGCGAGGTCCGGGTTCGCGGTGATCCGGCGGGTGGCTTCGAGACCGTCGACGCCGGGCATCCGGACGTCCATCACGACGATGTCGGGGTGGTGCTCGATCGCTCCGGAAACCGCTTGCTCGCCGTCACCCGCCTCGCCGACGACCTCGAAGCCGTCTTCGGTCTCCAGCAGCACGCGGAACCCGGCGCGGACCAGGACCTGGTCATCGGCCAGCAGGACGCGGATCATGCTTCCCCCTCGATCGGTAGCTCGACGCACACTTCGAAGCCGCCGTCGACCGGCCCGGCGGTGCACCGGCCGCCGAGCGCCGCGGCGCGTTCGCCCATCCCGCGCAGACCGTGGCCCGGCGCCGGCTGCGCGGTGCCGCGGCCGTCGTCGCGCACCTTCATCGTGAGGGCCCCGGCCCGGCGTTCGAACCGGACGTCGACGTGTCCCGGCTGGTCGGCGTGCCGGACGACGTTGGTCAGCGATTCCTGCAGGATCCGGTAGGCGGCGGCGTCGACCGGGGCCGGGAGGTCGCCGGGTTCGCCGTGGACGTCGACCGTGAGCCCGGCGTCGCGGGCGTGGTCCAGCAGCTCGCCGGCCTGGGCGAGACTCGGGGCGGGCGCCTTGTCCTCCCCGGACCGCAGCACGGTCAGGGTGGCGCGCAGGTCCTTCAGCGCGGACGCGCTCGCCGCCTTGATGTTCAGCAGCGCCTCTTTCGCCTGCTCGGGCCGCCGGTCGGCGACGTGCGCGGCGACCCCGGCCTGGACGTTGATCATCGCCAGGCTGTGCGCGACGACGTCGTGCACCTCGCGGGCGATGCGCAGCCGTTCCTGCTCGGCGAGCCGGTGGCGGTGCTCGTCGGCCTGGCCGCGGCGGGCGGCGAGCGCGTCGAGCTGGTACCGGACGGCGGTGCCGACCCCGATCACGGCGGTCAGCCAGACGACGAGGAACGCGGCCCCGGTTTCCAGCGCGAAAGACCTGGTCGTGATGACGTGCACGACGTAGGCGGCGGCGAGCGCCGAGGCACCGGTGATGCCCGCGGTGAGGGGTCCGCGCTGCCGGGTCAGCACGAACAACGCGATGGTCGGGACCACGATGACCGGGCCGCCGGGCAGGCCGGAGGTGTAGTAGCCGAACGCGGACGCGGACGCGACCAGGAAGAGCGTCAGCGGGAAGCGGTGGACGAGCAGCAGCGTCAGGACGGTCGCGGCGAGCCACGCGAAACCGATCGGCGTCAGCGACGACGCCCCGGGCTGCCACCGCGACAACGCACTGGTCGCCCCGATCACGAAGACCCCGACGACGACGGCGCGCGCCACGCGTCCTGCCCACGGAGGCCTTCTCATGCCGCGAAACTACCGGCCGCGGCCAGGCTGCGCGTCCGTCTCGAAGCGCACTGCGGACGTACGCCGTCAGTCGAACAGCAACGGCAGCTTCGCCGCCGTTTCCTCGTCGGCCGGGGTGTAGGTCGACACGGTGATCTCGGACCGGCGGCCGTAGTGGAGGTAGGTGAAGTTGAACTGGAGCAGCCCGACGTCCGGGTGCAGGTACCGCTTGGTGCGGATCGGCTCCGAGTTGACGTCGTGGTGCGGCCACAGCTCGGCGAACAGCGGCGATTCGGCCTTGAGCCGCTTCACCAGCTGCTTCCACGCCGGCTCCGCGACGTGGTCGGCCATCGCCGCGCGGAAGGACGCGATCACGCGCGGGATGTTCGCCTCCCAGTCGAGCATCCGCTTGCGCCACTCGGGGTTGAGCAGGCACTGGACCAGGGTGTTCCGGTCGCCGAACGGGATGGCGTCGACGTCGCCCATCAGCCAGGAGTAGCCGCGGTTGTAGGCCAGCAGGTCGCAGCGGGCGTTGCGGACCGCGACCGGGTACGGCTCGAGCTTCTTCAGCATCAGCTCCATCGCCGGAGTGATGACCTGGCAGTCCTTGTCGTTCTCCGGTTCGGGCGCACCGGCCAGCCGGAAGAGGTGGGTGTGCTCGTGCGGGTCGAGCCGCAGCGTGCGGGCGATCGCTTGCAGGACCTGCTCGGACGCGTTGATGTCGCGGCCCTGCTCGAGCCACGTGTACCAGGTGACCCCCACGCCGGCGAGCTGCGCGACCTCTTCGCGGCGCAGCCCCGGCGTCCGGCGGCGCCCCATGATCGGGAGGCCGACCTGCTCGGGCGTGATCCGTTCACGCCGGCTCCGCAGGAACCTCGCCAGCTCCTGGCGGCGGAGTTCGGATTCGACGGCGGTGGTCATGGTGCCAGGATGCCACGCCTCCGAAACTGGTACCAGGTAGTAGCGGTACCCGGATAAACACCAACTGGTACCAGTTTAAGAACGGGTCGATCGTAGTACTCATGACCACGACCTCCCTTGCGCCGGATCCCACCGGCGCCCCCGCCCGGCCGGGACTGACCCCCGCCGGCCTGGTCACGGTGCTGCTGGGGGCGGCACTGCCGATCATCGACTTCTTCATCGTCAACGTCGCGCTGCCGACCATCGACGCCGACCTCCACGCGTCCACCGCCACCCTCGAACTGGTGGTCGCCGCCTACGGCATCGCGTACGCGGTGCTGCTGGTGGTCGGCGGTCGCCTCGGCGACTCGTTCGGCAGGCGGCGGCTGTTCTTCTGGGGCCTTTGGCTGTTCACCTTGACGTCCCTGGCCTGCGGACTCGCCCCGACGGCGGGCACGCTGGTGGTGGCCCGCGCCGCGCAGGGGGCGGCGTCGGCGCTTCTGCTGCCGCAGGTGCTCTCGATCATCCAGGCGACGACGTCCGGCGAAGAGCGTTCACGCGCCCTGGGGCTGTTCGGCGCGACCGGCGGCCTCTCGACGGTGGTCGGCCAGCTCCTCGGCGGTGGCCTGGTGGCGGCGGACCTGTTCGGCACCGGCTGGCGGCCGATCTTCCTGGTGAACGTGCCCATCGGCCTGGTGGTGCTCCTGCTGGCCCGCCGCCTGCCCGAGAGCCGCGCGCACAACCCGCTGGGCGTCGACCGCCTCGGCACGCTGCTCCTGGGGGTCACGCTGCTGTCGCTGCTGGTCCCGCTGATGGAAGGCCGGGCGCTGGGGTGGCCGGCGTGGACGATCGCGCTGCTGGCCGTGTTCCCGTTTTCCGCCGCGGCCCTGGTCCACGTCGAACGGCGCCTCGAGCGGACCGGCGGCACGCCGCTGCTGCCGCCGTCGGTGCTGCGCCTGCCGAGCGTCCGGCGCGGGCTGATGGTGGCGATCCCCTTCTTCGGCGCGTTCGGCTCGTTCATGTTCGTCTACGCGATGACCCTGCAGGAGGGCCTGCACTTCGGGCCGCTCGGCGCGGGCCTCGCGCTGACGCCGCTGGCGGTCGCGTACTTCACGGTGTCGATGCTGAGCAGCCGCCTGGTGGCCCGCTACGGCCAGAAGGTCGTCCCGCTCGGGGGCGCGATCACGGCGGTGGGCATGGTGGCGCTGCTCTGCACGACGCTGTCGACGTGGCCGCACGTGACGATCCTCGACCTGGCGCCGTCGATGGTGGCGATCGGCGTCGGGAACGCACTGGCGATGACGACGCTGTTCCGGATCGTGCTGTCCCACGTACCGACCGACCTGGCCGGCGTCGGCTCCGGCGTGATGACGACCAATCAGCAGACGTCGCTGGCGCTCGGCGTCGCGACGCTGGGGAGCCTGTACGCGGCGCTCTCGGGTTCGCTCGGCAGCCGGGACGCGTTCGCGCTGGTGATCGGCCTGGTGGCGGTGCTGGCGGCGATCGTCGCGATCACCGGGCGGCGGCTGCCGGACCCGCGGGTCTAGAAATCCGGGATTCACCCGTCGGAAAAACCGGCTGCCGGACGACTATGAAGGTGTGACGGAACCTCGGGTACGACCGGACCCGGCCTTCGCGCTGCTCGGGCTGTACGAGACGGCCCTGCCGGAGGTCTACGGGTACCTGCTGTCCCGGTGTGGCGACCGCACGCTCGCCGAGGAGCTGACGTCCGAGACGTTCCTCGGGGCGGTCGCCGCCTGTCGCAAGGAGTACGCACCTCCAGTGAGCACCGGGTGGCTGATCGGCGTCGCCCGGCACAAGCTCGCCGACCACTGGCGGCGCAAAGAGCGTGAGGAACGCGGACTGCGGCTCGTGCACGACAGCGAGCCGGACGTCGAGGACCCGTGGGACGAGCGGCTCGACGCCCTGCGCGCGAGACAGGTGCTCGAGTCGCTGGGGTCGCACCACCGGGTGGCGCTGACCCTGCGTTACGTCGACGGCCTCGGCGTCCCCGAGGTCGCCGGCCACCTGGGGCGCAGCGTGCACGCCACCGAGGCGTTGCTCGTCCGGGCCCGTGCCGCGTTCCGGCGCGCTTACGAGGAGAAGGAGGGTCGCGATGCCTGAGCCTTTCGACGCGCTTCGCCGGCCCTCCGAGCGGGTCGCCCCCGACCCGGACTTCGCCGCCGAACTACGCGACGACCTGCGTCGCGCGATCTTGAACGGAGCCGATATGACGACCACTTCGGAAGCGCCGGCCGGCCACGCCGCCCTGCGTTCGCTGACGCCCTACCTCGCCGTTTCCGACGCCCGCGCGGCACTCGACTTCTACGTCGAGGTGTTCGGCGCCGTCCGCCGCGGCGAGCCGATCCTGATGGACGACGGCCGCATCGGGCACGCGGAACTGGCCATCGGCGACGCCGTGCTGATGCTCGCCGAGGAGTACCCGGAGATCGGCCACGTGGCCCCGCGCGAAGGGGGCGCGTCGGTGCGGGTCGAGGTCACGGACGTGGACGGTTCGGTGGCTCGCGCCCTGGAGCTGGGCGCGACGCTGATCCGCGCGGTGAGCGATTCACCGTACGGGAGGGGCGGCTCGTTCCGCGACCCGTACGGCCAGCGCTGGCTGGTCTCGCAGGCGGCGACCCCGGCCGCGGGCCCTCGCCCGGCCCGCCACGGCGAGGCCATGTACTTCACGTTCCAGGTCCCGGAGGCTTCGCCGGCGAAGGCCTTCTACGGCGCGGTGCTGGGCTGGCAGTTCACGCCGGGCTCGACGACGGACTCGTGGGGCTTCTCGGGGCCGGGTCTCGAGGGCGGGTTGTGGGCCGGGGACCGTCAGGTGGGCTGGAAGCTGATGTACGCGGTCGACGACCTCGAGTCGGCGATGGCGCGGGTGCGGGAACAGGGCGGGCAGGCCGGGGAGGTCGAGCACCACCCGTACGGGAACACCGCCGACTGCACCGACAACCAGGGCATCGAGTTCTGGCTGTGGGAGCAGCCCGGCCGGTAGCGCCCCTTCCCCCGGCTGTGGCGGCCTGTCTGGGTCACCTCTCAAGCCCCCACCCTCTCCGGGGGGCGTCCCTGGTCCAGCGTATCGGGAGTGGGCTGCACAAAAGGGTGATGCCGCGAATCTGTGGATAAGCGGAGGCGTTGTGGACAACTCGGCCGTTCGGGGCCGGCCCGGGAAGTGAGGAATCCCATCCGCCCGGCCGGGCTTTCGGGCGCACACTCGGAAGCATGGCCGGGCAATGGGTGCCGCGTGACCAGGATGAGCTGACCGCGGGTTGGCGGTTGTGGCTCGAGCTCGGCTCGCCGGTGTGGCCCCGGCCGGACTGGGATGGCAGTCCCGACGAAGCCGTGCGGGGTCTTCGGGAACTGCTTCAGGCCTGCGACGACGTCCTCGCCGAGTACCTGGCCGCGGGTGGGTCGGCCGAGGCGGAGGTGGCCGGGCTCGTGTGGTCGCTGCATCCGGCCGCCGGGTGGATCCGGGAACTGTGGGCGGGCGACACCACGCCGCTCGACGGGGAACGGCTTGCGCTGCTGCACGGCGATCTCGCCGGGTTTGCCGAGCACGCCCTCGGCGTGCGTACCTTGCTCGCCGAGGGCGGGGGCTGGAGTTCGCTGACGCTTTAGCGGCCGGCCGCGTACCCCTGCATCCCGCGTGCGTTCGCCGCCGCTCGCAACAACCCCTCGGAGCGGGAAACCGCGGACAGGCGGCCCAGGGCCCAGTCGCCGGCGTCGATCACGGCGTGACCGCGCTCGCGCAGGGCGTCCAAAGTGGACGAACCCAGCCGCGACTCCACCACCAGCTCGCGGGGGTTCCACGAGCGCGGGTAGAACGAGCTCGGGAACGCCGTCGTGTGCCACGCCGGCGAGTCGATCGACTCCTGCAGGTTGAGCCCGCCGTAGACGTGGGCCAGCCAGAAGCACAGCTGCCACTGGTCCTGCTGGTCGCCGCCGGGAGTGCCGAAAGCCAGCGTCGGAACTCCGTCGCGCAGGGCCAGGGACGGCGACAGCGTGATGCGCGGCCGCTTGCGGGGGGCCAGCGAATTGGGCAGGCCCTGCTCCAGCCAGAACATCTGGCCACGGGAATCCAGGCAGAAGCCCAGATCGGGGATCGTCGGGCTCGACTGCAGCCAGCCGCCGGACGGCGTCAGCGAGACCAGGTTGCCCGCCGCGTCGACGACGTCGAGGTGGACCGTGTCGCCACGCGTCTGGCCCTGGGGACCGACCGTCGGCTCGCCCGTGGCGCCGCCCTCCGACTGCACGCCCTGCAGGGAGTCCAGGATCGCCGGGAGACGTGCCGGGCCGCGAGCGTCTCCGGGGCGAAGCTCGGGGGACGCCGCGTCGGTGATCAGCGCGCGCCGGGCTTCGTTGTAAGCAGGGGAAAGCAGCACGTCCAGGGGGACGTCGGTGTCGCCGTACCAGGCCTCGCGGTCGGCGAAGGCCAGCTTCGCCGCTTCGGTCGCCAGGTGCACCGTGCGCTCCGACGGAATTCCGTCCACATAGGACAGCTCGTCGCGGAAGCCGTGCAGGAGCAGGGCCTGTTGCAGCAGCGCCGGTCCCTGCGTCCAGCCGCCCATCTTGACCAGGCGCCAGTCACCGACGTCCACGAAGGCCGGGTCTTCGTATGACGCCGACCAGGACGCCAGGTCCTCGCCCGTCAGCAAGCCCGCGTGGTCGCGGCCCGAATCGTCGCGGAAGGCCGTGCGGCTGAAGGACTCGATCGCCTCCGCGACGAAGCCCTGTGACCAGGCACGACGTCCCACGTCGAGCTGCGCCTCCCGCCCCGGGACGGACTCCGCCTCGCGCAGCAGCCGCTCCCACGTGTCGGCCAGCGCCGGGTTCCGGTGCAGGCCGGTGGCGGGCTTGCCGTCCGGCATCCAGAGCGCGGCGGACGTCGGCCAGTGCTCGGTGAACAGGCGAGACACGGCGCTGATCGTGTCGCTGACCCGCGACACCAGCGGGACGCCGTTGCGCGCGTAACCGATCGCGTACTTGAGCACCTCGCGAAGCGACTTCGTGCCGTAGTCGCGAAGCAGCATGAGCCAGCCGTCCCACGCACCCGGGACGGTCGCCGGGAGCAGGCCGCTGCCCGGGATCAGGTCCAGCCCCAGCGACTCGAAGTGCGAAGCGGTGGCCCCCGCGGGCGACGGGCCTTGGCCGGCCAGTGCCCGCGGGGTCGGGTCGTCCGCCGTCACGAAGAGGCCGGGCACCTGGCCGGCCGGGCCGCACAGGTGCGGCTCGGCGACCTGGAGGACGAAGCCGGCGGCGACCGCCGCGTCGAAGGCGTTGCCGCCGTCCTCCAGCACCGCCGTCCCGGTGGCCGAAGCCAGCCAGTGCGTCGATGCCACCATCCCGAAGGTGCCGGTCAGCTCCGGCCTCGTCGTGAACATGCCCCGATAGTACGCATTGCTAAGGAACTTTTACCAGGTTGCCGGGCGACGCCGTTCCGGCTCGTACGGCTGCGTGATGATTTCCATCCCGTTGCCGCCGGGATCGAGGAAATAGACGCCACGCCCGCCGTGGTTGTGGTTGATTTCGCCGACCTGCTTCCCCATCGGGTCGGCGTGGTAGGTCACGCCGGTTTCGACGAGCCGCGCGAAGACGGCGTCGAAGTCGTCCTCGGGGATCAAGAAGCAGTAGTGCTGCAGGCGCAGGTCCTCTTCGGGGACGCTCGCGAAGTCTAGCCGGACGCCGTTGCGCGTCTCGACGGGGATGAACGGGCCCCATTCCTCCCCGGCTTCGAGGCCGAGCAGGTTCGCCAGGAATTCGGCGGATTCCCGGTTGTTCCGGGACGGGACGATCAAGTGGTTCAATTCAACGGAAACGGATACTGACACGGTTGAAATGCCTCCGGGGCACTCCCGCCACCTCCATGCCTCACCCAGCCGGTGACCGACACGCGATGCCGTGCGGCCAGCCTAACCAAGATCCCGTTCTCAAGAAACCTTGATTCGCGCCGCCGCCCGCGGCCGGCCGACACCCTGCCAGGACAGCCCCGCGTCGACGATCACCCGCGGGTCGAGCAGGTTGCGCGTGTCGACGACGTCGATGCCCTCCATCAGCTCGGCCATCGCCGCCCAGTCGAGGTGCTTGAACTCGGCCCACTCGGTCAGCACGACGACGGCGTCCGCGTCCTTGGCGACCTGGTAGGCGTCGTCGACGACGGTCATCCCGGCGATCTCGCCGTCGATGGCCGGGTCGTAGGCGATCAGCTCGGCGCCCAGCGCGCACAGCACCGACGAGACGGCGAGCGCGGGTGAGTCGCGCAGGTCGTTGGTGCCCGCCTTGAACGCCAGGCCGAGTACGCCGATCCGGGCGCCGGCGAGCGTCCCGCCGACCGCGCCGGCGATCTTCGCGACGATCCGGTCGCGCTGGGCCAGGTTCTCGTCGATGGCGGAGGTCAGCATGGTGAAGTCGTAGTTCACGGACTCGGCCACCTTGACCAGCGCGCTGGTGTCCTTCGGCAGGCAGGAGCCGCCCCAGCCGGGGCCGGGCTTGAGGAACGTCCGCCCGATGCGCCGGTCGTACCCCATGCCCTCGGTGACGAGGTCGATGTCCGCGCCGAGCCGTTCGCACAGCTCCGCGATGGAGTTGACGTAGGAGAGCTTCAGCGCGAGGTAGCAGTTCGCGGCGTACTTCACCAGCTCCGCGCTCGCCGCGTCGGCGACGACGACCGGCGCGTCCAGCTCGGCGTACAGCTCGCCGACCCAGCGCGCGGCGGCGAGGTCGTCCGCGCCGACGACGATCCGGTCCGGGCCCAGGAAGTCGGCGACCGCGGTGCCTTCGCGGAGGAACTCGGGGTTCGACACCACCGGCACGTCGGTCCGGCCGACCAGCGCCTGGATCCGCTTCGACGTCCCGACCGGCACGGTCGACTTCGTGACGAGCGCGCAGCCGGCGGGCAGGACGTCCCCGATCTCGGCCGTCACCGCCTCGACCGCGCGCAGGTCGGCGGAGCCCCCGGCCTCCATCGGCGTCGGCACGCAGAGGAACACCGCCTGCGCGTGGCGGACCGCGTCCCGCGCGCCGACGACGAACTGGAGGCGCCCGGCGGCGATCCCGCGGTGCACCAGGTCGGCGAGCCCGGGTTCGAGGATGTCGACGCGGCCCGCGGCCAGCCGCGAGACCTTCGCGCGGTCGACGTCCACGCACGTGACGAAATGACCCAGGCTGGCCAGGCAGGCCCCCGTGGTCAAGCCGACGTATCCGGTTCCTACCACCACGATCCGAGCTGGCGTCATGCTGCTGAAGGTGACACCCGGAGTTGACCACGACGCTAACGGGAACGGTCGCCCCCGAGAGCGGTGAGCGAAGACACGAACCTCCACCTGTTTTCGGGGGTCCGGGTGGCGGAGCCCCCGGCTCGGGGCGGAGCCCCGAATGTCACCGGCGAACGAGCGTTAACCTGAGTCCGCGAATCGGACCACGAAGGGAACGGCACAGATGCAGATCACCGACACCGCGGCGCTCGTCACCGGGGGCGCGTCCGGCCTCGGCGGGGCCACGGCGAAGGCCCTCGCGGCCAAGGGTGCGCGGGTGTTCGCGCTGGACCTGGCCGCTTCGATCGAGAAGGCCGAGCAGGTCGACGGCATCACCTACGTCGAGGCCGACGTCACCGACGTCGAGCAGGTCGAGGCCGCCGTCGCGACCGCGGCCGGCTCCGGCGTGCCGCTGCGGACCGTGGTGAACTGCGCCGGCATCGGGCCGTCCGCGCGGATCCTGTCCAAGAAGGGCCGCCACGACCTCGCGCTGTACGCGAAGGTCATCCAGATCAACCTCGTCGGCACCTTCAACGTGCTGACCGTCGCGTCCGAGGCGATCGCCAAGACCGAGCCCCTCGAGGACGACGCCCGCGGCGTCATCATCAACACCGCCTCCATCGCCGCGTTCGACGGCCAGATCGGGCAGGTCGCCTACGCGTCGTCCAAGGGCGGCGTCGTCGGCATGACGCTCCCGGCGGCCCGCGACCTGGCCTCGCACGGCATCCGCGTGCTGACCATCGCGCCGGGCATCGTCGACACGCCGATGCTCGCCACGGTCAGCGACGAGTTCCGCGCGTCGCTCGCCGCCGGCATCCCGTTCCCGAAGCGGCTCGCGCGGCCGGACGAGTACGCGCAGCTCGCGCTGTCGCTCATCGACCACGACTACCTGAACGGCGAGGTCTTCCGGATGGACGGCTCGCTGCGGATGGCCCCACGCTGACGCCGGGGGCGGCACTTTCCCCGGGAAGTGCCGCCCTCGGGTGGTCAGCGGGTCAGCACAGGACGTAATGGATGCTGACCTGCGTCGAGGTCGTCCCCGACGGCGCGTTCAGGGTGAACGTCCGGGACGCGCCCTTCGGGCCGATCGAGGCGCTGTCGCTGACCCCGCCGTTGCTCCAGTGCGAGCGGACGTACGGGCACCGGCCGTCGGCCTTGTCGTCGGTCACCCTCCCGCTCACGGTCGTGTAGTTGTTGCACCAGGTCCCCGACGCGTGCCCCTCGGGGATCTGGACCGTCCAGTTCTCACAGGGAAGCGCCCGCAGCTGCGCGCCCTGGGCCGGTGTCGCGACGTCCGTGGCGTTCGCGGCCCCCGCCGCCGGCGCCCCCAGCGCGATCAGCCCCGAAACGCCGATCGCCGTCGCACCGAGAGCCCCCCACTTCGGCAACTTCATCTCACCCTCCACTCGGATCGTCTTTCCGGATCAGGAGATCCGGCGACGACTCTGGCACCGCGTGGGGCACCGGAAGGCCTCCTTCGAACTCGCTCGAAACACTCCCGGCGGCTAGGTGCCCCCGGAGGTCAGCACGGCCAGCCCGAGCGAGGTGATGTGGTGGGTCGCGAGGTTCTCGTGCCGGTCGGTCGTGATGAGCCCCGCGTCGCGCAGGACGCCGGTGTGGTGGCTGACCGTGGCCGGGGCGACGCCGGCCTGCCGGGCCAGCCGGGTGGTGGTGCCGCCGGTGACGACCGAGCGCAGGATCGTGGCCCGGGTGGGCCCGAGCAGCGCACTCAGGTGGTCACCGCCGCCGTGCCACCCGGCCAGCAGCCGCGCCCCGGCTTCGATCGGAAACACCAGGACCGGGCGCAGCCGGGGGTCGGCCAGCGCCACCGGGTGGTGCACCCCGAAGTAGCTGGGGATGAGCAGCAGGCCCCGGCCGTCGAGACGCAGGTCGCGATCGACCGGGTAGTCGACGACGACGAGCACCGGCGGCCGCCAGCGCGCGGCCGGGCCGAGCCAGCGCAGCAGGCCTTCGGGCCCTTCGCGCAGGTACCGCTGGATGCCGCCGGCGCACGCGATGCGGAGCCCGTCGCCGATCATCGGGAGGTCCGGTTCGAGCAGGGCTCCGCAGTACAGGTGCAACGCCCGGCACAGGTGCTGCGCCGCGGCGGTCTTCCCGCGGGCGAGTTCGCCCAGCCACCGCGCGGCCGGCGCTCCGGACGGCCGGAGCCGGCCGATCTCTTCGCGGACCTGCCGCCGCGGAGCCGATAGAACCGCCTCGGCGCCTTCGCCGATGTCCCGGACTTCCTCGGCGGGCGTGAGGAAGTCCGGGAAGTAGGCCGCGTGCGGCGCCACCGTCGTCACCGTGTGCACCGCGAGCCGGACGGCCCCCGCCTCGCGCACGCACCCGCGCACCCGGCGACGCCAGCGGTTCAGCGGCAGCCCGCCGCCACCGTGCTGCAGGGCCTGCGCGCTGCCGACGACCTCCCACAGGAGGTCGAGCTCCGGCCTCAGCCGGGTCCGCGCGAGGTCGGCATCGGTGAAGTGGATCCGCAACTGCGGCACGACGTCCCCCCGGACACGTCGGTGAAGCCCTACGTGTCCAGGAGTTCGCGGCCCGGCGCGCAAGTACCCGGGTCAGCCGATAGGAGCAAGGCTCAGCGGGTCAGCCGGACTTCCAGGCCGACGCCGTCGGTGGTGACCGAGCAGCCGCCGAACGCGCTTTCCGCGGCCAGCGTCTCGAACTGCGCGGCGGTGAACGCGCGGCGCCGCAGCCACCCGAGCGTCTTCCGGACGGTGAAGCCGGCGACCACGCCGACGTTCATCCCGGCGACCTCGCGATCGATGTCCGCGGCGGTGGCCTCGTGGTTGAGGTCGTGGATCACCGCGAACCCGCCCGGGCGCAGCACCCGGTGCATCTCGTTCAGCGCCGTCACCGGCTTGCGGAAGTTCTTGAACGCGGCCTGGCAGATCACGAAGTCGAACGACTCGGCCGCGAAGGGCGCCTGCGTGATGTCGCCTTGCCGGAAGTCGATGTCGAGCCCCGCCCGGTTTTCCCGCGCGATCTCGACCATGGTGTGGCTGATGTCGAGCCCGGTGACGCGGTAGCCGCGCTTGGCCAGCTCGACGGCGAAGAAGCCGGGTCCGGGCGCCACTTCCAGGATCTCGGCGCCGTCGGCCAGCCCCGCGGTGACCTCGGCCGCCTGCCGCCGGTACTGCGCCAGCTGGGCCTCGGTGCCCCGGTTCTTGGCGTACCAGCGGGCCTGGAAGCCCTCCATCTCGGGCACTCTGTGCTTGCGGGTCGTTTCCATCGGTTCCTACCTCTCCACGAACTCCCCCAGGTCGTCCGGGAATTCGCCGGTTTCGTGGTAGCGCCGCCAGGCGTCGAGGCCCGGCAGGGCGCCGGTGGTCAGTTCTTCGAGGAAGCCGCGCACCCAGCGCGCCTCGGCTTCCGTCATCGCGAGGTCGTATTCGACCTCCACCAGGAACAGCCGCGGCATCAGCGGCCGCAGCTGCTCGAGCGCCGCGCGGTGCGCCTCCGCGCGTTCGCCGAGCTGCTCCAGCCGCTCCCGCAGCCGGCTGATCGCCTGGTCCGGACCCAGGACGCCGATCATCGACAGCCCGGCCTTGAACCGCGGCGGTTCCCGGTCGACCGTGCCGACGAGCTCGCGGACCCAGTCCTCGAACTCCTCGCGCCCGGCCGGCGTGATGCGGTAGACGGTCCGTTCGGGCCGCCCACCGTCCTTCACGCTCTCGACGGCCTCGATGAAGCGGTGTTTCTCCAGGTTCGCGACAACCGTGTAGAGCGAGCCCCACTTGATCGGCATGTCGGCGTCCTTGCCGCGCTGCTTGAGCACGGCCGCCATCTCATACGGGTGCATGGGGCGTTCCTGCACGACGGAAAGGACGGCCAGCCCCAGGACGTTGGCGACCTTCCGCCGTTTCATCACAACTCCTCGTCTACGAGTACTCGCAGACGAGTATTACGCAGAACACGCCAGTAGGCAAGTGTCTTAGCCGGTGAACTACTCAGAGGTCGAACATGTACGGGACCTCGTCCTGCGCCCGCGCGTCGATCCACTCGCGCAGGGCCCGGGTCGCGAGGACGTCGTCCTCGTTGTAGCGCAGGAGCCGTTCGCGCTGGTCGTCGTCCGGCTTCTCGCCGTCCATGCCGACGGCGTCGCGGTACCATCGCATCGAGGCCTCGCCGCCCGCCTCCGGGTCACGCCAGGAGAAGCCGGCCACCGGGGCGATCACCTTCAGGCCCTTGCCGTGGGAGCACAGGAACTGGTCGGTGACGCTGCGGAAGAGGTCCACCCACTGCTCGGAATCCACAAAGGACTGGATGTCCTTCTTCGCAGGCACGCCGGGGTGGTCGCCGAAGCGCTCGACGGAGCCGAAGAGCCAGCGGTTCTCGGCGAGCGCGTTGTAGCAGTAGGCGCGGAAGGTCAGCCCCGCCGCTTCGGTGCGCTCGCGGATGTCGGTGAGCCAGGCCCAGAACTCGGCGAAGGAGCGGGCCTCGTCGTCGGTGGGCAGCGGGTCCCACGTCGCGAAGGCGCGGTAGCCCGGCGGGACGCCGATGTCGGCGCCGCTGAGCAGGCAGCCCCAGAGGTACGCGCCGGCGTCGCCGAAGCTTTCCATGTCGACGTCGACCTCGACGTCGGCGCGCGGTACCTCGACCCGGCCGACGCGGCGCACCAGCGTCAGGTCCGCCAGCCAGGCCCGGGCGAGCACGACGGCGTCCGGGAAGGTGACGCCGGTCCAGTTCACCGCGAGCGGCTCGCCCGCCGGGTCGAGCGCGGCCAGCTGGTCCACAGTGGACACGCCGGCGCGGCGCAGCTCGACCGCGTCCTCGCCCCGGACGACGAGGCTGACGTCGCGGGTGTCGGTGAGCACGACCTCGCACGTCGGCCACCACGGGCAGCGCCGGCACTCCAGCACGCGCGACGGCTCGGCGAGGGGCTCCTCGCCGTTCGCGGCGGCGGTGGCGATGGCGAGCCGATCGGCGAACCGGGCCTGGTACTCGGTGAGCGCGGTGCGCCCGCCGGGCCAGGTGCCCGCGGTGAGGTCGTGCCAGACGACGACGTCGGCGTCGAGGCCGATGACGCCACCGAGCGCGAGGCTCTCGTCGGCCCGCCCGAGCGTCTGCAGCATGCGGCGGATGTGCACGAGCCGGAGCTGGTCACGCGGCTGCGACCGGACCTTGCGGCCCTCGTCGGCCGCGCGGTGGGCCGGGTCGAGGTCGGTCAGCCCGGTGACGATCGCGCCGGCGCCGCGGTCGGTGATGCGGTGGCGCACGACGAGCACCGGGACGTAGCCGTGGCCGGTGCGGACGAGCAGGTCGATGCCACCACGCCGGTGCCCGGCCGCGTCGACCGGCAGCAGCGCACCCCAGATGTAGCGCGCCCCGTCGGCGAAGGCCTGCAGCGTCTGCTCGACGCGCTCGTGGGCGGGGAGGTCGCGGCCGATCTTCACCCAGTGGTCGTCGTTGGCGGCCATCAGCCGGGCGACGATGTCCTCGCGGTGCGCGGTGGCGTCGTCGATCCGCTGCTGCGCGGTGGGGTCGGGCGGGGAAAGCGGTACCTCGCGCATGGCGGGGTCGTGCTCGAGGTGCACGCGGCGACGGCAGCGGCTGACCGCGCCCGCGTCGAGTACCACCTCGGTGTTCATGGAGATCACTCTAGATTCCCACGGCCGAGCCGACATGCCCGCCACCCGGGCGACCAGTAAGTTCGACCTCGACACGTCGCAGGAGGTGCCATGGCGCGCAAGGCCAAGGTCGAGGGTGAAGCCAGGTTCACCCCAAAGAGGGCGAAGAACGCGGTCGCGGTGGCGAAGGTGCTCAGCCCGGCGGTGCTCCCGGTGGTGGCGCCGCTGGCGGTGCGCGCGGCGGGCGCGGCCCGCGAGGCGTACGACCGCTACCAGGCCCGCAAGCTGGGGGTCTCGATCGACCGGCTGGGCGAGTACACCGGCCGCGGCGCGGCCCTGCACGCCCGGATCGCGGGGGTGGCCGAGGGCTGCCAGGACCTGCGGAAGTCGGAGAAGGCGTCGAAGGCGGACCAGGAGTTCGCCCAAGGAGCGCTCGGGACGCTGGAGCAGCTGTCGGCTTCGGTGCGCGCGGCGGAGCGGATGCCGGCGGCGCGACGCAAGTCGGTGCACCGCGCGGTGGCCGGCGAGCTGGAACGGCTGGAAGGGCAGCTGCTGCACCGCCTCGGCCTCTGACGGCCACCGGTCGTGAGTGGTAAGGAGGGTTAGAACCCTCCTTACCACTCACGACGGGCTACTTCACGAAGCCCTTCTTGACCATCCAGTCGTGGGCCACCTTGCCCGTGTCCTTGCCGTCGACGTCGACCTGCTTGCAGAGCTCCACCATCTGCTCGTTGTCGATCGCCGCGCTGATCTTCTCCAGCGGGCCGCGGACCTCCGGGTGCTGCTTCAGCCACTCCGTGCGCAGCGTCGCCACCGCGTTGTACTGGGGGAACGCTTTCTTGTCGTCCTCCAGCACCCGCAGGTTCAACCCCGAAATGCGGCCGTCCGTGGTGAAGACCTCGCCCACCGGGCAGGTTCCGCTCGCCACCGCCGAATAGATCGTGCCGATGCCGAAGTTCTTCACCGTCGGCTTCTGGAAGCCGTACGCCTTGACCGCCGCCGGGAAACCGTCCTGGCGGCTGGTGAACTCCGTCTCCAGGCAGAACACCGCCTGGTCCGGCTTCTGCTTGATGAAGGCCGCCAGGTCGGACGTCGTCTTCAGGTTGTTCTTCGCGCCGTACTCCTCCGTCACGGCGAAGGCGTACTGGTCGTTCAGCGGCGAGTAGTTCAGCCAGGTGACGCCGAACTTCTCCTCGTCCGCCTTGGCCGTCGCCTCGTACTGGGCCTTCTCGCCGCCCGGGACCGGGAGCTCGTTGCCCTGGTAGTTGATCCAGCCGGTGCCCGTGTACTCCCACGTGATGTCCGTCTGACCCGACAGCAGCGCCTGGCGCGAGGAGTTCGACCCCTTGATGTCGGACAGGTCGACGACGTCGGCGCCGGCCGCCGTCAGGGCCATCTCGGCCATGTACGCCAGGATGATGTTCTCGGTGAAGTCCTTCGACCCCACCGTCACCTTCAGCCCCTGCAGCGACGGGATCGGCTGGATCGAGCCCGGCTTGATGTCGTACGGGACAGCCTGGTTGATCGTCAGCCCGCAGGACGACAGCGTCACCCCCAGCAGGGCCACGGCGAACAGCCTCCGGAGTTTCATCGCAGCCCCTTCGGTCCGAAGAACTGTTCGGCGACCGCGCCCACCCAGTCGACCAGCAGCGCCAGCGCGACCGCCAGCACCGAGCCGGTGACCAGCACCGACGTCAGGTTCAGCTTGTAGCCGGTGTCGATGAGCAGCCCGAAGCCGCCGGCGTTGACGAACATGCCGAACGTCGCCGTGCCGACCGCCAAGACCAGCGAGGTGCGCAGGCCGGCCAGGATCAGCGGGACGGCCAGCGGGAGCTCGACCCGCCAGAGCACCGCCGTCGCCGACATCCCGATGCCGCGGCCCGCGTCGATCAGCGCCGGGTCGACCTGCTGGATGCCGACCATCGTGTTCCGCAGCACCGGCAGCAGCGAGTAGAACGCCAGCGGCAGCGCCGCCACCCAGATCCCGCCGGTCGCGCCGGTGACGATGAACCACAGCACCAGCACGCCCAGCGCGGGCGCGGCCTGGCCGATGTTCGCGATCGCCAGGAAGACCGGGGCCAGGAAGCGCGCCCACGGCCTCGTCACGATCACGCCCAGCGGGACGGCGACCAGGACGACGATGGCGGTCACCACGAGCGTCATCAGCAGGTGGTCCCACAGCGCCGTGAACAAGGTGGGCGCGTTGAGCGTCTCCTTCTCCGTCGCGTTCAGGCCGCTGGAGAACACCGAAACCAGCGTCACCGCGACGATCACCAGCACCACGACCGGCTGGGCGAACAGCCGGACGCGTTCCGCGCGTTTCGAGCCGGACTCGGTGCTGAAACCGGTGTCGACGACGGCCGTCATGCCGGCACCTCTTCGTCGTTCGTGTGCTCCTCGCGCAGCTGCTGGATCGTCGCGATCACGGTGTCCAGCTGGATGGTGCCCGCGTACTCGCCGCGCGCGCCGGTGACCGGCACCGACCCGCCCTCGGCGAGCATCGCCTCGAGCGCGTCCTGCAGCGTCGACTGCAAGCTGACGAGGTCGCGCAGTGGCTTGCCGAGGTTGGCCAGCGAAGTCGCCGAAGTGAGCTCGCGCGCGTGCACCCACCGCGTCGGACGGCGGCGCGCGTCCAGCACGAGCGCGAAGTGCCGGCGCGACTTGTCGAGCTTCTCCCGCACCGAGGCGGGCGACTCGTCGACGGTCACGGTGAGCGCGTCCTGCTGGAGTTCGACGTCCCGGACGCGCAGCAGGGTCAGCTGCTTCAGCGACGCGCCCGCGCCCACGAAGCCCGCGACCGTGTCGTCCGCCGGGTTCGCCAGGATCGCTTCGGGCGTGTCGTACTGCAGGATCGTCGACTGGTTGCCGAGCACCGCGATCTTGTCGCCCAGCTTCACGGCTTCGTCGAAGTCGTGCGTGACGAACACGATCGTCTTCTGCAGCTCGCTCTGCAGCCGCAGCAGTTCGTCCTGCAGGTTGCCGCGGGTGATCGGGTCGACCGCGCCGAACGGCTCGTCCATCAGCAGCACCGGCGGGTCCGCGGCCAGCGCCCGCGCCACGCCGACGCGCTGCTGCTGACCGCCCGACAGCTGGCGCGGGAAGCGGTCGCGGAAGTCGGCCGGGTCCAGCCCGACCAGGTCCATCATCTCCTCGACCCGGTCACCGACCTTCTTCTTGTCCCAGCCGAGCAGGCCGGGCACCACGCCGATGTTCTGCGCGACGGTGAAGTGCGGGAACAGCCCGGCCTGCTGGATCGCGTAGCCGATCCGGCGGCGCAGGGTGTCGACGTCGAGCTTCAGCGCGTCTTCGCCGCCGATGGTGATCCGGCCGGACGTCGGCTCGATCAGCCGGTTGATCATCCGCATGGTCGTGGTCTTGCCGCAGCCGGACGGGCCGACGAAAACCACGATCTTGCCGGCGGGCACGACCATGGAGAAGTCGTCGACCGCCGCTTCGCGCGTGCCGGGGTACCGCTTGGTCACGTGCTCCAGCTCGATCTCGACGCCGGAGACTTCCTCGTTCTCAGCCACGGACACCCCTAGAAATGGTGAAGCGCTTGATCAGGACGTAGATGCCGTCGAGGAGCAGGGCGAGGATGACGACCCCGACCGCGCCGGTGACGGCTTGGTTCAGGGAGTTGGTGCTCCCCGCGTTCGTGAGCCCGGAGAAGACCTCGGCGCCGAAGCCGGGCCCCTTCGCGTAGGCGGCGATCACGGCGATGCCCATCAGCATCTGCGTGGCCACCCGCATGCCGGTGAGGATCGCCGGCCAGGCCAGCCGCAGCTCGACCCGGGTGAGCACGCCGAAGCGGCTCATCCCGATGCCGCGGGCGGCGTCGGTGACCGCCGGGTCGACGCCGTCGAGCCCGACGATGGTGTTCCGGACGATCGGCAGCAGGCCGTAGAGCACCAGCGCGATCACCGCCGTCGTCGGACCGAGCCCCGAAAGCGGGATCAGCAGGCCCAGGAGGGCGAACGACGGGACCGTCAGGATCGTGCTCGCCAGCGCCGTGGCCACCGCCGAACCGATCGGGCTGCGGTACACCGCGACCCCGATCAGCACGCCGAGGACCGCGGCGAGGATGGTGCACTGCACCACCATGCTCGTGTGCAAATAGGCCTCAAGCCACAGCTTGCTCGCCCGGTCGGAGATGTAGTCGAAGAGGTTCATCCGTGTCCGCTCTCCCGCCCTTCGCGCCGGCCTTCACCCGAATGGGCTAGTTCCTGACCGACGGCTCAGTACCCACGGCACGACCGGTCCAAACCCCGGTCATCGGCCCACCGTGGCCTACCGGCCGGAGATCGGCAACAAATCACCTGAACCGGAGCGCAATCCGGGACGTGAACTCGATGTGTGCTCACTTCACGGGATCACACGCTCACAGCGAAGCAGGTCCCTTAGGCTGCTCCTCATGAGCGATCCGGCACGGCGTCCCGCCGTGCTCAGTGCTACCCGTGGCGTGTTGCTCGCCGTGAGTGCCGGGGCACTTTCCGTCACCGCGCACCGGCTCGCCGACGGCGGCCTGCCGGATCCGGCGATGACCGTCCTGCTCACCGGCCTGTTCGGCTGGACCGCGGCCGCCCTCGCCCGCAAGGCACGCGGGCCGGTCGCCACGGTCGTCCTGCTGGGTGCCGCCCAGCTGGTGATGCACCTGTTGCTCACCACGCTCGCCGAGCACCACGAGCACGACATGGCCGCGACGCCCGGCACCACCGGGCCCGGCATGGTCTTCGCGCACGCGATCGCGACCGTGCTCACCGCCCTGCTGCTCGCCCGCGCGGACACGATGCTCCTCACGGTGCTGGCCGTGCTGCGCGCGATCCTGCCGCGGCTGCTGACCCCGCTGCCGGTGCCGTCCGCGGCGCCCGCGCTCGTCCCGGCCCGCACGGCCGGTCCGGACCACCTCGTCGGCGTCGACCTGCGCCGGATCCGCGGGCGGCGCGGCCCGCCCGTCCACTCCTGAACCCCAGCTCATCCCCCACACCGGCCGGTCCCCGAACCGAGCCGTCCCCGTTCTTGAGTTCATCAGGAGTGAACCCATGTCCCAGCACGTCTTCAAGCGCGCCGGTTTCCTCGCCGCCACCGTCGGTGTCGCCGGTCTCCTCGGCACCGGCGTCGCGTCCGCGCACGTCACCGCCAACGTCTACGGCCCGCAGCCCACCAAGGGCGGCTACGCGGCGATCGTCTTCCGCGTGCCGAGTGAGGAGAAGGACCCCCTCACCACCACGAAGGTCGCCGTCGAATTCAAGGCGGACTACGGCATCGGCTCGGTGCGGACCAAGCCGCTCCCCGGCTGGACCGCCGAGGTGACGAAGTCGAAGCTGCCCGCGCCGATCACCAAGGACAACGGCACCCAGATCACCGAGGCCGTCACCGCGGTCACCTGGACCGCGCAGCCGGGCAGCGAACTCAAGGCCACCGACTACCAGGAGTTCTCGGTCTCCTTCGGCCCGCTGCCGACCAATGTGGACGAAGTGGAGTTCCCGGCGCACCAGACCTACAGCGACGGCAAGGTCGTCGACTGGAACCAGCCGACCCCGGCGAACGGCGAGGAGCCGGAGCACCCGGCGCCGGCCGTCAAGCTGGCCGCCAAGGCCGCGGGCGACGGCGACCACGCCGCGATGGCCCCGGGCACGGCGGCCACGACCGGGGAGCACACTGAGGCCGCGGCGGCGACGTCGGACAACACGGCCCGCTGGCTCGGCGGGGCCGGCCTGCTCGTCGGCGCCATCGGCCTCGGCGTCGGAGCCGGTGCGACCATCCGGGCCCGCAAGGCCACGGTCAAGTCGGGAGGCAACAGCTAGATGCGGAAGGCGCTCGTCGCGCTGGCGTTGACCGGGGTGGCCGTGCTCGGCACGGCCACCCCGGCGCTGGCGCACAACGTGCTGATCTCCTCGGACCCGGCGAACGGCTCGTCCGTCGCCGCCGGCCCGGCGAAGATCAGCCTGACCTTCGACCAGTACGTGCAGGGCGCCGACGTCAACCAGATCGCGGTGACCGGACCCGGCGGCGGCCAGTGGGCCGAGGGGCCGATCGGCGTGGTGAACAACGTCGTCACCGCGCCCCTGCGGCCGCTCGGGCCGGCCGGGAAGTACACCGTCGGCTACCGGGTGCTGTCCGCGGACGGCCACCCGGTGACCGGTGAGCTCACCTTCACCCTGACGACCGCCGGCACCGGCACCCCGGCGACCGTCGACGCGGCGAGGTCGCCGGGCGGCTCCTCGTCGGCGGCGCCGCAGTCGTCGTCGACCGGGGTGCCGATCTGGGTCTGGATCGCCGGCGCGGTCGTGCTGCTGGCGATCGGGCTGACCGTGGCCCTGCGGTCCGGCCGGTCGGTGGAAGAGAAGAACTGATGACCCAGGCCGAGGCCACCACGAAGGTCCGCTGTTCGACGCTGCTCTGCGTCGTGACGGCGGCCCTGCTCGGCGCCCTGATCGGCGTCGCGCTCATGTCCACCGCCCCGGTTCCCGGTGTGGTGGAGCCCAGCGCGGTGGTCTCGGCCGGCATCCCGGTCGTCCGGGTCCTGCTCGACCTCGCCGCGGTCACCACGATCGGCCTCGCGCTGCTCTCCGTCCTCGTCGGCTACGACCGGCCGAAGCTCACCGAGCCGATCATGCGGCTGGCCCGCCCGGCCGGCGTCGCGGCCGCGCTCGTCTGGGCCACGGCCGCGGTCGTCGCGCTGATCCTGCAGACCGCGGAGTACAAGCCGGGTTCGTCGACGCTCTCGCCGTCGGACCTCGGCCGGTACATCGCCGACGTCGGCGCCGGGAAGGCGCTCGTCATCGTCGCCGTGCTCGCGCTCGTCCACGCCGGGATCGGCGCGCTGGCCCTGCGCTTCGGGGAGAAGGTGCCCGCCGAGGTCCGCGTCGGGCTCGGCCTGTTCGCGCTGCTGCCGCTGCCGGTCACCGGGCACGCGTCGAACTGGAGCTACCACGACTACACGATGATCTCGATGGAGCTGCACGTGATGAGCGCCGTCGCCTGGACCGGCGGCCTCGGCGCGATGACCGTGCTCCTGGTGGCGAACCGGACGCTGCTGGCGCACGCGCTGCCCCGGTTCTCGAAGCTCGCGACGCTCTGCCTGGTCATCTCCGCCGCCACCGGGCTGTTCAACGGCCTGGTCGAGATCTCGCTCAACCCGACCATCGGGTTCTGGGCCGCGATCTTCACGACGCCGTACGGGCGGCTGCTCGTCCTCAAGCTGGTGTGCACCGGCGTCATCGCGGTGCTCGGGGCCCACGTCCGCTGGCGCCTGATGCCCCGGATCGTCCGCCACGACCGCACGGCGCTCGCCGCGTGGGGGACGCTCGAGCTGACCGTGATGGGACTCGCCTTCGGGTTCGCCGTCGTGCTGACGCGGGCGCCGGTCGTCGCTTCCTGACCTTGTAACTGCAGGTAGGAGCCGGTGTGACGTCACGGCGAGTAGCTGCAACTTGCGCATTGGGATGACCGGTGACCCATTGGGGTTGACCGGTCGGGCAGAACTTTCTACCCAGAGCGGGCCGCCTTTTGGATGCGACGAACGGTCATTTGCCGTCGTCGAATGCACGTGCAGACTGTGGCCTCGATCACACCAAGTGACAGATGAGGGTCATCGGTAACGCGTCCACCGCGTGTCGGTCCGCGCGTTGCGGAAGTCGTCCAGGCGCCGGTACAGCTCCGGCCGGACCTGCGGCCGGCTGCGCAGGATCGGCAGCACGCTGGTCGTCAGCTTCAGCTCGCGGATGCCCCGGAGGACGGTGAAGCCGGGCCAGGACGTCACGTCGAAGCCGTACGCCGCGGCGAACGTCCGGTAGCGCACCGGCGGGTCGCCGAACCGCTCGCGGCCGACCGCCAGCGGCGTCAGGTCCCATTCCGGCGGCCCGACGCACGAGGAATCGAAGTCGCAGAGCACCGGGCCGTCCGGACCGGGGATGACGTTGCCGGGGTACGCGTCGCCGTGGACCAGCCCCCTGGGCAGCGGAAACTCCAGCTCGGCGAGCTCGGCTTCGAGCTCGGCGCAGCGGTCGAGCAGGAACTCCCGGTCGGCGTCGCCGAGCTCTTCGGCGTCGGACACCCGGGCCCGCACCGCGGCGAACGGCGCCCACTCGGCGAGGCCGGGCGGCGGGGGCAGGGCGTGCACCTGGCGCAGCAGCCGGGCCAGGTCGACGGACGTCGCGGCGCGGCCGATGCTCGGAACCTGGTGCCACACGGTCACCAGGTGCCCGCCGACCTCCAAGGGCTGTTCGACGTCGGCGAGCAGCCGGATCGCGGGGACACCGTGGTCTTCGAAGTGCCGGGCCACGCGGACGACCGTGCCGACCCGGTGCCGCAGCTGCGTCGAGCCGACGATCCGGACCACGAACGGGGCCGTGACCAGCGCGTACACCGCGTTGTTGGTGAACCGCAGCAACCGCGCACCCGCCGGGTCGAGGTCCAGCAGCGCGCAGGTCTCGGCCAGCACGCCACGCAGCTTCCCGGAGGTGAACCGGCCGTCCAAAACCGCGCCGGCGCCTTCGGCGTTATGCGGCGTAGAAAGCGTGGAGCCGGTCGGCGAGGTCACGGGCGTCGGCGTTGTTGCGGCGGCGCTCGGCCTCTTCCTGCAGGGGCCGCATCCGGTCCTTGACCCGCTCGGACTTGATGCCCTCGGCGCAGTCGATGGCCTTGCCGCCGACCTTGGCGCCGTGGTCGAGGTCGCCGTCCAGCAGGTGGTTGGTGGCGAGCGCGCTCAGCATGAACGTCTTGGAGCGGGCCATCTCGTCGTCGTAGGTCTCGACGGCCTTGGTCAGCGCCGGGATCGCGTACTTGGTGTGCTCGGCGTTCTTCTGCGCGAGGACCGTGTGGACGGTGCCGACCATGGCGTAGACGTCGGTCTCGGTGAAGAACTTGACCCACGACTCGGCTTCGGCCAGGTTGGCGCGCTCGAACTCGTCCTTGCTCCGGCCGAGCAGCTTCACCGCCTGCTCTTCGTTGCCCATCATCGCGTAGGCCCAGGCCTCGTTCGCGCAGAGCACGGAGACGGCCAGCTCGGAACCGCTTTCCTGGGCGGCGATCTGGCCCAGCTGGAACAGCTTCAGCGCGTCGTTCGGGGCGTCCTGGTGCAGGTAGACGCGGCCCATCCGGTAGAGCACGTTGGCCACGAGCGGGTGGTTCTCGCCCTGCTTGGCCAGGTCCAGCGCGTTCGCGAAGTGGCCGCGGGCGGAGTCCATCAGGCCGGTGTCGAAGGAGGTCCAGCCGGCCAGCGAGTGGAGGTCGGCGAGCGCCACGTACAGCCGGTTCTTCACCAGGTCGGTGCCGTGCGCCTCGAGCATCTGCTGGCCCCAGGACAGCTGGGCCACGACGGCGTCGCGGCAGAACCCGCCGCCGTACTGGTAGTCGAGCGCCCGCAGCGCCCGCGTTGCGGCTTCGACCTGGCGGACGTCGGTCATGCCGATGCGCCCCGGCGCCGGTGTCCTGGCCGGCCCGGCCGCCCAGGTGCCCGATTCGGGACCGAACACTGCCGCGCCCATCGTGACCTGGGCAGCGTGCGCGAGGAACCTCCGTCGCTTCACGGACTCGTCCTCCTCAGCCTGCTGGCCGTCGGCGGAGCCGACGACGCGTATCGCCGTGGCCTCGTCGTAGGCGAGGCCCATGTACCCACGGGGGACGCCCAGGCCGTCGGCGATCCGCGTGAGCACGTCGTAGGCCATGACCTGGCGACCCTTGAGGATCTCCGACACCTCGGACTGGGATTGGCCGGTCATCGCGGCGATCTGGCGCTGCGAGACACCGTGCTTGCGCAGGAGCCGGTACACGGCGCTGATCTCGCGAGACGCGAGAGCCGTTCTCATCTCCGGCTGCTCCCACGCGTCAGCGGGAACTGCGTGGCTCTGCCGGGCTTCGGCACTGCCACCGTTACTGGCGTCCATCGCGCCCCCTCCACTGTCCGGTCGGGCGTCTGTAAAACAGCGTAGGCAAACCTGGTGAACCGTGTGAACAGCCGAACTGGTGCCCTGATCGGTCCGGGCGAAGTCCGTTGACCGCTTACCGTGGAACCGAGCCCAGTCACCGCTATGACGCCGGTTCCACCTTCTATCGCACCCGGTTTCACCTCACTGTAGTTGTCAGATCTCCGTCACCGGCCGCACACCGGTAGCGATCACGGAGAGCTACGAAAACCGCAGCGTTGCGCAAGTGCGATGTTGCAGAAGGCATCTTCGGAGACTTTCGACAGAGCGGAGAAGGGCGTGGAGTTCGTGGACTCGTTCGCAGGGGGACATGCCGGCACGGCCACCCGCGCCGTGCGGCCGGCGACGGTCCCTCCCGTCTCCGCCGTCCGCCCCGTCACCCCCGCCGCCGCGGTCGACCCCCGCACCGCGAGCGTCCGCCACTACGAGGGCGGTCAGCTCGTGTGGCGGGTGCAGTGCGGCGACCTCATCAGCCGCGAGCGAGCGGTGACGGTGTTCGTCGAGGACAACCAGGTGGTACTGGTCTCGCCTCCCGGTGAGACCGCGCGGTTGACGTCCGGCCAGCTCGGACAGCTGCGCGCCGCGCTCAACGAAGCCGCCAAGATGGCGGAAAGGTAACGGTGAGCTGACATGGATCAGGTACTCGGGCAGGTCCTCCGCAATGCGGTCTGGGAGCGCCTCGACATGCTGACCGACCTGGCGAACCGCGCCGACGCCCAGTCGCTCGTCTCGGTCGCGCGCTCCGAACTGCCCCGGTTGACCGAGGCGTGGCGCGCGATGCTGAAGATGCACGAGCCCGACGAGCGCGGCGACTGCCCGACCTGCTCGACCCGGTGGCACCGCTGCAAGGCGCCGTGCTCGGTCTGGCAGGTCGCGCACGAACACTTGGTAGCCGGCGGCCTGGCCCCGCAGCAGCAGTCGGCCGACAACCGGCTCCAGGGCCGCCGCAAAAACCCGGTCACGGCGCACCCCGCACCGCCCACCTCGGCCGAGACCACCGGTCGCCACGCGCTGGTGAACCCGCGCCGAGCGGTCACGGCCTGACCCCCTGACAGGCGAGCCACGGCCGGCCGATCGCCCCATCGGACCCGCGTCGGCACTCGCCTTCGGCCGAGGACTGTTTCGCCCGCACCCCCGAGCAGCGCGAACCGGTCCTCGGCCACCACCCGGTCCCCACCGCGATTAATCGAAAAAAATACGCGTTAGGCCTAGCCCAGCCAGTAATCCCCCGCTAGATTGATCATCGAAGACGGCGTTGGACCATGGGTCTGGTCCTGCTGTCACCCCGCCTCCGAGCGGCCCCCGAATTCCGCGGGCCGGTGCCGTTGCACTCCCCTCCCCCGACCGGCACCGGCCCGCGGTTCCACACCCTGAAACAGTGAAGGCCGCACTCCCCGAGTGCGGCCTTCACTGTTTCGGTTGGGCTTAGCGGACCGCCTTCACGCGCAAGACGAGCACCGAGGCCAGGAGCGTCGCGACCGCGGAGGCCGCGAACAGCCCGGGGTAGCCGCCGACGTGGGCCAGCAGCAGGGGCGTCAGCAGCGGGGCGACCACCTGCGGCAGCGAGTTCGCGATGTTGATGATCCCGAAGTCCTTGGCGCGGTTCTGCGCGGCGGGGAGCACCTGCGTCAGCATCGCCAGCGCGACCGCCATGTACGCCCCGAAACCGACGCCGAGCAGTGGCGACGCGGCGAGCGCCACCGGCCAGCTCTGCCAAAGCACCAGCAGCAAAGCGGCCAGCGCCATCACTCCGGAGGCCACCAGGACGTACGGCTTACGCCGACCGGACTTGTCGGAGAAGTACCCCGCGAGCACGGCGCCGCCGACGAGCGCGACGCCGTACAGGCCCATCATGATCAGCAGGCCGTTTTCCGGGTCCGCGTAGTGCACCGCGTCCTGCAGGAAGAACAGGAGGTACAGCGTCCCGAACGCGTTGCCGAGGTTGATCATGAAGTGGCAGCTCCACGCCCACGCGAAGTCGGGGTACTTCCGGGGCGAAACCCAGAAGTCGCGGAGCACCTGGCGCAGCACCCACGGCGGCCGGAACTCGACCGGCAACCGCGCGTCCGGCGTCCAGAGGACGAAGAGCGCCGCACCGATCACCACGATCCCCGCGCAGACCGAGTAGGCCAGCGGCAGGCCGGCGATGCCGAGCACGACGACCACCACGACCGCGCCCAGGACGGTGCCGAGCATTTGCGCGATGCCGACCAGGCCGCCGACCACGGCCAACTGCTGCACCGGAACCCGATCCGGCAGGGCGGCCATGAGCGCGGCGAGCATGCCGTTGAGGCCGCCCTGCACCAGGCACCAGCCGATGATCATCACCGCGACCGTCGGCGCGAACGCCAGCACCACCAGCCCGACGGCGGCGACGAGCGCACCGCCGACGGTCCACGGGTGCCGCCGGCCGAACCGGGAGCAGGTGCGGTCGGACAGCAGCCCGATCGTGGGGTTGGCCACCAGCGCGACCGCCGCGCCGAAGCCCATCACCAACCCGAGAACGCTCTCTTTGCTCACTTGGTCGAGCAGTTCGGCCTGCTTAGGCAGCAGCACCTGGATCGGCGCGTACACGCCCAGCCAGAGCGCGATGTTCGCGAAGAACAGCAGGCTCATCCAGCCGGGCCGCACCCGCACGACGGGCTCGGCGAGCGCTTCCGGCACGCCGGTGGCCGCGGTCGTCACACTACTCATTCCGCACCAGCTTCCGGTACCAGTGGAACGAGTCCTTCGGCGTCCGCCGCAGGCTCTCGTAGTCGACGTGCACCAGGCCGAAGCGCGGCGCGTAACCCTTGGACCACTCGAAATTGTCCATCAGGGACCAGCAGAAGTAGCCACGGACGTCGACACCGGCATCCATCGCCTCGCGCAGCGCGACGAGGTGACTGTGCAGGAAGTCGATGCGTTCGGGGTCGTGCACACCACCGTCTTCGGCGACTTCGTCGGCGAAGCTGCAGCCGTTTTCGGTGATCTGGATCGGGGGGAGCTTGTCCTGGTAGCGGTGGTGGAAGTCCAGCAGCAGCTCGCGCAGGGCGTGCGGGACGATCGGCGAGTCGTTGGTCGTCATCGGGTAGCCCTCGATGTCGCGCAGCTCGAAGGGCAGCGGGTTGCCCGGCCCGGGCATCGCGACCCCCTGCGGCTCGTAGTAGTTGACGCCGTAGAAGTCGAGGGGCTGCGCGATGGTGGGCAGGTCGTCGGCGAACCCGGCGGGGAGGTGCGGGTGGAGCTGCTCGGGGTAGCTGCCGAGCAGCATCGGGTCGGCGTAGAGCCGGTTGAGCAGCGCGTCGAGGTATTCAGCGGCGTCTTGGGCGTCGTCGTCCGCGGGCCAGATGGGCGAGTGGTTGTTGGCCGTGCCGATGTTCGTGGCGCCGGCCGCGCGGAGGGCTTGGACGGCGAGCCCGTGCGCGAGGTTCTGGTGGTGCGCGGTCGGGATGGCGTCGAGCAGCAGCACCTTGCCGGGCGCGTACTCCCCGATGCCGTACCCGAAGATGGACATGACCATCGGTTCGTTGAGCGGAATCCACAGCTTCACCCGATCGGCGAAGCGGTCTCCGAGGATTTGGGCGTACTCGGCGAAGCGCTCAGCGGTCGCCCGCGAGAGCCAGCCGCCCTCGTCTTCGATGGTTTGGGGGGTGTCCCAGTGGTAGAGCGTGACGGCGGGAGCGATGCCCGCCTCGCAGACGGCGTCGATGAGCTTGTCGTAGAAGCCGAGGCCTTCGGGGTTGGGTGCGCCCTTGCCGTCGGGCTGGATGCGGGGCCAGGCGATGGACATCCGGTAGGCGCCGACGCCGAGTTCCGCCATCAGCGCGATGTCTTCGGGGTAGCGGTGGTAGTGGTCGGCGGCTACGTTGGCTTGTTCACCGCGGGCGATCTTGCCCTCGGTCGCGGTGAACGTGTCCCAGATGGACGGTCCACGCCCACCTTCGCTGGTGGCACCTTCGATCTGGAACGCCGATGTCGAAACACCCCAGAGGAAGTCGGGCGGGAAGATCGGGTTCTGCACCGGCTGCTGACCCCTTCGTCAGGGCACCCACAAGGGTGAACATGAAAAGTTCTCATATACTAGGTCTTCACTCGTCCGTGGGGAAGCCCGTCGGCACGATAAAGTCCCAGATCAGACGAGGAGGAGTGCCGTGTCCGACATCCAGGCCGCGAAGGTGCCGGCAGAAGCCACCCCCTTACGCCGCCAGCCGGTCCAGCAGCGAAGCGCCAAACGGGTCGAGCAGATGCTCGACGCGAGCGCGGCGTTGATCGACGAGCTCGGCTACGACGCGCTGACGACGACGTTGATCGCCAAGCGAGCGGGGGTGGCGGTCGGTTCGCTGTACCAGTTCTTCCCGGACAAACGCGCGGTCGTCCAAGCGCTCACCGCGCGGAATCTGGAACGTTTCGTGGGCGCGGTGAACGAGCGGCTGAAGCAGCTGGGGCCGGAGCACTGGTGGGACGTCGTGGACTCGATCCTCGACATCTACCTCGAGATGCACCGGACGGTCCCGGGCTTTTCGAAGGTCCACTTCGGCGACATCATCGACCGCCAGCTGCTCGACGAGACGCGCGACAACAACGCGGTGCTCGTGGATTCGCTGACCGAGGTGGTTTCCACCCAGGTGGACCGGCCGGTGGAGGACCTGCGGTTCGCGATCGGGATCGCGAACGAGGTGGCGGATGCGCTGCTGAAGCTGGCGTTCCGGAAGGAGCCCAGCGGGGACGAGAAGATCGTCGCCGAGGCCAAGTACGTGGTGAAGGGGTACTTGGCGGCCCGGTTCGGGGAGCGGTCGTAGCTGTCCACAGAAGTTGTCCACAGGTATGCACAGCTGTGGACAACGTGGCGGTTTCGGGGTGGGTTGTCGGTGGGGGCCGATAGACTGGACTTGGGCACGCCCCCCGGGAGGGTGGGGGAGTTTGTGAGGGCGGGGACGGCCCTCACAAACTGGTCGGTCGCCTGGCGGGGTTGGACGGCGGTCGGTCGTCAGCTGCCCGTCCGATAGGCCGCCGTCAGCCGAAGTTCTGGTTTTCTCCCCGGTACGTCGGGACCGTTCGTTCCACCCGGTCGCCGAGTACCAGGTGGTAGTGCGTGAACCGCTCGGCCAGCTCGCCCGCCTTGGCGTGGCGCAGCCAGACCCGGTCGCCCAGGTTCAACGTTCGGGCGGCTCGGCCCGTCACCGGTGTCTGGACCTCGCCCGCTCCCTCGAAGCCGAGGAACTTCAAGCCCTTCGGCAAATACGGCTTCGGCTGGCGGGAAGGGCCTGTCGGGCCCGAAGCGATGTAGCCGCCCGAGAAGAGCGTCGCAATTTTGCGCGTGGGGCGGCGGACCACTGGCAGCGCGAACAGCGCTGCCGGGCGGGGCTTGAAGCGGGTGTAACCGTCGAAGAGGGTGGGGCCGATCAAGCCCGAGCCCGCCGCTATTTCCGTGACCACCGCGTCGGCGCCCGTCGACTCGAGGCTGCCCGTGCCGCCTCCGTTGACGAACTCCAGGGGCGTCACCGCCTGGACCGCTCGGACCGCTTCGCCGCGTCGGCGGGCCAGCTCGGCCGCCGACCGGCGTTGCATCCAGCCCACCACTGCCCGGTTCAGGCGGTGGCCGGCCGCGTCGCCGAGACCGGCGATCTGGCCTTCGTACGCCATCATTCCCACCAGGCGGAAGCCCGGGCGGGCGGCGATCTGGCGGGCGAACGTCGAGGCCTGCTTCGGGGTGAACACCGGCGAACGCCGCGTGCCGACGTGGATGCCCGGGAACGGGCGCCAGGACGCGTCCAGTTCCAGGCACACCCGGATCTCCGGGTGGCCGTGGCCGAGGGCCGCGTCCACCAGGTCCAGGTGCTCGGGGGAATCCACCATGATCGCGATCGCCGCGCGGGCGCGCTCGGACGCGGCCAGGCGGCGAAGGGCTTCGTGGTCCGCCGTCGGGTACGCGACGACGATGTCATCGGTCGTGCCCTGCTCGATGTGCCAGACCGCTTCCGCCAGCGAGTAGCACATCAGGCCCTCGAAACCCGGCATCGTCAGCGCCCGCTCCAGCAGCGCGCGGCAGCGGACCGACTTGCTGACGACGCGGATCGGCTTGCCGGCCGCGCGGCGGCGGAGGTCGGCCGCGTTCGCGTCGAACGCCGCCAAGTCGACCACGGCCAAGGGCGCATCGAGGTCCTTGGTCGCCAAGTCGTACACCGTCGCACTGGTCACGAGGTCTAAAGTACGACAACAAGCCTTGAAACGCGAATACTATTCACTTACTGTTTCGGGCACTCCTGGATGAAGGGTGCACGCGCATGACCCGGTGGACCAACTGGGCGGGCACGGTTTCCGCCTCGCCGCAACACGTTCACCAGCCGCGCAACACGGCGGAGATCGCGGCGACGGTCGCGAGCATCGCCGCGGCCGGCCGCACCGTGCGCCCCTGGGGCAGCGGGCACTCCTTCACCGCCATCGCCGCCGCCGACTCCGATGCGCTCGACCTGCGCCAATGGACCGGCATCGACCGGGTCGACCTGGCGACCGGGCACGTCACCGTCCGCTCCGGCACCACGCTCCGGGAGCTCAACGCCGCCCTCGACACGCTCGGGCTGGCCATGACCAACCTCGGTGACATCGACGCGCAGACCATCGCCGGCGCGATTTCCACCGGCACCCACGGCACCGGCGCGAAGATCGGCGGCCTCGCCACCCAGATCGTCGCGCTCGAACTCGTCCTCGCGGACGGCTCGGTCGTCACCTGCTCGGCCGGGGAAAGGCCCGACCTCTTCGCCGCCGCCCGCGTCGGGCTCGGCGCGCTCGGCGTGATCACCACGGTGACGCTCGCGTGCGAACCGTCGTTCGTGCTGCGCGCGCAGGAACGGCCGGAGCCCCTGGAGCAGGTCCTCGAGGGCTTCCACGACTTCGCCGACGAAAACGAGCACTTCGAGTTCTACTGGTTCCCCTACGGCAAGAACGCCCTGGTCAAGCGCAACAACCGGACCGAGACGCCGCAGCCGCTCGGCAAGGTCCGCGAGTTCGTCGACTACCGGATCATGGAGAACGTCGCGTTCGGCGGGCTGTGCCGGACCGGGCGGCTGATGCCGAAGCTCGTGCCGTCGCTCGGCAGCTTCGCCTCCAACGTCCTGAGCGCGCGCGACTACAGCGACCTCTCGCACCGCGTCTTCGTCACCGCGCGCAACGTCCGTTTCACCGAAACGGAATACGCTGTTCCACGTGAATCAGCGCTCGACGTGCTCGCCGAACTACGCGCCGTGGTGCCGACGCTGAAGGACCCGGTGATGTTCCCGGTCGAGGTCCGGGTCGCCGCCGCCGACGACATCTGGCTGTCGACCGCGCAGGGCCGCGACTCCGCCTACATCGCCATCCACCAGTTCGCCGGCATGCCTTACCGCGAGTACTTCAGCGCGTTCGAGAAGATCGCCGGCGCGGTCGGCGGCCGCCCGCACTGGGGCAAGATGCACGACCTCGACGCCGGCGTCCTCCGGACGCGCTACCCGCACTTCGACGACTTCCTGCGCGTGCGCAAGGAAACCGACCCGAACGGCGTCTTCACCAACACCTATCTGGACCGGGTGCTGGGCCCCGCCTAAAACAGAGCCGACACCGATTCGCCGTTGTGGATTCGGCGGATCGCTTCGGCCATCGCCGGCGCGATCGAGAGGATCTTCAGCTTCTCGGTGCGTTCTTCCTCCGGCACCGGGACGGTGTTGGTGCAGACGATCTCCAGCACCTCCGGCCGGCTGCCGATGCGCTCGATGGCCTTTGCCGCGAACAGCCCGTGCGTGCAGGCGACGCGGATCGAGCGGGGCTCCAGCTCGGCCAGCTTGTCCAGCAGTTCGAGCACCGTGCTGCCCTTGGCGATCTCGTCGTCGAGCACGATCACGTCCCGGCCGGTGACCTCGCCGATCACCGAAGTGATCTGGACGCGGTCGTCGGGGAAGCGTTCCTTCGCCCCAGCGGCGACCTGGACGCCGAGAAGCCGCGCGAAGTGCGACGCCTCCTTCGCGTTGCCCAGGTCGGGCGAGACGACAGTGGTGCGCGAAAGGTCGTACTGGCGGAAGTGCTTGGCCAGCTCCTGCAGCGCGTGCAGGTGATCCACCGGGACGCTGAAGAAGCCGTGGACCTGCGGTGAGTGCAGGGTCATCGCGAGCACGCGGCTCGCTCCCGCGGTCACCAGCAGGTCGGCGACCAGCCGGCCGCCGATGGAAATGCGCGGCGCGTCCTTCTTGTCCGAGCGCGCGTACGAATAGTGCGGCATCACGGCGGTGATGCGGGACGCCGAGGCGCCGCGGGCCGCGTCGAGCATCAGCAGCAGCTCGACGAGGTGCTCCTGCACCGGCTTCACCAGCGGCTGGATGATGAAGACGTCCCGCTCGCGGCAGTTCGCCTGCAGCTGCACTTCGAGGCAGTCGTTGGCGAACCGCTGGATCTCGACCGGCCGCAACGGCACGCCCAGGTGTTTGCAGATCTCTTCGGCCAGCTCGGGGTGAGCGCTGCCGCTGAAGACGGCGATTTCTCTTGATGCCTGGGTGATCACAGTGCCGAAATCGCCTCGTCGATGGGGGTCTCGCCCGAGATCAGCGTCAGGGTGCGGTGCACCGAAGCGGGCGCCCCGAGCAGGGCGACGAGCACCGCGGCGACGTCGTCGCGCGGGATCGGGCCGCGTCCGGTGTTCTCGGCCAGCAGGACCAGGCCAGTGCCGGGGTCGTTGGTCAACTGGCCCAGCCGGAGGATCGTCCAGTCGAGGTCACGGGCCTTGAGGTCGTCTTCCGCCGCGCGCTTGGCACGCAGGTAGTGCCGGAATTCCTCGGTGACGGCGGGGTTGTCCGGGTTGTCGGCCCCGATCGAGCCCACCTGGATGTGCCGCCGGACGCCCGCGCGCTCGGCCGCTTCGGCGAACAACGCCGCCGCACCACGGTCCACAGTGTCCTTGCGGGCGGTGCCGCTGCCCGGGCCGGCGCCGGCGGAGAACACCGCGGCGTCGGCTCCCTTCAGGACTTCGGCGACGGCGTCCACATCGGAGTTCTCGAGGTCCAGTACGACGCCTTGGGCGCCGGCGGCCTCGAGGTCCGCCGCGTGGGCCGGGTTCCGGATGATGCCGATCGCTTCGTCACCTCGCGCGGCGAGCAGCCGCTCGAGCCGCAGCGCGATCTGACCGTGTCCACCAGCAATGACGACTCGCATGGAGCCGAGCCTAGTGCGAAGCGGGCGCCTCTGCGGTGCGGAGCAGGTGGTCGTAGACCAGCTCGTTGACCAGGCGGGAGACCGGGTCCTCGGCCAGCACGACGCGCTCGGTGCGGCCCTCGAGGTCGAGGTCGACGACCGCGTTCGGGTCGGCGGTCACGACGGCGAGGCCGTACGCGCGGGCGCGCGGCAGGCAGTTGCCGACGTAGTCCTCGGTCAGCACGACCGGGGACGGGAGGACCATCGCGGCCTCGCCGTAGCGGGCGAACGGAACCGCGGAGGCCATCGCGGTGCGCCAGTGGCGCGCGACGGCCAGGACGCCGACGATCTCGGCGGCCGGGGCGGGGGCGGTTCCGGCCAGCTCCGGCCAGGTCCAGGTGTCGACGGTGGCGCGGTCGGCCACCGGGCCGGCACCCATCGCGATGCGTTCGGCGTGCACGTCGGTGCGGAGCTTGGCGACCACGCAGACCTTGCGGCCGAGGATCGTGGTCTCGGGGAGGACGACGCCGTTCCAGCCCAGCTGGGCGGCGGCAGCGCGGGCGAGCTCGTCGACGCTCGCGGGGAGCTCGATCGGCGGCACCACGCGGCTCGGCATCGACCGGCTGCGCTTCGCGCCACCGGCGACCGTCGAGCGCTCGGTGTTCTGAGGTGTAGCCGCCACGAGTCCGCCTCCTTCTAACCTGCACCGCTTCGTGACCGGGGGAAACCGGCACCTCACTTGTCTAACAGCGCGGCGGCGCGGCGTCGCCGGGTAGTGCGAGTGGCTGCGATCGGCGGCGCCCAGCGGTCGATGACCGGTCGGTAGGCGGTCATCGGACTTCGGTCGAACGGTGCGGCCAACCGAGTGATCGCGGGGGTGAGTGGCATTACGGTCCGGCTACGGGCGATTACCCGGGGCAGGATCGGCCAAACCCGGTCAGGCTGGGCCGTTCGGCGCAACCGCGGCAAATCCACAGTGGACGCGGGCCCCTGAGCTGCGGATGTCCGCCGTCACCCACATGGCGGTGACTTGGACCGCAGCGGTTCCGGGCGCGCGGGACTAAAGTTACCCACCAGTCACTTAGCCCCCGCCGTGGAGGACCGATGCGCTCCCCGAAGGACTTCTTCGCCCCGCTCGCCCTGGGCGCACCCGCGCCCGTGCGGGAGATCCCGGTGACGCCGTCCCGGATGATCCACTTCTTCGACCCGGGCAACGAGAAGATGGCGGCGAAGGTGCCGGACATCGCGAAGAAGGTCGACGTCCTGCTCGGGAACCTCGAGGACGCTGTCCGCGCCGACCGCAAGGAGGCCGCACGCGCCGGCCTGGTCGCGATCGCCAAGGCTAACGACTTCGGGAAGACACAGCTGTGGACGCGGGTCAACAGCCTGGACTCGCCGTGGGTGCTCGACGACCTGGTCACGCTGGTCACCGAGATCGGCGACAAGCTCGACGTCATCATGGTGCCGAAGGTCGAGGGCGCGCAGGACATCCACTACGTCGACCGGCTGCTGGCCCAGCTCGAGGCGCGCGCCGGGCTGACGAAGCCGCTGCTGGTGCACGCCATCCTCGAGACGGCGAGCGGCGTGGCCAACGTGGAGGAGATCGCCGGCGCGAGCCCCCGCATGCAGGGCATCTCGCTCGGCCCGGCCGACCTGGCCGCGAGTCGTCGCATGAAGACCACCCGCGTCGGCGGCGGGCACCCCGGCTACCTGGTGCGCACCGACCCGACCGGCGACGACTTGACCGAAGGCCGGACGACCTACCAGCAGGACCTGTGGCACTACACGGTGGCGCGGATGGTCGACGCCTGCGCGATGCACGGGATCCTGCCGTACTACGGGCCGTTCGGGGACATCCGCGACGTCGTCGCGTGCGAGGACCAGTTCCGCAACGCGTTCCTGCTCGGCTGCGTCGGCGCGTGGAGCCTGCACCCGGTGCAGATCGACATCGCGAAGAAGGTGTTCTCGCCGTCGCCGTCCGATGTGGCCTGGGCGCGCCGGGTGATCGCCGAGATGGGTGACGGCACGGGCGCGGTGATGATCGACGGGAAGATGCAGGACGACGCGTCGGTGAAGCAGTGCCGCGTGGTCGCCGAACTGGCCGACGCCCTCGCGGCGGACGACCCCGAACTCGCGGCCGCCTACGACGCCGCCACCAAGGAGGCCCTCGGATGACCGAGCTGAAGCCGAGACGCTCTGTTCTCTACATGCCCGGCGCGAACGAACGCGCGCTGGAGAAGGCCAAGACGATCCCCGCGGACGCGCTGATCCTCGACCTCGAGGACGCCGTCGCGCCGGACGCCAAGGAAGCCGCGCGGGAACGCGTGTGCGCGGCGGTGGGCAACTACGGCGAGCGCGAAGTGACCATCCGGGTCAACGGCCTCGACACCGAGTGGCACGACGCCGACCTGCGCGCGGCCGCCTCGGCCGGGCCGGCCGCGGTGGTCGTGCCGAAGGTGAACTCCGCCGCCGAGGTGCACAACATCGAGCGCGCGCTGGAGCTCGGCGGGGCGCCGGACCACACGAAGATCTGGGCGATGGTCGAGACGCCGGTCGCGATGCTGCACGCGGAGGAGATCGCGGCGGCGTCGGAGCGGCTGACCGTGCTGGTGATGGGCACGAACGACCTGGCCAAGGAGCTGCACGCGGAGTTCGTCCCGGGCCGCGGGCCGTTGCTGGGCGGGCTCTCGCTGTGCCTGCTGGCCGCCCGGGCGACCGGCAAGGTGATCCTCGACGGCGTCTACAACGACGTGAAGGACCTCGAGGGCTTCGAGGCCGAGTGCGAGCAGGGCCGTCAGTACGGCTTCGACGGCAAGACGCTGATCCACCCGGCGCAGGTGGAGCCGTGCAACCGGATCTTCGCACCGTCCGAAGCGGAGGTCGACAAGTCGCGGCGGATCATCGAGGCCTTCGAGGAAGCGCAGAAGGAAGGCCGCGGGGTCGTGACCGTGGACGGCCGGATGATCGAGAACCTGCACGTCGACAACGCGCGGCGGGTGCTGGCACTGGCCGAGGCCGTCAAGAACTGAACCCCGGTGGCCGGGCGGATCGCCCGGCCACCGGTGCGGTTCACCCCGGCAGCGAGTCCGTCCACTCGGAACTGACCTCGGCACCCTGCGGGTCGGCGAACTGGGAGATGGCGCCGTCCGCGGTCACGTACATCGACGTGCGGTTGATGCGGCCGGTCGAGGGGTCGACGACCAGGCGGTACTCGCCGGGCAGCCGGAACCCGTGGCCGCCCGGGACGGGGCCGAGGTCCTGGACGCCGGGGTACGCCGCGATCGAGCGGAAGGCCGCCGCTCGCACGGCCGGCGACGCGGGCAAGGTCGACACCAGCGAAACCATCGACAGCAGCAGCTCCCGTTCCCGGTCCTCCGCGGTGAAGGGGCCGGCGCTCGTCCGGGCGCCGCTGTGCGCGATCGCGTTCACGAGCCAGTCCCGCAGGGCCGCCGGGTCGGTGGGCAGGGTCCGGAGCTGCTCGAAGGTCACCTCGGTGGCCGCCAGCCGCAACGAGTACCGCCCCAGCGCCATGACCTTGCCGCCGGATTTCGCTCCGCGGAAGAACAGGTGGCCGTCGGCGGTGTACCAGTCCTCGTAGGTCTGCTTGTCCGAGGTGGTCTTGATGTGCCAGTACTTCCCGGTGCCGTCCGGGGAGTGCTCGGCCACGGTGGCCGCCGCCAGCAGGACCTGCGTGCCGGTGACGACCGGGGCCACGGCCTGGGGCTGCGGAGCGGGCACCGGAGTGGGCGCCGGGGCGCCGGGCAGGGTCACCACCACGACGGCGGCCGCGGCCGCCGTCGCCACGAAACCGGCGCCGAGCGCCAGCGGACGCACCCGGCGGCGGGGGCCGGTGAGCATCCGGTTCTGCAGCCGGTGCCGGCTCCGGTCCACGACGTCCTGGGGAACTTCGCGGGGCGCCAGCGCGGCTCGCAGGGTCTGCAGGTCATTCATCGAAAGCCTCCTGGGCGAGAACGGGGGCGAGCTTCTTGCGGGCGCGCGTCAGGCGGGAGCCGACCGTGCCTGAGGAGATGCCGAGTGCTTCGGCCACTTCGGCGTAGCCGAGGTCGCCGAGCGCGACGAGCAGCAGGACATCGCGTTCCCCGGCGGAGAGCCGGGCCAACGCCTTTCCCAGCCGCGCAACCGTCACCGAAGCGACAACGCGGCTTTCGTGCCCTTCGGCGGCCTCGCGCGGGTCGAGCCGCGACAGCGCGCGGTAGTGACGGGCCTCTTTGCGGCGGTGCCGCGAGACCAGGTTCGTCGCGATGCCGAACAGCCAGGCCCGCAGGTCACCTCGGGCGGCGTCGAACGACTTCCGGCGGTCGAAGGCGACGAGGAACGTCTCGGCGGCGACGTCCTCCGCGACCTGGGCACCGAGGCGCCCGGCGACGTACCGGTGGATGTCCGCGAAATAGCGGTCGTGCACTTCCGTGAAGTGCTCGCTGTCCAGCACCGGGGCCGCCGTCATGGGGCTGCCTCTGTCATGGGGTTCCTTCCCGTCGGCGACAGCTTCACCCCCACTTCGCCGAAGGTCCGGAACTTCTTCCCTACCCCACCGGCCAGGGCCGCTGCGGCGGCCGGAGCCCTTCGTACGCCGCCGCGGCGCGGAGGACGCCGGGGTCGTCGAAGCGGCGGCCGGCGATCTGAAGGCCGATCGGCCGGCCGTCGTCGGTGTAACCGCAGTTCAGCGAGACCGCGGGCTGGCCGGACATGTTGTACGGCACGGTGAACGCGATGTGCTCGAACGGCCGGGCCGGGTCGTTCGTCGGCGACGCCCACTCCGCCGGCGGCGCCGCGACCGGGCAGACCGGAGACAGCACGACGTCGAACGCCGAGGTCGCCCGCAGGGCCGCCACGCTCATCACGTCGATCTGGGCGAAGCCGCGGTAGACGTCCACTCCGGACACCTCCGCACCGCCCGCCGCCCACTCGGCGATGTACGGCAGGACCTTCGCGCGGCGGTCCGGCGGCAGGGCCACCAGGTCCGACCAGGCCCGCGTGCGCCAGAAGACGTCGAGGCCGTCGAGCATTTCGCGGGTGAGGAACGGCTCGACCGGCTCGACGACGGCGCCCGCGGCTTCGAAGGCCCGGGCCGCCGCGGTGACGGCGTCGCGGATCGCCGGGTCCACCGGGAGCCCGGGGCCGGACTCGAGCTGCAGGCCGACGCGCAGGCCGCCCACCGGGAAAGCCGGCGCGGACCAGTCGAGCTCCGACGGCGGCAGGCACAGGTGGTCACGCGGGTCGGGGCGCGAGAGCACGCTCATCAGCAACGCCGTGTCGGCGACCGTGCGGGTCATCGGGCCGGCGACGCGGCCGAGGAACGGCGGGTCGACCGGCACCCGGCCGAAGCTCGGCTTCAGCCCGGTCAGGCCGCACCAGCCCGCGGGCAGCCGGATCGAGCCGCCGATGTCGGTCCCGACGTGCAGCGGGCCGTACCCCGCGGCGGCCGCGGCCCCGGCGCCCGCGCTGGAGCCGCCGGGGGTGGCCGAGAGCTGCCACGGGTTGCGGGCCGTGGTGTGGAAGCTCGACAAGCCGGACGTCAGCATCCCGTAGTCCGGCATGGTCGTCTTGGCCAGCAGGACGGCGCCGGATTCCCGGACCCGCGCGGCCGCCGGGGCGTCCTCGGCGGCCGGGACCAGCGCGGTCGCCGCCGTGCCCAGCGGCACCGGCGTGCCGCGGGTCGCGATGTTCTCCTTGAGCGTCAGCGGGACGCCGTCGATCGGGCCCAGCGGTTCACCGGACGCCCAGCGTGCTTCGGACGCCTTCGCTTCGTCGCGAGCGCCTGAAGGGTCGTACGCGTACAACGCGTGCAGCTCAGGCTCTCGCGCTTCGATGCGCGCGAGAACGGCTTCGGTCACCTCGACCGGCGAGAGCGTCTTCGCGCGGTACTGCGCGACGAGCTCGACGGCGGTCAGGTCAGGCAGCTCGGTCACTAGTGCACCCTCTTTCCTGCGAGTCCTTGGATGGGGCTTGTGGTAGGAACTAGGCGGAAGCCGGG
>NZ_PPHF01000147.1 GCF_002904335.1 Amycolatopsis sp. CA-126428 | reverse complement strand
GCCACAGCGTGTAGTCCGCGTACTGCACCGGCAGCGGCGTCCACTGTGGAGCTTCCCCGGCCCGGCGGGCGGCGTAGGCTGTGGCGATGTCGCGCCACAGCGGGGCCATCGACCAGCCGTCGGAGGCGATGTGGTGGAACACCAGCGCGAAGACGTGCTCGCGGGCGCCGAGCCGCAGCAGCTCCGCGCGCACCGGCACGTGCCGCTCAATGTCGAACGCCCCGCGGACCAGCCCGGTCAGGGCGTCGTCGAGGTCCTCGACTTCGCGGACGGGCAGGTCGACCTCGGCGGCCGGGAGGATGTCCTGGTGGGGCACGCCGTCCCGCTGCGGGAACCGGGTGCGCAGCGCCTCGTGCCGGGCGACCACGTCCGTCAGCGCCCGGCGCAGCGCCTCGACGTCGAGGGCGCCTTCGAGCCGCATGATCAGCGGGACGTTGTAGGTGGCCGACGGCCCTTCGAGGTGGTGCAGGAACCACAGCCGCTGCTGGGCACCGGACAGCGGGACGAGGTCCGGCCGGCGCGCGGGGACCAGCGGCGGCCGCGCGGTGCCGCGGGCGGTCGCGAGCACTGCGGCCAGGCCCGCCGGGGTGGGTGTCTCGAAGACCGCCCGCACTTCGAGCTCGGCGTGCAGGGCGGTGCGGACGCGGGCGATCAGCCGCGTGGCCAGCAGCGAATGCCCGCCGAGGGCGAAGAAGCTGTCGTCCGGGCCGACCCGCGGCAGGCCGAGGACGTCGGCGAACAGCGCGCACAGCTCCCGTTCGGCCGGGGTGCGCGGTTCGCGGTCCGACACCGGCGCGCTCCGGTCCGGGGCCGGGAGCGCGCGGCGGTCGAGCTTGCCGTTCGCCGTCACGGGCAGCGCGTCGAGCACGACGATCGCCGACGGCACCATGTGCTCGGGCAGCCGGTCGGCGGCCAGGGCGCGCAGCTCCGCGGGCAGGGCGGTGCTGCGGCGCGAGCGCCGGGGATTGCCGGTGTAGGACAGGATCGGGTCCGGGCCGGGCCGGAACGCGCCGGCCGGGTCACCGCGGGTGAACAGGACGTCGACCGAGCCGTCGCCGGCCGCGGACCACGTGACGACCGCACCGAGTGCGTACCAGTCTTCGGGGTTCACGCCTTCGGTGATCCGCCCGTTGGGGACGCCTTCGACGCGCAGGCCGTCGCGACGCCGCGCGGCCACTTCCTCCACAGTGGACACATCGGTGCCCCACGTCAGCGTCTCGACCGGAAGTGGCTCGGCGGTTCCCGGACGCAGGACGACGTCGTAGCGGTACTGGGTGAGTTCGTTGACCGCCCGGCCGCGCTTGACCCGGATGTCCGCGGCGACCCCGTCGAGGCCCGCGAAGAACTCCGGCGCCACCAGGAGTTCCTTCTCCCGCAGCAGCCGCTGTTCGACGTCACCGCCGCGCGCCTCGGCCACCGCCGTGTGGAACGCCCGGACCTGACGCAGGTCGCGGACGTCGCCGACGAAGAGCGAGCCACCCGGCGCCAGGAGGTCCAGGGCCTTGCGCACCACCTCCAGGAGGTACGTCCCGCTCGGGAAGTACTGCACGACGGAGTTGAGCACGATCGTGTCGAAGAACCCGACCGGCAGGCCGGTGACGTCGGCGGCGTCGCCGGTGCGCAGTTCGACGCGCTCGGCGAGCACCGGATCGACCGCGACCCGCTGGCCCAGCGAAGCGATGACCTCGGCGGAGAAGTCCGTGCCCCAGTACGCCTCGCAGTGCGGGGCCAGCTCGGTCAGCAGCAGGCCGCTGCCGACGCCGATTTCCAGGAGCCGCCGCGGGTTCAGGTCGCGGATCCGGGTGACGATCGTGTCGCGCCACTCGCGCAGCTCCGCGCGCGGGATCGGCTCGCCGGTGTAGCTGGAGTTCCAGCCCGCGAACTCGTCGCGGTCGCCCGAGTACATCGAGTCGTACAGCTCGCGCCACTCGCCGACCTGCTCGGTCTCCTCCTCGGCCGAACCGTCGCTGTCGGCGGGGACGACGTACCCGACCAGGCGGACGTCGCCGGGGCGGTCCTCGCGGGCGACGACGACGGCGTGGGCGACGTCGTCGTGGGCGGCCAGGGTCGCGGCGATCTCCCCGGGTTCGACGCGGAAGCCGCGGATCTTGATCTGCTCGTCGCCGCGGCCGAGGAACTCGAGGACGCCGTCGGAGCGGAAGCGGGCGAGGTCGCCGGTGCGGTACATCCGGGCGCCGGGCGCGCCGAAGGGGTCGGCGACGAACCGCTCGGCGGTGAGCCCGGCCCGGCCGAGGTAGCCGCGGGCGAGCTGGACGCCGGCCAGGTACAGCTCGCCGGGGGTGCCCGGCGGGACCGGACGCAGGGCGGCGTCGAGGACGTAGGTGCGGGTGTTCCACACCGGACGTCCGATGGGGACGGAAGTGTCCTCAGTGGACGTCCGATGTGCCGTGACGTCCACCGAGGCTTCGGTCGGGCCGTACAGGTTGTGCAGTTCGGCGGCCAGGGCCTGCGCGAACTGCGCGACGGCGGCCGGGGGCAGGGCCTCGCCGCTGCACAGCACCCGGCGCAGGCTCGTGCACTCCCCCGCCGCCGGCTCCTGGAGGAAGACCTGGAGCATCGACGGGACGAAGTGGACGGTCGTGATGGCCCGGTCGCGGATCAGCCGGGCGAGGTGGGCGGGATCCTTGTGCCCGTCCGGCCGGGCGAGCACCTCGGTGGCGCCGGTGACCAGCGGCCAGAGGAACTCCCACACCGAGACGTCGAAGCTGGACGGCGTCTTCTGCAGCACCCGGTCGCCGGCGGTGAGGCCGTACTCGGCCTGCATCCACAGCAGCCGGTTCACGATCCCGGCGTGCGGGACGACCACGCCCTTCGGCCGGCCCGTCGAGCCGGAGGTGTAGATGACGTACGCCGGGTTCTCCGGCCGCGGCACGACTTCCAGGGGCGCGTCCGGAACTCCGGCCAGGGTGTCCGGATCGTCGAGCAGCAGGGCGCCCGGGACGGCGGTGTCCGCGACGGCCAGCACCAGCGCCGGGTCGGCGTCTTCGAGCATGAACGCGATGCGGTCGGCCGGGTAGCCGGGGTCGAGCGGCAGGTAGGCCGCGCCCGCCTTGAGCACGGCGAGGATCGCCGTGACCAGGTGCGTCGAGCGGGGCAGTGCCAGCGCGACCACGCGCTCCGGCCCGGCGCCCCGCGCGGCCAGCACGCGGGCCAGACGATTCGAGACGGCGTCAAGCTCGGCGTAGGTGAGCTCTTCGTCCTCGAACACCAGCGCGGGGTGGTCGGGGGTCCGCGCGACCTGGGCCGCGAACAACTCGGGGACGGTGACCGCCGGGACGTCCTCGACGGCCCCCGACCAGGTCCGTTCGAGGCCGTCGCGCTCGGCCGCGGTGAGCACGTCGAGGGAGCCGAGGCGGCGGTCCGGGGCGGCGGCGACCTGGCGGAGCAGGGTTTCCAGGCGGTCGAGGAGGCCGGTCACGGTGGCCCGGTCGAACACCTCGGCGTTGAACTCGGCCTGACCGTGCAGACCGTCGGCGCGCTCGGTGAAGGAGAACCAGAGGTCGAACTTGGCCGTGCCGGTGCCGACGGGCCGCTCGGTCACGGTCAGGCCGGGCAGTGCGACGCCGGTGCCGGGGGTGTTCTGCCAGGCGAGCATGGTCTGGAACAGCGGGTGGTGGGCCAGCGACCGGGCCGGGTTGAGCGCCTCGACCAGCCGCTCGAACGGGACGTCCTGGTGGGCGTAGGCGTCGAGGCTGCGCTCGCGCACCCGGGCCACGAGGTCGCGGAACGACGGGTCGCCGCCGGTGTCCACGCGCAGGACCAGGGTGTTGACGAAGAACCCGACGAGGTCGTCGAGGGCCGGGTCGGTGCGGCCGGCGATCGGGGTGCCGATCGGGATGTCGGTGCCCGCGCCGAGCCGCGTGAGCAGCGCCGCCAGGCCCGCGTGCACGACCATGAACGGGCTGGCCCCGCACGCGCGGGCGAGGTCGGCGAGCCCGGCTTGGAGCCCGGCGTCCCAGGTGAAGGTGAAGAACCCGCCGCGGTGGGCGGAGGCCGGCGGGTGCGGCCGGTCGAGCGGCAGCGGGATCCGGTCGGGCAGGCCGTCGAGGGCCTCCCGCCAGTAACCGAGCTGGGCGGCCTCTTCGGTGGCGAGGAGCTCGCGTTGCCAGAGCGTGTAGTCCGCGTACTGCACGGGCAGCGGCGTCCACGGGGGAGCTTCGCCGCGCAGGCGGGCGCGGTAGGCCGCCGCGATGTCCCGCCACAGCGGTGACAGCGACCAGCCGTCGGCGGCGATGTGGTGCACGACCAGGACCAGCACGTGCCGCCGCGGGTCGGCGGTCAGCAGTTGCGCGCGCACCGGCACCCCGGCGCCGAGGTCGAACACGCCGCGCACGAGCGCGTCGACCTCGGTGTCCACATCGGACACTGCCCGGACGGTCAGCGCCACCGTTCCTTCGGGCAGCACCCGCTGGTACGGCACGCCGCCGTCGACCGGGAAGACCGTCCGCAGTGCCTCGTGCCGGCCCAGGACGTCGGCGAGCGCCGACCGCAGCGCGTCGACGTCGAGCTCGCCGGCCAGCTCCATGACGAGCGGGACGTTGTAGGTCGCCGAGCCGCCTTCCAGCCCGTGCAGGAACCACAGGCGCTGCTGCGCGAACGACAGCGGCAGCCGCTCCGGCCGGTCGGTGACGCGCACCAGCGGGCGCCGCTCGGTCTCGGTGACGGCGCCGGCGAGGAGGTCCGCGAGGGCGGCCGGCGTCGGAGCGTCGAACACCGCCCGCACCGGCACTTCGGCGCCGACGGCCGCGCGGATGCGCTGGATCAGCCGGGTGGCGAGCAGCGAGTGCCCGCCGAGCGCGAAGAAGTCGTCGTCCGGTCCGGCCTGCGGCACCCCGAGGACGTCGGCGAACATCTCGCACAGCAGCTGCTCGACGGGGTTGCGCGGCGCCCGGCCGGGCCCGGCGGTGAACCGCTCGGGGCTGGGCAGGGCCTTGCGGTCCAGCTTGCCGGAGGCGAGCACCGGCAGCTTGTCGAGGATCACGAACGCCGAAGGCACCATGTACTGCGGCAGCCGGTCCCGGACGTGCGCGCGCAGCGACGCCACCAGCGCCCCGGTCTCTCGCCGGGCCGCGGGGTTGTTGGCGTACGACCCCGGCGTGCCCGCCTGGCGCACCGGCCGGTAAGCGGAACCGTCTTCGCCCCTCGTGAAGACGGCTTCCAGCTCGCCGCCCACGGCCGCCAAGGTGACGGCCACGCGGTAGCCGGCGCGCTCGCCGAGCCGGTACAGGGCTTCGGGGTCGACGCCGTCCCGGCTCTCGAGCGCCGCCAGGGCCGCCTCGGCGTCGCCGGTGTCCAGGGCGCGGACCGCGGCCCGTTCGCCGGCCAGCCGCGCGTCCGGGATCGCGGTGACGCGCAGCCTCTCCGGCGTCTCGGCGGACAGGAACCGTTCCACCGCACCGAGGTCGCCGAACGCGACGACCTGTTCTTCGACCGCTTCCGGCCGCGGGGCCTTCCGCAGGACGACGTCGTAGCGGTGGCGGGTCAGCTCGTTGTGCGCCTGGCCGCGCTTGACCCACAGGTCGACGTCGCCGAAGCCGTCGAGTTCCCGGGCCAGGGCGGCGAAGAAGTCCGGGTCGAGGACCAGCTCGCCGTCCCGCGCGATCGCCTGGTCCACCGCGGCGACGTCGGTCCGGCCGCGGTGCAGCTCGACGGCGGTCCGGAAGGCCCGCAGCGAACGCAGGTTGCGGAGGTCGCCGAGGAAGATCGTCCCGCCCGGGGCCAGCCGCGTGGCGGCGGTTTTCACGACTTCGGCGAGGTAGTCCGCACTCGGGAAGTACTGGGCGACCGAGTTGATGATCACCGTGTCGAAGTCCGGCAGTGCGCCCAGGTCGTGAGCGGGCCGCGCGGCGAGATGGACCTTGCCCGCCAGCTCGGGCATGGCGGCGACCTCCCGCCGGACGTTCTCGACCGCGCTCTCGGAAAGGTCGACGCCCCAGTAGGTCTCGGCGTCCGGGGCGATCCGCGAGAGGATCAGGCCGCTGCCGACGCCGATCTCCAGCACCCGCTTCGGCCGCAGCGCGCGGATCCGGTCGATCGTCGCCGCGTGCCACTCCCGCATCTCGGCGAGGGGGAGCTCCGAGCCGTCGTAGCTGGAGTTCCAGCCGGCGAAGTTCTCTTCGATGCCGTGGGAGCCGGCGAGCATCTCCTCGTGGACGTCGTGCCATTCGTCGACGTGGCCCTGCTCGGCCGTCCGGTCCCGGTCGGGCACCGGCACGGCGCAGGCGATCAGTTGCCCGTCCTGCGCGACGACGACCGGCTGGCCGACCCGCGGGTGTTCCGCGAGCACCGACTCGATTTCGCCGAGTTCGATGCGGTAGCCGCGGATCTTGACCTGGTCGTCGGCCCGGCCGAGGAACACGAGACGGCCGTCCGGCAGCCACTTGACCAGGTCACCGGTCCGGTAGAGGCGTCCGCCGGAACCGAAGGGGTCGGCGATGAACCGCTCCGCCGTCAACCCCGGCCGACCGAGATAGCCGCGCGCCAGGCCGCTTCCGGCGAGGTACAGCTCGCCGACCACTCCGACCGGGACGGGGGCCAGGTGCGCGTCGAGGACGTAGGCCCGGGTGCCGGGGTCCGGCACGCCGATCGGGACGGCCGAGCCGGGGACGATCTCCGGGTCGCAGAGCCCGAGCGTCGAGTTGGTCGTGGCCTCGGTCGGGCCGTAGGCGTTGAACATCCGCCGCCCCGGCGCCCAGCGGCGGACCAGCTCCGGCGACACGCGCTCGGTGCCCGCGAGCAGGACGCTGTTCCGCGGCAGGTCGCAGTCCTCGGGGAACTCCGCGAGCAGCGCGGGCGGGAGAATCATGAAGTCGACGCCGTGGGCGTGCGCGTACTCGGCCAGCTCGGGCCCGGGCACCCGGCGTTCGGCCGGGACGATCACCAAGCGGCCGCCGGAGAGCAGGCCGAGGCACAGGTCCCAGAACGCGACGTCGAAACTGGGCGACGCGAACTGCAGCACCCGGCTGTGCGGGCCCACGCCGAACCGCTCGGACTGCGTCGCGACGAGCTTCGCGACACCCGCGTGGGAGACCACGACGCCCTTGGGCCGCCCGGTGGAGCCGGAAGTGTAGATGACGTAGGCGGCGTTGGCCGGGACGATCGCGGCGGCCGGGTCCGTCGCCGGGTCCCACGAGATGTCGTCGAGCAGCAGGACGTCGCCGTCGAAACGGTCGGCGAGATCGCGCGTGGTCACCACGCAAACCGGGCGGGCGTCGGACACCATGAACGCGATCCGCTCGGCCGGGTGATCCTGGTCCAGCGGCAGGTATGCGGCGCCGGCCTTGAGGACGGCCAGCTCGGCGACGATCATCTCGATCGAGCGCGGCACGGCGAGCGCGACAACCTGTTCCGGCCCGGCGCCGTGCTCGATGAGGATGTGGGCGAGCCGGTTCGCGCGCACGTCCAGCTCCGCGTAGGACAGTTCCCGGTCCTCGAAGACGAGCGCGACCGCGTCCGGCGCCTCCCGGACACGGGCGGCGAACAGCTCCGGCAGGGTCGACAGCGGCGCCCCGAGGTCCGTCTCGTTCCAGTCCTCGAGAATCCGGTGCAGTTCCGGTGCCGTCATGAGATCCAGCCGGGCCACCGGCCACTGTGGAAGATGCTGCGCATCGGCGAGCAGGTTTCCGAGGTGGTCCAGCATCCGGTCCACAGTGGATTCATCGAGGACGTCGGCGCGGTAGTCCGCGCCGTCCCGGGTCAGGTTCAGGTCCAGGCCCAGGTCCGTTTCGGCACCGAAACCGACGTTGACCAGCACCGATCCCCCGCGCCCCGGCTCGGGCTCCAGCGCGGCGACCAGGTCGCCGAACGGAATCCGGTGGGCCAGCGCCTCTTCCCGTGCCTCGCGTACGCGCGCAACCACTTCGCCGAAGTCCGGCGAGCCACCCAGATCCACCCGGAGGGGCACCAGCGCGCCGATCCCGAGCACGACGTCCACCGTTCCCGCATACCGGGACAACAGCACTGTGAAGGCCGCGAGGAGGGTCAGCTCGTCGACGGCGGGCAGCGGACGGTCCAGTCGGGCGAAGACGGGCTCCACCGGGTACGGCCGGTCGACCGGCAGCGGCAGCTCCTTCGGCGCCGAAGCGAGGCGGTCACGCCAGAAACCGAGCCTCGACACCTGCTGCTGCACAGCGTCACCGTTGCTCACCGGTAGACCAGCCTCCCGCTGCTCACGGGCACCCCGATCGGGGTGCAAACTTAGGTGACCCTAACAAACGGATGGTGAGGATGCACTCCTGTACCATCGGTTAGCCTTACCTAAATCAGTACCAGTCGGAGGTGCGGTGCGAACAGACCCCGGAGGGATCGCTCTCGAGCGACGCCCGCCACACACGGGCCGCGCGCTCGGTCTGCTGGCCGCTCTCGGTGTGCTGGTTTTCCTCTGCCTGCTGAGTGTCTGGCTGGGCTCCAAGGAGATCTCGGTCGGCGCCGTCTGGCAGGTCCTGTGGCACGGCGACGGCTCCGCCGACGCCGTGATCATCCACAGTGTCCGGATGCCGCGCACCCTCCTGGCCGTGCTGGTGGGCGCCGCGCTCGGCCTGGCCGGCACGCTCATGCAGGCGTTGACGCGCAACCCCCTGGCCGACCCGGGACTGCTCGGCGTCAGCGCCGGGGCCGCGTTCGCCATCGTCTTCTCCATCACCGTGCTCGGCGTGAGCTCCCTCTACGGCTACATCTGGTTCGCCTTCGCCGGTGCGCTCGCCGCGACCACGGTCGTCTACTTCCTCGGCACCCGGGGCCGCAGCGGCTCGAGCCCGGTCAAGCTGGCCCTCGCCGGAGCCGCCGTCACGGCGCTGCTCGGCTCGTTCACCAGCGCGATGGTGCTGTCGGACCCGGTGGCGCTCAACCGCTTCCGGTTCTGGTCGGCCGGTTCGCTCGCCGGCGTCGACAGCGGATCGCTGCTGCGGGTCCTGCCGTTCCTGCTCGCCGGCGTGGTGCTGGCGATCGCCAGCGGCCCCGCGCTGAACAGCCTCGCGCTCGGCGACGACGTCGCGGTGGCGCTCGGGCGGCGGCTGGGCCCGCTGCGGCTGCGCGGCGCTCTGGCCATCACGCTCCTGACCGGCGCTTCCGTCGCGGTCGCGGGGCCGATCGTGTTCCTCGGCCTGATCGTCCCGCACGCCGTGCGGTTCCTCATCGGGCCGGACCACCGGTGGCTGCTGCCCTACACCGCGGTCCTCGCGCCCTCCCTGCTGCTCGCCGCGGACATCCTCGGCCGGATCATGGCCCGGCCCGGCGAGGTCCGCGCCGGCGTGATCGTCGCCTTCCTCGGCGCGCCGTTCTTCATCTGGCTGGTCCGCCGCCGCAAGGTGGTGGAAGCCTGATGAGCCTGCTGCAGGTGCGGCGCGGCCGCGTCACCTTCCGTCTCGGGAAACCCGCGGTGTCCGGCCAGGTACGGCTCCGGCCGGTCGCCGTCTCGCTCGTGCTCGCCGTGCTGGCGTTCGCGTTGTTCTGCGCGGGCATGACGATCGGCGACGTCCCGCTCGGCGTGTCCGACGTCCTGTCCGCCGTGTTCGGCGGGGGCGACAGCGGCACCGGCTACATCGTGCAGGAGCTGCGACTGCCGCGGGCGCTGACCGGGCTGCTGGCCGGGCTGGCGTTCGGTGCGTCCGGTGCGGTGTTCCAGACCATCACGCGCAACCCGCTGGCGAGCCCGGACCTGATCGGCATCAACGCGGGCGCGGCCACCGCCGTCGTCGCCGGGATCTCCTTCGGCTTCGGCGGCAGCCTCGGCACCCCCACGCTCGGCCTGCTGGGCGGGCTGCTGACCGGCCTGCTCGTGTACGTCCTCGCGTGGCGGCGCGGCACCACCGGCTACCGGATCATCCTGGTGGGCATCGGCATCTTCGCGATGTGCACCAGCCTGACCGACTACCTGCTCAGCCGCGCGCAGATCACCGAGGCCCAGGCGTCGATCGGCTGGCTGGTGGGCAACCTCGCCAACCGCGGCTGGGAGCACGTCGTCCCGCTGGCCGGCGCGCTGGCGGTGCTGCTGCCGCTCGTGCTGGCCCTGTCGCGGTGGATGCGCACGCTGCAGCTCGGCGACGACGTGGCCGCGGGGCTCGGCACGCCGGTGCAGCCGGTCCGGCTGGGGCTGCTGCTGGCCGGCGCCGGGCTGGTCGCCTTCGCGACGGCGTCCGCGGGCCCGATCTCGTTCGTGGCGCTGACCGCGCCGCAGATCGCGCAACGCCTGGCGCGCCAGCCGTCCCCGCCGCTCATCGCGTCCGCGCTCACCGGCGCGGTGGTGGTGCTGGGCAGCGACCTCCTGGCCCGCACCCTCACGGCGTCCCCGCTGCCGGTCGGCATCGTGACCGGCGCGCTCGGCGCCCCGCTGCTGCTCTGGCTGCTGGCCAGGGCCAACCGATCCGGCTCCGGAGGCTGAACAGATGACACCGTCCCTGCGCGTGCAGGACCTGCGCGTCGCCTACGACGACCGGGTCGTCATCGACGGTCTCGACCTCGACATCCCGGGCGGGAAGATCACCGCGATCGTCGGGCCGAACGCGTGCGGCAAGTCGACGCTGCTGCGCACGCTGGCCCGGCTGCTCACGCCGAAGGCGGGCGGGGTGTACCTGGACGGCCGGTCGATCCACGACCTGCCGACCCGCCAGGTCGCCCAGCAGCTGGGCATCCTGCCGCAGTCCCCGGTGGCGCCCGAGGGCATGACGGTGGCCGACCTCGTCGGCCGCGGCCGCGCCCCGCACCAGAGCTGGTGGCGCCAATGGTCCACATCGGACGAAGACGCGGTCCGCGCGGCGCTGGAGGCCACCTCGCTGCTGGACCTCGCCGGCCGCCCGGTGGACGAGCTGTCCGGCGGCCAGCGCCAGCGCGCGTGGATCGCGATGGCGGTCGCGCAGGGCACGCCGGTGCTGCTGCTCGACGAGCCGACGACGTACCTCGATCTCGCCCACCAGATCGACGTGCTCGACCTGGTCGTCGACCTCAACCGCGCCGAGGGCCGCACGGTGGTGATGGTGCTGCACGACCTCCCCCAGGCGTGCCGGTACGCCGACCACGTGATCGCGATGAAGGCGGGCCGCGTGGTGGCCTCCGGCGAGCCGGCGTCGGTGATCACGGAGAACCTGGTCGAGGAGGTCTTCGACGTCCGTTGCCAGGTCGCCCCGGACCCGGTGAGCGGGACGCCGATGGTGATCCCGATCAGCCGTCACCACCCGGCGCCGGTGCACTAGCGCTATCCTGGGGCCCGGCCTTCCTCACCGTCTCCACCGTCTCCGAGGACCGATCCGGCCGAAACTCCCCCACCCAGGAAGCTGACTGCCGTGTACGCGCTGCCCGAAAAGACCACCGGCCCCGAACGCGAACTGCTGGAGGCCATGCTCGACCGCGGCCGCCTCGCGCTCGTCGAGAACGCGCGCGGGCTGTCCGAAGCGGATGCCCGGCGTCGGCTGGTCCCGTCCCTGACCACGCCGATCGCCCTGGTGAAGCACGCCGCCGTCGCCGAGCGCCGCTGGTTCCAGTGGCTCATCGCCGGGCTCGACGAGGCCGAGATCGACGGGCCCTCGACCCCCGGGGACCCCAGTTTCGTGGTCGCCGACGAAGAAACGGTCGCCGACGTGATCGCCGAGTACGAACGCACCAGCGCGCGCTCCCGCGAGATCGCGGCGGGTTTCTCGCTCGACGACCGCTGGACGCACCCGGTCGTCGGCGAGGTCACCCTCAGGTTCGTCTACCTGTTCCTGATCGAGGAGCTCGCCCGCCACACCGGCCACGGCGACATCCTGCGGGAACAGCTCACCGCACGCTGACGGCGAACTTCCCGGCCGGCTCCGCGACCACCCGGCGGTCCACGACGGACTGCAGGATCTCCCCCACCCGCACCGCGGTGTTCGACAGCAGCGACGACGTGATGCCGTGCGTGTGCTCGGTGCCGCCCTGCAGGTAGATCCCGCCGCGCAGCGGGAATTCTGTCGCCAGCCGGTAGTCGCGCTCCACCCGCAGGCGCCCGGACTCGTCGCGCAGGCACCGCGGGCCCAGCTCGCCGAGCAGCGGCGTCGGGTCCGCGGGCCGGTACCCCGTGGCGTAGACGACCGCGTCGGCGTCCAGGACCGTGCGCTCGCCCGTCGTCAGGGACTCGACCGTCACCGTTCCGCTGTCGGTCACCTCGACCGGGCGCGAAACGTTGAACAGCCGCAACCGTTCCACGCCCAGCACCTTCTCGCGGTAGACCCGCCGGTAGAGCTCGTCGATCAGGTCGACGTCGACGGCGGAGTAGTTCGTCGCGCCGTGGTAGCGCATCAGGCGGTCCTTCACCGGCTCGCCCGCGCGGTAGAACTGGTCGACGGCGTCCGGGTCGAAGATGCGGTTGGCGAACGAGCTGTCGTCGGCCGGGCTGTAGCCGTAGCGGGCGAACACCGCGCACACCTCGGCGCGGGGGAACTCTTCGTGCAGCAACGCGGCGACCTCGGCCGCGCTCTGGCCGGCCCCGACCACGACGAACCGCTTCGGGTCGGCACCGCGCAGCGCGTCCACGCGGAACAGCAGTTCGCTGTTGTGCCAGATCCGGGCCCCGGCGGTGACGCCCTCGGGCAGCTGCGGCCGCAGACCCGTGCCCATCACCAGGTTCCGGGCGCGCAGGCAGGAGCCGTCCGAGGCCCGGACGTCGAAGTACGCGACTTCGGACCCGTCGTACACCGGTGTCACCGAGCCGACCTCGGTGCCGTAGGAGACGACGTCGTCGACCTTGGCGGCCGCCCACTCGAAGTAGTCGTGGAACTCGACCCGCAGCGGGAAGAGGTTCTTGTGGTTGATGAAGTCGACCAGCCGCCCGGCGGCGTGCAGGTAGCTGAGGAAGCTGAACTCGCTGGTCGGGTTCCGCATGGTGACCAGGTCCTTGAGGAACGACACCTGCATGGTCGCGGTCTCGATCAACATCCCGCGGTGCCAGCCGAAGCGCGGCTGCCGCTCGAGGAAGTGCGCCGTCACCGGCTCACCGGAACCGGCGTTGTGCTCGGCGAGGGCGATCGCGAGGGCCAGGTTCGACGGTCCGAAGCCCACGCCGACGATGTCGTAGATCGGGACCTCTGCAGTCATGTTGCTCCCTCGCGCGCTCCGGTACGGTTCAGGGAACCCTAACCTAACTTAGGCGAGCCTCGCCTAGTACGTTCGTGGTGATGTTCGTCCCCGATCATGAAAGGCACTCTCGAAATGCGCGTGGCGATGTTCGGCTACCAGACCTGGGGGCACCGGACCCTGCGGGCGCTCATCGACGCCGGTCACGAGGTCGCCCTCGTGGTCACGCACCCGAAGAGCGACCACGCCTACGAGCGGATCTGGGCGGACTCGGTCGCCGACCTCGCCGAGGAGAACGGCATCCCGGTCCTCCTGCGCAACCGCCCGGACGACGCCGAACTGCTGGCCGAACTGAAGGCCGCCGACCTCGACCTGATCGTGGCGAACAACTGGCGCACCTGGCTGCCGCCGGAGATCTTCGAACTGCCGCGCCACGGCACCCTGAACATCCACGACTCACTGCTGCCGGCGTACGCGGGCTTCTCGCCGCTCATCTGGGCCATGATCAACGGCGAGCCCGAGGTCGGCGTCACCGCCCACATGATGGACGGCGAGCTCGACGCCGGCGACATCGTGCTGCAGCGCGCGATCCCGGTCGGGCCGTCCGACACCACGACCGACCTCTTCCACCGCACGGTCGACCTCATCGCGCCGATCACCGCCGAGGCCATCTCCCTGATCGAGACCGGCTACACGCCGGTGCCGCAGGACCGGTCGAAGGCCAGCTTCTTCCACAAGCGGGCCAAGCGGGACAGCCTGATCGACTGGACCCTGCCGCCCGCCGACCTCGAGCGGTTCGTCCGCGCGCTGTCGGACCCGTATCCGAACGCGTTCGCCTACCACCGCGGCGAAGAGCTGCGGATCCTGAAGGCGTCGGTCTCGCAAGGCCACTACGGCGGCACGCCGGGCCGGATCTTCATCCGCGAGGGCGACGGCGTGGTGATCGTCGCCGGGCCGGACGCCCGGCGCGGCCGGTCCCCCGGCCTGCTCGTCGAGCGCGTCCGCACCGCCGACGGGACCGAACTGCCCGCGCACGAGTACTTCAAGACGATGGGCGGGTACGTCACCGACCGTCCCTGACCGGTGAGCGGGACATCCCTTGGCGGCGGCCACGCCGGTGAGCAGGATGTCCCGCATGGCCGGGATCAGCTTCCTCGACGACCACCGCACCTGGGTGCTCACCGGCGAGTCGAGCACGTACGCGCTGCGGCTGGACGAAGACGACGTCCCGACCCACGTCCACTGGGGCCCCGCGCTGTCCGACGCCGAAGTCCTCGAGCTGTCCGCGAAAACGCTTCCCTGGTGGGACGGCTTCAACGACCCGAACGAGGGACTCGCCGAACTCGCCGCCGACGGCGGCACCCGGTACTGGACGCCCGCCCTGCAGGTCCGCTTCGCCGACGGGACGCGGGCCCTCGAATGGCGGTACGAGAACCACGACATCACCGGCGAGCACCTGCGCCTGTTCTTCGCGGACCGGCACTACCCGCTGCGGATCACCCTGCACTACCGGCTCCGCGGCGCCGTCCTCGAACGCTGGACCGAGCTGAGCGCCGACACCGACGTCGAGGTCGTCCGGGCCGACTCGGCCACCTGGGCGGTGCCGCTCTTCGAGGACTACCGGCTGAGCCACGTCACCGGCCGCTGGGCGGCGGAGACGCAGCTGCGCCGCGTGAGTGTGCCGCACGGCGAAACCGGCTTCGGGAGCCGGCACGGGATCACCGGTCACCACGCCAACCCCTGGGTGATGGTCGACGACGGCACGGCGACCGAGCGCCACGGCGAGGTCTACGGCGTCGCGCTGGCCTGGAGCGGGTCGTGGCGCCTGACGACCACCCGGTCGTCGACCGGGCGGCTGACGGTCAGCGGCGGTTTCGGCCAGGACGGCGTCGTCCACCGCGTCGGACCGGGCCGGCCGCTGACCACGCCGGTTTACGCCGGGCTGTACACCGACGGCGGGTTCGGCGCGGCGAGCCGTGCGTGGCACGCCTACGTCCTCGCGCACGTCCTGCCGCACGCGGACGAACTGCGTCCGGTGCTCTACAACTCGTGGGAGGCCACCGGATTCGACGTCACCGAGGCCGGGCAGCGCGCGCTGGCCGAGCGGGCGGCGGCGCTCGGCGTCGAGCTGTTCGTGATGGACGACGGCTGGTTCGGCGCCCGCACCGGCGACCACGCCGGGCTCGGCGACTGGCAGGTCAACCGCGCACGGTTCCCCGACGGATTGAAACCGCTGGTCGACGCCGTGCACGGGTTCGGGATGCGGTTCGGCATCTGGGTCGAGCCCGAGATGGTCAACCCCGACAGCGACATCTACCGCGCCCACCCGGACTGGGTGCTGCACCACCCGCACCGGCGACGCTCGGAGCTGCGGCGGCAGCTGGTGCTCAACTTCGCGCGCCCGGACGTCGCCGAGTGGGCGCACGAGTGGCTCGACCGGCTCGTCGGCGAGCACGGCGTCGACTTCCTCAAGTGGGACATGAACCGGCCGTTCAGCGAAGCGGGCTGGCCCGGCGAAAGCGACCAGGACCGGCTGTGGGTCGAGCACACCCGCGCGGTGTACGCGCTGCTCGACCGGCTGCGCGCGGACCACCCCGGCCTGCGGATCGAGTCCTGCGCGGGCGGCGGCGGGCGGATCGACCTCGGCGTCCTGGCCCGCACCGACCAGGTCTGGACCTCCGACAACACCGACGCGCTCGACCGGCTGCGGATCCAGCACGGGTACGGCCAGCTCTACCCCGCCCGCGCGATGTCGGCCTGGGTCACCGACAACCCCAATTTCGTGACGGCCCGCTCGGTGCCGCTCGCGTTCCGGTTCCACGTCGCCATGGCCGGCGTGCTCGGCCTCGGCGGCGACGTCGTGCACTGGCCCGCCGGCGAGCTCGCGGCGGCCCGGGACCTCGTGGCGCTCTACAAGGACATCCGGCCGGTCGTGCAGCACGGCGCGCTGTACCGGCTCCGGCCGCCGGTCGACGACGGCGTCACCGCGCTCCAGTACGTGCTCGGCGATCGCGTGGTCGTGTTCGAGTACCGGCAGGCCGCGCACTTCGGCGAGCCGGAGCGGCCGCTGCGGCTGGCCGGCCTCGATCCCGCTCACCGGTACCTGGATCCGGCTTCCGGGACGGCGCACAGCGGCGCCGTGCTGCTCGCCCGCGGACTGCCGCCCGGCCTCCCGACCGGCGACTTCGCCAGCAGAGTCGTCCGCCTCAACCGGTTAAAGATCTGATCTATCGCCGCATCAACCGCACTTTCGACGGCATTCGACGCTTGACACTCCGGTAAACGTCCGATCGAATGCCTCATACATCACATATGGTGGGTGACGGAAGGCGGCGGTCATGAGAAGGTTCCTGGCGCTGGGAGCAGTGGCGCTCCTGGCGGTGAGCGCGTGCTCGGTCGGGTCGAACACCGGCGGTGGCGGCGATGCGGAGATCACCTTCCTGACGTTCGAGACCCCGAACCTCACCCCCGCTTACTGGGACGCCGCCATCAAGCGCGTCACGGACAAGAACCCGGGTGTCAAGGTCAAGAAGCTCGTCGCCCCGACCGCCGACGGCCGGACGTCGTACGCGAAGCAGCTCCTGCAGTCCGGCCAGTTCCCCGACGTGATGATCGCCGTCGACTCGGCCGGTTTCGCCGAGGCGGGCAACCTCTACGCGTGGACGCCCGAGGAGCTGAAGGACTTCCAGTTCCCGCAGGCCAACCCGGTGAACGGCAAGTACTACCAGCTGCCGGCGAACACCCAGACCATCCCGCCGATCTACTACAACAAGAAGATGTTCGCCGACGCGGGCATCGCGGCGCCGCCGAAGACGTGGGACGAGCTCGTCACCGACGCCGGCAAGCTCAAGGACAAGGGCTACGCGCCGTTCACCATCGGCGGCGGCAAGGACGGCTTCCCGTCGTCGATGATCCTTTCCGGGCTGGTCAGCACCGAGGTCTACAACACGATGCCGGACTGGCTCACCCAGCGGCGTCAGGACAAGGTGAAGTTCGCCGATCCCGCGTTCCAGCACGCGTTTGCGAAGCTCGCCGACCTCGCGGCGAAGGAGTACGTGGACAAGACCAGCGTGTCCCGCGACTACGCGGCGACCGAGCAGGCGTTCCTCGACGGCCAGAGCGCGATGTACCCGATGGGCAACTGGTTCGCCGCCAACGCCGACTCGAAGAAGCACGACTTCGAGGTCGGCGTCTTCAACTTCCCCACCGAGGACGGAAAACTCGTCGTCCCCGCCTACACCGGCGGCGGCATGATCGTCAACGCCAAGGCCGCGAACCTCGACGCCGCGCGGAAGTTCGCCCTCGGTTTCCAGCTCGACAAGGACCAGCTGGACGCCTCCGTGAAGGCCGACGGCCTCTTCCCGGCGATCAAGGGCTACACGCCGCCGTCCGGCGTCGGGGCGACGTTCAAGGCCGGCTACGACCTCTACACCCAGGCCGTGCAGCAGAACGCCGTGGTGCACGCGTTCCGCTGGGAAACCGCCGACGACGGGCTGCTGCCGGGGATGAAGGACAAGGTGGACCAGGCCGCCCAGGACGTGATCACGGGCCGCAAGTCCGTGGCCGACGCGTGCGCCTTCCTGGACACCGAGTGGGCGAAGGCGGGCTGACGTCCTTGACCGCCGTCGCCGCTCCCCCGGCCCCGCCCCGCCCCGTGGCCCCGCGCCGCCGCCGACGCCGGCCGGTCCTGCCGCGGCTGGCGCACTTCGCGTCGTTCGGCGCGCCGGGCGTGCTCGTGTACCTGTGTTTCGTGATGGCGCCGATCCTGATCAGCTTCGGGTACAGCCTGACGAACTACAACCCGTTCCACCCCCCGGTGAAGTTCGTCGGCTTCGACAACTACCGCCTGCTGTTCACCGATTCGCAGTTTCTCACCGCGCTGCGGGTGACCACGATCCTGACGGTGATCGTGGTGATCGTCCCCAATGTCCTCGGGCTCGGCGTGGCGCTGCTGCTGGACCGGAAAGGCTGGCTGTACAACGCTTTGCGGAGCGTGTTCTTCACCCCGGTGATCCTCAGCTCGGTCGTGGTGTCGATCGTCTGGTCCCGGTTGCTCGACGACCGCGGGCCGCTCAACAGCCTGTTGCGCGGCCTGGGTGTCTCGCACCCGCCGGGCTGGCTGTCCGATCCGGACCTGGCGCTGTACTCGGTCGCGTCGATCGTGTGCTGGCAGATGCTCGGGTTCTGCGTCGTGGTCTACCTGGCCGGGCTGCAGGGGATTCCGCCGGAGCTGCTGGAGGCGGCGGAGATCGACGGCGCGGGGCCGTGGCGCCGGTTCCGCGCGGTGACGTGGCCGCTGCTGGCGCCGTCGCTGACGATCAACACGGTGGTGCTGCTGATCTCGGCGTTCAAGACCTACGACTACGTCAAGGTGATCACCAACGGAGGCCCGGGTTCCGGCGCCACGGCCACGATCGCGTTCGACGTCCTGCAGACGGGGTTCGACTCGAACCACGTCGGTTACGCGTCCGCGATGGCGGTGCTGATGCTGGTGATCGTGGCGCTGGTGACGACGGTGGTGCTGAACTTCCTCCGCCGCCGGGAGGTGGACCTGTGACCCTGTCCCGCCCTCGTCCCGGTTCCCGTCCTCGTTCCGTTGCCCGGCCCGCGGTTGCTCTTCTCGTCAGTGCGGTCTTCTTCGTGCCGCTGTACTTGGTGCTGGCCAACGTGTTCAAGCGGGGCGAGCTGATCGCGAAGGAGCCGGCGTCACTGCCGCTGCCGCCGACGCTGGCGAACATCCACGCGGTGCTGACCCGCCCGGACGGGCTGTTCTGGGTCAGCCTGACGAACAGCATCGTCGTGACGGTGTTGTCGATCCTGGTCCTGACGGTGCTGTCCGCGATGCTCGGCCACTACTTGGCGCGCTCGGGCAAGCGGTGGACGAAGGTCCTCACCCTGGTCCTCTTGGCCGGCTTGATGATCCCGCCCCAGGTGATCTTGATCCCGATCACCGACGTCCTGCGGGTGACCCACTTGATGGCGACACTCCAGGGCCTGATCCTCTTCAACGTCGGGTACTACGTGCCGTTCGGGGTCTTCGTGTTCACGGGGTTCATCCGCAGCGTCCCGGTGGAACTGGAGGAGGCCGCCCTGCTCGACGGCGCGAGCCGCATGCAGGTGTTCTGGCGAGTGGTGTTCCCCCTGTTGCGCCCGGCAACGGCCTCGGTGTTGATCTTCTTGGGCGTGTGGATCTGGAACGACTTCATCGACCCGCTGATCATCTTGGGCCCCGGCCAGGGAACGACGATCACGACGGGCATCTACCGGTCGATCGGCCAGTACCAGGCGGACCTGGGGAGCGTGTTCGCGCTGATGTTCCTGGCGACGCTGCCGGTGTTGATCTTTTACCTGGCGTTGCAGAAGCAGTTCGTGAAGGGCCTGACCGGCGGGGCGACAAAGGGCTGAGCAGCGCTCTCCCGCGAGAGCACCGCTCACCCGCCGCGCGCGACCAGCGCTCACATCCGAGAGCACCGCTCACGCGCGACTGCGGCAGGCGCTCAGATCCGAGAGCACCGCTCACACCCCGGCAGCACGCAGCGCTCTTATCCGAGAGCACTGCTCACATTCCACAGGACGCCACGCTCGCCAGCACCACTCACCGCCAAGGCCGCCGCTCACCCCACCTGCAGCAGCGCTCACGGCCGAGAGCGCTGCTCACTTCTCACAGAGCGCAGCGCTCACACTTGAGAGCAGTGCTCACATTCCACGGCATGCAGCGCTCACATCCGCGAGCACTGCTCACGCACGCAACTCCTGCACCCGAGAGCACTGCTCACACACCACGCCACACCACGCCGCGCTCGCAACGGAACGCGGCGCTCAAATTTGAGAGCACCGCTCTCGCCTCCACAGCGAGCATCGCTCACTGTCGAGAGCACCGCTCACGCCCAGCGGCCGCCACCGCCCACCGGCGAGAGCACTGCTCACACTCAACAGCCGACACCGCTCACTCTCGAGAGCACTGCTCACGCCCGAAAACCGCCGCCACTCACCGCCGAGAGCACCGCTCACACTCAACAGCCGCCACCGCTCACTCTCGAGAGCACTGCTCACGCCCCAACAGCCAGCACCGCTCACCGGCGAGAGCACCGCTCACAACCACCCTCAACACAGTGCTCCAAACCGAGAGCACCGCTCACACCACCGAAGACCAGAGCCGCAACCCCACCAAAGGTCACACCTCGCTGACCTTCCCACCCTCGACCACCAACCGACGCGTCACCTGCACAGCATCAAGCATCCGCCGATCATGCGTCACCAACAACAGCGTCCCCGGGTACTTGTCCAGCGCCGCCTCCAGCTGCTCGATCGCCGGCAAGTCCAGATGGTTGGTCGGCTCGTCCAGCACGAGCAAGTTCACCCCCCGCGCCTGCAGCAAAGCCAGCGCAGCCCGCGTCCGCTCCCCCGGCGAGAGCGTCGCCGCCGAGCGCAGGACGTGTGCCGCCTTCAAGCCGTACTTCGCCAGCAGCGTCCGCACCTCCGCATCCGCCAGCTCCGGCACCTCACGAGCGAACGCCGAAAACAGCGGGACATCACCCAGGAACAGCCGCCGAGCCTGGTCGACCTCGCCGACCACCACACCCGGCCCCAGCGCGGTGGCGCCCGAGTCCAGGGGCACCCGGCCGAGCAGCGCCGCCAGGAGCGTCGACTTGCCCGACCCGTTCGCCCCGGTGATCGCGACCTTGTCCGCCCAGTCGATCTGCAGGTCGACCGGCCCGAGCGTGAACCCACCCCGCCGGACCACCGCCCCACGCGAAGTCGCGACCACCGCGCCCGCCCGCGGGGCCGCGGCGATCTCCATCCGCAGCTCCCACTCTTTGCGCGGCTCCTCGACGACCTCCAAGCGCTCGATCATCCGGTCGGTCTGCCGCGCCTTCGACGCCTGCTTCTCCGTGGCTTCCGAGCGGAACTTGCGCGCTGCCTTGTCGTTGTCGGGTTGTTTCCGGCGGGCGTTCTTGACGCCCTTCTCCATCCACGCCCGCTGCATCCGCCCGCGCGCCTCGAGCGACGCCTTCGTGTCGGCGAACTCCTCGTACTCCTCGCGCGCGTGCCGCCGGGCGACTTCGCGCTCCTCGAGGTACGCCTCGTACCCGCCGCCGTAGACGTTCACCTGCTGCTGGGCCAGGTCCAGCTCGACGACGCGGTCGACGGTCCGGGCCAGGAACTCGCGGTCGTGGCTGACCAGCACGGTCGCCGCGCGCAGGCCCGAGACGAACCGCTCCAGCCGGGCCAGGCCGTCCAGGTCGAGGTCGTTCGTCGGCTCGTCGAGCAGGAAGACGTCGTAGCGGCTCAGCAGCAGCGAAGCGAGCCCCGCGCGCGCCGCCTGGCCGCCCGAGAGCGACGTCATCGGCTGGTCCAGGTCCACGGCCAGGCCGAGGTCCGCGGCCACTTCGGCGGCCCGGTCGTCGAGATCGGCGCCACCGAGGGCGAGCCACCGGTCGAGCGCCGTCGCGTACTGGTCGTCCGCGCCCGCGGAGCCCGCCGTCAGCGCGTCGGTCGCCGAATCGAGGTCGGCCTGCGCCGCCGAGACGCCGGTGCGCCGCGCCAGGAAGGCCCGCACCGACTCGCCTTCGCGGCGTTCCGGCTCCTGCGGCAGGTGCCCGACGGTCGCGGCGGGCGGGTTCAGCCGCACCTCGCCGCTGTCCGGCTTCGCGAGCCCGGCGAGGGTCCGCAGGAGGGTCGACTTGCCGGCGCCGTTGACTCCGACCAGGCCGACGACGTCCCCGGGCGCGACGACGAGATCGAGGCCGGAGAAGAGGGTGCGGTCACCGTGGCCGGCGGCCAGGTCCTTCGCGACGAGAGTTGCGCTCATGAGGTAGCCGAGTCTACGACGTCGTCGCGAACTGTCAGATCAAGGTCAAACCACCGGCTGTGTGTGTCCCGTGGCGCTTTGATCACTCACTGTGGGTACCCTGTTCGGTTGTCAGTCCCACAGCCTGTCAGTGCCATAACACAGTGAGGTCGGTGAACAGCATGGGCGAGCCCGCTCCCCCGGTCACCCTCGGCCGCAGGCCGAAGCCGAGGGAAGGCCGATCGTCCGCGCCACGGCCCACGGTGAGCCGGCGCCGCGAGGTCAGTCACGCCAGCGCGCGGTCGCTGCTGATGACCGTCCTCGGCGAGTACGCGCTGCCGCGCGACAAACCGGTCTGGACGTCGATGCTCGTCGAGGTGCTGGGCATCCTCGACATCGAGGAGAAGTCCGCGCGGCAGGCGCTGGCCCGCTCGGCCGCCGAGGGCTGGGTGGTCTCCGAACGCGTCGGGCGCCGCGTGCGCTGGTCGCTGACCCCGCCGGGGCGCCGGCTGCTGACCGAGGGCGCCGACCGGATCTACGCGTTCGGCCGCGAGGAACGCAGCTGGAACGGGCAGTGGCTGATGCTGATCGTCTCCGTGCCGGAGGCCAAGCGCGACCTCCGGCACCGGCTGCGCACCCGGCTGACCTGGGCGGGCTTCGGCTCGCCGGTCGCCGGCGTGTGGGTCAGCCCGGACCTGTCCCGCCAGCGCGAGGCCCAGCAGATCGTCAACGACCTGGGCCTGGAGGCGCAGGCGATGTCGTTCACCGCCGCGTACGGCGAGGTCGGCGAGCAGGAGTCCATGGTCGCCCGGTCGTGGGACCTGACCGAGCTGAAAGACCGCTACGAGGACTTCATCGATCGCTTCACCGGCCTGCACCCGACCGGCGGCCGCGCGGTGCTGCGCGCGCAGACCGAGCTGGTCCACGAGTGGCGGCGGTTCCCGTTCCTCGACCCGCAGCTGCCCGCCGAGCTCCTGCCGGCGAAGTGGAGCGGGACGAAAGCGGCGGAACTGTTCCATCACAAACACGTCGACTGGCGCCCAGAGGCCCAGCAGTATTGGGACGACATCGTCGAAGCCGAAGAAGCAGGGTGAGCAATGACTGAGCAGGTCCGCCTCGATCGTGACGGCGGGCTCGCCGTCCTGACCGTCGACGCTCCGCCGTTGAACCTCTACACGGCTTCGCTGCAGTCCTCGCTCGCCTCGGCGATCGGCGCGCTGGAGGCCGAACCCGCGCGGGCGCTGCTGATCCGCGCCGAAGGCAAGATCGTCAGCGGCGGCGTCGACGTCTCGCTGTTCGACGCCCAGGGCTCGCCCGCCGAGGCGAAAGTGCTCTTCGACGAGATGCTCGCGGTGCCGGACCGGATCGCGGCGCTGCCGTTCCCGACGGTGTTCGCCGCGCACGGCCTGTGCCTGACCTGGGCGTTCGAGGTGGCCGTGGCCTGCGACCTCATCCTCGCCGCCGACCGCGCGAAGTTCGGCCTGGTCGAGAAGGTCGTGGGCCTGACGCCGACCATGGGCGGCACCCAGCGGCTCGCCGCGCGGGCCGGCGTCGGGCGCGCCAAGGAGTTCGTGATGACCGGCGACACCTACGACGCCGCGACGCTGGAGCGCTGGAACGTCGTCAACCGCGTCCTGCCGGGTGAGGGCTTCGACGAAGCCGCGAGGGCCTTCGCGCGCCGGCTGGCCGAGGGACCGACCCGCGCCCACGCGGCGACCAAGCGCGTCCTCGACCACTTCTCGGCCGGCGGCGTCCCCGAGGCGAACGCCCACATCACGACGATCGCGGCCGAGCTCTTCGAGACCGAGGACCTCCGCAACGCGGTGAAGTCGTTCCTCGCCGACGGACCGGGAAAAGCGACCTTCGCGGGGCGTTAACAGTCCGTTCGGACACCGGTTGCCGCCGTTCGGGCGTGCGCGGTTCTCCTCGCGCCGGCTTACATTCGATGTGGTCTAGACCACATCGTCCCCGCCTCGTGCCGCTTGGAGAACCGCCATGAGACGCACCCCTGCACGACTACGCTCCGCACTCGCCGCCTTGCTCATCGCGCTCGGTGGCACCGCGGCGCTCGCGCCACCCGCCGCCGCAGCCGGTTCGCTGACCGCCACCCTGGCGATGAACGGCACCACCGGCACCTACACCGTCGCCAACACCGGAACCACGTCGGTGACCAACTGGGCGATCACCTTCACGCTCCCCGCCGGCGTCACCGCTTCGACCGGCGAAAACGGCACGGTGACGCAGAACGGCACCCAGGTCACGCTGACCCCCGCCTACTACATCGCGACGCTGGCGCCGGGCCGGACCACCTACCCGTACAGCCCGGCTTTCCGGCTCAGCGCCGCGGCGACGCCGACGCAGTGCCGCGTGGACAACGCCAATTGCGACGGTTCACCGGACACCCCGCCGGGCGCGCCGGCGAACCTGCGCCTGGTCGCGAAGACGACCAAGACGGTCGCGCTGGCCTGGAACGCATCGGCCGCCGGTTCGCTTCCGGTGACCGGGTACGACGTCTACCAGGGGGCTTCCCTGGCCGCGTCGGTGACGGGGACGAGCGCCACGGTTTCCGGGCTCGCTCCGGGCACGGCCTACTCGTTCACGGTGAAAGCGAAGGACGCCAAGGGGACCACCTCTCCGGCGAGCGCGGCGCTCGCGGTGACCACCAACAATCCGTCCGATGACACGCAGCCACCGTCCGCGCCGGCCGGGCTGCGCTCGACGGCCGCCGATGCGGGCAGCGTCTCCCTCGCGTGGACCGCATCGACCGACAACACCGTCGTGGTCGGCTACGACGTCTATCGCGGGTCCACTTTGGCCACGACGGTGACCACGACGGCAGCGGTGGTGACCGGGCTGGCACCGTCCACTTCGTACACCTTCACGGTGCGCGCCCGCGATGGCTACGACAACGTTTCGGCGCCGAGTGCGGCCGTCACCGCGAAGACCGGCGACATCGTTTCCGGCTACGCGAAAGTCGGCTATTTCGTGCAGTGGGGCATTTACGGGCGCCAGTTCTTCGTGAAGAACCTGGAGACTTCGGGGGCGGCGGCGAAGCTGACGCACCTGCTGTACGCGTTCGAGAACATCGATCCGGTGAACCTGACCTGCCTGTCCGGGGTCACCAAGGGCACCACGGCCAACCCGCAGGACCCCAGCCAGGGCGACGGCGCCGGTGACGCCGAGGCGGACTACTCGCGGCCGTTCGCGGCGGCGCAGTCGGTCGACGGCGTGGCCGACACCGGCTGGGAGTCGCTGCGCGGCAACTTCAACCAGCTCAAGAAGCTCAAGGCGAAGCACCCGAACCTCAAGGTGCTGGTTTCGCTCGGCGGCTGGACGTATTCGAAGTACTTCTCCGACGTCGCGGCCACCGACGCCTCGCGCAAGAAGTTCGTCTCGTCCTGTGTGGACACGTGGCTCAAGGGCAACATCGCGGCCTACGGCGGCGCGGGCGGGCCGGGCACCGCGGCCGGCATCTTCGACGGGATCGACCTCGACTGGGAGTGGCCCGCCAGCGCTGACGGTCACCCGGGCAACCACTGGAGCCGAACGACAAGGCCAACTTGACCGCGCTGATGGCGGAGTTCCGCACGCAGCTGGACTCCTACGGCGCGACGACCGGCAAGCGGTACCAGCTGCACGCGTTCACCCCGGCGGACCCGGCGAAGGTCGCTTCGGGCTGGGACCTGTCCAAGATCTTCACTTATTTGGACGTCGCGAACGTGCAGGGTTACGACTTCCACGGGTCGGGCAGCGACAATTCGTGGGAGCCGAACCGCACCGGCCACCAAGGCAACCTGTACGCCGACGCGGACGACCCGTACAACTTCCACTTCAGTGCGGAAAGCGCGATCAACGCGTACACGAACGCGGGCGTCGACCCGCGGCGGCTGACGCTCGGTTTGGCGTTCTACGGCCGCGGCTGGCAGGGTGTCGCCGACGGCGGCAAGAGCGGCGAGTGGCAGTCGGCGACCGGCGCGGCGCCGGGCCAGTTCGCCGAGGAAGCGGGCACCCGCGGGTACGCGAACCTGGTGGCGGGCGTGCCGGGCTGCACGGTCCACCACGACACGGCGGCGGTCGCGACCTCCTGCTACACGGGCAACGGCGGCCAGTGGTGGACGTTCGACGACGCCTGGTCGATCGGGCTGAAGACCACGTGGCTCAAGTCGCGCGGCTTGCTCGGCGTGATGGCGTGGGAGATGTCGGGCGACACCGGCGCGTTGATGAACGCGGTGACCGCCGGGCTCGGCTGAGGTTTCGTTCAGCCCGCTGAACACCCCTGTTCAGCGGGCTGAACACTTTTTTGGAGCTTGACCCGCGATGGTCTGGACCATGACACTGAGCCGGCGCGCGCCCCCAGACACCGTCGTCTCGAGGAGAGCCATGTCCCGCTTCCGCACGGTCTTCGCGCTGGTCCCCCTGCTGCTGGGGACGCTGGCCACCCCGGCCCCGGCGGCCCCGGCGACGTTCACCCACCCGGGCGTACTGGTGAGCCGTCCCCAACTGGACTTCGTCAAGGCCAAGGTGACCGCCGGCACCCAGCCGTGGAAGGCCGCGTACGACCAGGTGCGGAGCAGTGCGTACGCGTCCCTGTCGCGGACGCCGAAACCCCGCGCGGTGGTCGAATGCGGCCCGTATTCGAACCCCGACTACGGCTGCACGGACGAGCGCGAAGACGCGATAGCGGCGTACACGGACGCACTGATCTGGTACATCACGGGCGACGCGCGTTACGCGCAAAAGGCGATCGCCCTGATGGACGCGTGGTCGGCGGTGATCACGAGCCACACGAACAGCAACGCGCCGCTGCAAACGGGCTGGGCGGGCTCATCGTGGCCGCGGGCGGCGGAGATCATCAAGTACACGTATTCGAGCTGGCCGAACGCGGGCCGTTTCGGGACGATGCTGCGCAATGTCTACCTGAGCAAGGTGATCAACGGCAGCAACAGCAACGGAAACTGGGAACTGTCCATGATGGAGGCCGCGGTCGGCATCTCGGTGTTCCTCGAGGACAAGACAAGCTTCGACAAGGCAGTGACCCGTTACCGCAACCGCGTGGCGGCGTACGTCTACCTCGCTTCGGACGGCGCCGTGCCCAAGACGGTCCCGGGCAGCGGCCTCTCCTCCCGCGACCAGATCGTGAGCTATTGGCAAGGCCAGTCGACCTTCGTGGACGGCCTCACCCAGGAAACCTGCCGCGACTTCACCCACACGGGCTACGGCATAGCGGCCATAGCGGACGTGGCGGAGACCCTCCGCATCCAGGGCCAGGACGTGTACCCGACGGACGTCGGCACCCGCCTGCGCCAGGCGCTGGGCTTCCAGTCGAAGTACCAGCTGGGAGCGGCGGTGCCCTCGTGGCTGTGTGCGGGGCACCTCAACCTGGGCCTCGGCCCGGTGACGGAGGTGGGCTTCAACGCGCTCAACACGCGCATGGGCATCGCGATGGCGAACACACAGACGTTGACGGACCGCCAGCGCCCGGCGGGCTCGAACAACCTGTTCGTGGCGTGGCAGACCTTGACCCACGCAGCCAACCCGGCTTGATCGCGAGTCCTGGTCCTCCTGGCAGGTTTCCGCAGGTCAGGAGGACCGGGGACCCTGCTTGCACGGCCGTTCGGAGGGCGCGCTAGAGTACTTCTCACGCACTCAGCGAGTGCGGGTCCGGGCTGTGGCGCAGTTTGGTAGCGCACTTGACTGGGGGTCAAGGGGTCGCAGGTTCAAATCCTGTCAGCCCGACGGACACAGAAGCCGCTTGACTTGGGTGAAAGCCCAGGTCAGGCGGCTTTTGTCTTTCATCGCCCCCAGTGCCACGTCAACGCCTGTACCGATGCCACGGGGACCACTTGGGGACCTAGTCAACGACGAACCTCTCACCGCAGACGAGGCAGTGGATCGGATCCCTCCAGCTCTCATCGACTTTCAGCGGCTCAAAGGGATGACAGGGGGGCTCCACCATCAGCATGTCGTCCGGATCCACAAGAAGATCAGGGACCGGGTTGTCCCCCGGCACATACTTCGCCCCTCGTCCGAAGGTTCGCTTTACCTCCGACTCCATGTAACGAGAGATTGGCCCCATCGCGGACGCAGTCGCATAGTCTAACTGCGCAGGCGTCCACCAGTTGTCCACTCCAGACGGGACGCCACAGTAGGGACAAAAGTACGATTCTGGATCTAGAAAATCATCAGGTCGAGTATCCAAATCGCCACTGAACCACTTGAACTCCTTTTCACACGTTGGACACTCGCGCCGAAGAAAACCAGACGGATCAAGAGGAATAGAAACGGACATCTCCACAACAAACTCCTCAATGACTCATCTTCGAGAGAAACTCCACGCGCTCACCGGAAAGATCTTCACCTACGACTTTGAGATCGAAGTTCGATGGCCCTCCACCCATGACTTGCACCACAGTAAGCTTGATACTGTCACCGGGACGCACCTCCGTGGGCAACTCGCCGTCGGCACGAAGGATGAACCACTCCACCTCGTCTGGAACGATGACCTCCTTGACAATCAAGGGCACGTTTCCACTGTTCGCGATCACGAGACGATGCGAGCGCCCAGTATCGTGCAAAGTCGCGCGCAGCCTTGCCGCCTTACGCCCCTCTGGCGCCTTCTCCAGGCGGCGCCCTCTAGGGATTTCGTCATCATTTGAGAGAGAGCGAATCGCTCGACGCAAACGGAACCCCAGCGAAGCTCGGTCCGTACTTGGCGTTTCCCCACTGTACAATTCGGTACGAAATGCCGACACATCCGAGGGCATGTCAGCCATCGATTCTGCTATCAGAATGGGTTGATGCTTAACCCAGGCATAGCCAAGCTCAAAAAATACATTCGGATTCCGGCCAGTGCAGACTGCGATAACCAGGTCCGCGGAGTCAATCTGGTTCCAGATCTGGTTGAGTATCGAGCCAGGCTCGAAAATGTTGTCAGCTCGAAGTACGTCGACACGCTCAGCCAGGCACGACTCCACGATAGTCTCATGCAGCCAGTTCAACTCATCCTTGAACGGCATGATCAAAAATGCACTTCGCCGACTGGCCTCACTCACGACGTTCTCCACTCTCTCCGTGACTCACCACCGACGATAAGCCCGACTGCCCTGTGCGATTGCGAGCGACGCGCCCTATCTAGACGACGCGCAAGGCGCTCACCACCGGCGATCTGAGATGGTGAGTCAAAAGCTCACCCGCCCGGGTGACGGAGGTCTGGTCAGGATGTAGATACCTTTGAGTGGTAGCCAGGGAACCATGTCCGGCGATCTTTCGAAGGTGATGCACCGGCACACCGGCGTCCGCCATCCACGTCAGCCCGGTGTGCCGCAGGTCGTGACGCCGCAGGTGGTCGTATCCGAGCTTCGCCACCACGTCATCCCAAGCCGTTGCGTCGCGAAGTACTGCCGTAGTGATCCGGCCGCCACGAGGCCCTTTGAACAGCCAGCCGTCCGGATCGCCGTCGGCGAACGCGATCCGCCTCTGGACCAGTACCCGGATGTCCTCGATCAATGGCACTGTCCGAGCGCGTTTCCCCTTCGTCCCCTTGTCCACCAGCCGCCAGGTGACGGCGTCGTCTGCCTGCGAACCGTCCAGGTCCACGACGAGGTGTCGATGTCCCCAACCCGGCAGCCCGAGACTTCCCCGATCCGAGCCGCTGTGCAGGCGGCGAACAGCACCACATCACCCCAGCCCCGGTACTCCCCCGACGACCGCGCCACCAAGGCGTCCGCCAGCGTCGTGAGCGAGATCCAGTCCGGCAGCGCCAGCGACCGCGGATCGTCCAACTCGTCCTCGGCGCGCTTGTACTCCTGCTGCCAGCCGGTCACTCGTGCCGGGTTCCGGTCGATGATGCCGTCCCGGAGAGCCTGTTCCATGACCCTGACCAGCACCGCAATGCTGTTCTTCACCGTCGACCGGCTGCACTCGTCCGCGATCCACGCATGCACCGCCCGGTCGACCGCCCCGTTCGTGATCATGCTGACCGGCAGGTGCCCCAGCGTCGGGACGACCCGCTTCCGCCAGCCGGCCAAGTACGGATCGGTGGTCTTGGCCTCCAGCCCCCGGAGAGCGAACGTCATGTTCGTCGTCCCGTAGTCGAGCAGTTTCATCGTCGCCGTGTTCGGATCGACGCCTTGAGCTGCGGCACGCTCCATCCGGGTGATCCAGTCGCGCGCCTCGTCCTCGGACGCGAACGCCTCCGACTTGCTCGGACGCCTCTTCGTCACAGGGTCGATCCACCGCACCCGAGCGCGGTACGGACTGGCCCGGCCAGGCCGGTACTCGACATCGGACGACAGCGAGACGCCGAGTGGAAGCCGCACATCGCCTGCCATCACGCAGCCGCCTGGCCTGGATCAACGCGCCTGCTCCGTAGCCACGTTTCGATGTCCGACGCGCTATACACGGTCACCCGTTCGGAGAGCTGAACGAAGGGCGGTCCCTGCGGCGGCCGGGACGTTCGCCACCTCCGCACCGTCGACGGATCAACGCCGAGCAGGGCGCCCAACTCCTCAGTCGTGAGCCACCGCCCATCCACCAGTCGCAGTTCCATGTCCACTCCCCTCTTAGGCCGCGAGCTCGGTTGCCGAAGTTTCTGGAGGTCTCCCCGCCGCCAGTAGCGCCCGGTCGTACTCGGCCTTCCACGTGATCCGTTCCGCGATCGCGCGCATCACCAGGTGCGGCCGGGGCGGGACCTGCGGGTCTCCGGGCTCGACCTTGCGCCAGACCTGCTGTGACCGGTCGGCCTCCGGTTTCTCGATCCCGACCGCCGCGAGCGCCTGGAGCACGAAGGCCCGCCGGGCGGCCTTGTGGTCGACGAGCGTCTTGCCCGACCACTTTCGTGACACGAGGACCCGGCGGCCGGGCAGCCCGAGCGTGGTCCGGCGGTGGGCCCGGCCCTTGCAGTGCCCCGGGGTGGTCTTGCCAGTGACGCCCTTGGGTTGGATGCCGTAGAGCAGCCACACCGAGCAGCGCGGCGAACACGGCGTGACCGACAGCTCGGCATGGAGCCGGTCGTGGTGATCGGCTTGAGCCGCGCTGTCCGCCTCGACCACCTCACCCGTGGACTTGGTCAGGTACTTCGTCAGATAGCCGATGTGACGGCCGGCCTCCTCAGTCCCACCGAGGATGCCCTTCGAATGAACCTGCCGACCGAACCGGACGACATGCGCCGGGTGCTCGACCGCCTCCACCGCGTCGTCCCACCGGGTGAGCGGCTGACGCGTCTCCGGGTCGACGAACCCGGCCTCCGGACCGTCCCAGACCGGCACGCGATCGGTGTAGACGATCTCGTCGTGTGCCGGCCACCAGACCTGGTGGTAGGTGGCTTCGGTGACCTGGCGGATCACGTCGTGCGGCACGGAGCCCCGGATCGCCGCGTGCAAGTGCGGAGCGGCCCGACGCTGCGGCTCGACCGTGGCGAAGTACTGCGCGTCCCAGCCGACGACCCGGCGCAGGTTCTGCCACCACCGGTCCACCAGCGCGGAGAAGTGCACCGCGTCCCGGGCCGCCCGCCGGTAGTCATACCGAGACGGGTCGACCGGAGAGCCGTCGCCACGGACCGGCCCGTAGGTGTCGCAGGTCAGCGTGACGAACATCGACGGCCGGAACTTCCCCGCGAACTCCCGCCCCACCGTGGTCTTCGCGACCTTCCGGCGAGGCAGGTTCGGAGCGTCCTGCCGACGACGGGTCGACCTCTTCACTGGGCGTTTGGTCGGGACGTCGAGGGCGGGCAGCCGGCCCCGCATCCCGAGTTGCCGAAGTTCCGCGTCAACCCCGGCGACCTCCTCCCGCAGCTCTTCGGCTTCGGCCGGGTCGTGCTCGACAACCTCCCGGTACGCGGCGACCAGGTCGGCGCGATAGGTCAGCAGCTCCTTGTGGTCCTCCGAGGGTGGCTCGGCGGTGAGGGTGGGCTCTTCGGTCAGGTGCCAGCCCTCGCGGCACTGGGCCTGCCGCAGCGCCTTCGCCTTCCGAGCGCACGGCAAGCACACCGACTCGACCGTGGAGCCGCACGGCACCGGGACGTACCGGAGTTCGCCGCTCGTGGTGTCGCCGACCTCCATCGTGAAGGGCCGCACGCAGACCCCGTGCTTCTCCGCTGTCGCCCGGATCACGTCCGCCGCCAGTGGGGTGCGCATCCGTTCGGCGCGTGTCTCGCTCATCAGGCCGCCACCTCCCCCGGCGACGACCAGCCACGCAGCAGGTAGACGGGCATGTCCTGCTTCGCTCCGGCCGGGAGGTCGGGGAACGTGCTCGGCTCGAACTGGACCACGCCGTAGACCAGGACGGGCATGCCGCAGGGTGTCCGGCCGGTGATCGAGATGTGCACCCACCGCCCGTCGACCAGCCGCCACAGCCGAGCCGAAACGTCCTCGAGCGTCTGGCTCCACACGAGCAACGCCCGCGCCACCTCCGGCAGCCCGTCGACATCCAGTTGGACCGTGATCGGGATGGACCAGGCGTTGACGTCGACCGAGGCGGCCGGCGGGAGCTGGTGGGAGTCGAGGTGGTCGCGGATGGCGTCGAGGAAGATCATCAGCCGGTTCACGCGGCTACCCCCTCACCGCCGTGTCGCAGATCCGCGACACCCCCGTTGGTCACGTACGCCTCCAGCGCCTTCACAGTGCTGTCGGAGACCCACCCGGCGCGGATGCGTAGCGGTTCGCGGATGCCTTCGCCCCACACGTAGCCCACGCCTGCCTCCGTGTCGCCGATGCGGTTCGCCCACGCCCCGCGCTCGTACGCCCCGTCACCCAGCACCATGCCGACGTGCGTCTTGGACGTGACCCGCAGACACACCCGCCGGGTGAACAACTCACGCACGGGAACGGTGTCCTTGGTGGGCTCCTGGACGTAGCCACGGACCGAGATACCCAACGCCCGCCCTTGAGTGGTCAGCAGGGCGACGCGCTCCACAATGGCCTCACGGGTCTTGCGGTCGGTGTACTTCGTCAACGCGCCAATCTCGTCGAACTCCAGCAGCTCCAACGGATACTCCGTCGACACCGGGATCGTGCGCAACCGACCAGCAAAGGCCCGCTTGCGCGATTCCATCTCCTCCACCAGACCGTCGAGCAGCTCGACCGCGTCCTTGCCGCCGACCGCGTAGCGGGAGAAGATCCCGCGCCCGTAGGCCAGTTCCATGCCCTTCGGGTCGATCCCGGACATGCGCACCACCCCAGCCCGGATCGCTGGAGCAGCAGCTACGAGCGGGCACCACATGACCGAGTTCTTGCCCGACCCGGAGGCACCGGCGGTCAGGCAGTGTGCGCCGGAGCCGAGCAGCGGGACACGCCAGTCACGCCCGTACTCGGTCCGACCCGCCCAGACGTTGCGCAGGTCCACGCCGACCGAGTCGACGCCATCGGGTACCTGGGGGCCGGCCACCCCGCCACTGAGCAGGTCACGCCGTTGGAAGTCGATCGAAACCACGTTCGGCGCCAGCTCACGGACCTGACAGCGAGCAACCTTCCGTGCGACGGCCAAGGCACGCGCGGCGTCGTCGAAGTCCTCCGGCTTCTGGCCGGCCACCAGCTCCACCCGCACCTCGTCCCACGAGGCACCGGAGCGGACCCCGAGCACCTTCGGCAGCCGGGTGCCGGAGCGAGTCGAGGTCGAGCGAGAGAGGGCGCGCCGACGCCCGACGAGGTTCACGTTCACCACTACCGGCAACGCCTCGTCCCGCACCGACAGACCACAGGCGTGCAACCAGTCCGGCAGCTTCCGCCCGTAGACGGCCCACCGTGCCCACCAGGAGCGCAGAAACCGTCCGCACCATTGATCGAACGAGACGGCCTCGATCGCCCACCACGCCGCCAGGAGCGCCGCGACGCCACCGAGGATGACCGCCAGGGGGAACCAGCCGAACAGCTCGCACCAGGCGCAGACCGCGATCACGGTCAGGCTGGTCCGCCACCGGGTCACGACCTGCGCGAGCATCCACACGACGGCCTTGCACAGCCACCACAGGGCCACGAACACCACCGCAGCCGCCGCCAAGGCTTCCACGATCGAAGCCAGGGCACGGCCGACCTTGTGCAGCACCCACACGCCGAGGCCCAGCCCGGCCAGCGCCACCACCGCGAAACCGGGAGACATCACCGGCCACCCCGCGTCATCCGCAGGTCCAACGGCAGCATCCCCCGACAGGGAGCGCACTTGGTCTCCCCGGGCAGCAGGCGCGCGAACTTCTTGCATTCCGCGCAGCGCATCCGGGTGACCCCGGTTGACTGGCGTTGGTTGTCATCCTTTATCGTTCGCATTGTTCACTTCTCCAGTGGACAGACGCAGAACCGGCGAAAAGGTTGGTAGCCAGGGACCCGGTTCTGCGTTCTTAACGGTCATGTGAAGCACATGAGCACGCGTTTATCCGCCGCACGTCCCCACGTGCGAAACCATCGATATCCAGTTCTTCTGAAGCTCGCTACTGCCCAGAGGCGTCCACGTGCTCTCGCAAGGCCAAAAGGGCGAACACAACGCGATCTTCGCCCAACGCGTCGGCCAGAGCGGCGATTACCTGTAGCGACCCCGGGTGACGCGATCCCGTCTCGATCGCTTGCAAGGTGGACTTGCCGATCTTCGCGCGCGCCGCGACGGTGGTGAGGCTCAACGACTCCCGTTCGCGCGCCGCTCGGAGGTACACGCCGAATTCGACATCCGGCAGCGGCGGGAGCTGTTCTTCACTCAGACGTGCCGCCGGAGCGGCTGGAGTACCTGCCGGATCTACTCCCTCCCGTCCGTAATCCGATTTCCACTCAGGCTTCTTGGTCAGGGTTTCCACTTCGCGCCGCTCCCGGTCAGACCAGTAGAGCGCTTCGTGATGGTGTCCACGGTCAAGATCGGCGACGGCCCGATACATCCGCGCGTTCGCCCGCCGAAACGCCACCCACGCCGACACCGGCGCGTCGCGTCCTGGCATCCGCGCATACGAATCGTCGTGCGCCTCCTTCAGTGTCCGAGGCGGACCGGCCTTAGCCTTCACCGTTGCCATTCCCATCACGCGCGCCCGGAACCGCCGCACGAGCCGTCAGCAGCGCCGCCAGGTCGTCCACTCCGTCGCGGAGCCGGAGAAGGAACGCCACGCACGCCGGCCACTGGTCCAGGTCCTCCGGCACCGCGAGGGAAACCACGGTTTCGCCGGTCACGACCAGCCTCGGCGGACTGGCCGGATGCGGACCGGTCTCCTCCACCGCCACCGAGTCCCGTGGCTCCACCGTCCACGTCCCGCCGAACCCGTCGACCCGAAGCACCATCACCGTCTGCCTTACTCGCCCAATCCCGCGCCAGCTCGGCGAACCCCTCGGCCGCCGACTCCAAAGCCGCAACACACCACCACGGCAGACCACGCGTCCGCGCCAACTCCTGCCACGCCTGCGCCACCCGTTGCGCCGCATTCGAGGTGTTGAGCGACGACGTCGGCGAGAAGACCCGCCGGCCGCGTTCCCATGCCTCCATGTAGTCGCGGTAAGCCAATTCCCACGTCTGGACCAGAACACCGAACGCCGCAGCATCACGAACCGGCCCAGACGCCCTCACGCCGCTCACGCCGCCTTGGCCGCAGCTTCGCCAGCCGTGGCGGAGCGCGCCGACTTCGAACCACTCCCTGCCACCTTGAAGCCGGTCGCGCGGAAGACGTACGACTGGAACTTGAACTCACCCTGACCAGCCACCTTCGGCTCAGCCGTCAGCCCCTCCAGCTCGATCGGCCGCATCCCCGGCAGCGCCTCCGAGGTAGCCGGAACCGGCTGCACGTCGGCCAGCAACGTGATCTCGAACGAAGCCCGCTTCGCCCGCGTCTCACCCGGGTCGGTGACGGTGGCCTTCCACTGCCGCTTACCCGTCACCTCGTCAACCCGCTGCCGCACCGGGCGATTCGCAGCCCGATCCTCACGCGACTGATACTCGTTGTCCGGCGACACCTCGCCCACCATCACCAAACCCTGCGGAAACGCGTCGTCGAAGTCGATGCCGAACCGGTGTCCCTTATCGATAGCCATGCTGAATCCCTTAGGTCGTCTGTTAGTCGGTAGCTTCTGGCGGTTCTCCGCCTCGTGCCGCTGCGGCGTCCAGTGCCGCGCTCACCTCGTCCAGTTCCCTCCGCAGTACGGCGATGGCGTCGGAGTCCACGAGCAGGACCACCGGGAACGCCTTGCCGAACCGGACTTCCGCGCGGTTTGCGTACGTCAGCGCCCGAACACGAATCGGCAGATCAGCCGTGACGTGGATCTGAACCGTGTCGCGCATGCCACGCCGCGCCTACGCCGCACGTCGGCGAGGTACCGCTCGATTGTCCAAGCCGGCCGGCCGGACGGCGGTTGCAATGGTCACGCCTACCTCCTCGGTGTCCTAGCACCGGGCCTACCCCGGCAACCTGACACCCAGACTCCGGCAAAACGCGGGACGTGATCACCACGTGGCAGGACATCTCGGGACGTCCCTGGTACCGTCGAAGACGTCCCTACACGTCCCGAGGGGTGTCGATGCCGAACGAACGCTTGCGTGACGCGCTACTGCGCAACGGCCTGACGTTGGAGCAGGTGGCCAAGGCCGTCGGGGTCGATCAGAAGACCGTCGAGCGCTGGATCACCAAGAACCGGACGCCCTACCCCAAGCACCGGCACAAGATCGCCGCGATGGCGCGCGAATCGGAGACCTACCTGTGGCCGGACTCGGTCGCTCCGGAGCGCAAGGCCGAGACTGCCGCCGCCGAGCTGGTGCAGGTCTTCCCGCACCGCAACGCCGTGCCCGTCGAGCTGTGGGACCGGCTGATCAAGGAAGCATCGGAGACCGTCGAGATCCTGGTACACGCAGCGTTGTTCCTGGTGGAACGCCCGCGGTTCATCAAAGACCTGACAGCCAAGGCAGAGGCCGACGTTCGAATCCGGCTCATGTTCGGCGACCCCGAAGGGAACCGCGTCGCACTGCGTGGCGAAGAGGAACAGCTCGGCGACGGGACGCTCGCGGCGCGCATCCGCAACGCGCTGGCGTCCTACCGGCCGCTGGTCGGAGTCGACGGTGTAGAGATGCGGTTCCACAACACGACGCTCTACAACTCGATCTTCCGGTTCGACGACGAGATGATCATCAACACGCACGTGTACGGGTTCCAGGGAGCCCACGCCCCATCCCTCCACCTGCGGAGGCTGTCCGCAGGTGACCTCTTCGAGACGTACTCGGAGAGCTTCGAGTCAGTCTGGAACCTCGCCAAGCCGGCCACCTTCTAGGAGGCAGCATGACCCGAGTCGACTACTACAACGACCCGAATGCACCCAAGGCCAACAGCATCGCGGTTGCGGTGTCGGCATTCATTCAGGATCACGAAGGCCGAATCCTGATGATCAGGCGCACGGACAACAACCTGTACTCCATCCCCGGCGGCCAACTGGAACTCGGCGAGACGCTAGCCGAGGCCGCAGTCCGGGAGGTCCGCGAGGAAACCGGCATCGAGTGCGAGGTCACAGGCGTGATCGGCCTGTACTCAGACCCTAAGCACGTCATCGCCTACGATAACGGCGAAGTTCGCCAAGAATTCTCAATCTGCTTCCGCGCCAACGTCACAGAGGGCACTCTACAAACAAGTGACGAAAGCAGTGAAGTCGACTGGATAAACATCCAACAATTACCCGATTTGAATGTTCACCCCTCAATTAGGCTCCGAATTGCGCACGCCACCAACGAAAGTGGGCAAGTCTACTTCACGTAGTCGACCCTAGTTCAGCCATGCAACACTTACCGCACGTATGCCTTTGGGGTTATCATTATCTGGCATAAATGACACAGTTACACCTGACTCCATGTGATACCAGTCTTGCTGAGACATGAGGTCGCGAATATGGAAGAAGTAATCCTTAAGACCTAGCGTAATGAATCCGTAGGCTTTATCAGGAACGATTGTCTTCACCCGTCCGATCCGACGGTCGAGTGAAGACGTATCTACGCGTCTAACAAACTCGATCGACTTGGATCTGAAGGTTGCAACTTTCCTCTTAAGGAAATCGTCATCAAGATGATCACGCAGGGAATCACACACCTCCGAGATCAGCAGAAGTCGATCGCAAGGCTCGCCGAGTAAGTACTCCACAGATATGCACTCTGTTTGCTGCAGTACCTCCTCCATGAATTCCATCGCCTGTTCGATAGACCCGTTGTTAATGTTCTTTTGGAGATTGTAAGATGCAGCACGAAGTGCAGTCACTGCCATCTCTACACCATAAGCCGACGCCCCCGGCATAGTAAGCACATGAATCGCCGAGTCAAAAGCTTCCCTGAACGAACCATTGGCTAGGTTTGCCCACGAAATCTGCCGTAGCACAATCGGACTTTCCGAATCTTTCCGAGCAGCCTTCCGCAAGTACACCAGACCATCATTCGGGTCAATGTTCTCGTCAACAAGGAAGGAACCGAAAAAATAGTTAAGAGAGGCACTATCAGGTGCCAGCTCGATCGCTCTATCAAATGCGTTTCTGGCGGACGAGTAATCTCCAGACTGCGCGTATATTTGCGCTTCCACACGCCACGTTTCAAAGTAGTTGGGCGATAGTCGACGCGCTTCAGCGCAGTCCTGGAGGGCCTGATCGAAATTCCTTACCTCTGCCTTTCTACCCGCCAAACGAAGAAGACGCGCAGCGCCGAATTCTCCAGCGCTGACGTCTAGCGTTCCTGGATCATAAGGTGATGCCGAGTTCTCATCACGAAGTGATCTACCCAGCGCAATAAGACGGTGATTGTTTGATTGAAACTTTTTGCGGTCATCAGATGATACCGGGTGACGCTTCTCCAAGTATGTACGACCGAATTCCGTAAGTTCGTATGTAGTTTCTACTTCACGTGATCCCGATTGGGTTCTCATATGAACGAAATTGGTCGTCAACAGCTCAAGAATTGCAGCCTGAGTCTGGTCCGCATTGAACTGGCACAGGAACGCAATCTCCGACTGAGTCCGTACACCTGGAAGTACCTGCATGCACTTAAGTACAGTCTGCGCGTTGACGCGTAGGAACTTGTGCACGTTGGACATGCAGTAGTCCAAGAACAAACCATTGTCCCGCAGAAGCTCCTCAGGCCTTTTGCCAGCTTGAACGCCAGAAACAAACCACTTTATATACGCCGGACGGCCAAGCATCACCTTGGAAATACGCGACATTCCGTCTTTACTCAGGGCCTTCAGCGCGTCGACTTCTCGCGTACGCGCTAAAAAGTAGAGCAAACGCTCTGCTTCGTCGTCCGTCAGCGGCCCAAGACTAACCGGATTCTCTACTCCAACGCCGATCCTACTGGTAATGATTACCTTGCTACCCAATGGAATCTCTAACAGAAATTCCCTCAGTCGAGAATCCAATACAGTCTCGAGGTTGTCAAGAATGAGGAGAACCTTGAAGCTCTCTAGATAGCTGAGAACTTCTTCAATTGGGTCACCCTCGAAGCTTCCAGCCAGGCTTTCTGCAGCATTTGCAAACAATCCGAGCGAGTCTTCGATTGCTCCGCTTATCCGCACGACTTCACTGGCGGTCAACCGCTCCGATTTCGCAGTAACCCACACTATCGCATCAAAAGTTGCATTTTGGTCGTCTAGCAAGTCGTACGCTATCTTCAGAGCAATTGCAGTTTTGCCAATGCCGCCGTCGCCCAAAATTGAAACTACCGGATAGGCGCCCTTGACAATTTTTTTGATGCGCTCTACTTGCTTTTTTCTACCAAAGAACCCCGTCTCATCGAAGTCAGGTATAGGAAGATTGTGCATTGGCCCCGGATCAGGGTCGCCCTTCAAGTCTATATTGAGACTTAGCACATAGGACGGGTTCTCAGATAGCTTCTCTATGACCGTTCCAACACTCGGCCAAAGCTGCTTATTTCCTTTGGAGCGCAGAGATCGACAGAAGTCGAGGACGGTCGATAGATCTTCGATCTCCATTGGGCGCGTATGAGCGACACGGTTCCGGACTGGGGTGATCCTGGAGATTGCTTGCGTTAGTTTTGGAAGCTGCTCCTTTAAATCGGCGTCAATGTTATTCGAAAACCGATTCAGCAGCTGCACACCATCAGCGTAGTCTATGAATTGAATTAGGGTCGCCGCCGAAAAGTGCGTGATAGAAATTCGCTCACGAGAGCAGCGGTCGACGACTTTATCGTACTCGTCTTTTGTAAAAATATTCAGAGGATCTAGGTCACCCACGGCTTCCTCGACATGCAATCGAGTATCCTCTTCGAGTGCAGATATAAGCGCGAAGCAAGTCAACCGCGTGGCACTGTAACTCATCGTATTCCTCGACCTAAGAAAGGATCGTGACCTAGGGCGTGTCGTCACGAGTTGCCGAATTTGACTCTACGAAATCAAGGGCGCGCCGCCACTGGCGGCGCGCCTGTCGCCTACGTAGCCCCTCGCCTTAGCGGCCGCATCCGCTTCCGACACGGCGGGCTGCCGCTCCGCTTCGCCCGCCGGCCGGGCGGTGCGGCCGCCAGCGGGTCACCTGGCGCAGCGCCGCGCGGCGGCGGCACACGAGTCCCCTCAGCCATCCGGCCTCCTCGACAAGCTACGAGCGATGGTTACATTCGGGTCGCTTGAGAGTCGATCTCTGTTACGGACCGTCGTAAGGGACCTCCATCCCGAAGCCTGATCGTGACAACGGCCGGTAGCACCGCGTCAAGACGATGAAGCGTGTCTTGACCCGGCACCACCGGCCGCGTGCTGGCTTCGTATCGGGATGCAGGGCAGGGTGTGGCTGGGTCCGCCAGGCCGTCTCCAGGCCATCAGAGGTCAGGAAGAGGCAAGCACCCGCGATAACCGATTGCGGAAAAACCGCTGCTCAGCGCACCTAGAGACAGGAACGCCGAGGTCGAGCAGAACCCCGGAGCCGATCATCGCGATCTGGTCGGTGAAGCCCGACCTTGGGGACCAGCAGGGGACCACACGTCGTGCACGCCGGTGAACGACCAGGCATTTCTGACACGCCAGTTGATCACGCGCACGGACCCTGAGCTGCGAAAACCCCGACTCCCCCGTCCTGGGGGTCAAGGGGTCGCAGGTTCAAATCCTGTCAGCCCGACGGACAGCGGGTTTTCGCAGCTCACAGCTGCGGAGGCCCGCTTTTGCTGTGGTCATAATGTCGATCCGGTCCGGCACACCTTGATCGTCAGCTCGTGACGACCGGAACGTCGGTCAACGTCCGGATCGTCTCGGCGATCTCTTCAGCAGTCGCGTTCACGGTGTGGGTCAACACGACGAAGGAACTGCCGTAGCGTCTCCTCTGCCACCGCGCTGCCCACTTCGAAGACGCCCCGCGCCGGGACAGCGGATCGAACACCACGACCGCCGGCACCGACACCCCCGGCCGAGGCACGAACGCCACCACCCGGTAATGGCCCAGCACCACGGCATACAGCCAGCTCGGCCGAAGCCGGCTGATCCGCACCTCCGCCAGCGCCGACCACGGCACCGCCTCGAATCCGCGCGCCTCGACACCATCCGTCCCGCAACGCAGCTGCCACGGCTTCCCGAGGGACCGAACCAGCGACACGACCGCGATCGCCAACACCACGACGAACACCGCGGGACAAGCGATCGCCAGCCACGGCGCCAGCAGACCCCGCACGGCAATGAAAACTTCGAACACCAGGAACCCGGCCAGCACGCCGAGTGCCGGCAACTGGCCCCGGACCGACGGCCTCAACAGCAGTGCTTCCGACGACTCCACGCGTCTCCCCCACGTTCTCGCTCGGCCGGAAACCCTTCACCGCTTCCGGCGATACCACGCGGAAACGATCGGAACAGCCAAGATCCCCAACGCCAGCACCACGAGGATCACGATACCCAGCACATCGCCGCTGGGCAGCAGCGGCCGGATCAGGTACCGGTAAGCGACCAACCAGATCGCCATTACCAGTAGCTGCACTCCAAGGCCGCGCCATGGGTTCTTTCTCCGAACGACCACAACTCGCTCCCCCCGGCATTGGCGTTTCGGTCGCCGCCCCCGTTCGCGGGACGAAGGGGCCAGGCGTCCCTTGCCGGAAGCCTGGCCCCTTCGTGTCCACAATGCTCCAGGTGTTCCGGAGCGGTATCGAACAGTCAGCATGCGTGCTACACCGTCATCATCTGCTCCGCCAGTGACGACGCATCGCCAGAAGGGAGTATGCGAACAACCCCAGGACGATCGCCGCGGTGACGATCAGCAGCGGTTGACGTGCGATGACCGCGAAAACGATCAGCGCGACGAGCAAGACCCCCGACACGATGCTGAAGGCAACGCTCATGTTCTTGCTCATGGCGGCCCTTTCCTCCTGTTCACTTGATGGTGCTCACCGAGCAGCTGAACACCACCGCCTCGTAACGGGCTAGCCATTGCGGCAAGCCAGCGCCGCGGTACCGATCGCGCCCACCGTGGCGAAGGACGATGACACCACGAGCGGAGCCGTGATACCGCTGGTGGCCGCGGTGCTGGCCCAGATCGCCGCCGTGCCCAGCAGAGCGAAGGCGGCGCCCGCGCCGGCGTTCACGCACCCCGCCGACACCGTCCCCGTGGGGTCGGTGCGGTTGACCGGGTCGCCCTGGCCGTAGGCGTACGCGTTGGCCTCCTGCCCGGTCGGATCGGGCTGGGTGAAGCGGGCGTACACCGGGCTGTAGTGACGGTAGCCGGTGAGGTATTCACTGCTGGAGAGCTGGTAGCTGCCGAGCCAGCGGAGCCGGTTGGCCGAGCCCGCCGGGCCGGTGATGCTCGTGTTGAACCCGTAGGGCGTGTAGCCGTAGGTGGCGGTGACCGCGCCGGTGTCGTCGACGAGGGCCAGGACGGTGCCCTGGTAGTCGGTGACGGCGTTGTGGTGCTTGCCCGCGGTGTCGACGAGGCCGGTGAGGGTGCTGCCGGTGTCGTGGGCGTAGGTGGTGCCGGCGCCGTTGTCCACGGTGCGGGAGATACCCAAGGCAGTGTGGGTGAAAACGTGCGTCGTGGTGCCGGACCCGGCTTGTTCGGTGATCGTCGCGGGCTGGGTCTGGTCGAGGGTGTCGTAGGTGCCGGTGAACAGGGTGCTGGAGCCGGAGGTGACCGAGGTCAGCTGGTTGGTGGCGCTGTAGTTCGCCTGGCCGCCCGGGTTGGTGGTCGTCAGGTTCCCGGCGCCGTCGTAGCCGACCGTGGTGCTGTCGATCTTGGTCATCTGGTTGGCGTTGTTGACGGTGTAGGTCCGGCCGTCGCCGGCGGTGACGTTGCCGGCGTTGTCGTAGCTGTAGGTGCGGGTGCCGGCCTTCGTGAGGCGGCCGAAGCCGTCGTAGGTGTTGTCGGCCGTGCCGGTGGAGTCGGTGCGCGACTGGATCTGACCGGTGTCGGAGCCGTCGGGCCGGGTGTAGCGGTAGGACGTCGAGAACACCGCTGTGCCGGCCGGGTTCTTGACCGTGATCCCGGTTTGCCGGGCGGATTTGTCGAGGGCGATGGTTTCGGTGGTGCCGCCGGGCAGGGTGGCCGAGGTGCGGTGGTCGGCGTTGTCGTAGCCGTAGGTGGTGGTCTTGTTCGCCTGGTCCTTGACCGAGGTCAGCCGGTTGGCGGCGTCGTAGCCGTAGTAGATCCAGCCGGTGGGATCGTCGACGGCGGTGACGTTGCCGGCGCGGTCGTAGTGGTAGGTCGCGGTGCCGGTGGTCGTGCCCGCCGTGCGCACGACGCGGGTCAGCAGACGTCGTTCGTAGCTGTTGGTGAGCGTGGCGCCGGCGGTTTGGGCGATGGTGCGGTTGCCGGTTTTGTCGTAGGTGTAGGCGGCCAGTCCGGTGCCGTCGGCCTTGGCGACGGAGACGACCCGGTCGAGCTTGTCGTAGCCGTAGACCAGTTTGACGCCGTTTCCGTCGGTGACGCTGGTGACCCGGGAGAGCGAGTCGTAGGTGTAGGTGGTCGGCTGCAGGGGCAGCGGCGGGGTGACCGTGGTGAGGTTGCCGGCGGTGTCGTAGCCGTAGGCGGTGGTGTGCCCGTTGCCGTCGATCACCGAGGCGACCAGGCCACGCGCGTAGGTGTACCGGGCGACGTCGGCGTTGAGCGCATCGGAGTGCACGCCGGTGACGTTGCCGAACGTGTCGTAGCGCTTGGTGACCTTGTTGCCGGAGAAGTCCGTGACCTGGGTCGGCAGGTGCGGGTGGGCGGTGTCGGTGTAGCCGACGCTCACCGTCGCCCCGGTCGGGAGCTTGCCGCCCTTGAGGTCGTTGAGCGAATCGTATTCGTAGGTGACCGAATTCTTCAGGTCATCGGTCACCGACGCGACGTCACCGTGGGCCGACCACGACTGGTCACGTTTGTGTCCGAGGGCATCGACGGCCTTGGTCTGGCGGAAGCTGCCATCGAAGGTGTAGTCGGTGCCGTGGCCGTTGGGATCGGTCACCGTCGTGGTGTGCGTGTTGCTGTTCGAGTCGTGGTTGTACGTGTACTTGGTGACGCTGGCGACGCCGTCATAGTTGGGCTCGGCCACCTGCGTGACCGCGCCGTGCCCGTCGTAGGACAGCGTGTACACCCGCCCCAGCGTGGTGGTCAGGGTCGTGATCCGGCCGTCGGCGTCCAGGCCGAAGCTCATCTTGTCGCCGGCGCGGCTGGTGATCCCGTTGACCTTGTAGAGCTGGGGGTCCCAGCTGTAGGACGCGGCGACCTGGCCGGTCGGGTCGGTCACCGTCCGGAGCAGGCCGTCGCTATCGCGGGTGAGGGTGGTGACGCGACCTTGGGTGTCGGTGATCGAGGCCAGCGAGGAGTCGGAGTTGTAGCGGTAGGTGATGGTGCGGCCGTTGCGGTCGGCCTGGGACGACAGCTGCCCGGAGCTGGTGAACGACTGCACCTGGCCGGAGTCGTCCTGGGTCAGGTGGTAGGTGCCGTCGGCGAGTTTGGTCAGCGTCGCGTGCGAACCGGACGGTGTGGTGTAGCTGCCGTCGTCGTTCTTGGTGTATTCCGAGCAGTACCCGGTCGCGTCGCGGACGACGACCGAGAACGTCAGCACGTCGAGGCGGATGTCGTCTCCGGCGGAGATCGTCCAGTGCCCGCCCAGCTCGTTGCCCCAGATGTCTTCGCTGTTGTAGGTCGCATCGAAGGACATGTCCAGCCCGGTGCCCTTGATGGTCAGCTCCCGGTCGGTGATCATCGCGTTGCCGCTCGCCCGGTTGACCAGCAGCTCCATGCGGTCGGAGATCGGGTAGCGGTCCATCGGGAACCACGGCTGCGTCCCGACCGGACCGCCCGTCGCGCAGGTCGCCACCCGGGGCGACGGCGATCTCGGCGCCGCCGGCGCGGATCTGGGCGGGAGCTGGGCGGCCGGAAGGCCGGTCGGTGTCCGGTTCACTTGCGCCGGCGGTGTCCACGACACCGGCAGCGGGACCCCACCGCGCCCGGTCTCCGGTGCCGCGGACGCGGTCGCCGGGACCGCGGCGACCAGCGCGAAAGCGGACGTCAACGTGATTGTGCGCAGCACGAAGTGCCGCAACGTTTTCCGTTGCATCAGAAGGCGAATCTCCCCTCGGAGCCGACAGGCCCCACCCCGGCGGCGGGATGCCACCAGACCCAGCGACACTATGACGAGAGATCACCAAGAGCGTGTCCGCGCCGACTCGATCACTCGATCGTCCTAACGGTTACTTCACACGTTGCTCCGTTCAGCGTGAACCGTCGGCACCAACTGGATTACAACCCGTCGACCACCTCGTCGAGCTCGCCCAGCGACCAGCCCTGAGCAAAAGCAGGCCGTGCTCGGCGCCCGAACCGCGGGCACCGGAGCACGGCCTCGGCGGACTCAGATCTTGTAGAAGTCCGTGTAGTGGTTGGGCGAGAACCACACCACGCCGGTGGTCAGGTCGACGATGA
>NZ_PPHF01000146.1 GCF_002904335.1 Amycolatopsis sp. CA-126428 | reverse complement strand
GTGAAGAAGACCGGCCAGATCCCCGACGGCGGCGGCTGGCGCATCCACGGCAAAGGCAGCGACCAGGACCGGAAAATCGCCCGCAGTAAAACCCGTGGTCAGCGGGCCCGCTACACCTACCTGCACTCCGCCATTGACGGCTTCTCGAGGCTGGCCTACACCGAAGCACTGCCCGACGAGAAAGCCCGCACCGCGATCGAGTTCGTCCACCGCGCCCGGGCGTTCTTCGCCCGCCACGGCATCACCCACATCCACCGGCTCGTCACCGATAACGGCTCCTGCTACCGCGCGAACGACTTCGCCACCGTCCTACGCGGAGCCCGCCAACAGCGGATCAACCGCGGCAGCGGCCTTTCAGTGCCCGTCAGCCGAGCCGGATCACGATTCCGGTCAGTCCGCTGAGGACACTCGCCACCCCGGCCCGGACGGCCGCTGCCGCGCGGGCGGGGGTGAACGACGCCGGGTCGTACCCCGTTGACGTGCCTAGTCCCTCGCCGCGGAACGAGGCGCCCGGCCAGTTGGCCGCGGTGACGTTCGCCGTGGGTTCGGCCAGCTCGGCACCGAGGACCAGGAACTGCCGGTCGAGGTGGTTGGCCGTGACCAGGGCCAGCGCGTCGACCAGGTCCTTGCCCGCCGTGATGATCAGGTCGGGGGTCAGCCGCATGGCTTCGCTGATGCTCTCGGGGAACCGGCCGGGGTCCTTCGCTTCGACGGTCTTGACGCTGACGCCCTCCTGCCGGGCCCAGTCGGTCACGGCCGCCGCGAGCGTCCGGGTCGGCTGGTCGTCTCCCGCGGTGAGCAGCACGACACGGTAGCCCCGCGATGGCCCGACGCCGTCCCAGGAGCCGGGGCTCGGCGTGACCGTCGCTTCGGGGGTCGGCGGGCCAGTGACGAACCCGGGGCCGAGGGCGCCGATCGGGGCGGGCGCGGGGTGCGGCGCGGACCAGTCGTCGGGAGAGCCGCACCCGGCGGCCAGGACGGCGATCGCGGCCAGCGGGCCGGCGATGCGAGTGCGCGAGCGCAAGCTGATCGTCCTCTCGGGAAGGGAAAGTCGCCCTCTTCCTACCTGAGGAACGGCGCCGCGCGGCGTCCGTCGGCATCCGGTCGCCCGGTGTTCGCCTCGTGTCTGCGAGGCGTTCGCCTGGTGCCAGCAGTGTGCGGGACGACCGGAAAGAGGACCGCATGCGCCACCGTCTCGTCCAAGCCTTGGCCGTCGCCGTGTTCGCGGGGGCAGCCGTGCTACTGGGCGGGCTCCCCGCGCTGGCGCACGGCTTCTCGTCGACGGTCTACGCCGACCTCACCTCGCCCGGACGCGGTCACGTCCGGGCCGTGCTGGGTCTCGAGTACGACCTGCTCGTCGTCTCGGCCGCCGACGCCGAGCACGACGACCCGCTGTTCCGGCAGGGCACCGCGGCGTTCGAGAACCGGGACACGGCGGCGCAGGCAGCCGCGCTGAGCGCCCACGCCGCCCCGATCGGCAAGTACGTCACCGACCGCTTCCGCGTCACCGCCGACGGACACGGCTGCACCCCGCGGCAGGACGGCGGCTTCACGATCGAGCAGCGCGAAGGCGTGCCGTACGCGCGGATGGTGCTGGACTTCCAGTGCCCGGACGCCGAGGCGCACGAGGTGACCGGCACGCTGTTCCCCGACTCCGAGCAGTACGTCCGCGACACCAAGACGATCGTCACCTACGCCCTCGACCTGACCTCCGGCAGCGCCGCGCTCGATGCCCACCAGCCGTCGGTCTCCACCCACCAGAGCTGGACGGCGCGGTTCGGGGAGTTCTTCCGGCTCGGCGCGGAGCACCTGCTCACCGGGCTCGACCACATCCTGTTCCTGCTCGCGCTCATCGCGGGCTCGCGCCGCCTGCGCGAGATCGTGCTCGCCGCGACGACGTTCACGCTCGCCCACTCGGTCACCTTCGTCCTGGCCGCGCTCGGCCTCGTGCACGTCCCGGCCGAGATCATCGAACCGCTGATCGCGCTGTCGATCGCGGTCGTCGCCGCCTGGCCGCTGTGGCGGCTCTGGCGCCGTCCGGAGGCCGGCGAGCTCGACGGCAACAGCCACTTCAGCCTGGACCGCGCCGGCTGGACCCGCCTCGGCGTGGTGTTCTGCTTCGGCCTCGCCCACGGGCTCGGGTTCGCCTCCGCGCTGGGCATCGACGCCGCGTGGTCGTGGACGCTGCTGTGGTCGCTGCTCGTGTTCAACCTCGGCATCGAAGTCGTGCAGCTGGCGATCATCGCGCTGGTCTTCCCCCAGCTCGCCCTGCTGCGGCGCCGCTCCCCCGCCGCGCCGCGCTGGACGACCGGCGCGATCGCGGCCGCGGTGTCCGTCGTCGGACTGACCTGGTTCGTGCAGCGGGTGGCCGGCGGGTGACCCGTCAGTTCTTCCGGCGTGCGCAACCGGACGGCCCTTCCTCGTTCACCTGCGCCACACAGACGGCGTCAACGCTCTGAGCCGGTCAACCTTCCCTTCTGACCCGGAACGGACGCAAATCCGATGAAGCTTTCCAGATCGATCGCGGTCGCGGGACCCACCGCACGCCGCGTCGCCCGTGGCGCCCTCGCGGCGGCGCTCGGCGTCGCCGTGGCGTTCGGCACCGGCCCGGTCGCCGCGGCCGCCGCCGACGTGCCCGTCACGCTGTCCGGCATCGTGCTCGGCGTCGGCGCGAAGGAGTCCCAGCGCGTCGTGAGCTGGTACTCCTCGGCCAACGCCGCCGAGGTCGTGCAGGTCGCGCCGACCGACCGCGTCAAGCACGGCCAGTTCCCGAAGAACGCCCAGACGTTCCCCGCCACCGTCGCCGCGAACAGCGTCAACGGCGGCTTCAACGCGCACGCCACCATCGACGGCCTGCGCCAGCACACCGGCTACTCCTACCGCGTCGGCTCCGGCGGCACCTGGTCGCCGGTGTACACCTTCAAGACCCAGGACTTCCGCGGCGACTTCGACTTCCTGTTCTTCGGCGACCCGCAGATCGGCTCGTCGGGCAACGTCGCCAAGGACGGCGCCGGCTGGGCGGACACCCTCGACGTCGCCCTCGGCGCCAACCCGAACGCCGAACTGCTGGTTTCGGGCGGCGACCAGGTCGAGTCCGCGAACACCGAGACGCAGTGGGACGCCTTCCTCGCGCCCGACAAGCTGCGCCAGTACCCGTGGGCGGCCACGATCGGCAACCACGACGTCGGCGGCAAGGCCTACGAGCAGCACTTCTGGACGCCGAACACCGACCGCTCGTCGGCGTTCTACAACGGCGACCCGAACGTCCGCTCGGGCGGCGACTACTGGTACGTGTACAAGGACGTGCTGTTCATCGACCTGAACAGCAACGCCTACGCCACCGGCGCCGACGAGGCCCACATCGGCTACGTCACCGACGTCGTCAAGAAGCAGGGCCGTAAGGCGAAGTACACCGTGCTGGTCTACCACCACTCGATCTACTCGCCGGCCGACCACGCCAACGACAAGGACAACCAGCAGCGCCGCCAGGACTTCCCGACCGCGTTCTCGAACCTCGGCGTCGACTTGGTCCTGCAGGGCCACGACCACAGCTACTCGCGCAGCTACTTGATCAAGAACGGCAAGAAGGCCAACCCGGCCGAGCAGCCCGGCGCCACGCAGGTCACCCAGGGACCCGGCGGCGTCATCTACGTGACGGCGAACTCGTCGTCCGGCTCGAAGTACTACGACCTGACCGACCCGGACACGAGCAAGGACCCGAACTACGGGCCCGACCCGCTGAACCCGGACAACCACTGGGCCAACTCCGTCGAGAACCAGGAGCACGTCCGCACCTACGTCAAGGTCGGGGTGCGCGACGACAAGCTCGTCGTCCAGAACCTCCGCAGCGGCACCTGCGCCGCGCCGAACGCGGCGGTCGAGCTGGGCAAGGTCTCCTGGTGCGGGCCGAACAGCGGCGCCACCCCGGCGCAGCCGGTCGGCTCCACTGTGGACAAGGTGGTCATCCACCCCTACCGCGGCCACGGCGGCGGCGGGTCGCCCGCGCCGGGCGGGCCGTGCTGGCTCGAGCAGCCGGCCACCGGCCCCGGACGCACCGTCACCGCGCTGAACTGATCCGCTCACGTCCGCGGGGTGGGCTCACCCCACCCCGCGGACCTTCCCGACTTGGACTCCCCATGCACCCGATCGCCCGCGCCGCCGTGAGCCTGCTGGTCGCGGCCGCCGTTGCCGGGGTCACCGCCGGACCCGCGGCCGCCCAGGACGAGGCACCGTGGACGGTGGCGACGGCGGCCAACGACTTCGGCGCCGACCGTGACAACTACAGCTACACCTCCGACGCGGGCGAACGGATCGACGACGGCCTGGTGATCACCAACCACGGCCCCGGGCCGCTGGACCTCGCCGTCTACGGCGCCGACGCCTTCACCACCGAGAGCGGGCAGCTCGACCTCCTCGCCAAAGGAAAGCCGTCGACCGGTGTCGGCGCGTGGGTCCACCCGAGCCGCGACCGCGTCACCGTCCAACCCGGACAGACGGTCGAAGTGCCGTTCACCGTCACGATTCCGGCCGGTGCCCCGTCCGGCGACCACGTGGGCGGAATCCTGACCTCGATGACCCAGGGCGACATCGAGCGCCGCGTGGGCACCCGAATCCGGGTGCGCGTCGGCGGCGACCTGCGACCGAGCCTGTCGGTCGAAAACCCGGACGTGGCCTACTCCGGCACCGCGAACCCGTTCGGTTCCGGGGACGCCACCCTGACCTACACGGTCCGCAACACCGGCAACGCCCTGCTCGCGGCCCGGCAGTCGGCCACCGTCTCTGGCCTGTTCGGCAGCTGGCGCGTCCCGGCCGCGGCCATCCCCGACTCGCCGCAACTGCTCCCTGGCGAGACCTGGAAGGTCTCCGTACCGGTCCACGAAGTCATCCCAGCGGTGTACCTGACCACAACGGTCACCCTCGTTCCGCTGCTCACCGACGCTGCAGGCTCGACCGCCCCCCTGCCCTCCGCCGACACCACCACCCACGGGTGGGCCGTCCCCTGGACGCTGATCGGGCTGCTCGTGGCGCTCGTCGCCGTCCTGCTAGTTCTCCGGCGCCGGCGACGGGCCAAGGAGAGCTTCGACGAACACCGGCCCGAACGTGACGACGTCACGGTTTGAGGGCCCGCATGTGACAAATGCAGATCAGGCTCGTTCGATACGGTCTCTGACCGAGCGCTCGACCAATACGGGCAGGAAGCTACGGACATCGGCGTCGTCGAACCGCCGGCGTTCAGCCGCGATCGCTGCCTGGACGTCGTCACGACGTTCTGCGCCATACTCGTCAATGAGCCGGGAAGCGAGCGCCTCAAAACTTTCGTCTTCGCCCTTGGCAGTCAGCTCGTCCATATCGGGGTGTTGCGACATGCCACGCCCTCCGTGCGTCGACAAACTTTCCTGTGAACTTCCCGGCGGCCACACCGGTCAAACCACCGCGTACCGCTGACCCTCGCGAACAGCCGTCGGCCGAACGAAGTCCGCTAAACTCGGGTCGTCGGCTCGGCCATCTTGGGGGTGTCACCGTAGATCCGTTGTCGTCCGCTCTGGTCGGTGCTCTCGGCGCCACGTTTTCCGCACTGCACCAGTGGGCTGTCGAACGCGGCGCCGACCGGCTGGGCGAGCAGCGCAAGCTCCGCGCCCTGGGCGACCCGGCCCGGCAGCTGCTGGCCGCCGAGGAAGACCTCGCCGACCTCCGGCGGGCCGAGTTCGCCGCGCTTTCGGACGGGGATTGGCAGGCCGCGCTCGACGCTGTCGCCGCGGCTCTGGAGGCCGCCGACGTCGGCGGCCTCGTCCACCGCGACCCGGCCGTGCTCACCAGCGAAACGCGGCTGCGGTCGCGCGTCGCCGCCGCGAGCGGACGTGCCCTGTCGTCCGCGGCTCTCGGCGCGGACGGGACCGAGGCGTTCGATCGGCTGCTGACCGAGTGCTGCCGGCGGATCGCCCGCCGGGCCCGGGCCGTGGACGAGGTGATGCACGCCGTCCAGGCCACGATGGCTGGCGAGATCACCCAGATCCGGCAGCAGGTGTCGAGCCTCGGCCGAGAGCCCGACCGCCGCGCTCGCTCCGCCGCGGAGGCGTTCGAACGGCACTACCGGTCCTACCTCGCCCGTTCGTTCGGCACCTTCGAACTGTTCCAGGTAGGCCAGGGCCGCGCGCCCGAACGGCACCCGATCGCGGAGTTCTACTCGGTTCCCTCGGTGGCCCGCCGCTCGCTCTCCCCCACCGACACCGCGCTCACCGGAACTGGCACCGACGCCGCGCACGCCCTGGCCACCGACCGGCACGTCCTGCTCCTCGGCGGCGCCGGCGCCGGGAAGACGACGTTGCTGCAGTGGCTGGCCCACACGGCCGCGACCACCACACCCGGCACCGAAGACGACGACCCGTGGCGCGACGTCGTGCCGTTCTTCGTCCCGCTGCGGCAGTTCGCCGACCGCGGACTGCCGCAGCCCGAGGACCTGGTCCGGGTGAGCGCGCCGCCGCTCGCCGGCGAGAAGCCCGAGGGCTGGGTCAGCGGACTGCTGCGGTCCGGCCGGGCGATGGTCCTCGTCGACGGGGTCGACGAGGTGCTCCTGCCACGCCGCGAGGAGGTGCGGCGCTGGCTGGAAGACCTGCGGCGCGGCTATCCCGAGGCCCGCTACGTGATCAGCACCCGCCCCTCGGCGGTCGACGGGGACTGGCCCTCGGCCGACGCCCCGATGCCGCGCTACGAGCTGCTCCCGCTCAGCGGCCGGGGCATGCGCGAGCTCGTCGCGCACTGGTACGCCGCGGCGCGGGCACTGGAGACCGACGAACTGCAGCGGAACTGGCTGACCAGCTGCGAGGAACGGCTCGGCGCGGCACTGGCGTCCCGGCCGGACGTCCGGGGCCTGGTGTCGAGCCCGCTGCTCTGTTCCCTGCTGTGCGCCTTGTACCGCCGCGAAAACATGTACCTGCCGCAGAGCCGCAAGGATCTGCTGGATAAGGCGCTCCAGCTGCTGCTCGGCGAATGGGACACCCGCCGCGGCGTCCAGGTCGAGGACGAGCTGCGGATGTCGGACAAGGAAAAGATCATCCTCCTCGAGCGGTTCGCCGCTCCGATGGTCCGCAACGCCGAGCTGCTGGTGCACCGCGACGACGCCACCCGGCGCTTCGCCCGCGCGATGTCCGGCCTCCGCTCCCAGGGAGTCGAGCCCGGTCTGGTGCTGAGGCACCTGCTCGAGCGCAGCGGTGTCCTGCGGGAGAACGCGGCCGACCACCGCATCGCGTTCGTGCACCGGACCTTCCGCGACTTCCTCGCCGCCGGCGAGTTCGTCAAAGCCGGCGAGATCGGCTACGTCGTCGAGCACGCCCACGACGACGCACTCAACGAGGTCGTGTTCATGGTCGCGGCGCAGGCCCGGGCGTCCGAGGCCGGTGACCTGCTCGCCCGCCTGCTGGACCGCGCGAGCCGGCGTGGCACCCGCCGCGACCGGGAGGTCGCCGACCGGCTGGTCCTGCTGGCGGCCGCGGCGCTCGGCCACGTCGACGTCATCGAGCCCGAGCAAGTCCGCGCCGACGTACTGGCCGCCGTGCGCGGCCTGATCCCGCCCGCCGGATTCGACGAGGCCGAGATGCTCGCCAAGGCAGGCTCGTTCGTGATCGACCTGCTGCCCGGTCCCGGCGAGATCGACGAGCTGGCCGCGCGCACGGGCGAGCGGCCCGACCGGATCGCGGCGCACGTCATCCGCACCCTCGCCCTGATCGGCGGCGAGGAGTCATGGGAAAAGATCCGGCTGTTCAGCGGCACCCACCGCCGGTCGGTCATCAACGAGCTGCTGCGCGCCTGGCGGTACAATGACTACTCCGAGGACTACGCGACCACGTCGCTGGCCAACGTCGAATTCGGCGACTACCTGCTGGAAGTCCACCGATGGGACGTCCTGCGGCGGCTGCACCACCTGCGGACCCTCACGGCCATCCAGCTGGTCGGCGACGTCCCCCTCGACGACCGGGCACGCGGCATCCACCCGCTGCCCCGGCTGCACGCCTTGCGCCACCTGGAACTCAAGTCCAACGATGTGGTCGACCACATCGACGGCCTCGTCGACTGCACCGGCCTGCGGTCACTGTGGATTTCCGGGTTCAGCAGCGCGATCACCGACCTGTCGGCGCTCGCCCGGATGCGGATCACGGACCTGCGGCTGCACAGCGGCTCCCTCGACGCCATCAACGCCCTGCACACGCTCGAGGGCATCCTCCTGCCCCGGCTGTCGCTGCGGCACCGGAAACTCGCACAGGGCCTCGACCTGCTCCCGGAGGGGCTGCGGGTCGGCGAGCTGGAGGTCGCGGTGCGTGCGGACCAGCGCAACCTGCGTGGCATCACTCGGCTGGCCGAAGTCGAAGCGGTCACGGTTGCCGGCATCCCGAGCGTCGAGGAAGTCGGCGAACTGGCCGCGTTGCCGACTCTGCGCCGGCTGACGCTGACGACCAGCGAACCGGTCCAAGACCTGGTCCGGCTGCGGCGCCTGGGCCCGGTCCGCATCGAGCTCCACGGCGTCCCGAAAGCGCAGGAACGAGCAGCGAAGGACGCTGTCCCCGAAGCCGACCTCGTCCTCCACCCCGAGGCCGGCCGGGGACGCTGACCGCGGCTCAGATCTTGTAGAAGTCCGTGTAGTGGTTGGGCGAGAACCACACCACGCCGGTGGTCAGGTCGACGATGA
>NZ_PPHF01000145.1 GCF_002904335.1 Amycolatopsis sp. CA-126428 | reverse complement strand
GGCACGGTGACATCCTTCCAGGAGAGGCCGAAACCTCACAGGTGAGGTGTCAACCAGACCCTGGGCAGACCCAACTGGCCGATATTGGAAGCAGCTCTGCTGCTGGGTCACCAAAAGAGTTCGAGGCGGGCAACCGATCCATAGGCGCCTGCCTCGTGCCACCATATCAGGCGTGTGTCAGCGCGTCTGCGACAGCGAACGCACGCCCTTGCCAGTGGTCTTTTGAGCGTCATCCTCACATGCGCAGAGCGCGCTACCGTGCGCTCTCCAGGAACTCACGTGGCGGGATCCGGCGACTGCGCGAGATCCGACGGATGGTGGAGGCGCCGACGCGGTACCCCGAGTCGGCGCAGCTTCGCCTTGAATGCGGACCACGCCCAGGTCCGGTTTTCCATCGCCAAGCGGGTGATCAGCGCGGTGATCTCGTCACTGATCGGCGGCCGACCCGGCGGCTCCGGCAGTCGCCACCTGCGGGCCACCATGCGGCGATGCCACCGCAGCAACGTGGCAGACGTTGGCTATCGGCACGAACGCAAGGATTTTGGGGAGGAGCCGGGACAGTGCCGCGAGGGCCGCCCGGTCGGCCTTAGTTGAACGGTGTGGCGTGGATTCGCGCCGGCGCAGCACCGCGACTCCGTGGCGCGACGCGAGTATCTCCGCGTCCTTGAATGCAGACGACCGGGTAAGCAGCGCCAGCCAGGACAATCCCTGGTATAGCAGACGAGCAGCCACGGCCCACCCGATCATCGAGTGCGGCATACCAGCAGGTCAAGGCTACTGGCCGGATTCTCGACCAGGAAAGGCAAAGTGCGCGTCCGGGGCCGACCAGGAAATCGTCCCGCCGATTCCGGGACACGGGGGAGACGTGCCTACGGCATGAGACGACGCTACTGACCGTTACCACCAGGTGTAACAAGGCAGTTGCGCGTCCCGACTTCCGGGTGAGCCATGCGCGGCAGTGCCGTGCGGTCCGGCGGGCGGGAGTGGTGAGGTTGACTGACGTCGTCGCGGTGCATGTCCCGGTTGATGCCGTAGTAGATGTGGTATTCCTGCACGGCTTGGATGGTGATGTCCGCAAGTCGTGGACGGTCGCCGGTGACGACGGGTTCTGGCCGAACTGGTTGGCGCAGGACGTCGGCGAAGCCGCCGTCTGGTCGGTGGGGTACGAGGCGTGGTCGAGCGGGTGGCGCGGCCATGCCATGCCGATGCAGGACCGCACGATCAACGTACTCGCATCGCTGCAGGTCAAGGGGATCGGCGAGCGGCCGTTGATCTTCGTGACGCACAGCATGGGCGGATTGATCGTCAAGGAGGCGCTTCTCTACGCGGCGTACGGTGACACCGAATTCGCGTCGTTCGCGGCTATGACCAAGGCTGTCGTGTTCCTGGGAACGCCCCACAATGGGTCGGGCCTAACCAAAGCCGTCGAAGCACTGGGCAAGATTTACCGCGGCACAGCTGCGGTGCATGATTTGCGAAGCAATAGCGCACACCTGCGACAACTGTCCACGCGCTATCAGAACTGGGTTTACGACTCGGAAACCGGAATCCGTCACCTGGTCTTCTTCGAGACCAAGCCGACCCGGGGAGTCCAGGTCGTAGACGCCGGGTCAGCCAATCCTGGACTGCCGAAGGTGCAACCGGTCGGAGTGGATGCCAATCACGTGAGCATCTGTAAGCCCGCCAACCGAGAGGCACTGGTATACGGCAGGATCCGGAACTTTGTTTCGGACATTGCGACAACACTTGCTCGCACCGCCGACGAAACGACATCCGTTTGGGATGACCTTGGGAGACTCCGGGATTTCTGGTCCTCCCGTTACCCGGAGAAAGCCCGGGGCGCCGGTCGCGCCGCCATCGAATTCGAATCCCACCTGCACGTGGCGCTACGAGGCTCGATCGCGGCCTGGCTCGAGCAGCCCGGAACGCGCGGTCCTCTCGTGGAGGCGCTTTCCGACGTCTTCGCCCCGGCGCCGAGCAAGACCGCCGTGGTCCAGGCGATACTGACTGGCCGCAGGGATTCGCTGCGTACCGCGCTCGAGAACCTGTGGGCTGTAGCGCAGTCGGCCGCGGACGTACTGGCGGATGCCGCGTCCGTATTGCGGTTCGAGATCCACTGCCCACGGTGGGTTTCGGCCACGGCTGGCTCCGTGGTGGACAGTTGGAGCCCGCCCCACGACGACAATTCCGATGCGCTGGCCAACTTCAAAGCGCACCTGTGCCTGACTGCCACCCCCACGCCTCGCTACGAGGCGCTCGAGTTGCTTGCCGCTGGGCCGCTGCGGGTCAGGGAGCCTTCGGGCTGGCTGGATCGATGGACCGGGAAACTCGCCATGGCGATCTCCGATTCGCGGGACCTCGTCGACTTCGCCGACGAGTTGCTTTCAGACTTGGCTAGGCTGCGGTCGAGCCCGCCGGAAGACCGCCTCTCTCATGGCATCGCGGTGCTCACTCGCGAGTTCGCTTCGCCGGCCGAAGTCATACCAGGCCCCTACCTCGCCGGTGAGCAACCCAAGCCGTCCCACGTCGTGAACGGCTACTTCTCGAACCGGGTCTGGCAGGTCGCCCCGGCGGCCGAGCGTCTCGAACTGTGGCTCGGCAGCATCGGGAGCACCGAGGCCGACGTCGGCCGCAAAGCGCCGGTGTATTGGTTCGAGGGTCGCTCCGGCTGCGGCAAAAGTGTTCTGATGCTCCAAACCATGGCTGTGATCCGCCGGGCGAACCGTGGCATGGTGCTGTGGCTTGGGAACAACGTCGAGGAACTCCCGCAGGCCGTGGCGTTCAGCCTGGCCAACAGCGGACCCGGTGAGCAAGCGCTGATCGTGATCGACGACGGCTTCTCCCCGGCGGTCCAGGCGCGGTCGATCGACCATTGGCGACGCACCATCCGGGCACTGAGCACGGTGAGCGACGAAGGCAGGCAGCTGCCCGTCATCGTCACCTGCGGACCGACCGAGCAGAGGCGCGCATTCCGGTCGGCGTTCCTCGACGATGTCGAGGTCACCGCCGAGCTGGTCGACGAGCAACTCGATTCCGACCATGCCGCCGAGCTCGAGCAGTGGTTCACCGCCCGGACAAACCAGATACCTCCGGCGCATCTGGCCTCCTCGAACGTCCTGATGGTGCAGAAGTTCTTCCAGTACCGGACCGGTGCGTCGCTCGAAAGCTTCGCAAAAAGGTTCAAGAACCGACTCGAAGGAATGGAAGATTCGTCGAAGATTCCAGCGTTCATCGCGAAACTGCTCTCGGTCAACCGCCTGTACGTGGGCCTGCCCGCCGCGTCGTTGCATGCGCTCACCGACGCCGATCGCGATGTCCTCGCGCAACTCGAACGCGACAACCACATCACCGTGTCCGCCGATTCGGGCCGGGACGGCGTCTGGCTTGCTCACCCGCACCTCGCGGACGCACTTTTCCAAGGCTGGTTCGGCGAGGGGGACGCGCACAAAGCAGCGGGAGTTTTGCGCGACGCGATCATCGAGTGCGGGATGGCCGGCGAGAACTCCGCCGAGCGGACCGCGCCGCTGACGGCGCTCAAGCTGGCCGTCGAAAGGGCCCACACAGCCGCGTTCCAGCACCGGGTAGACCCGGAACTCCTGCCGGACGCCATTGCGACGGCGTACGAGACGCTGGCTCGCTCGACAGTGGGCATCAGCGTCGAAGAGCTGCCGGCGTGGATCCGCCTGGAGCAGGTATTGGCCGGCGTCGCGTTGACCCCGACCCCGAGGGCGTTGGGTGCGGCCGCGATCAAAGATCCGTCGCTGCCTCCCGAAACGTGGTTGCCCACCGCACACGCGCTCCTGGACACGGTCCGACCCGAAGACGAAGATGTCGAGGAACTCCTCGACGCCCTGCGCCGCAGAATCAGCTCGGGTGACGAGTCCTCGTCCGGTGCGGGTGCCATCGCCGCTCGTATCGCTTCGTTCACCGGTGACCAGGTGGACGTCAATGGGCTCGAACACTGGTTGGACGATCCTCGGAACTGGACGCACTCGGCATGGGCCTTCGCCTACCGTGCGCTCGGTTCACTGACTCAGAGCGACAGTGATGCGCCCCGGGTCTGGTGCAGGTCTCGTTATCTGTCACCGAGCCCGGGCAGGCTCGACAGGCTGATC
>NZ_PPHF01000144.1 GCF_002904335.1 Amycolatopsis sp. CA-126428 | reverse complement strand
CGACCGTGTCCGGCCCGGCCGTCCGCAAGTCCAGTTCCCGGCACTGGTCGATCACCGGGCACCCGGCGCACATGTGGACGGCCAACTCCCGGTCCGGCGAGTCCTCGCCGGACAGTTCGGGCATGTCGGCCCGGTCGAACGCCCAGAAACACAGACCGTCCCTGGTCACCACTTCGTTCAGCACGTCGTCCGGCACGTCGGCGTACCGGTCAAGCTGGGCAGCCATCTCCTCGTAGTCGTAATCGGTCATCGCGCACCGCCGCCCAAGACGCGCCGCAGCTCGGCGGCGGGGATGACGAGCCGGGATCGGCGACGTTCCGCGCGGAGCGTGCCGACCCGGATGGCGCGGTGTACCTCGTTGTTGTCGACGCCGAGAATCCACGCGGCGTCGGCGAGGGAGTAGAACGCCGGTCGATCGGCGTTCGGAAGTTGCTTCGGCATTAGTTGAGTCCCTTTGAGTCAAGAACGATGATTTAAGCTATAAATAAGAGCTGATTTAGTCGCATGAGGGTGCGCGAATGGTCCGGATGTGCGACGCGTTGTCGATCTCGACACCACGGAATCCGTCAAGCGCTAATGTCGGCGCCGAGGCGGACCACGGAGGAATGGGTGTCGGAAGACTGGGCGGCGGTCGCGAAGACCATCAACGAGCGCGTTAAGGAGCTTGGGTGGAAACAGCGCGAGCTGGCGGAACGCTCGCAGGTCTCCCAGGCGATCGTTCGTGAGATCCAGAACCACACCGTGGAGCGCAAGCGCAGCGACCGGACGTTGGAAGCACTGGCGCTGGCGCTGGGCTTGCACCCACAACACCTGCTTGCGGTACTGCACGGCCGCATTCCGCCGGCCCCGGGACAGCCACGCGAGGACATGGAAGACGCGGTGTCGGCACGGCTGGCCGTCATTGAGCGTCGGCTCACGGACATCACTGAGCGGCTCACCGAAATTGCCGACTTGCTGCGTCGGCCGGACGGTCGTTAGGGGTCCGATGCTGAGCGGCCTTGACTGCTTCCGCGGCCCGTCTATTGGGTGGTTCCCGTTCGCGTTCATGACTCAAGGAAACGGCAGTAAGGGGCCTTCGCGCAGTTGGCTGAGGTTAACTACGGGCCCATTAACAACAATTAACTTCGCAGGTCAGCGCGGTTATCGACCAGGTGTGCGCCATGGCTGAGACCAGGCTCCAGGCAGTACGCAGGCAGCTCGGCTATAAGGCCGATGACGTCATCAAGATGCTGCTGCGGCGCGCGGACACGCTCGCCGTTCCGGTGATGTCGGCAACGAGCCTCAAGACCAAGCTGTCCCGCTGGGAGAACGGCCGTGAAGCCGTCAGTCAGCCGTACCGTCGTCTGTTCCGTGACGTCTACGGCCGTACCAACGAAGAACTTGGCTTCCCTGATGAAGAGGCGAACGACGAGGCAGAGGAACTGATCTCACGACTTGCACTAGCGCGCTCGCTCGACGCTGAGACGGTCGAGATCTTCAAGCGACAAGTCGATCAGGCGCGGCATGTCGACCGGCGATTTGGCGGTGTGGCGCTGCTGGATCAACTGCGTAGCAACATCGATCAGATACAGGGCCTGCTTGGCTTCAGCACGACGCGCGGCCAGCGCCAAGCGCTGGCGGGGGTGTTGACTGAGGCGGCTGCGCTGGCTGGCTGGGAAGCCCTTGACCGCAACGCTATTCGTCAGGCATGGGAGCACCATGAGACGGCCAAAGCGGCAGCGCGCGAAGCGGGATCCTCGATTCTGCTTGCACATTCGACTGCGCAGCAGGCATTTATCTTGATTGATCTTGGAGAAGTTCAAGCAGCCGTAGGGCAACTTGCTGAGGCACGTGCGCTTGCAGAGCGCACGGCGCCTCCGGTTCTGCGCGCGTGGATGGCAGCGGCACTCGGAGAAGGACTCGCGGCGGCAGGTCAGCGGGACGATGCGTTGCGTGCATTCGACTCGGCGGATGAGCACTTACCAACAGATCCCGTCGACCCGGCGTTGCCCTTCCTGTTTCTCGGCGGAGCGCACCTCGACCGGTGGCGAGGCAACGCGTTGAGCAAACTCGGTGAGCCGGATGCAATCCAGCGCCTAACCGACGCGTTGCCGCGCCTGCCGCCGGATTTCATCCGTGCCAAGACCGGCATGCTGGTCGATCTGGCATTCGCGTTCGCGGCAGCAGGCGACCGAGATGCGGCCCTCGAACACGCTCGGCAGGCGCGGCGCCTCGCCGCGCAGATCAAATCAGATCGGCAACTACGCCGACTCAGTGGGCTGATCTTGCCCGGTAGTGCCGTCGACGACCTTGCGTGAGGCAATGTAGTAGAGCAAAGGAACGAGTGCACCCGCGCCGAGAATTTCCTTACGCTGTGCCAATTCTGGAATCCGACTCATCGGAACCCACTCAAGCCGTCCGACTTCTTCGGTGTCCGTCGGTTCGCCGACCTTCTTGGCATTGCGCCACAAGTACACGTCAGTCGGCGCCGTTACTTGTCCGGGCAGCGGTTCAAAGCTGATCAGGTGTTCTGCGTCGCCGACCGGCTCGTAGCCGCTCTCCTCCCGAATCTCGCGGGCGGCTGTCGCTGCGGGGTCTTCGCCCTCCTCGACCAGTCCGCCAAGCAGTTCGTACCCCCACTGGTCCGTGGCGAAGCGGTAGCGCCAGAGCATCAGGGCTCGGTCCTGATCATCGATGATCAGCCCGATCGCGATGGGAGCCAGATGAACGACGTGGTACTCCCATCGCTCACCGTTCGGCGCTTGTACGTCGGTCAGCCCGAGCCGCACCCACTTGTTGTCATAGACGGTCCGCTCACCGAAGGTCTTCCACGACCCAACGTCTTCAGTCACGCAGGGAGCCTAGCGTGATCCGACGCGAGCCTTCAGCCGTTCGAGTCGGCGGTGTTGGCGCGCCGAGCCGATGTCGGCAGCGAGAGCCTGAGCACGTCCGATGTGCACGTACGCTTGTTCACGCTCACGCATCGCAACAAACGCCGTGGCAAGGTCGACACGAAGGGCTGTCTCGGCTCGGACGAACGTGGGATCGAGACGATCGAGCGCGTCAGTGAGGACGTCGATCGCTTCCGGCTCGCCGACTCTCGCGAGAGCATGGCCGCGCCAGCGGCCAAGGTGGACGGAGTCAAGGGCCAGATACGGCCCGTCGCCTTGCGTCGGGCCGTCCGGCAGCAACGTCGCGGCGTGATCGAACGCGCGAAGACTCGCCGAACGCTGTCCATCGGCGGCAAGCGTCTCGCCGTGTGCGGCGGCAAGCCAAGAGCGGACCAGTCGGCCCGTCGTCCGCTCTGCGTTCCGGCGGACGGTCGCCATCAAGTCGACCGCCGCCGCTGAGTCGCCGATATCCAGTAGTACGAAGGCTTGGCCCGCGCTCGTGTGAGCCTCGAAAGCGCGGTTCGCGGGTTCCTTGGCGGCTGACTTGCCGTGCTCGTAGTGCTGCCAGGACTGAGAGACGTTGCCCAGGTCGAGGGCCTGCCATCCGGCGAGGGTGCGCAACTCGGAGAGCAAGGCGGCGAGTTCCCCACGGGTGGTCGGCATGACACTATGGCCCATCAACCTGCTAACCTGCGCGATCTTCGTGACCACTTCGTCGTGGGCGAGGATCGCGCCCAACTGTCGATCGAGTCGGCGCGTCGCGTTTAACTGATCGCGCAGCAGTTGGAGTACCGCGCCATCGATCCGGGCCGACGTGCGAAGCAACGCCCGGAACTCGACTTCGCCATCGGTGAACGTGGCGCGCTCCCGGGGCGGAGAGAGTAGCTCGTCGATCTTGACGCCGAAGATGCGCTCAAGGAGCCTGACCGTGGCCTGTTGAGGTCGACCGAGGGGTTTGCCTCCATCGCCGCGACCAGAGGCGAGCCGTTTCACATGTCGGCCGCTGAGCGTGCCGGGCTCGCCACAGTCTCGCGCAAAGTCCGTCGCGAACTCGGCGAACTCCTCGAACGTCTGCCGCCGTTCTCGTATCAGCAGTTCGAGAACAGTGCGCGAGCGATGTGGTTCCTCTTCATCACCCATGCCGGCACTCCTCAGGGCGCTCGTTGTCTCGTGGCCTGTGCGTGGCACCGCCGTGGCACCTCCGCGACCTTCCGATGAAATCAGTGTATACGGAAAGCTGATCTCGGCGTGACCGGCCGTTGTGGCTGGTCGGGACGGCAAGTCAAGCGGAGTGAATCATGAGCGACACGGGGTCAGCAGCGGTTATCGACCGCCCGGCGACGGCACCGCGCGCCTACGGCTACATGCGCGTTCCTAGTGATGTGCCGGACGACAAGGTTCGAAAACTGGAAAACCAAGTGGTTGCATATGCCGAGAACTGCGGCCTCCGCTTTGTCGGCTTCTTTTTCGAGTTCCATTGCGGATCGCGCGAAGCCTTCGATGATTTGGTCGCCGAACTTGTTCGCGCCGATGTGCACCATGTGGTAGTGCCGAGTCTTCGGCATCTCGCCCACAATAGGCTATTGCAAGAGAGAATGTTAGACCACCTGACCTTTACGGCTCGTGCGCAAGTTCTGGCTATGCGACTCAAGACCGCAATCGAGTAAGGGGCGTATTCGAATTCCATGGGAAATGATCGAGAGCCAACCAAAGAGGAACGGCAAGCTGCTGCGGCAGCTCTTCAGTCACTGAATGAAGGAGATATCTCGCAGGCGAACTTGTTTAACAAGCTTCTAGAGATGACGCAAGAGGATAACGACAACAAGACTGAAGGGCAGTAGGTCCCGGTTATGGACACTGACACTAAGGCGCTTGTTGAATCACTTCAAGCGGTAGGTACTCATGCGGGGACGATCGCAAATGCGCTGACGCTTGGGAATATGACACCCAAGAAGCAGCGCGAGTACGCCGACATGCTCAAGGAGCTCTCCGAACTTCTCCATGAACACGCGGACTTACAGGAAGGTGGTGGCGTAAATGAGTAACTCGCGCGCTAGCCTTGCTGGGCTTATCGATGATGCTGGCATCGAACTGCGGGAAATATCCACTCAGCTCAAGACTTGCGTTGCTTCCGCCGACGATCTCATGGAATGCAGCGCGATGGTCTTCGCGCTGGCGGACGCCCTAAAGTTGTATGCCGAGAAGATGCCCAAAGGGGAACCCGACGGCTCTCATTCCCTCCGGCAGCATCCGCCTTCAAGCTAATGGAAGGCTGGGCGCTATTCTCTCTGGTGGTAGTGGCAGTGCCGCTTATCGCTGTAGCGGTCTGGGTGCTGGGCGAACGGGCAACCAATCGTCGACGACAAAAGTTCCTTCGGCGCTACGAGCAACGATCCGTATCTGGCATCCGTAGGCGTGTCGAGCGAGAAGTTGCTAACGAGGACACGCACGTCATGCCGAGAATTCAACGCAGTCCGTTGGCTCCTGATCCATTCCAAGAAGGTGTGATCTCGGGCCGCCTTCCGCTCTTAAAGGGTCCGCGACGTTACGCACGCCAGTGCACGCGAGGTGGACGGACAATACGACCTGAGCGGCCTGGGTGACGTTGCTTTACTCATGTGGTCGTGAAAGTCACCGCTCGGGGTTTCCAGGAGAGGGCCCGAATATGCGGAATCCAAGGTGGGGAGCGGCCAGCCCATTTGTTACCTCCCCGCAATGATCCACCTGCGGCCAGCATGAGCAACCAGAGTCGAGCCGCCTGACCCCCAACGTGACGGGGTCAGGCGGCTCCTCGATGCAACGTCCTCCCGCTGCTCAGCACGTGGTACCGTGTTGTTGGTTGACTTACTCGGTGGTCGTCGAACACGACGATCCAGGGCGCGATCGCGTGCGCGGCCTGCAGGTCGGCGTCGGTCTTGTGCTGGGCGTGGCGGGCGCGGTACTGCGCGAGCGTGGTGACGTCCTCGGTGAAGGCCAGGCTGCGCGGGTTGCGCTCCTGCGCGGTCCGCCCCGACTTCTTCTCGTAGATGTAGTCGCCGAGGAACAGCACCAGGTCCGGGTCGTCGGCCACGATGCCCTTGTACGCGTGGTAGTAGCCCTCCTCCCAGTGCTGGCAGGAGCTGAAGCAGTACTTCAGCTGGTTGACCGCGGCGCCGGCGGCGGGTGCGGTGCGCGTCCGGCCGACCGGCGAAATGTAGCCGGAGCTCTTGAACCGGTAGAAGTACTCGCGCGCCGGCTGCAGGCCGGCCGGTTCGATGTGGACGCTGTGCCCGGACGCGCTGACGGCGTTCACCGAGCCGCGCTGCACGATCGAGCCGAACGCTTCGTCGTTCGCGATCTCCCAGTCGACCGCGTAGGTGGCGTCCGGCATGCCGCCGAAGCCGTCCGGGTTGAGCGGGGCGGGCGCGAGCCGCGTCCACAGCACGACGCTGTCGGGCAGCGGGTCGCCGGACGCGACGCCGAGCTGGAAGGGATCGTGGACGGCGGGGGCGGCGGCCGTCGTGCGGGCGTTCGCCCACGACGGGAGCGCCGCCGAAGCCGCGGTGGCGGTGACCGCGGCGAGCCCGCCGAGCAGCACCTTGCGCCGGTTGACCTGACCCATGGGAAAGCCCTTTCTGGTGGTGGACGCGCGGTCAGGCCGCGAAGTCGGTGAGGCCGTCGCTGCAGGACTTCAGGTCCGGCTTGGCGGTCGTGTAGTTCGCGACGCACACCTTGTAGAAGACCCAGCTGCCGTGCGGGACGGTGACGGCCTTGTCGACCTTCGTGCCCTCGCCGCCGGAGTTCCAGACGTAGAACGGCCCGGCGCCGCCCTTGAGCCAGTAGGCGACCACGGCGGAGTAGCCGTCGGAATCGGTGTCGTAGACCAGGAAGTGCGAATCGGACGAGCGGTACTGCGCCTCGCCCGCACAGGCGTCGGCGCACTGGCCGCTGCCCGTGCCGACGCCGCAGTCGGGCGCGACGCGCGTGTCGGAGTTCGTGAAGACGTAGGTGTCCGAGATGTACCCGCCGAGCGCGGGCACGTAGTCCCACAACGTGCCCGTGCCGTAGGTGCCGGTCACCGAAGTGCCGTTGACCTGGCAGTCGATGGTGACGACGGCACCGTTCGCGACGGTCTTGACGGCCGTGGCGCCCGCGGTGGGCGCCCGGCGGACGTTGAGGGGATCGCCCGCGGTCTTCACTGTCCCGCTCGCCGCGGCGGACGCTTCGGCCGCGCCGCCGGCGAGGAGCGCGCCGACCGCGGCCATGACCAGGCCGGAACCGGCGATACGCCGGAGTTTCGAACGCTTCATGGCGGCAGCGTGCCGCCGCGCCGTACACGTTCCGTACAAAGGCGCACGTGTGCGCACAGACACTCCGAATGGATCTAGCCGCTGCGCCGGACGGGTCCTAGAGTCCCGGCCATGGGGGAACTCATCGGGCAGGTTGAGACCACCTCGCTGACCATCCGCGTCCTCGGTCCGCTGGAGGTCACCGCCGCCGGGCGGGTGATCGCCCTCGGCGGCCCGAAGCCCCGGCTGCTGCTGGCCGCGCTGGCCCTGCAGCCGAACGTCGTCGTCTCGACCGACGTGCTGGTGGAAGTGCTGTGGCCACAGGCGGCGCCGCGGTCGGCCGCGGCGAACATCCGCACGTACGTGCACTCACTGCGAAGACGGTTCGCCGAGATCGACCCCGCCCTCGGCGAGCGGATCAGCAGCCGGGCCTCCGGCTACCTGCTGACCGCGGTGCCGGACGAACTGGACCACCTCGCGTTCGCCGCCCTGGCCGGCGAAGCGCAGGAAGCGCTCGACGGCGGCGAAGCCGAAAGCGCGCTCAAACTCTTCGACAAGGCCGACGCGCTGTGGCGCGGCGAAGTCCTCGAAGGCCTGCCGCACGACCACAGCTGGGGCGCGACCGTCGCCCGGCTCACCGAACTGCGGCTGTCGGTGCAGGAACAGCGGCTCCGGGCGCGGATCGGCCTCGGCCGCTCCGGCGAGGCCATCGCCGAGCTGCGCGGGCTGGTCACCGAGCACCCGCTGCGCGAGGAGCTCTGGGCCCAGCTGATCGTCGCCCTGCGCGCCGCGGGCCGGACCGGGGACGCGATCGAGGCGTACGAGTCGGCCGAGCGGGTCCTGCGCGAGGAGCTCGACGCCGGACCGGGTGCCCGGCTGCGCGAGCTGCGCGTGACCCTGGTCCCGGAAACCGTCGTCGCCCCGCGTCCGGCCGACGTCGCCCCGGTCTGCCAGCTGCCCCTGGACCTGCCGGACTTCACCGGCCGCGACACGCTGATCCGTGACGTCGTCACCCTGCTGCGGGAACGCGCGGACTCCGGCACGCCCGCCGTGATCGTGCTGTCGGGCGCGCCCGGTGTCGGCAAGTCGGCGGTCGCCGTCCGGGTCGCGCACGCGGTCCGCGACGAGTTCCCCGACGGCCAGCTGCACGTCGACCTGGCCGGCACGTCGTCGTCGCCGCGGGCGCCGATGAGCGTGCTCGCCGAGCTGCTGCGCACGCTGGGCATCCCCGACGCCGGCCTGCCGCGCGAGCTGGCCGAGCGGTCGGCGCTGCTGCGGTCGCGGCTGGCCGGGCGGCGGATGTGCGTCGTGCTCGACGACGCCGGCAGCGAGGCCCAGGTGCGGCCGCTGCTGCCCGGGGCCGGCGCCTGCGCGGTGCTGGTGACCAGCCGGATCCGGCTGCCCGGGCTGGCCGGCGCGAAGCCGGTGGACGTCGACCTGCTGCCCGAGGCCGAGGCCGCGCGGCTGCTGGAAGGCATCGTCGGCGCCGAACGGGTGGCCGCCGAGCCGGCGAGCGCCGCGGCGATCCTGCGCCAGTGCGGGCACCTGCCGCTGGCGATCCGGGTGGCCGGCGCGAAGCTCACGCACCGGCCGGGCTGGACGCTGCGGCTGCTGGCCGACCGGCTGGGCGACGAGCGCCGCCGGCTCGACGAGCTGCGCGTCGGCGACCTCGCCGTCCGCGCGAGCGTGACGCTGTCGTACGACCTGCTGCCGATGTCGGCGGCCACCGCGTTCCGCGGGCTGGGCCTGCTCGGGCCGGTCCAGTTCCCGGCGTGGGCGGTCGCGGCCGTGCTGGGCCGCCGCGACGCCGACGACGTCCTCGACGTGCTGGTCGACGGCCACCTCGTCGAGCTCGTCGGCTCCGATTCGGCCGGGCAGCCGCGCTACCGGTTGCACGACCTGCTGCGCGTGTACGCGGTGGAACTCGCCGAGCGCAGTGACGCGGCGAAGACCCGGGCCGGCCTGCGCCGGGTGCTGGAGGGGTACCTGGGGCTCGCGCTCGAGGCGGCGCGCCGGATGCCGCTGCACTTCTTCGGCATGTACTGCGACGACGAGCTGCCGCGCCCCGGCGTGCCCGAAGGCGTGCTGCCCGAAGACCCGGCCGCGTGGTTCGCGGCCGAGCGGCACACGACCGTCGCGGCGGTTTCGCTGGCCGTCCAGCACGGGTTCGACGACCTGGCCTGGCAGCTGGCTTCGGCGCTGACACCGTACTTCGACCTGAGGGGCCCGCAGGACGACTGGCACAGCACCCATCTGATCGCCCTCGCGGCGGCCCGCCGGACGGGCTCGGCGCGGGCCGAGGCGATCGTCCAGCGCAACCTCGGGCAGTACCTGCTCTACCAGGACGAGTACGCCGAGGCGCGGGTGGCGTTCGAGGAGTCGAAGAAGCTGTTCGACGCGATCGGTGACGCCCAGGGCCTCGCCGTCGCCCTGACCGGGGTTTCGACGATCCTGCGCATCGAAGGCGAGGACGACCTGGCCCTCGACCACTGCCACGAGGCACTGAAGCTGTTCGCGGAGGCCGACGACCCGAACGGCGAAGCGGTGGCCCGCCTCGGCGCGGGCGCGGTGTGGATGTCCCGCGGGTGTTACGCGGCGGCGAAGCGCTGGATCACGGACGCACTGGAGCTGTCGGCCTCGATCGGCGACCGCCACCGCGAGGCCCACGCCCTCAAGCGGCTGGGCCTGCTGTTCCAGCACCAGGGCAACCTGGCCGCGGCCCGCGAGCACGTCGACCGCGCGATCGCGATCTTCACCGACCTCGGCGACGACCACTGTGTGGGCTACGCGAACCAGAACCTCGGGGAGCTCTGCCTGCACAGCGGAGATTTCGCGCACGCGCAGCTGCTGCTGGTGAACTCCCTGGCGGTGCACCGCCGCAACGGTGACCGCCGCTCGGAGGCGGAGGTTTCGCAGTTGCTCGGGGAGCTGCACCGGGCACTTTCCCAGCCGGAGCGGTCGCGGGACTACTCGGAGCGCGCGCTGGCGATCTGGCGCGACCTGTCCACCCGGCCGAAGGACCCGCCGGTGGTCGTGGAAGCGCGGCCGCACATAGCTTCGGCCTGAGGTCGCCGCAGCAGGGCTCGGCCACCGCCGACCCGGCTCCACCGCGGCCGCTCGGCCTCACCACAGCCGACCCGGCTCCACCGCGACAGCTCGGCCTCACCACAGCCGACCCGGCTCCGCCACAGCCGACCCAGCTCCACCGCGGCCGGCAGGCCCGCCCCGGCCACACCCCCCTGCCGAACCGATACGCAGCCGCCTCAGCGGCCGACAGGCCGTGTCAAGGCACGCTTTCCCGCCTTGACACGGTCTGTCGGCCGTTGAACAATCCGGCGTTCGGGCCGGCGGGAAGAATCCGGCAGGGAACAATCCGGCAGACGAGAATCCGGCAGCCACAGCTCACACCCGGCCGCATACGACTTCCCCCCAAGGCACAATCTGCTTGTACGGATCATGTACGCCCCCTCGTCAGTCTTTCGCCACCTTCGAAACAACAGGGTGCGAGAGGAGAACCGGGGATGATCCGGATCATGAAAGCCGGCCGCGTGACCGCGGCGGTTCTGGCAGCCGGGGCGGTGACGGCGCTGGCCGGAGCCCCCGCGCAGGCCGCAACGGCGCCGTCGGCCACCGCCGGCTGGACCGCCGACTTGTCCACTGTGGACAACGACGACGTCAACGTCACCGACGCGGGTGGGGCGCTGACCCTGACCGACGCCGCCTGGCACAGAACCGAACGCGTGTTCGCCGGCAGCGAGGGCAGCCTGACGACCGCCGAGCACAAGCTCGGCTCGCCGTCGAACCGCGTCAGCGCCGAACTGACCGCCGACACCCCCCGGGGCACCTCGGTCGACGTCGACGTCCGCGGCCGGACCGGTGTGAACGACTGGACCGAGTGGACTCCCGCCGGCACCACGCTGAAGAGCACCGTGAGCGAGGTGCAGGTGCGAATCAGCCTGCACAGCACCACGGACGGCGTGCGGCCCTCGGTCAAGAGTGTCGCCCTCAGCGCCGACAGCGTCCCGCAGGCCAACGCGCTGGCCGCCTCGACCGCGCTGACCTACAAGATCTACGCCACCCGTGAAGGCCTGACCGGGCAGACGACCGCCAACGGCCACGTCATCACCAGCCGCGACCACTTCGTCGCCCTGCCCTCCGGGCGCGGCCTGTCCGGCAAGGGCAGCGGCACCTACACCGTGCGCGTCTGCAAGACCGACGGCAGCCGGTGCGAGTACGCGCCCGTGTGGGACGTCGGCCCGTGGAACACCAAGGACGACTACTGGAACCCGGCTTCGGTGCGCGCCGAGTTCAAGGACCTCCCCCAGGGCCAGCCGGAGGCGTACGCCGCCTACCACAACGGCTACAACGGCGGCCGGGACGACCTCGGCTACAAGGTCGGCAACCCGGCCGGCATCGACCTCGCCGACGGCGTCTTCTACGACGGGCTCGGCATGTCGGACAACGGCAACGTCAACGTCACCTACCTGTGGACCGGCTCCGACAAGACCGGCGTCGTCAGCACCGCCGGCGACCCGATGAACGTCCGGGCGAGCGCCAGCACCTCGGCCGCCATCAAGGGCCTCGCGGCGAACTACGCCAAGGTGAACATCGAGTGCTACGTCGAGGGTGACACGGTGGCCGGCAAGTTCGGCACCACGAACATCTGGGACCGGATCGGCCCGAACAACTACGTCTCGGACACCTACGTCCAGACCGGTTCGGACAGCCCGGTCGCCCCGCACTGCTGAACCCCGATCATCGCGTGGATGACTGCCCTCACCCCGCGATAACGGCGAAGGCCCGGTGTCCCCCACCGGACCTTCGCCCATTTCCGCGCTATTCCACTCAGCGGCACATAATTCACAAGCGTGAACAGACTTCCGCCGGGTGTACAACCGCCCGCCGGGCGTGCAAAAATTCCGGGCACTCCCCTCCCCACGGAATCACGGAATGGCGGGCACCTGTGAGCGTTTCCCGGAGAACCCTGCTGACCACCGCGGCCGGCGCCGCGGTGGCGGTGGGCGCCAGCACCTCGACGGCCACCGCCGCAGTCACAGTGGCGGCCACCCCCGACCACCCCGACCTGGCCTCGGCCACCCGGACGCTCCGCCAGGCGGCCGATTACGCGGTGGCCAAGCTCCGCGCGGTGGCCCCCGGCGTCACCGCGTTTCCGGTCGGCACGAAGTTCGAGAAATGGACGTATTCGCAGAACGGCGACTGGGTCGGCGGATTCTGGCCCGGCCAGTTGTGGCTGGCGTGGCTGCACAGCGGCGACGAACAATTCAAAACCCTCGCGCTGGCTTCCGCCGAGAAACTCGCGCCGCGCCAGAACGACACGGGCACGCACGACCTCGGCTTCCTCTTCTACCCCTCGTGGGTGACCGCCTGGCGGCTCACCGGCGACGAGAAGTGGAAGGCCGGCGCGGTGCAGGCCGCGTCGTCGCTGATCAAGCGCTACAACCCCGCGGGCCGGTTCATCCGCGCCTGGGGCGCACTGTCCGATCCGAACAACGCCGGCCGGGTCATCATGGACACGATGATGAACCTGGACCTGCTCGCGTTCGCCAGCGCGCAGACCGGGGACCCGAAGTACCTCGAAATCGCCGCCGCGCACGCGAAGACGGCCCAGCAGCACTTCCCGCGTCCCGACGGATCGACGCCGCACGTGTTCGACTTCGACCCGGTCACCGGCGCGCCGATCGGGCCGAACACGGTGCAGGGCTACAGCCCCACGTCGTGCTGGTCGCGCGGGCAGGCCTGGGGCGTCTACGGGTTCACGACCATCCACCGGCGCACCGGGGACCCGGAGTTCCTGGCCACGGCCCGGCGGCTCGCGGACTTCGCGCTGTCCCGGCTGACGCCCGACAACGTGCCGGTGTGGGACTACCTGGCCCCGCAGGCGCCGAACGACGTCAAGGACGCCTCCGCCGGCGTGATCATGGCCTGCGGCCTGCTGGACCTCGCGGAACTCACGCACCGCCCGCACTACCGCGAAAGCGCGCTGCGGATCCTCACCGCGGTGTCGCGGACGTGCCTGACGACGAAGTCCACCCGCGCCGAGGCGAGCGTCGCGCGCTGCACCCGCAACCGGCCGAACGAGGACGGCGTCGAGGTGTCGCTGCCCTACGCCGACTACTACCTGCTGGAAGGCATCCTGCGGGTGCTCGACCGCCGCAAGGTGGACCGCGCCATCGATCTTTCGAGCGTGTAGCGGCGGCCGGGGAGGCCGCCACCTCCCCGGGCGCGCTGTTCAGTGCTGGTGGTGCGCGTGCACCTTGGCGTGGCCGAGGCCGCGCCCGATCATCCACTTGTTGACCGGCACTGTGACGACGAACGCGATCGCCAGCGAGAGCGCCAGCGACAGCCAGAACAGGAAGCTGGCCAGCCCGGCGTCCATCGCCCCCGGAATCGCCACGACCACGGTGTTGTCGATCAGCTCCATCACGGCGATCGACACGGTGTCCGCGGCCAGCGCGACCTTGAACGCCGCCGCCGCGCCGAGCCCCGACTTCAGGACGCCCCGCATGGTCAGGCCGTACCCGAAGACGAAGGCCAGCACGATCGACAGGACCACGGTCGCCGCGTTGTGCAGGCCGAACGCCGTGCCCAGCACCATGCCGAGCACCTCACCGATGGCACAGCCGGTCAGGCAGTGCAGAGTCGCCTGGATCGCTGTCGCCCACGAAGCCCCGTGCTGTTCGCTCATACCCCGGGACTATACCCCTGGGGGGTACTGAGTGCACATTCCGTGGTCCATGCCGGACATCGTGCGCGTGGGCGGTGTGCCGCGGCACCGGCGCCGCCCAGAAGCCAGCGTGCGGACACGGACAGACGGACCATTGTCGCTCAGAGTAGCGATCCGCGGCCGACCAGGGGATGTCCGCCAGAGGAGAACTCACTTCCGTAACCCTTTGCGCACATCCCGTTGACCACAGTTACCCGGGGCCCTACGTTCGCCCTTGGTCTCCACCATGCGCAGACCCATCGAACTGATCGAATTTCCTGAGGAACGGGTGGAGATGCGAGGGCCGACGAAGACCTTCCGGCTGGTCGCGACGGTGCCGCTGGTCGCGGCGCTCGCGCTCGGAGGCTGCTCGGACCAGCTGGGCAGCCCGCCCGCCCCGACGCCGACCCGGATCGAGTTCGTGCCCAAGGTCCGCGGCATCCCGTACTTCGACGCCATGAACAACGGCGGCTTGGAGGCGGCGAAACAGCTGGGCATCGCGTGGCACTCGACCGGGCCGGAGACCGTCGACCCGGCCGCCCAGGTGACGATCCTGCGCGACCTGATCGCGAAGAAGGTCGACGTCATCGTCGTGGCCCCGAACGACCCGGCCGCGCTCGCGTCCGTGATCGCCGAGGCCCGGGCGAAGGGCATCCACGTGCTCACCTCGGACACCGACGCGCCGGGCACGCAGCGTGAGGTGTTCGTCAACCAGGCCAGCGCGCAGGGCATCGGCACCGCGCTCGTCGACGCGCTGATGGCGAAGACCGGCGGTACCGGCCAGTACGCGATCGTCTCGTGCGGGCCGGCCGCGGCGAACCTCAACTCGTGGATCGCCGTCCAGAAGGACTACGCGGCCACGCACTACCCGAAGGCCGAGCTCGTCGACACCGTGTACGCGGGCGAAGACGAAGAAGCCGCGACGGCCATGGCCAAGCAGCTCATGGCCGGCCACCCCGGCCTGACCGGGCTGATCGGCGAGTGCACGACGTCCGCGCCCGGCGTCGCGAAGGCCGTCGACGACGAGCAGAAGATCGGCCGGGTGTTCACCGTCGGCGTCGGGACGCCGCAGGCCATCAAGCCGTTCCTGCTCAAGGGGTCGTGCTCGCAGTCGGTGCTGTGGAACGTCGAGTCGCTGGGCTACCTGACGGCGTGGACGGCGAAGCAGGTCGCCGACGGCAAGCCCCTGAGCCCGATGAACAAGGTCAGCCTGGAGCTGCCGGCGGTGAAGTACGACGCCGCGGCGAAGACCGTCCTGCTGGGCGACCCGCTGCTCATCACCGCCGACAACGTCGACCAGTTCAAGTACTGACCGGGCTCACCGGTGCCGGCGCCCGTGCGCGGCCGCCGCGCCTCCGCCGAGCACGAGGATCAGCGCCGTCAGCCCCCAGCGGCGTTTCTCCTCGGTCCGCCGTCCGGTGTCCTGGACGATCGGCTCGGCCTTCTCCTTCGGAAGCGCGTGGTGCGTCGTCGGCGGCGGCGAGAGTGGCGGGGCCGGGGTGGCGGGCGTGGGCGTGACCACCACCGCCGGTGGCGTGGGTGCCGGCGAAGGGGCCGGGGGCAGGACGACGGGCTGTTCCACCGGTGGTGGCGGCGGGGGCGGCTCCGGCGACGGCTCGGGTGACGGCGTCTCGGTCCGGGGCGGCGGCTCCGACGACTGCCCCGGCGGCGTGGTCGGTGGTGGTGACGACTGCCCCGGGGGCGTCGTCGGCGGGGGTGACGTCGTCGGCGGGCGCGCCGGCGGCTCGGCGAGGCAGCCGGCCGCGTCTCCGCTCACCAGGGGTGGCCCGGTCGCGACCTCGGTGACCTGGCCCGAGCCGTCACGCGGCAGGCGGAACGTGACGCTGCGCCGGCCGGCCTGGTTGGCCGTGGCGTAGATCGCGCCGGGGGCGAGCACCACCGAGCCGTACGCGCCGCCCTCGGGGAACCGGAGCCCGGGCACCACCGCGACCTTCCCGCTCGACGGGTCGAGGGTGACCACCGAGCTGTCCCCGCGGGAAGTCGCCGAGACGCCGTAGAGCAGCCCGTCCGCCGGGTCGAAGGCGAAGTCGTCGACGCCGACGGCGAGCGACACCGGCCGCAGCGACGTCCGGTGCACCACCCGCACGTAGTCCACGCCGGCCGGATCGATGTCCACTGTGTACAGATCGCTGCCCTGCCGGACGTACCAGCGGTCGCCGTCGATCGCGCCCGCGGTGGCGCCGGTGACCGGGCTCCACACCGGCTTCCGCGCGCCGGCCCGGCCGATCACGCCCAGGTCGGTGACGCCGCCGGCGGCGTCGATCCGCACCGCGTGCGCGCCGTGGTACCGGCCGGCGCGGGTGCCGTCGGCGACGCCGTAGACCACTTTTTGCGCCGCGGAGTAGCCCATCGCGTTGATCCAGTACCCGGCCTCGCTCACCCGCCGAGTGACGCCGCCGGGCAGCGAAAGCAGCCGCAGCGTCGTCGGCGCGCCGCTGCGTTCGTTCTCCGCCTGCAGGATCGTGCAGCCGGCCGGCTCCCGCGCCAGCGCGAGGTGGGACGCCGGGGGCGCGAGCCAGCCCGACGCCGCCAGCAGCGCCGAAACCGCCGCGGCCGCACCGAGTGCCGCCGCCCAGCGGAACCGCGTGCCGGTCAAACCAGCCTGGCCAGCGCCGAGGTGAACGCCTCGGGGGGCACGCTGACGCCGCCGCTGAACGGGTTCTGCAGCTGGTAGATCGCGAACAGCAGCAACGTGATCGTGCCGGCCAGGGTGGACACGATGACGATGTGCGCGGCCAGCCGCGTGCCTCCGAACAGGTTGGGCAGCAGGATGGCCGTGATCAGGCTGCCGAGGACCAGCGCGAACCAGACGACCGCGCCGACCCCGCCGGCGCCGGAGTGGGCCAGCCGCTGCTGCCGGGCCTGGTAGACCGACCAGAGCTGGTTGCTCGCCTCGGTCTTGCGGTCCAGCAGCCAGTCGTCGTCGGCCGGGGCCTCGGCCACCGCCTGGCGCATCTGGTCGAGCTGCGTAGCCCCCGTGGCGGGTATCTCGCCGCCGTCGGCCAGGCGCGGCCACTCCTGCTCCTCGACCGTGCGCGCGTAGGCCGCGGCGAGCTGGTGCACCCGGTCCTTCGTCGCCTCGGGCAGCGCGTCGGCCGCCCAGGTGGTGGCGACCAGGCTGTCGGCTTCGGTCTGCGCGTTCTGGCCCACCGTGCTGACCGAGTCGTACAGCGAGATGAGGACGAAGGCGAGCAGGACCGCGTGCAGCCCGCCGACGATGGTGAACACCTGACCGGCCGCGTCGTTGTTGCCGGGCCGCCCCTCGTCGTCCCGGCCGAACCGGCGGACCAGGTAGGCGATCAGGCCGCCGGCGCAGGCCGCACCGGCCACCCAGAGACTGCCGGCCACGAAGATGTTCATCCGGGTCCTTTCGCCCGCGAAGCGCGGGAAGCACTGCCCGGCACATTCCACAGCCGGGACCGCTCAAGTTAGTCACCCATTTTCGGGCCGACAACAGCAACGGCGGAATTCATCCGAGTGGCCGAAAAAATCCCCGCTCGTCGCCGGTTCGGCGCAGTTACCGGACACCGGGAACCTTTCTCCGTTCCGCACGGCGATCACGGCGGACCGTTGCGGAGCTGGACCTTCCCGACCGGGTGACGGTCCGGAACAGGCAGTCACCACCTCCGGACCGGCTCTCCGCGGGACGTCATCCGAAAGCCACCCAGGTCGAACAGGTGGTTTTCGCCGGTGACCCCGATCGTGTCATTGTGCGACCGGACGCCGTTGCTATGTTGATTCGGCGGAGCCGCAAAACCAGGCGGATATCAGCAATAAAAGATCATGACCGGCGTGCCGGCAGGGACGCCGCACGTGCCGAACGCGAATGATGGGTGGTCCTCGTTGTGACTGTCACCGACCCGGTGGAATCCGAGCAGGCACCGTCGAGCCTGGGACGGGCGGCGGCCCGGA
>NZ_PPHF01000143.1 GCF_002904335.1 Amycolatopsis sp. CA-126428 | reverse complement strand
GACCTGCCCAGCCTGCCCCGCCGATCCGACCTGCCCAGCCTGCCCCGCCGACCCGACCTGCCCGGCCTGCCCCGCCGACCCGACCTGCCCAGCCTGCCCCGCCGATCCGACCTGCCCAGCCTGCCCCGCCGATCCGACCTGCCCAGCCTGCGCCACCGGTCCCGGGTGCGCCGCGAGCATCTCCGGTGTGATCGCCGGCGTCATCAGCGGCGTGTGCGCCGCGTCGGCGTTCGGGGTCGCCGGTTCGCGGGCCGCCGGGTAGCGCGCCAGCGGGTCTTCCTCGACCGCCGTTCCGTCGGCGCGGTGGCTCCGGAGCAGGCCGCAGCACCCCAGCAGCCCCAGCAGGCCCGCCAATCCCCACCACACCGTCATGGCACTCCTCCGTTCCCTCGCTCCCCGGATATCCGCCGCCCGGCCGGCCCAACCGAGCGCTACCCGGGTGGGTGACACGGTCAGCCCAGTTGTGGCACGTCACCCGGGAAGGTGATCGGCAGCTCGTACAGGCCCCTCGCCGTGCGGCCGCCGCCGAGCCAGCCGTGGAAGAAGATGTGGCCGTCCACCACGTCGGCGCCGCCCGGGGCGTCCACCTTGCCGCCGAGCAGGTCCGTCGACAGGAACTGGGCGTCCGCCTTCACGAACGCGCCGCCCAGGGTCGGCGCGGACGCGTAACACGTGTGGTAACCGGTGCTTTCGAACGTGTCCGCGGAGTAGAACAGCAGGTACCGGGACGCCGTCTTCACCACCGAAGGCGCCTCGACGACCGACTTCTCGGGCGTCAGGTCGGACCGCAGCAGCTCGGTGCGCGGACCGGCCAAGGTGCGCCCGTCGGCCTGCAGCTTCTGCGCCCAGATCGCCGACGGCGGCCCGGTCGCCGCGCCGTCGCTCTTGTAGAGCAGGTAGCGGGACCCGTCCGCGTCGACGAACGTCTGCGGGTCGATGTCCCCGTGATCGCCGGGCTCGCACACCAGCGGGCGGTCGCCGGCCGGCGTGTACGGTCCTTCCGCCTTCCTCGCCGTCGCCGCGCCGAGACACATCTCGCCGCCCGCCGTCTGGGCCGCCGCGAAGTACAGCACGAACGTGCCGTCACCCAGCTGGGTGACGTCCGGGGCCCAGAACCCGCCGTCCGGCTTCGCCCACGCGGGGACCGCGCCGAGCGCGTCCCCGGCGACGCGCCACGGCCCTTCCGGCGCGGCGGCGCTGGCCATCGGAATCCGCGTCGCCTTCGTACCCGTCGAGAACGCGAAGTAGCCCCAGGCCGTCTTGACGACGTCCGGATCGGGGAAGTCCTGGTTGATCAGCAGCCGCGGCGCGCTGATGGCCGCCGCTTCCGGGGCCACCGCGAACGCGGCAGCGACGGCGACGACCGGAACGAGCAGAAGACCCTTGAAGCGCATAGGCGATTTTGCCGGCACCCCAACGGTTCCGGCAACGGCAGGCGGAGGCCGTCACCGGGAAGCGTGGACTTGCCCGCGTGCCCGGATCGGGTGGATTCGGCCGTGCCGCCCGGGGTAGCCCTCGGCTCATGCACGCAACGAGCGGCCGTGGGGCGTACCGCGCCGGGCACCCCGTCGGCGAGGCCGAAGGAGCGGCGGCCCGGCAGGAAAAACCCTTGGGCCGGCCGGGAAAACCGCTCGACCGCCGCTCGCCGTTCTTCACCGGGATGCTCGCCGCGGCCGGGGTGGCCGTCACGGTCGCGGTCGTCGAGCTCCTCCTCACGGCTTCCGACGTGCTGCTGCTCATCGGGATCGCGTTCTTCCTGGCGGTGGGGCTCGAGCCAGTCACCGCCCGGCTCGCGCGCCGGGTCCCCCGTGCACTCGCCGCCGCGGTGGTCGTCGTGACCGGGCTGGCCGTCCTCGGCGGCACCATCGCGGCGGCCGCCGTGCCCCTGGCCGATCAGGCGACGCAGCTGCGGAGCGGCGCTCCGCGGTACCTGACCCTGCTGCGCGACCACGGCACCCTGCTGGGCCGCGCCAACGAAACCTTCGGCCTCGAAGCCGCCGTCCGGTCCGTGCAGCTGTCCGATGTGGCCAGATCGCTCGCCGGGCTGCTCGGTGACGCCCTGATCGTCGTGGTGCTCGCCACCTACTTCGTCGCCGACTTCCCGCGGATCCGCGCCGCGCTCTACCGGCTGGCTCCGCGGTCGCGACGGCCGCGGGTGATCCTGATCGGCGACGCGGTGTTCCGGAAGGTCGGCGCGTACCTCGTCGGCAACGTGGCGGTGTCGTTGATCGCGGGAGCGGCGACCTTCGCCTGGCTGTCGGCGTTCGGCGTCCCCTACTCGCTGGTGCTCGCCGTGCTCGTCGCCGTGCTGGACCTGGTGCCGGTGGCGGGTTCGGTGGCGGCCGGGGCCGGCACCACTCTCGTCGCGCTCACGGTTTCGGTGCCGGTCGGGCTCGCGACGCTCGGGTTCTTCGTCGGCTACCGGGTGGTGGAGGACTACGTCCTGCTGCCGAAGATCGTCGGCCGCGCCGTCCGGATCCCGGCGCTCGTCACCGTCGTCGCGGTGCTGCTCGGGTTCGCGCTGCTGGGCGTCGTCGGCGCCTTCGTCGCGGTGCCGGTCGCGGCCGCCGTGCTGCTCGTCGTGCGGGAAGTGGCGGTGCACCGGCTGGACCGGACGTGACAAACCGCCGCGCGGGGCGAACCCGCGCGGCGGCCGGACCCGCTGGGGTCAGTTGCCCTGAGTGGTCCCGCCGTCGGCGATCTCACCAGCGGCGCAGCTGTCCGGGTTCTGGCCCTCGGCCTCGTGCTCGCCCGGGGAGAGCACCGGCACGCCGATGCCGTTGGCGGTGTCGTGGATCGGCACCTGGACGCCGAGGACGTTGATGTCGTCGTCGCACACGCCGCCGACCACGTTCAGGTTGTGCACCACGTCGAGGTTCTGCACGTTGCCGACGAGGCCGAACTGGTCGGTGGTGTCGACCGGGTGGCCCGCGACGCTGACACTGGTCGCGGACGCGGATCCGCCGAGCACCGCCATCCCGGCGGCGAGGGCGGTGGCGACGAAGCCGAGCTGCTTGATCACGGGAAAGATACTCCTTCTGGGGTACCCGCCGGACGGTCCGGCGGGGGATCGGGGAAAGAAACGGGCCCGGCTTCGGTTCGCCGGACCCGGGAAAGTTCGTTATGGTGCCGTCAGGCCGGGCGGGACCGGCGCACTTCTCCAGCGTCGCGGCCGGTCCCACCCGGGTCGGCGCCGTCCGGCGTCGCGGCGGGTCCGGAACGCGGAACCGGAGTGTGCAGCTCGCTCCGTGTTCCGGGCGCGGTGCGGCGTCGGCGCTGGCGGCCGATTTCCCGTGCCCGGAGCCGGCTTCCGCACGCCGGGGCGGCTCCGGGCACGGAAAACTCAGTGACCCTGGCTCGTGCCGCCGTCGGACAGGCCGCCCGAGGCGCAGTTGTACGGGTTCTCGCCGCTGGCCTCGTGGCTGCCCGGCGACAGGATCGGCACGCCGATGCCGTTGAGCGAGTCGTGGATCGGCACCTGCACGCCGAGGACGTTGACGTCGTTGCCGCACAGGCCGAGCACGGCGTTGACGTTGTGGAGCACGTCGGTGTTGTTCAGGTTCACCAGGCCGACCTGGCCGGTGTAGTCGTAGCCGCCGTAGTGGTGACCGTGGTGGTGCCCGTGGTGGTGACCGTCCGGGGTGTCGGCCGCGGCGACGCCGCCGGCCAGGAACGCACCGGCCGCCGCGGCCGCCGTGACGAACCCGATCTTCTTCAGCATGGATTGCTCCTCGATGAACGCTATTCGGAGACGGGACGGCATGAAGGTGTGTTCTCCGTCCCGTGTGAGGGAAACGTACTGATGCCGGGACGGGGATTCCACTGTGTGCCACCATCGTGTGGGTACCGCGAGCCGCTGACCGCGCCGCATGTGGTCCGATCGGGTTATTCCGCGGTTCTGTTGGCCGCCAGGTCCACACCGGTCTCCGTCCCCTGATATCGCTTGCGGTGCAAGGAATGTTTCGGGTACGCGAAAGAGCCCTGCGCCAGGGTGACGCAGAGCTCTTCGCGGGGATTGCCTATTCGGGCCAGGCCTCGGCTTCGGCCGTGAGCGCGGTGGTCACGTCGATCTCGCCCGACCGCACCCGCCACGCGAGCGAGTCCGGCCGAGGCTGCAGGAGGTGCCACCCGATGACGTCTTCGTCGCGGTAGCAAGGGTTTTCGTCGTCACCGATGCCCAGCGCGGCGAAGTACTGGCGGGCGGGCCAGGTTTCGGGAACCCAGGCGCGGGCCCAGCGCACGACGATCCTGGCGAGGTCGTTGCGGCCGTCCGCCGGGTGGATCAGGCGATCGCCGGTGGTGCAGATCAGGCGTGGCGTGTACGTCGCGCCGAGCGGCGCGACGGCGAGTTCAGTGTTCATTTCTCCCCCGGTCCACGGCGGTGGACGGTGTTGCCCGGCTCGGATGCGCTGCTGCGCTTGAGAAGGGAGGGACGACCGGAGGCGGACGAGCGCACGCGACGCGTCCCTGCACGGCTCGTTCTTGAACCCGCGACCATCTTACAAAAACCGGAAACGCACCGGAAAGCGGGGCCTGACGGCGAGGTCTTCGCCCGTTCCCGTGACACCGGGAGTGAATGCCGCCGGCAGGGGTACGCCCGGGAAGAACGATTTCCGCAACGGGAGGAAGAACCGAGATGAACCACAAGGCAGGCAGGCTTTGCTGCGCCGCCATCGCGGCGGGCGCCTTCGCGCTGACGGGGGCGGTGCCGGCATCGGCGGCACCGGACATCGCGGCACCGGCGTGGCACCAGCAGACCGACGACGACGGAACGAACCGCGACACCACCCGCGACGACAACGACGACAACGGCTTGTGGGGCCTGCTCGGCTTGGTCGGGTTGCTGGGATTGGCGGGCTTGGTGCGCCGCGGGCCCAAGCCGGGCGCGATGGCGGGGTACCCGGCCGCGGGGGCCACCTCGCCGCCGGCGAACGCGTACCCGCCGGCCGAGCCGCGGCGGAACCCGCCGGGCGTCTGAGGGTCGGTCACGTCGTAGGGCCGGTCCCCACCGGGCGTTTCGGCGCCACCCGTATGGCGCAGCGGATCTTGGCGCGGCGCGCGAGCGCCGCTGACAACGCGCACCGAGGCCTCACTCGGACCTCGAGTGTCACCCTTGTGGCGCAACAGGCCCTCACCCGGCGCAGCGCCGACCAAGCACCCTCGACCCCAGCCGAGCACCCGCACTCCACCAGTACCGCGCGCCCGGTTCCCGCCCTGCGCCTCGGTAATACCTATACCGCACGCAAGATCCCCACCGGGCGCCGGGGCACTTCCGGCGCCGCACACCCGATCCCTGCCGGGCGCCTGACCTCGGCCGATGCCGCGTACCCGGTCCCCTGGCGTCCGGGTGTCACCAGTACCGCACATCCGGCTCCCGCCGGCTGCCCGCGTGACCCTGGTGCCGCGCACCGCCATTCCTCTCCTCTTCGCGCAGAACGTCCCGGCGCCGTCGGCGTCGGGACGTTCTGCGTTTTCTTCTCTCCGAATGGCGCCCAGTTGTCAGGTCTCGGCACCGAGGAGGTCACAGTAACGGCCGGAAAAACCGGCCCCGCGACCGCCACCCAGATTAGCCAGGCGCTCGCCGCGCAAGAAGTGTTTTCGCACCGTACCCTACTTAAGAGTGGCCTTCCCACCCTCGGCCAAATTCGCCTGGTTACCCATCATATCTTTCGTTAAACCTCACGATCGAGTGAAAGTCTCGCCTCACTCGAAACTGGCACCGATCGCACCTTCGGTAAAGAAACCCGGGCTGATTCAGCCATTCATCGCAATCGTCGGACACGGACGAGTGGCGACGTCACAATCCGTAGCAGAAGCGCAAAACGGCTGAACAGCCACTTCACGCGATGTCGATGTTTGTTGCGGGGAACTCGCCGGGCCGCACACCGTGTGAAATCAACCGGTTCCGCCAGCACCCGGACATCCGCTCGCGTAATCGCCGGACGGCGCTCACCATGATCGCAGTCGGCATCGCACAATCCGGAGGAGTACGACATGAAAAGTGCACTGACCCGAGCGCTCACGGTGTTCGTCACCGCCGCCGCGGTGACCTTGGCGGGGGTGGGTGTGGCGACGGCGGGCGGGCCCGGCGGCAGCGGTTCGTCGAGCACCACCAGCGCCGCGGCGGAGGTCCAGGGCCTGCGCGACCAGCTGACGTCGCGGGCGGACAACGGGGACGTGCCCGGCACGCAGGCCACCCTCGCCCGCCTCGACCCACTGCTGTCGGATCTGGCCCAGGGCAAGCGGTACTCGATCCAGGCCGCGGCCAAGGACAGCGCGGCCACGGCGCAGAAGGACAACGCCGAAGCGCGCAAGGGCGTCGACGAGCTCGCCGCCAAGATGGCGGAGCGCCAGTCGCTGCCGCCGGTGTCGGCCCTGCTCAACGCGCTGCTGCAGCGGGTGCTGATCAGCCTTTCCGCACTGGTGAACGACCTTCTCGGCGGGCTGCCCGTCCCGGTCGGCTGAGCCGGCCGGTACCCCGGACGGACAAGCCGGCGACGGCCCGGCGCGGTTCCCCTCCCGCGCCGGGCTTTCGTCGTCCGCACGGGCCGATGCCGGCACGCGAAAGCCCGGTGCGGCGGACCGCACCGGGCTTTCGCTGCCGCTTTGCCTATTCGTAGACGACGTAGGCGGGAGCGGGGCTCAGCGCCAGGACGTCGGCCGGGGTCATCAGGCCCGCGCCGTGGCGGGTGTCCTCCTCGAAGAACAGCTTGAAGCCCGGCCGCACGTGGGCGGGCATGGTCGTCATCAGCGTCTTCCAGGTCGCCTTCTTGGCGGCGGCCGAACCGATGCCGTCGACGACCTTGACCACCGAAACCCCCTTGTGCGGCTTCAGAAGCTCTTCGTCACGCACGACGGACGCGGCGACCTGGTGGTAGATCATCACCTTCGCGGGCAGATGGTGCGCCTCGGCCAGGGCCCCGAGGTACTGCGCGACCCCGTCGAGCTCGTCGCCGGTCGTGCGGCCGAACTTCTTGCCCGGGATGACGCCCGGTTCCACGGCCCACTCGGGGTCGAGCGCGACGCCGACGTCGGGCTCGGTCAACCAGCGCTCGTAGGCCTGGACCTCGGGGAGGAAATCGGCGCGGCCGGGCTGGATGTTCAGCAGCAGCAACCCGTTCATCGCCCGCGCGGCGTCGAGGTAGTCGCGCACGGTCTCGTCCTCGCAGCGGCTGCGGAACATGCCGTCCTCGCCCGGCGAGCGGTGCACGGTGGTGGCGATCAGCTCGACGACCGGGGTGACCGGACGTCCCGGCGGGAACGCCTCGATCTGGCGGCGCAGCGCCCGGCTCGCTTCGGTGAGGTCACCCGTCATGCGGCCGAGCGCTTTCGCGCCCGGAGCTCCGCAAAAGCCGACGAGCAGGCCCTTTTCGAGCGGGTTCGGAGGGGGTGGCGGCGGCGCCGCGACGGCCGCGGGAGCTGCCGCGGCGGCGGCCGGGGCCGGCCCGGCCAGCACCTTTCCTCGTTGCAGCGCACCACACGCACTCGTGGCCAAGCCCGCGAGGGCGGCGGTGAGGACCAGGCGTCGATCGAAGGTTCGTTCGGCGGCGACCGCCTTTTTCGGGACCATCGCGGGGAAATACCCGTCGGCGATCTTCGCCAAACCGGTTTTCCGGCAATCACCGAATCGTGCCAAAGCCGTTTCCGGGCTCATGGCGCCGGCCTGCGGAAACCTGGTTTTCCGGGTGGTGGCAAGCCATTGCGGGCTCACCCGACCCGGTGGCCCGGCCCGCGCCCGCGGCGGGCCGGACGCACACTTCCCCGCATGCGTTGCCTTTTCCGCTCCGGTGCCGGGTTCACCGCCGTCCTCGCGCTGGCGGCCTGTGGCGGCCCCGCGCCCGTCGCCCCGGCGCCCGCACCGCCGCACCCGGCGCCCGCCGCCGCGCCGGTCCGCATCACGCCCGCCGCCGCCCGGCAGGTGGGCGCCGACGAGCTCGGCCAGGTGCCGGTCTTGATGTACCACCGCCTCGTCGAGCAGCCGAAGTCGGTCTACGAGCGCACCCCCGCCGACTTCACGGCCGAGCTCGAGCGGCTCGCGGCCGAGGACTACGTCCCGGTCACGACGGCGGAACTGGTCTCCCGCCGGCTCGACCTCCCGGCCGGCGCGCACCCGGTGGTCCTGACGTTCGACGACGGCGACCCGAGCACGTTCCGCCTGACGCCCCAGGGACAACCGGAACCGGGCACGGCGGTCCGCATCCTCCTGGACGTCGCGGCGGCACACCCCCGGTTCCGCCCGGTCGCGAGCCTGTACGTCAACGAGCACCCGTTCGGCGGCGACGCGGACGGGCGCGCGCTGCGCTGGCTGGCCGAGCACCACTTCGAGATCGGCAACCACACCCGCCACCACACGAACCTGCGCACGGCGGCGGAACCGGCGGTGACGGCGGCCATCGCGGAGGAGGACGCGCTGATCCGCCAGGCGGTCCCGGGCTACCAGCCGGCGACGCTGGCTTTGCCGTACGGGAGCCGCCCGCACCGCACGGGCCTGGCGTTGCAGGGCCCGGGTTATGCGTACGGTGGCGCGCTGCTGGTGGGGGCCAACCCGGCGCCGGCGCCGTGCTCGGCCAAGTTCGATCCCGCCGCGATCCCGAGGATCCGGTCGCAGTCGGCGGGTTCGGAGGCGGAGTACGGCTCGGCCCATTGGCTCGACGAGCTGGCCAAGCCCACGAGCCACCGCTACACCTCCGACGGCGACCCGTCGACGGTGTCGTACCCGCGGACCGAGGGCCCGGTGGCGCCGGAGTGTGCGAGCGTGGGCCTTGCCTACTGAACGACACCCCCTGGCCCGAGTGGACTGGCTCCCCCAGCCCCGGCGGCGGCCGGCGCAGCCGCAGGGGGTTCAGGCGACGAAGGCGCCTCGGATCCCACCGCCGGCGGGTCGGACGGCACCGGCGGCTCCGGCAGCCCCGGCTCCGGCAGCCCCGGCGGCTTCTGCATCGGCGATCCCGGCACCGGTGGCTTCGGCACCGGCGATCCCGGCTCCGGCACCGGTGGCTCCCGCGGGTTCGGCACCGGCAGCTCCAGCGGTTCCGGTCGGGGAAGGTCCGGCCGTGGCGACTCGGACCGCACCGGGCCGCCCGGCAGCACCGGCCATCCCGGTAGCGCCCGCGCCGACGCCCTCGGCCGTACCGATTCCCGAGGCGCGCCTGGCTTCCCCGGCAACACGCGCCCCGGTGTGGCCGTCCGAGGAGCGGACCGCCGCCGAAGAAGCGACCTCAGCCGCACCGACCGCTGCGGTTCGAATGGCCCCAGCGCCGACCGCAACCGAATCCGCGCCCGCTTCCGAACCGGCGCTCGCAACCGCGCTGGCAACCACACCCGAACTGGCACCCGCGCCCGCAACCGAACCCGCGCCCACACTCCGATCGACCCCCGCGACCGCACTGGCACCCGCACCCGCATCCATGCCAGAACCCGGGTCCACACCCGAACCCGCGCCCAAAACCGAACCCGAGGCACGGCGACCCCGCACCATCTCCGTCGCCCCCGCGATCTCGGTCGGCCCGCCCGCGCCCCGCGTTCCCCGCCAACCCGCCGCCCCCGCCGAACCGCCCGCCCCGCCGCCCCCCGCGCCCGCTCCCGAGGCCGACCCGGTCGCCTGGTGGCCGCCCGCGGTGCTCGTGTTCGCCGTTGCTCTTGCCCTTGCCCTTCTCCTCACCCCGGAAGCCGCTCAGCCCCGGCGGATCTCCGGTGTCGCTGCCGCCCTTCCCGCCGTGCCGGCCGCCACCACCCCGAAACCCGCTCCCGAACCGGCCGCCCTGCCCGAGGGGATGGCGGTCACCGAAGCCGGTGGCGGGACCTGGCATGTCCTCCCCGGGACCGGCCAGAAGTTCGGCACTGGCGAGAAACTCCTCACCTACACCGTCGAAATCGAAGACGGCGTCGACCTTCCGTCCTTCGGCCACGACGTCGACGCGATCCTCGCCGACCCCCGTGGCTGGATCGGGCTCGGGGCCGTGACCTTCCGCCGGCTCGGCGAGACCGAGACCGAGACCGAGACCGAGACCGACACCGAGCCCGCCGTCCGGATCAGCCTGACCACTCCCGGCACCGCCCGGCGCCCCGACCTCTGCGGCTTCAGCATCCCCTTCGACTCCTCGTGCCGCCTGTCGCGGGACCACCGGATCGTCATCAACCTCGCCCGGTGGCTCCGCGGCGCCCACTCCTACGACGGCGACCTGGCCGGCTACCGCTCCTACGCCATCAACCACGAGATGGGCCACGCCCTCGGCCTCGGCCACGTCGGCTGCCCCGCCCCCGGCGCGCCCGCGCCGGTGATGATGCAGCAGACCTTCGGGCTCTCCAACACCTACCTCGCGAACCTCAACCGCGGCGAACCCGGTGCCGCCACGAAGGTCCGTCCCGACGGTGCCGTTTGCCGCCCCAACCCGTGGGTTGCCGCGCCGCACTGACCACTGGTTTGGACCCCTCGCCCAGCGGGTACCCACGCCGCCTCTGGGAGGGGTGTGCGATGGCGCGGAAACTTCTGGCCGGTGCGGCGGCGGTCCTGGTGCTCTCCGGGTGTGGCGGGGTCGGAAGCGGTGGCGACACCGGCGCCGCGGCCACCCTGACGTCCATGGGGTTCGGCCTCGGCGACGAAATCGCCACCACCCGGGCCGACCTGGCGGGCAAGGCGATCGCGCCGGCCACCGTGAAGATCGGCGGCAGCGCCTTCGACGCCCAGCAGTTCCTCGCTTCCGTCGCCTCGCACACCCCGCCCGACCTCGTCTACCTCGACCGGCAGCTGCTCGGCACCTACGCCGCGCGCGGCACCCTCGAGCCGCTCACCGACTGCATCGCCAAGCAGCACATCGACGTCGGCCAGTACCGGCCCGCCGCCCTCGGGGAAGTCACCCTCGACGGCAAGGTCTACGGCCTGCCCGAGTTCTACGACAACCGGGTCCTGCTCGTGAACGACGCCGCCGTCGAAGGGAGCGGGATGACGCCCCAGGACGTCTCCCCGGCCGACCGCGCCAAGCTGACCACGGCCGCGCAGAAGCTCACCGTCCGCGCGGGCGGCGGGCTGTCGCGGATCGGGTTCGACCCGAAGATCCCCGAGTTCCTCCCGCTGTGGGCCAAGGCCAACGGCGTCCGGATGCTCAGCGACGACGGCCGCACCGCGCACCTCGACGACCCGCGGCTGGCCGAGGCCCTGACGTACACCAAGTCGCTGATCGACGCCCAGGGCGGCTGGAGCACGGTGAAGGCCTTCCGCGACTCGTTCGACTTCTTCGGCGAGAAGAACCCGTTCAAGCAGGGCCAGCTGGCGGCCAGCCTGATGGACGACTGGTACCTCAACGTCCTCGCCAACTACTCCCCCGACGTGCGGGTCTCCGCGGCGCCGTTCACCGACACCGCCGGCACCCCGATCGACTGGGTCACCGGCAGCGCCTGGGTGATCCCGGCCGGGAGCACCCACAAGGAGCAGGCCTGCGCCTGGATCAAGACGATGACCGACGCGCCCACCTGGGTCGCCGCCGCCAAGGCGCGGGCGGAGAAGCGGAAAGCCGCCGGCAAGGCGTTCACCGGCGTCTACACCGGCAACCGCGTCGCGGACCAGGAGATCTTCGGCAGTCTCGTGCAGCTGAAGGACCGGCCCGCGTTCGACGCCGCCGTGCGGACCGTCCTGCGGGCGCAGGACAGCGCCTTCACCATGCCGGCCTCCCCGGCCGGCTCCGAATTCAAGACGGCCTGGCAGAACGCCGTCAACCGGGTGCTCTCGGGTGAACAGCAGCCCGCCGGCGCCCTGCGCCAAGCCCAGCAGGAAGCCCAGCGCGCGCTCGACGCCGCGGTGGCGCACCGGTGAAGCGGCGCACGAAGGAAGCTTGGGCCGCGTACGCCTTCCTGTCGCCGTGGATGATCGGGTTCGTGATCTTCATGGCGATCCCGATGGTCGCCAGCCTGGTGCTCTCCTTCACCGACTACGACGCGCTGCGCTCGCCCGACTCCGTCGGCTGGGCCAACTACCGGCGGCTCCTCGAAGACCCCGCCGTGCGCAAGAGCCTGGTCAACACCCTCGTCTACACGGTCATGTCGGTCCCGGCCACGATGGCCGTCTCGCTGGCGCTGGCCTCCCTGCTCACCCGGGCGGGCCACCGGTCGGCCGGGTTCTTCCGCACGGTGTTCTACCTGCCCGAGATCACCCCGAAGGTCGCCGTCGGCGTGCTGTTCCTCATCCTGTTCAACGGCCAGGCCGGACTGGTCAACGCCGTGCTGGGGCTGGTCGGCATCGACGGTCCACAGTGGAGCACCGACGGGCCGTGGGTGAAGCCGGGGCTGGTGCTCATGCACCTGTGGTCGGTGGGCAGCACGGTGGTGATCTACCTGGCCGCGCTGCGCGGAGTGCCCCGGGAGCTGTACGAGGCCGCCGAACTCGACGGCGCGTCGGCGTGGCAGCGGTTCCGGCGGATCACCGTCCCGATGATCAGCGGGGCGCTGTTCTTCACCCTGATCGTCCAGACGATCGCGGCGCTGCAGTCGTTCGACGAGGCCTACACCGCCTTCTACGGCTCCGCGGCCTCGGCGACCTACAGCAACGACGCGGCGCTGTTCTACCTGATCTACCTCTTCCAGCAGGCCTTCGAATTCCTCCACCTCGGCTACGCCTCGGCGATGGCGTGGCTGCTGTTCGTCGTCATCCTGGCGATCACGCTCGTGCAGGTCCGGCTGAGCCGCCGGTTCGTCTACTACGAAGGCGGTGACCGGTGACGGCGCGCCGCGTGGTCCGCTGGACGGCGCTGGCCGCGGCGACCGTGCTGTTCCTCTACCCGTTCGTCTGGCTGCTGAGCGCGTCGGTGAAGCCGCGCGCGCAGGTCTTCGACAACGTGCTGATCCCCCGGACCTGGGCGTGGGACAACTACGTCGAGATCTGGCGGGCCGCGCCGGTCGCGGCCTGGCTGCTCAACAGCGTCGTCGTGTCACTCGCGGCGGCCGTGGCCGTGACGCTGACCAGTTCGCTGGTGGCGTTCGGCTTCGCGTACTTCCGCTTCCCCGGCCGCAGCGCGCTCTTCGGCCTGGTGCTGGCCACCATGATGCTGCCGGCCGCGGTGACGATGATCCCGGTGTACCTGATCTGGAACAGCGCCGGCCTGGCGCACACGCAGGTGCCGCTGTGGGCGGGGAACCTGTTCGGCAGCGCGTTCTACATCTTCCTGCTGCGCCAGTTCTTCCTCGGCCTGCCCCGCGAGGTGTTCGAAGCCGCGCGCGTCGACGGCGCGAGCCACTGGACGCTGTTCTGGCGCATCGCGGTGCCGCTGTGCCGCCCGGCGCTGATCGTCAGTTTCGTGTTCGAGCTCAAGGCCAGCTGGTCGGACCTGCTCAAGCCGCTGATCTACCTGCGCGACCCGGCGCTGTACACGCTGCCCCGCGGGCTCAAGGCGCTGTCCGACCAGTTCGGCCAGGCGGGCGAGCAGCGGTGGGAGATCGTGCTGGCCGGCAGCGTGCTCACCACCGTGCCGCTGCTCATCGTGTTCTTCGTGGCGCAGCGCCACTTCCTCACCGGGATCACGACGGAGGGTCCCACGCCCACCCGGTGAGCGTGGTGCGCATCAGCCGGGCCGCGGCGGGCAGGGGTCGCCCGCAGCCCGGCGCCGATGAGAGGGGGGCAGCGCTCGCACCATCGCGTCGGCGACCGCGCGCCGCCCCGCATCGAACTCGCGCTCGACGTAGCCGCGGAAGAGCTGCCCGGCGTCGTTGAGCCGCAGCCGCCCGGCCCGGTCGAACAGCGGGGTGCCGAGCTCGTTCTCCAGCCGGGCCACCACGCACGATGGCGAACCTCGAAATCACCTGACACGCGCTGTCGCGTTTCGTCACCCGGTCGAGGCGGCCGTGCTCTCGAACGAGGGGCGGCACCCCGGCCCCGGCCACTTCCGGCAGGGGTCCCACTGGTCCGGACGGGCCACGACGGCTGAGCCCGAGTGAAGCTTCTTGTCCCTGTGAAACTCCCACCACTAGCGTCTCCCAGTAAGGGGAAGCCGCCGACGGATCCCTTTCCTGTCAAGGAAACGACCGAGGAGTTCAATCGATGACCGCTCTCGAGAAACCCGTGACCCGGACCGCGTACCAGCAGTCGGTCGCCGACTACTGGAACGCGGAAAAGGACCCGGTGAACCTCCGGCTGGGCGACGTCGACGGCCTCTACCACCACCACTACGGCCTCGGCGACTACGACCCGGCCGTGCTGGAAACCCCGGCCGCCACCCGCGACGAGGCGATCATCGCGGAGATGCACCGCCTCGAGACCGCGCAGGCGGACGTCCTGCTCGACCACCTGGGCCCGATCACGCCGGAGGACCGGCTGCTCGACGCCGGCTGCGGCCGCGGCGGCACGAGCGTCATGGCGCACCTGCGGTTCGGCTGCCAGGTCGACGGCATTTCCATTTCGGAGCAGCAGGTCGGGTTCGCCAACGCGCACGTGCGGCAGCGCGGGATCGACGGCTCGGTGCGCTACCACCTGCGGAACATGCTCGACACCGGGTTCGAATCCGGGGCGTTCCAGGGCATCTGGAACAACGAGAGCACGATGTACGTCGACCTCAACGACCTGTTCGCCGAGCACGCGCGGCAGCTCAAGCCCGGCGGCCGGTACGTGACGATCACCGGGTGCTACAACGACGTCACGGGTGGCCGGTCGCGCGCGGTGAGCCAGATCGACCAGCACTACATCTGCAACATCCACGCCCGCGGCGACTACTTCAAGGCCATGGCCGCCAACGGGTTCGTGCCGATCAACGTCGTCGACCTGACCGCGGCGACGATCCCGTACTGGGAGCTGCGGGAGAAGTCGTCCGTCGCCACCGGCGTCGAGAAGCCGTTCCTGACCGCTTACCGCGAGGGCAGTTTCCACTACCTGCTGATCGCCGCCGACCGCGTCTGAGGCGGGCGGGGTGACCGGGGAGAGCACCAGGACCACGTGTCCACAGTGGAGCGCCGGCGAGGCCGCCGGGCTCCTCACGGGACCGTTCGGGCTCGGGACGTCGGCGGCGCGGATCGTGAGCCGGTTCGCGCCGCCGCCCGGGCAGGATCCGGCGTACGCCTACCTGCCGTGGGGTGACGGCAGCGCGGCGCCGTTGTACTGCCCGGTCCAGGGCCGCGTCGACGACGGCCTCGCCGCGGAGGTCGACCGGCGGCTGGTCGCCTGGGCGGACGGCTGCGGGTTCACCGGCAAGGGCCTGGAGCAGATCGCCGGGGCCGGGTTCGGCCGGCTGGCGATGCTGGCCCACACCGACTGCGACGACCCGGACCGGCTGCTCGTCGCGGCGCAGCTCAACGCGGTCTGGTGGGCGGCCGACGACTACTACGCCGACGACAGCACGCTCGGGGCGGCGCCCACCGAGCTCCCGCCGCGGCTGGCGCTGGTCATGGCGGCCATGGACCCGGTCGCCCCGGCCGGGGAGTTTTCGGAGCCCCTCGAAGAAGCGTTGCGCAGCGACCCGATCCTCGTCGGGCTGCACTCGGCGGTCGGCCACCTGGGCCGCCACGGTTCGCCGGTGCTCGTGCAGCGGGTCTGCTACGCGACGTTCTCGATGTTCGTCAGCTGGGACGCCTACGCGGCGTGGCGCCACACCGGGCGTTATCCCCCGGCGTGGGAGTACCTGGCGGCCCGCCAGCACGACAGCTTCTACACGTCGATGACCCTCGTCGACGCCGTCGGCGGCTACGAGCTGGCCGCCCCGTTCTACTACGACCCGCGGGTGCGCGAGGCGATGATGCGGGCCGGGACGGCGTCGGTGCTGGTCAACGACCTCCACTCGGTGGCCAAGGACGCCGCCGACGAGAAACCGGTCTGCAACATGGTGCTGCAGATCGCCGCCGACCGGGACTGCCCGGTCGAGGAGGCGGTGGCGGCCACCGTCGAGCTGCACAACAAGATCGTCCACGAGTTCGAGGCCGGCCACCGGGAGCTGATGGCCGTGCCGTCGCCGGAGCTGCAGCGGTTCCTCGTGGGTGTCCGTTCCTGGATGGGCGGCGGCTTCACCTGGCACGCCACCAATCCCCGCTATCAGTGATTGGGGTTTTCGTTGTGACTGTCACCGACCCGGTGGAATCCGAGCAGGCACCGTCGAGCCTGGGACGGGCGGCGGCCCGGA
>NZ_PPHF01000142.1 GCF_002904335.1 Amycolatopsis sp. CA-126428 | reverse complement strand
GCCTACCACTCCGCCGCCGTCCTCGTCCCCGACGCCCTCGGCACCCTCGACGACGTCCAGGTCGGTCGCTGAATTACGGGAATGGTCACGGTGACCTCGGGCGCTGCCGAGGCGATCGACGACGACGGCGCCGATCGACGGCACCCCGCGTCACCGGAAGCGTTTCGGCCACGAACGTCACCGTGAAACGTCGGCGAAACGGCCACAGCGCCAGTTTTCCGCGGGCGTCCGGCTGCACGGAACCGGCACCGGCACGACGGCGGCCTGCGCCACCGGCTGACCTCGGCGCACGCGTGGTCCCGCGTCGGCCGAGGCCCGGCCGGCGCAGCGCCGGACGATCACAGCCGCCGCCCGGAGTGGACGGCACCGTCCGCGTGTCACCGCTCCCGGCGGCGGCCGGGCTGGCAGGATCGCGGCATGGAACGTGTGCTCGGAATCGGCGGGTACTTCATCCGCGCGGCGGACCCCGCAGCCCTCGGCGCCTGGTACCGCGACTGCCTCGGTCTCGACACCGACGAAAACGGCGTCTGGCAGCAGGAGCCCGGCCCGACCGTCTTCGCGCCGTTCGAGGCCGGGACCGACTACTTCGGCTCCGAAACCCAGCAGACCATGCTCAACTTCCGGGTCCGCGACCTCGACGCCATGCTCGAACAGCTCCGCGCCCGCGGCGCCGACGTGGCCGACGACGTCCAGGACATGGCCGGCGTCGGGCGGTTCGGCTGGGTCACCGACCCCGAAGGCCACCGGATCGAACTCTGGCAGCCCGTCTAGAGCACGAACCCCGTCGGGAACGGGTCGTCCGGGTCGAGCAGGTAGGTCGCGGTGCCGGTGATCCAGGCCCGGCCGGAGAACTCCGGGACCACCGCCGGCACGCCACCCACCGTCGTCTCGGCCACCAGCTCGCCCGTGAACGTCGTGCCGATGAACGATGCGTTCTCGAACGGCGTGTGCAGCGGCAGTTCGCCGCGGGCGTGCAGCTGGGCCATCCGGGCGGACGTGCCGGTGCCGCACGGCGACCGGTCGAACCAGCCCGGGTGGATCGCCATCGCGTTCCGCGACGCCCGCGCGTCCGAGCCCGGGGCGAGGAACTGGACGTGCTTGCACCCGCCGATGAGCGGGTCCTCCGGGTGCTTCGGCGGCCGCTGCTCGTTGATCGCGTCCATGATCGCCAGCCCGGCCGCGAGAATGCGGTCCTTCTCGGCCCGGTCGAACGGGATGCCCACCGAGGACAGGTCCAGGATGGCGTAGAAGTTGCCGCCGTAGGCCAGGTCGTAGCGGACCCGGCCCAGGCCGGGCACGGACACTTCGGCGTCGCGCTCGGCGAGGAACGAAGCGACGTTGCGCAGCTTGACCCGGGAAGCGCGCCCGTCGCGAACGGTGACCTCGGCGTGCACCAGCCCGGCCGGCGTGTCCAGGCGGACCACCGTCGTCGGCTCGGTCACCTCGACCATGCCCGTCTCCACCAGCACCGTCGCCACGCCGATCGTGCCGTGCCCGCACATCGGCAGGCAGCCGGACACCTCGATGTACACCACGCCCCAGTCCGCGTCCTCGCGGCAGGGCGGCTGCAGGATCGCGCCGCTCATCGCGGAGTGGCCGCGCGGCTCGTGCATCAGGAACTGCCGGAGGTGGTCCAGGTGCGCCATGAAGTACCGCCGCCGCTCGGCCATCGTGGCGCCGGGGATCGGCGCCACCCCGCCGGTCACCACCCGGGTCGGCATGCCCTCGGTGTGCGAGTCGACCGCCGTGATCGCGCGCGAAGACCGCATCTACGCCACCCCCAGCGCCGCGAGCGCGCGGCCCATGTCGGCGCGGACCTGCTCGCGGTGGACGTCCGAGAGCGGTCCCCGCGGCGGACGGCACGGTCCGCCGCGACGGCCCACCATGTCCATCCCGAGCTTGATGGCCTGGACGAATTCGGTGCGGGAGTCCCAGCGGAACGCGGCCACGAGCGGCTCGTAAAGCGCCCTGGCCTCCTCGAGCTTGCCCGCCGTGGCCAGCTCGAACAGGCGCGCCGATTCGGCCGGGAACACGTTGGGGAACCCGGCGAACCACCCGGACGCGCCCATCAGCAGGCTTTCCAGGACGACGTCGTCGGCGCCGCCGATCACCGCCAGCCCCGGCGCCCGCTCGCGGATCTCCAGCACGCGGCGGACGTCGCCGGAGAACTCCTTGACGGCCACGACGTTGTCGATCTGCGCGAGCTCGGCCAGCAGGTCCGGCGTGAGGTCGACCTTGGTGTCGAACGGGTTGTTGTAGACCATCACCGGCAGGCCCACCGACGCGACGGCCTCGAAGTGGGTGAGCACCTCGCCGCGGTTGGCGCGGTAGAGCGTCGGCGGCAGGCACAGCACGCCGTGCGCGCCGTCCTCGGCCGCTGCCTCCGCCCAGTACCGCGCCTGGTGCGCGCCGGGGCCGTGGACGCCGACGACGACGATCCCGTCCGTCCCGACGGCTTCGATCGCGGTGCGGGCGACGCGGCGGCGTTCGTCGTCGGTGAGCGAGGAGTACTCGCCGAGGGAGCCGTTCGGCCCGACACCGCGGCAGCCGTTTTCGACGAGCCACCGGCAGTGTTCGGCGTAGGCGTCGTAGTCGACGGCCAGCCCGGCCGGTGCCGTGTCGTCGGCCCGGTAGGGCAGCGCGGCGGCGACGACCACGCCCCCGAGGTCGCGGGTCTTCATGGGGTCTCCTTCGGATCGGCGAGCTCGCCCAGGCGGATCGGCTGGGCGATCGGACGGTGGTGCCGCTCGGTGCTCCCACACAGTTCGGCGACGGCCGCGCCGCACATCCGCCCCTGGCACGGGCCGAGCCCGGCGCGGGTGCCGAGCTTGAGCGCGTGCGGACCCGGGGTGGCCGGGTCCGCGGCGGCGCTGCGCAGATCGCCGTAGGTGGTTTCTTCGCAGCGGCAGACGACGGTGTCCTCGCGCAGCCACCCGGGCCACGCCGCACCGATCGGGTGGGCGGCGGCCAAGCGGCGGGCGAAGGCGCGGGAGCGGTCACGGCGCTTGATCAGCGCACGGCCCGGCGTCCTCCCGGCGGCGGCCCACCCGGCGACCGCTCCTTCCGCCGCGGCGGCGACCGCACCGCCGATGCCGGTGAGCTCCCCGGCGGCGAACACCCCGGCGACGCTGGTGCGCTGGTCGTCGCCGACCCGGACGAAGCCGCCGTCGAGGGCGCAGCCGGCCGCGACGGCCAGTTCGGGTTGCCCCGCGAACCCGTGCCCGACGCAGAGGGCGTCGACCTCGTGGGTGCGCTCGGTGCCGGGGACGACCGACCAGTCCGCGCGGACCCGCGCGGTGACGGCTTCGCGGACCCGGTCGCCGCCGCGGGCTTCGATCACCGCCTCGCCCATGCGGTACGGGACGCGGTGCCGGGCCAGCGTGGCGGCGTAACGAACCAGTTCGTTCATCTTGCCGATGTGCGCCGCCGCGCGCCAGGACCATCCCTTGAGGACGGTCTTCGCCGGGTTCGCTTCCAGGACAGCGAGTATTCCGGCGCCGACGTCCAAAAGGGACTCGGCGACCGGCAGCAGGAACGGCCCGGCCCCGGCGACGAGCACCCGCCGCCCGACGGCGACCCCCTCCCCCTTGGCCAGCGCCTGCGCGGCGCCCGCGGTGAAGACGCCGGGCAACTGCCAGCCGGGGAACGGCAGGACGCGGTCGTGCGCGCCGGTGGCCAGGACCAGCGCGTCGGGTTCGAGGGTGTGGCGTCGCCGGCTCGTCCCGTCGGCCGGGCCGCGCAGGACGTGGACCCGCTGGCCTTCCAGGGCCCAGACCGTGCTTTCCGGCCACCACGTGCACCGGCTCAGGAGCGCATCGAACCGGTGTGCCGCTCCCCGGTGGTACTGGCCGCCCGGGGCGTCCGCCTGGTCCAGGACGGTGACGTCGGCCCCGGCGGCGAGCGCGTGCTCGGCCGCCGCGAGCCCGGCGGGCCCGGCGCCGACGATGACGACGTGCCTCACGCGCCCTCCTCCCGCGACTGGGTCCGGACCTCGTCGCCGTCGGCGGCGCGGCGGCGGCAGGCGCGGACGTCGGCGACGCCGTTGACGGTGAGCAGGCAGTCGAAGCAGGCCCCGATCCCGCAGAAGACCCCGCGCGGCGCGCCGGACCGCGTGGTGCGCCAGGACAGCCGCCCGGCGGCGAGGAGGACGCCGGCGACGGTCTGCCCGGCGGCCCCGGTCACGGTCTCGCCGTCGACGGTGATCGTGATCGGCCGCTCGCTCACGCCAGCACCGCCGGCCGGTCCACAGTGAACTCGTCCACCGGCATCGACGGGGTCGCGCCGGTCAGCAGATCGCGCAGCAACCGGGCCGTCCCGACGCTCAAGCCGATCCCGGCCCCTTCGTGTCCGGTGGCGTGCCACAGGTTGCCGAGCCTCGGGTCCTCGCCCAGCACCGGCAGGTGGTCGTCGACGTACGGCCGGAAACCGCCGTACGCGCGCATCACCGCGGCGTCGGCCAGTGCCGGGAACAGCCGGACCGCCTTGGCCGCGATCGCGCCCAGCACGTGCGGCCGGATCGTGTCGTCGAAGCCCACCCGGCGGCGGGACGAGCCGATCAGCACCGTGCCGCCCCGCGTCGACTCGACCACCGCCGACGTCTGCAGTTCGCCGCTGTCCGTGCCGACCGCGCCGACGTAGTCCGCGTCGTAGACCTTGTGCCGCACCACGCCCGGCATCGGCGTGGTCACCAGGACCTCGCCGCGCCGGGGCCGGACCGCGATCGGCGCCGCCAGCCGGGCCGAGCAGGCACCCGCCCACGGGCCCGCCGCGTTCACCACGACGTCGGCCTCGACGACTTCGCCCGCCACCTGCACTCCGGTGATCCGGCCGCCTTCCGTCCGGGCGCCGGTGACCTCGGCTTCGGTCCGCAGCCGGGCGCCGTGGCGCAACGCCGAACCGAGCAGGGCGAGCGCGGCGGCGGCCGGCTGCACCTGGGCGTCGTCGGAGTAGCGGACGGCGGCGGTCAGCTCCCGGGTCAGCGCGGGCTCGGCCGCCGCGACGTCCGCCGCGTCGAGCCGCTCGGTGCGGACCCCGGCCGCGGCCTGGGCCTCGGCGAACGCGAGGAGCGCGCCGGCACCGGCCTCGGTGGTGGCCACGACGATGCCGCCCTTCGGGTCGAACTCCGTCGCGGCCGCCGCGCGCGGGTCTTCGTCGGCGATTTCCGCCAGCACCCGCGGCCACAACCGGGACGACAGCCGCGCGAGCGCGAGTTCGGCGCCCGGGCCCTTGTCGGAGACCAGCAGATTGCCTTCGCCGTGCGAAGTGGTGCCGCCCGCGGGCCGGCCGCGGTCGAGGACCAGGACGTCGAACCCGGCCAGGGCGAGTTCGCGAGCACACGCCGTGCCGATGATGCCGGCGCCGATCACCACCACCCGCGTTCGGTTCATCGACCCTCCAGCGTTCGATATAGCGAACGATAGTTGCCGATCGAGACGGGGTCAATCCGGCAGGACGGGGTGCGCCCGGCCGTCGAGCCGTTCGTCCGCGCGGTACTGGAGCAGTAGCACCGACTGCACGGGACCGTCCGGCGCGGTGTAGCTGTGCGGCTCGCGGGCGTCGAACGCGACGTAGTCGCCGGGCCCGAGGTCCACGGTCCGGCCGCCGACCTCGACCCGGAGCCGGCCGGTCTGCACGACGGTGTGCTCGACGCCGACGTGCCCCTGCGAGCGCTGCGGCGCGTCGCCGCGGACGACCTGGTCGTAGACCTCGAAGACGCTGTTGTCGCCCTCGATCCGGCGCAGCGGCCGCAGGTCGACGCCCTCGCCGCGGAGCACCTCGACCTCGGCGGCCCGCACGACGGTCAGCCCGCCGCGCGGCCGGTGGTCGAGCAGGTCGGAGATCGCCACTTCCAGCACCCGGGAGAGGCTGAAGACGGTCTCGATGGTCGGGTTGCCGGTCCCGCCCTCGAGCTGGGACAGCGTGGCCTTGCCGATGCCGGACCGCCGGGACAGCTCGGACAGCGAAAGGCCGCGCGCCGCCCGCGCCGCGCGGAGGTTGACCGCCAGCATGTCGCGGATCGACGGACCGCCGTCGTCGTTCGGTAAAGCGTCCATCAGCGGGCGCCTTTCGTTCGGTTTGCCGATCGGGCCAGGCGTCATGATGCCACGTCGTCGCTAGTCTCGACCGGGTGCAGCAATCGATCCTCGCGATGGCCGAGCTGGCCACGCCCATGGCGATCCGGGTAGCGGCGACCCTCGGCCTCGCGGACCACGCGGACGGGACGGCCGCCGAGCTGGCTTCGGCCACGCGCACGTCTCCCCCGGCGCTGGCCCGCTTGCTGGACCACCTCGTCACGGCCGGGGTCTTCGCCTTCGACGCGGAGTCCGGCCGCTACCGGCCCACGGAACTGGGTGCGCAGCTGCGTTCGGACGACGCCCGGTGGCTGCTCGACATCCGCTCCGCGGGCGGGCGCGCGGAGCTCGCCTTCGCGGACCTGCTGGAGACGGTGACCACCGGCACGCCCGCCTACGAACACCGGTACGGCCGCGATTTCTGGACCGACATCGACGCCGAACCGCGGCTGCGGCGCTCGTTCGACGCCCAGATGAACTGGCGGTTCCAGGTGCAGGCGCCGCAGATCGCCGCGCGTTTCGACTGGGGACGGTTCCCGCGGATCGTCGACGTGGGCGGCGGGGACGGCCTCGTGCTCGCGGAGATCCTGCGCGCCCACCCGGCGGTGCGCGGGGAGGTGGTGGACCTGCCGCCCTCGGCGACCGCGGCGGCGGACCGGTTCGCGGCGGACGGGCTCGCCGACCGGGCGCAAGCGGTGCCCGGCAGCTTCTTCGACCCGCTGCCGGAGGGAGCGGACGCGTACGTGCTGTCGGACATCCTCCACGACTGGGACGACGACCACGCCCGCACCATCCTGACCACCTGCCGCCGCGCGGCCGGGAAAGACGGCACGGTGGTGGTGATCGAGCCGCTCCGCGACGGCGCGTCCACGGCGATCAACCTGTTCATGCTGATGTGCTTCGGCGGCCGCGAGCGGACGGTGGCCGAGCTGACGGAACTGGCCGAAAGCTGCGGCTTGGTCCTACGCGGGACGACAAAGGTATCCGACGGCCGCACGGCCCTCGAGTTCGGCGCCGCCCCGAAACCCCCGCACGCCCGGTCGTGAGTGGTAAGGCGGGTTCTAACCCGCCTTACCACTCACGACCGCGGCGGCAGAGCGCTCGCCGGGACCGGCCGGCTCTACCTCGTCGTGTACGTCAGGCAGTTCGCCGCGTGGGCGCTGTCGCCCGGGCCGACTCGGATGCTGTCCGCCGTGCACTCCAGCGACGAGTTGTGCCGGCAGTCCGTCCGGGAACACGCGCCGACCTGGGCGACTACCCGGTCCAAGCCGCCCTTCGTGTTCAGTGGGACGAAGGTTCCGCAGTCCGCCGATCCGTTGCCGCCGCCGACCGTGATGGCGAAGGCGTGGCAGCCGTCGTGGTTGTAGGAACAGCCGCTGACCGTGCACTCGTGCACGGCCGGCATTTCGGTGGTGGTCATCCGCACTCCTGGTTCCGTGGTGGGAAAACAGTCGGTTACCCGACGCTCCCACCACGAACCAGGCCTCGCAAACGGACGCCACCACGGCCGGGTGACGAAGACCCCCGATAGGGCCTAGTTCGTGAGCGTGTTCGGGTCGCTCGTGCTCGGCCGCCCGTTCTCGACGTGCCCCGCCAGGCGGCGCAGGAACCGCGGATCGCGGTCCGAGGTGATCGAGACGTCGTACCAGTTGCCGCTGCGCCGCGTGTCCACCACCTCGACCACCCGCGCGCCCGGCCGCAGGACCCGCGACGTCGAGCGGCGGCCGTACGCGTCGGTCAGCGTGAGCCGCACCGGGGTCGGACCGCTGTTGGTCAGGACCAGCGCCAGGTTCCCGCTGCGCCCCTCCGGGCGCGCGCTCACCTCGGGTCCCGCCGAGCCGCCGCGGAACTGCCGGACGAAGCCGTTCGGCCCGTGGACGGTGTAGTCGTAGCCCCCGGAGACGGGCAGCGCGGCGGCGAGCGAGCACCCCGCGCCCGCGGTGTAGGTCCGCGGCTCACCCCCCGGCGAGGTGACGTAGAACGTCGCGCCCGCCCGGCCCTGGTTGACGAACGACAGGTTCACCGCCGCCCCGGCCTGGGCATCCACCGCCAGGTCGTACGGCAGCGCCCGCGCCGGCCGCAGCCCCGGCTCCTGCTTCGGCAGCACCGTTTTCGCCGGGACGGCGGGCACGTAGTCCGGGTGCCGCTCGCGGTCCGGCGGGAGGTAGCCCGCGGTGTCCGGCAGGGCGGGCACCCGCGCGTCGGTCCGCGCGAAGTCGAACGCCGAGGTCAGGTCGCCGCACACCGACCGGCGCCACGCCGAGATGTTCGGCTCGTGCACGCCGAAGCGCCGTTCCATGAACCGGATGATCGACGTGTGGTCGAACGTCTCCGAGCACACGTAGCCGCCCTTGCTCCAGGGCGACACCACGAGCATCGGCACGCGCTGGCCGAGCCCGTACGGCCCGGCCGGGTTCGAAGCCGAACCGGCGAAGATCTCGCCGGCCGTGTCCACAGTGGACTGTCCGGCGGTCGCGTACGGCGGGACGACGTGGTCGAAGAAGCCGTCGTTTTCGTCGTAGGTGATGAACAGCGCGGTCTTGCTCCACACGTCCGGGTTCGCCGTGAGCGCGTCGAGGACCTGCGCGATGTACCAGGCGCCGTAGTTCACCGGCCAGTTCGGGTGCTCGCAGAACGCCTCGGGCGCGGTGATCCACGAAACCTGCGGCAGCGTCCCGGCCTTGACGTCCGCGCGCAGCCGGTCGAAGTAGCCCTCCCCCGCCTTGGCGTTCGTGCCGGTGCGGGCCTTTTCGTACAGGGCGTCGCCGGGCTTGGCGTTGCGGTAGGAGTCGAAGTACAGCAGCGAGTTGTCGCCGTAGTTGCCGCGGTAGGCGTCATCGATCCAGCCCCAGCCGCCGGCGGCGTCGAGGCCGTCCCCGATGTCCTGGTAGATCTTCCACGACACGCCGGCCTGCTCGAGGCGCTCGGGGTAGGTCGTCCAGGAGTAGCCCTTTTCGTCGTTGCCGAGGACCGGTCCGCCGCCCTTGCCGTCGTTGCCCGTGTACCCGGTCCACATGTAGTAGCGGTTCGGGTCGGTCGAGCCCATGAACGAGCAGTGGTAGGCGTCGCAGATGGTGAACGAGTCGGCGAGGGCGTAGTGGAACGGGATGTCCTCACGCGTCAGGTACGCCATCGTGGTCGAGCCCTTCGCGGGCACCCACTTGTCGTAGCGACCCCCGTCCCACGCCGCGTGCGTGTCCTTCCAGCCGTGCGGGAGGTCCTGGATGAACTGCAGGCCCAGGTTGTCCGCTTCGGGGCGGAAGGGCAGGATGTCGCGCTTGCCGTCCGACTGCGCCCAGACGGACTTCCCGTTGACCAGGGTCACCGGCCGCGGGTCGCCGAAGCCGCGGACCCCGCGCAGCGAGCCGAAGTAGTGGTCGAACGACCGGTTCTCCTGCATCAGCACCACGACGTGCTCGACGTCCCGCAGCGTCCCGGTGCGGTGGTGCGCGGGGATCTCCGCGGCGCGGGCGATGCTGGTGGACAGCGCGGAAAGGGCGGCGGTACCGCCGGCCAGCTGCAGAAAACGTCGTCGGTTGACGTCCGTCATGGGGACTCCGGGGGTGTCGTGGTGGCGAGCCGGGTCAGTATGGGCGGCGAAGAGCGAACCTGTCCCGGGAGCGAGGCTAACGCCGGGCGAAACCCTGGTTAACGCCCGCGAGCGGACAGGCCCCGGACAGAGATGTTGACAAAGATACGGAAGCACGTACTAATGTAGTGCTTCACTATGAATGACGTAATCGACTTCCCCCGGGACGAGGACGACCGGCTCTACTCCCCCGACGCCCGCAGCGCACTGGCCGGGTTCACCCTCGGTGAAGACACCGGCGCGCTCGAAGCCGCGGCCGCCGTCCGCACCGCCGCGCGGAGCCTCGAGGCGCTGCGCTCGCAGGGCACCGACAGCCGCGGCCTCAGCCCCGGCGCCCTCGACATCCTGATCCGGCTCGGCACCGGCGAAGCGAACATCAAGGACCTCGCCGCCTCCGCCGGGGTGAGCTCCCGGAACGTGACCGGCCTGGTCGACACCCTGGAACGCGCCGGGCTCGCCGAGCGCGTACCCGACCCGCGCGACCGGCGGTCGGTGCTCGTCCGGATCACCGCGGACGGCCGGACGTGGCTGGCGGAGTTCCGGCGGCCGTCGCAGCTGGCCATGGCCGCGCTCTTCCGGGGGTTCACCGCCGCCGAAACGGCCCAGCTGCGGCACCTGTGCCTGCGGCTGGCCGAAAACCAGCACCACCTCGCCCGCCACCTGGAGGACCGATGACCGCACAGACCAGAGAAACCGTCCAGGCCTACCACCGCGCCCGCTTCGCCGGCGACGTGACCGCCGCGGCCGCGCAGCTGGCCGGCACGTTCACCTTCTCGAGCCCGCTGATCGCCTCCGCCGACGCCCGCGGCCACCTCGACGGGCTGGCGGGGTTCGTCGGGATCGTCACCGGGGTCGACCTGATCAGCGAGCTCTACGGCGAGACGGAGGCCACGCTCGTCTACGACGTGCACACCGCCACCCCGGTCGGCACCCAGCACACGGCCGAGCACTTCCGGCTGCGCGACGGGAAGATCGAGGCCATCACCCTGATCTTCGACGCGACGCGCTGGCACCCGCTGATGGCGGCCGTGCGGCGGTGAGCCGCCGGGATCAGGGCCGGCGGTTCTGGAACTGGAACTGGACCCGCACCGAGCCGTCCAGCGGGACGATGATCGTCGAGTTGCTCGCCGACCACTGGTCCGGCACGAGGAACATCCGGTCCTTGCCGTGGATCAGCAACCGCAGGTGCCGGTACCGGTAGTGGAAGGTCTGCCCGTCGGAGAGGGGCAGCTTCGTTTCCTGGACGCCCGGGCTGCGCAGGAACAGGCTCTCCTTCGTGTCGAGGATGACGCTGGGCAGCTTGTCCAGGCGGCTCGCCTCGTACATCGCGAGCCCGCGGCCGGACCACTGCGCCACGGTGGCCGTCATCCAGAACACGCTGACGGCGATCACCAGGTAGACGAGGACGACGAAACTCCGGTGGAGCGAGCTCGCGGGCGGCGCGTCTCCCGGAGTTCGCGGTGGCAGCCGGATGGCCGTGCCGTACTGGTAGAGGACGCCCCCCACCGCGATCAGCAGCGGGGTCACCAGCCCGTACAGCGGCCAGTCCCGCAGGAAGACGTAGCCCACCAGCAGCAGCAACCCGCCGATCAGCGCGCTCAGGCCGGCCGCCTGCACGCCACGGCCCAGCCGGCGCATCCGCGCCGTGGTCCGGATCCGCTGCCGGACCAGGGCGTGGACCGCGACCGCGCCCAGGCCGGCCGCGGTGAACACGAGCAGCGGGGTGAGCAGGGGCTGCGGGCTGCGCATGACGTAGTCCTGCGTGCCGAGCCCGATCGTGTCGACGTCGACACCGAAGTATTCGTACTTCGCCCGGGCGGAGACGTAGCCGAAGTAGAACAGCAGCGCGCTGAGCAACGTCAACGGCGGGATCACCGATTTGCCCGCGTCGACGAGCCGCTCGATCCGGCCGGGTGCCGTGCGTTCCCCGGCCACCGGCTCATCCACTGGGGCTCGACGAGGATTCGGTCACCGAGGATTCGGTCACGGAAGATTTGGGCACGGAAGATTTGGGCACAGAGGATTTGGGCACCGACGATTCCGATCCGGTGATCCCGTGCAGGGAAATGTGTCCCCCGCACGAGCTTCCCTGCCCGGGCGGGCAGGTGAACTTGCCCTTGAGCGTCAGCTCCGCGTCGTCCTTGCCGAACCCGTTCACCTGGACGGTGCAGCTGAGGGCGTTCCGCCGGAAGGTGAACGAGCCGCAGGCAGGCCCTCCGCAGCCCCCGGCCACGCTGAAGCCCTTCGGCGGCGTGATTTCGATCTTGGCGACCGTGACGCCGTTGTCCGGGAGCAGCTCCGGCCGGTTCCAGCCGGCGGTCGCGCACTGGTTCCCGGCGGCTTTTTCGTCGCTGTTCCCGCCGATCGGCAGCTGGGCGAGCGCGAGCGCGGGTTCGCCGTTGCCGCTGGGCCTCGGGGCTTCCGGCCCGGACGGCTCCATGCTCGGGGTGCCCCCGCCCGAAGTTTCGGCGGCCGGGGACGACTCCGGGGCGGAGCTCGGCACGCCGGGATCCGACGACGCCGAGCAGCCGGACACCCCGAACGCCAGGACGGTGGCCGCCACGAACAGGGCGCGGCGGGTCGATCGGAACGCATTCATCGTGGTTCCTCCTCGCCTTGCAGAGCCGCGCGGGCAGGAGGTGATACGCGGTCGTGCCGCGCCGGACGGGGAAGCCGCTCGATCCGCCGCCGTCTTCGGCTCGGCGGTGATCACCGCGTTGCGTAAACTGCCGTATGGCTCGCAGAAGGACTGGAAAAGAAGACGGCCGGCCGCTGTCCGACGCCGGTTTCCGCCGGGCGCCGGCATCGCTCGCCGCCGGGAACGCCGCGCCGTGGCGCCGGAACCGGGCGGGGATCTGACGTGGGGCGCGCGGAATACCTGGTCGTCCTCGCCGTCTGCGTGCTGGTGACGCTGCCGATCGAGCTGGCCGGCGCGCGGGTGTACCGCAGGCCGGGCCGGCTGGTGCGCGCGGTGCTGCCGGTGGCGGCGGTGTTCCTCGTCTGGGACGCGCTGGCCATCGCCGCCGGTGTCTGGCACTTCGATCCGGCGTTCGTCACCGGGCTGCGCACCCCGTTCGGGATCCCGCTCGAGGAAGTCCTCTTCTTCGCGGTGATCCCGGTGTGCGGCGTGCTGACCTACGAAGGGGTCGGCTTGACCGGGCGGCTGCTGCGGCGGGTGCGCCGGTGATGCCTTGGGGCTACACGGTTCCGGCCGTCGCCGCGGTGCTCGTCGTCGTCGCGGCGGAGCTGCTGGTGGTGCGCACCGGGCTGTTCCGGCGGCCGGCGTACTGGGTCACCATGGTGATCGTCGTGGCCTTCCAGGTCCCCGTGGACGGGTGGCTGACGAAGCTGTCGGCGCCGGTCGTCCGGTACGCCCCCGGCGGCATCACCGGCTGGCGGTTCCCGTGGGACATCCCGGTCGAGGACTTCCTGTTCGGCTACGCCCTGGTGACCGCCGTCCTGGTGTTGTGGGAGCGGGGAAAAACCCGGGAGGACGGGGCTTAGGCCCGCCTCCGCTCAGCGGAGGTCCGAGGGGGGTCGACCTGCGAGCGGAGGCGGGAGTTCGAGGTCGGTACGGGGGTCGCCTCGCGGCGAAAGGCACAACACGGCTCCTGCGTGACCGGTATTCCGTGAAGGCAAGGGGTGAGGCCCGGGGACACCGCCGTACCGACACTCTGTACAACGTCGCGGCCCCGCTGGTGTTCCGGCCGCGGAGGTGACGTGCGTCGCTCAGCGGGCCGGCACGGGCTGCCGCGTCCGGACCGCCCAGCGGGTCAACGCCGGCACGGGCGCGACGGCCGCGAGGAACACCACCGCGACCAGCAGCCATCCCGGGCCGCCGAGTCCGCCGACGGCGAGGGTGAACACGCCGGGCCCCACCATCTGCACGGTGGCCGTGGCCGCTTCGGTCGCGCCTTGGTAGGCACCCTTGGCGTCTTCGCGCATCAGCCGCACCGACAGGCCCCAGCCGGCGGCCACGTACGCCAGCTCCCCGACGACGTGCAGCACCGCGGCCAGCCCCACCACCGCGACGGCGGCCGCTCCGGAGCCGCCGGAGGTCGTGGCGAGCAGCACACAGCTCGCCGCGAGCACCACGCCGGACACCACCGCCGTCCGCGCGGCCTGGCCCGCCGTGCGCGCGAACCGCGAGAACGGCACCTGGAACACGGCGATGCCCACCGAGCTGATCACGACCACCACGCCACCCAGGCCCAGCGGCAGGTGCGTCCAGCCGGACAGCCACAGCGGCAACCCGGCCGACAACATGGCCCAGCACAGCGAAAGCACGGCCGTCGCCGCGGTGAGGCACAGGTACGGCCGGTCCTTCAGCACGACCCGGGACGGCTTTCCCGGGATCGGGTTTGCCCGGGCCGGCGCGGGCACCAGCAGGGTCGCGCCGGCGAGCACCAGGAAGCTGACGGCGTTCCCGGCGATGGCCAGGGTGTAGGCCCACCGGGCGTCGGCGGTCAGCACCAGGGCGCCGAGGCCGGCCCCGGCGGCGTACCCGACGTGCTGGGCCACCCGCTGCCGCGCCAGCACGCGCACCCGCTCGGCGGGCTCGGTGACCAGCGCCGTGATGAGCGCCGTCCGCACCGCCGTCCCGCCGGTGGCCAAGGCGGTGAACGGCACCGTCACGGCCAAGAACGACCAGGTGCCGTCCACCGCGAGGTAGCCGGCCATGGCGGCGGCCCGCACCAGGGTGAGCACGACCAGCACCGGCCGCGCGCCCACCCGGTCCGCGAAGGCGCCCAGCGGCACCGCGGCGGCCATGCCCACCGCGCTCGCCACGGCCAGCCCGGCGCCGACCGTGACCGCCGGGAGCCCGGCGATCCGGGTGAGGTAGAGCGCCCAGATCGTGAACCAGAGGCCGTCGCCGAGCGCGGAAACCCCGCGGCCCCACAGGAGGCTTCGCAGTCCAGCCATGCACTCACCCTTCACGAAGGCGTGAATGGTAACCACGGTCCGCGCGGCCGCGCAATCATCATTCATGATCTCGTGAAGCGTGTTACGCTCGGGCGCGTCGGAAGGAACGGTGATGGGCGGACTGGTCGATCCGGGCAACGCCGTCCAGGGCGCGATCGTCGAACTGACGCGCGAACTGGCCGATCCGGTGCGGCTCACGGCCCTGCAGGTGCTGGCCGCGGAAGGCCCGCACACGATGGTGCAGCTGGCCGACGCCCTCGGCGTCACCGCACCGCGGCTGGGCAACCACCTGGCCCGGCTGCGGGCCGCCGGGCTCGTGACGGCCGAACACACCGGACGGCACGCGCTCTACCGCGTCGGCCGCGAGGACCTGCTCGGCGTGCTCACCGCCCTCGCGCGCTATGCCGGTAATGAGAACATCACCCCGCCGGACCGCGCCGAGTCGGGCGCGGACATCGCGCACACGTGCTACGACCACGCGGCGGGACGTCTCGGCGTGGCGGTGTTCGCCCTGCTCGTCTCCCGGGGAGCGCTGCGGCCACCGGACGGGTCCGCACCCGAAGTCGCCCTCGGCGACGACCTCTCGGCGTTCGGGGACCTCGGCGTCTCCCCGGCGGAGGTGGCCCCGGGCCGCCGCCGCCCGGCGACGGCGTGCCTCGACCGGACCCACCGCGTCCCCCACCTCGGCGGGGTCCTGGGCCACGAGGTCCTGGAGGCGTTCCTGGCCGATGGCCTGGTCCGGCGCGGCCCGGAGGACCGTGAGCTGCAGATCACCACGCGCGGCCGGCGCCGGTTCGGTGCCCTGCTGCCGGAGTTTGCGCCTTAGCCGTCAACCACGGCCGGAGCGGGTGGCGGCGAGGTACTCGCGGTTGAGCGTCGCGATGCTCGTGAACGGGATGCCCTTCGGGCAGGACGCCACGCACTCGCCGGTGTTCGTGCAGCCGCCGAAGCCCTCGGCGTCCATCGCCTCCACCATGTCGAGCACCCGGCTCGCGCGCTCAGGGGCGCCCTGCGGCAGCAGGCTCAGGTGGGTCACCTTCGCCGCGGTGAACAGCGTTGCCGAGCCGTTCGGGCACGCCGCCACGCAGGCGCCGCAGCCGATGCAGGTTGCGTTGTCGAAGGCCAGGTCCGCGTCCGGCTTGGGAACCGGGGTGGCGTGGGCGTCCGGGGCGCTGCCCGTCGGGGCGCTGACGTACCCGCCGGCCTGGACGATCCGGTCGAGCGCCGAGCGGTCGACGACCAGGTCCTTGACGACCGGGAAGCCCCGGGCCCGCCACGGTTCCACGTCGATCACGTCGCCGTCGGCGAAGGAGCGCATGTGCAGCTGGCACGACGTCGTGCGCTCGGGGCCGTGCGCCTGTCCGTTGATCACCACGCCGCACGAGCCGCAGATGCCCTCGCGGCAGTCGTGGTCGAACGCCACCGGCTCGTCGCCGGCTTCGATCAGCCGCTGGTTCAGCACGTCCAGCATTTCCAGGAACGACATGTCCGGGCTGATGCCGTCGACCGGGTAGGCGACCAGCCGGCCTTCGGCGGCCGGCCCGGCCTGCCGCCAGACGCGGACGGTGAGTTTCACGTGTAGCTCCGCTGGGTCGGGTGGACGTGCTCGAAAACCAGGTCTTCGCGGTGCAGCACCGGCTCGGCGCCGTACTCCCACGCGGCGACGAAAGCGAAGTTCTCGTCGTCCCGCAGGGCTTCCCCTCCGGCGGTCTGGTGCTCTTCGCGGAAGTGCCCGCCGCACGACTCCTCGCGCGCGAGCGCGTCGACGAGCATGAGCTCGGCCAGCTCCAGGAAGTCGGCCACCCGGTTCGCCTTTTCCAGCTCCTGGTTGAACTCCGCGCCGCCGCCGGGCACACGGACGTCACGCCAGAACTCCGCCCGCAGCTCCGGCACCCGGTCCAGGGCCTTGCGCAGGCCTTCGCGGGTGCGGGACATCCCGCAGTGATCCCACATCAGCAGCCCCAGCTCGCGGTGGAACGAGTCGGCCGACCGCGTCCCCCGGACGGCCAAGAGACGGGAAATCCGGGCGCGCACTTCGGTCTCGGCTTCACGGACCGCGGAGGCGGAAACCTCGTCGAGCCGCGTGCTGCCGAGGTAGTCGTTGACCGTCGCGGGCAGCACGAAGTAGCCGTCGGCGAGCCCCTGCATGAGCGCCGACGCGCCGAGCCGGTTGGCGCCGTGGTCGGAGAAGTTCGCCTCGCCGATCACGAACAGCCCGGGGATGGTGCTCTGCAGGTCGTAGTCCACCCAGAGCCCGCCCATCGTGTAGTGGATGGCCGGGTAGATCCGCATCGGGGCCGCGTACGGGTCTTCCGCGGTGATGCGCTGGTACATGTCGAAGAGGTTGCCGTAGCGGGCTTCGATCGCCGGCCGGCCGAGGCGCGCGATCGCGTCGGCGAAGTCGAGGTAGACACCGAGTCCGCCGGGACCGACGCCGAACCCGGCGTCGCACACGTTCTTCGCCGCCCGCGAAGCGATGTCCCGGGGCACGAGGTTGCCGAAGCTCGGGTAGAGGCGCTCGAGGTAGTAGTCGCGCTCGTCCTCGGGGATCTCCCCCGGCGGCCGGGTGTCGCCCGGCTGCTTCGGGACCCAGATGCGGCCGTCGTTGCGCAGCGACTCGCTCATCAGCGTCAGCTTCGACTGGTGTTCGCCCGACCGCGGGATGCACGTCGGGTGGATCTGGGTGAAGCACGGGTTCGCGAAGTGGGCGCCGCGTTTGTGCGCCCGCCAGATCGCCGTGGCGTTGGAGCCCTTCGCGTTCGTGGAGAGGTAGAAGACGTTGCCGTAGCCGCCGGTCGCGAGCACGACGGCGTCCGCCAGGTGGGTGGTGATCTCCCCGGTGACCAGGTCGCGCGCGACGATGCCGCGGGCGCGCCCGTCGGCGACGACGAGGTCGAGCATCTCGGTGCGCGCGTGCAGCTCGACGTTCCCCGCGTCGATCTGCCGGGACAGCGCCTGGTATGCGCCGATCAGCAGCTGCTGGCCCGTCTGGCCGCGCGCGTAGAACGTCCGCTGCACTTGAACGCCGCCGAAGGACCGGGTGTCCAGCAGGCCGCCGTACTCCCGCGCGAACGGCACCCCCTGCGCCACGGCCTGGTCGATGATCTGCGCCGACACCTGGGCCAGCCGGTACACATTGGACTCGCGGGCCCGGAAGTCGCCGCCCTTGACCGTGTCGTGGAACAGCCGGTATACCGAATCGCCGTCGTTGCGGTAGTTCTTCGCGGCGTTGATCCCGCCCTGGGCCGCGACGGAGTGCGCGCGCCGTGGCGAGTCCTGGAAGCAGAACTGCACGACGTGGTAGCCCTGCTCGGCCAGCGTCGCGCCGGCCGAGCCGCCGGCCAGCCCGGTGCCCACGACGATCACCCGGTGCCGGCGCCGGTTGGCGGGGTTCACCAGTTTTGCGGCGAACTTCCGCTCGTCCCACCGGCTTTCGAGGGGAACGGCGGGGGCCTTGGTGTCGGCGATCGGGTCGCCCACGCGGTAATCGGACATCAGTGCACCAGTCCCGTCATGATCGCGACCGGGACGAGGGCGTAGCCGCCCGCGACCACGACCGCCGTCGTGCTGCCGAAGATCCGGATCGCCCGTTCCCGCCGCGGGCGGGTGAGGCCCAGCGTGCGTGCCGCGCTGGCGAAGCCGTGGTGGATGTGCAGGCCAAGCATGGCCAGGGCGGCGAGGTAGATCAGGTTGACCCACCAGACCCGGAAGTCCGCGACGAGGTTGTGGTACGCGTCGCCGGGGACGAAGCCGCGGTTCACCGTGCCGACGGTGAAGTCGAGGATGTGCCAGACGACGAACACCGCGAGCGTCGCCCCGCCCCAGCGCATCGTCCGCACCGCGAAGGTCGCGCGGGCCGGTGGCCGGTGGACGTACCGGACCGGCCGGGCGCGGTGGTCGCGCCGGGCCAGCTGCACCGCCGCGGTGACGTGCAGGACCAGCGCGGCGAGCAGCACCGCGCGCTGGAGCCAGAGGAACCACTCGCGGCGCAGCACCGGTTCGCCGATCGTGCGCAGCCAGCCGGCGTAGTGGTTGAGCTCGGCGGCGCCCAGGAACGTCTTGAGGTTGCCGACCATGTGCGCGAACACGAAGGCGAGCAGGAGCACGCCGGTCACCGCCATGACGGCTTTCTTGCCGATCGTCGAGGCCCAGAAGCGCCGGACGCCGGAGCGCCGGTGCGGGGCGAGCGTGTTCACCACCCGATCGACGGTAGGAGCGCGTCGACCAGAGGTCAAAGACATGATGGCTCTGCGCTCGATAGCCAACAGCTATCATGGGGTATGCAGTTCCAGCAACTCGCCTACTTCGTCGCCGTCGCCGAGCACCGGCACTTCACCCGGGCCGCCGAGCAGGTGCGGGTGGCCCAGCCGTCGCTGTCCCAGCAGATCCGGGCACTCGAACACGACCTGGGCGCGCCGCTGTTCCACCGGATCCGCGGCAACGTCTCCCTCACCGAAGCCGGGGAAACGCTGCTGCCGATCGCGCGGCGGATCCTGGCCGACACCGAAACCGCCCGGCTGGCCATCCGGGAACTCGACGAGCTCGATCGCGGCCGCGTCCGGCTGGGTGCGCCGCCGAGCCTGTGCACGGGCCTGCTGCCCGCGATGCTCGCGGCGTTCCGCCGCCGGTACCCGGGCATCCAGCTGGAGCTGCACGAAAGCGGGTCGGGCGACCTGCGGCAGCGGCTGACCGAGGGCGCGCTGGACCTGGCGTTGCTGGCGGGCGCCCGGACGACGGCCGAGGCCGGTCTGGCGGCGACGCCGCTGCTGCTCGAGGAGCTGGTGGTGATCTCGGCCCCGGACGCCGCTCCCGGCCCGGTCGCGGGCGAGCGCCTCGGCATCGGCGACCTCGCCGGCGTCCCGCTGGTGATGTTCCGCCGCGGCTACGACGTCCGGGAGGCGACGGTCAACGCCTGCCGCGCCGCCGGGTTCGAACCGTCGTTCGCGATCGAGGGCGGCGAGATGGACGCGGTGCTCGAACTGGTGCGCGCGGGCGTGGGCGCGGCGGTGGTGCCGAGCACGGTGGCGGGCGACCGGTTCCGGAGGACCCGGTTCACCCCCGAGGCGGGGATGACGCGCGTGGTGCAGCTGGCCCACCGCGCGGACGTGGAGCCGACCCGGGCGGTGCGCGCGCTGCGGTCGGCGATCGCCGGGTTCGTGGCCGACCCGGCCCGGCGGGCGAGCCTGCCGCCGGGCATCGAGTCGCTGGTGGACGACGTCAGCTGAGGCCGAACCGGTCGGCGAACGCGGCCATCTCGTCACGCCTTTTCGCGGGTTCGGCCGTGCCCGGGGTGACGACCAGGCGCGTCACCCCCTGCCGGGCCAGCTCCTCGACGTCCTCTGTGGACATGTCGAGGCTCCCCCAGCGCGTGTACTGCAGGCTGTCCGGGTCGCGGCCGGTCTCCTCCGCCGTCGTCCTGGCGAGGTCGAACTGGCGGCGGCGCTCGTCCGTGGTGAGCGCCCCGCCGGGGAAGTACCCGTCGCCGCGCCGGCCCGCCCGCCGGGCCGCGGCCGCGCTCGAGCCGCCGATGTGGATCGGCAGCTCGCGGACGCCCACCGGCTTCGGGAAGCTGCAGACGTCCTCGAACCGGAAGAACTCGCCGTCGAAGGAGACTCCGTCTTCGCCGCCCGCCCACAGCAGCCGCAGGACGTCGATGGCCTCGTCCGCCCGGCGCCCGCGGGTGGCAAAGTCGACGCCGGCCGCCCGCGCCTCGCCGGGCAGGGCACCCACCCCGACCGTGAGCAGCCGCATGCGGCCGCCGGACAGCACGTCGACCGTCGCCAGCCGCTTGGCCAGCACCACCGGGTGGTGGTAAGGCAGCAGCAGGACACCGGTCCCCAGCAGGATGCGGCCGGTGACGGCGGCGACGAAACTCAAGCACTCCAAGGGATCCGCGTACGGCAGGGACGGCGGCAGCGCCATCGGCCCGATCTTCGCGCCCGGATACAGCGCGACGTGCTCCGGCAGGTACAACGACTCGAACCCGCACTCCTCCGCGTCCCGCGCGAACCCGGCGATCACCTGCGGGTCGGCGCCGAAAAAGGGAGTGCTGTAACTGATCCCGAACTTCACCCCCGAGAAGCTAGACGTTGACGCCCACGTCAAGGCAATGGCCGGAGCCCTGTCAATCGCGTGAGGGCGGCGAACCCGGCATCGGTGCGGGCCAGCGTCGGTGGGGCGCGGCGGTCCGGCCGCCGGAGTGTTGCACGCTCACTCCGCCGTGGTCCGGCGCTGTCGCGCGATCGGGCTGAACACTCCCCCGGCGGGTTTGGCCTCCCCGCGCCGGGGAACGCCGAGCGGACATGATCGGCAGGCGGAGGTCGGAGTGCTCGGAGCGGTGTTCGCGGCGACGAAGGTGGGGATGACGCTGGCCCTGGCCGGCCCGGTTCTCGTGACGCAGCAAACGAAACGGGCGGCTTCGGCGCTCGGTCCGCTCGCCGGGGAACTGACCGCGGGAGCGACCGGGACCGTCGCGGAAGCGACCCGGACGAGCAGCCGCACGGCCGTGCGCGCCGCGCGGGTCGTGCGCAACGCCGCCGGCCCGCGGACCGCCGTCTGGCGCGCCGGGCGGCGGCTGCACGTCCCCCTGCGGCCGATCGTCGACGCCGATCACCCGGACGGGTCCGCGCTCGCCGCCGAACTGGCCGCCCACGCCGGGGTGGCCGGGGCCTACTGGGACGGTGGGCTCGGCAGTGTGGTCCTCCACCTGGCCGAGGCGGCCGCCGCCGACCGTGTGGTCGGCTGGGTCGCCGAGCGCTGCGCGCGGCACGGGCTGACCCCGGCCGAGCCGGGTGACTGCGCTCCGGCCCACCCCGGCGACACCTACGGGGTGCGGGCCGCGGCGCTCGCCCTGGCGATGGACGTCGCCGGGCTGGGCGTCTCGGTCGGCACCCGCGCCGTGCGCTCGGGACGGCTGCACGAAACCGTGCGCGCGGCGGTGGCGGCGGCCCGCGAACACCCCGCCGTCCGCGCGGCGCTCGACGAGCAGTTCGGCTGGTACACGGCCGAACTGGCGCGCTCGGGCGTGTCCGCCGCGGTGCGGGGGCTCAGCCAGGACCCCCTCGAACTGGTGCTGGACGCCCTCCTGCGCACCGGCCAGCTCACCGAGGCGATCGCCCGGCTCACCGCGTTCGACGCCGCCCACGACGACCTCTGTTCGCCGGAGCGGCCCAGCCTCGGCGTGACCCCGCCGCAGCGGCGGGTCCGGATCCCCATGGAGGACTACGCCCGCAACGCCGTCGGCAGCGGCCTGCTCGCCGCGCTGGCCGACCTGCTGGTGCGCCGCAAACCCCGCGAAGCCGCCGAAGCGTTCCTCGCGGCGTCGCCGATGCCGGCCCGGTACGCCGACACCGCCTTCCACACCGCGATGGGCACCGCGTTCGCCCGCGAAGGCGTGCTCGTCCGCGACCCGGACCGGCTCAAGGCACTGGACACTGTGGACACCGTCGTGCTGCACGCCGACGCGCTGCACGGCGAAGACGGCCTCGATCCGCACGCCGAAGCCGTGCTGGACGCGGCCCGCCGGGCCGAGGCGCGGGTGGTCATCGCCGGCGACGACGCCCGCGGCCGGCTCGGCGAGTTCGCCTCGCTGGCCGACGACGTCGCACAGGAATCGTTCTTCGGCCTGGTGACGCGGCTGCAGGACGAAGGCCGGGTCGTGCTCACCGTCGGCCGCCCGCCCGCGCGGTGTGCGCCGCACTGCGACGAGGTGGCGGGCCTGCTCGCCGGCGATCTCTGCGTCGCCCTCGCCGATCGCCACGCGCCGGTGCTCTGGGGCGCCGACCTGGTCGTCCGGCCGGGGCTGTCCGGCGTGTGGCGGGTGCTGCGGGCGGCCGGCGCCGCGCGGGTGAACAGCAAGCGGGCCACCCGGGTGGCGACCGCGGGCAGCCTGATCGGCGGCCTGCTGCTGATGTCACGCCGGCGGCGGACGCTGGTGCCGTTCGTGCCCCGGCTGGACCCGGCGCTGCTCGGCGGCCTGACCGGGCTGGCGATGGGCACGCTCGCCGCGGCGCGGGTGGCCGCCGCCCGTCCCCCGGCCGGCCGCACCCGGATCGCCTGGCACGAGCTGACCGGCGACGAGGTCCTCCGCCGACTCGCCGACGCGGAAACCGAGCCCACGAAACGGGAATTGACGGCCCGGCGGGTGCGGGCGGTGGCCGGCGCGGTGGCCCGGCACCCGGCCGCGGCGCCGGTCCGGTTCGGCGCGGGCCTCGCCGCCGACGTCGCCGCCGAGCTGAAGGACCCGCTGACCCCGGTGCTGGCCCTCGGCGCGGTCGCGTCCGCGGTGGTCGGCTCGCCGGTGGACGCGCTGCTGGTGGCCGCGGCGATGGGCCTGAACGCCGTCGTCGGCGGCGCGCAGCAGTTCCGCGGCCGCCGCGCGCTGGCGAAGCTGCGGGACGGGATGCGGCAACGGGCGCGCCGGGAAGGCGGCGGGGTCGTCGACGCACGGGCGCTGAAGGCGGGCGACCGGATCGCACTGCGGGCCGGGGACGTCGTCCCGGCCGACGCCCGGCTGCTGACCGCCAACGACCTCGAAGCGGACGAATCCGCGCTGACCGGCGAGTCGCTCCCGGTCGCCAAGCAGCTCGACCCGGTGCCGGGCGCGCCGATGGCCGAGCGCAGCTGCCTGGTCTTCGCCGGCACCACGGTGGTCAGCGGCGAAGGCACCGCGGTCGTCGTGGCGGTCGGCTCGGAGACCGTGGCCGGCCGGGCGGTCGAGCTGGCCACCCGGACCGCAGCCGCGGTGGGCATCCAGGCGCGGCTGCAGGACCTCACCCGCCGCGCCCTGCCGCTGACGATGCTCGGCGGCGCGCTCGTCACCGGCCTCTCGGCGATCCGCGGCCGTCCGCTGCGCCGCGCGCTGGCCGGTGGTGTGGCGATCGCCGTCGCCGCGGTGCCCGAAGGCCTGCCGCTGGTGGCGACCGTGGCCCAGCGGGCGGCGGCCCGGCGGCTGTCCGCGCGCGGCATCCTGGTCCGCGCGCCGCGGGCGCTGGAGGCGCTGGGGCGCCTCGACGTCGTGTGCTTCGACAAGACCGGCACGCTGACCGAGAACCGGCTGCGCGTGGTGGCCACGACCGGGCCCGGCGGCGAGGCGCGCGAGCCCGGGCCCGGGGACGCCGTGCTGCGGGCCGCTGCCCGGGCCTGCCCGGGCACGCTCGACGACCCCCACGTGCGGGCCCACGCCACCGACCACGCCGTGCTCGAGGCCGCCGGCCCGGACGAGGGCTGGACCGAGCTCGCCGGGCAGCCGTTCGAAGCGAACCGGGGTTACTCGGCGACGATCGGCAAGGACGCCGACGGCGAGGTGACGCTGGTCGTCAAGGGTGCCCCGGAGGTCGTGCTGCCCGCCTGCGCCGGCGCGAACGAGCTGGCCCGCGCCGCGGAAGCGTTGGCGGACAACGGATTGCGCGTGCTGGCGGTGGCGTCCCGGAAGGCTCCGCCCGCGCTCGACGGCGACGACGAAGAAGTGCTGGCGGACCTGGAATTCCTCGGGTTCCTCGGGCTGGCGGACACGCTGCGGCCCACCGCCGGGCCGCTGATCTCCGGGCTGCGCGCGGCCGGCGTGGCGCCGGTGATGCTCACCGGCGACCACCCGAACACCGCGCGGGCCATCGCGGCTTCGCTCGGCTGGCCGTCCGACGCCCCGGTCGTCACCGGCGACGAGCTCGCCGCCCTCGACCGGGCCGGCCGGGCCCGGCTGCTGTCGGGCGCCGGCGTGATCGCCCGCGTCGCCCCGGAGCAGAAACTCCAGGTCGTGGAGGCGCTGCGCGAAGCCGGGCGGGTGACGGCGATGGTCGGCGACGGCGCGAACGACGCGGCGGCCATCCGCGCCGCGGACGTCGGCATCGGCGTGCGCGCCCGGGCGTCGACCGCCGCCCGCACCGCGGCCGACGTCGCGCTGACCGGCGAGGACCTGACCGTCCTGCTGGAGGCGGTGGCGGAGGGCCGGGCGCTGTGGCGCAGCGTGTCGGACGCGGTGGTGATCCTCGTCGGCGGCAACGCGGGCGAGATCGGGTTCTCGGTGCTGGGCACGCTGCTGTCGGGCGACTCGCCGCTGGGCACGCGCCAGCTGCTGCTGGTCAACCTGCTGACCGACCTGTTCCCGGCGATGGCGGTGGCGGTCACCCGCCCGGACGACGACGGTTCCGGCGGGCTCGGCGACGGCCTGACCCGCGCGATCACCAGCCGGGGCGTGACGACGGGCGTCGGCGCGACGACGGCGTGGCTGATCGGGCGGTGCACCCCGGGAACGGTGCGCCGCACGAGCACGATGGCGCTGTGCGGCCTGGTCGGCACCCAGCTGGCCCAGACCCTGCGGGGCCGCCGCCGCAGCCCCCTGGTGGTCGGCACGGCGGTCGGGTCGGCGCTGGTGCTGGCGGCGATCGTGCAGACGCCCGGGGTGAGCCGGTTCTTCGGCTGCACCCCGCTCGGCCCGCTGGCGTGGGCCGGAGTCGGCGCGGGCGTGGCGACGGGAGCACTGACGTCCTCGCTGCCGATCCTGCGGCAGCCGTGACTCGCGGACCGGAACCGGGTCGGGGGTAGCGCTGGCGCTACCCCCGACCCGGTGGTCCGCACTGCTGATCTTCGCGCCGGATCCCGGCATCGTGAGCGGTGTCCGAATCCGGTGACGAAGGAGCGAGAAGATGAGCACTTCCTTGGCGCGCAAGGGTGTGGTGGTCCTGGCGGTGGCGGGCCTGCTGGGCGCGGCGGTCACGACGGCCGAGGCGGGGCCGCCCCGCAACGGCGTCCTCCAGAAGGAACTCGACGCGCTGGTGGGCCGGTTCCCGGCGGCGCTCGCCTCGGTGAGCCGCGGCGGCCGCACGGAGTCGCTGGTCGCCGGCTCCGCGCGGCGGGGGAGCCGGGTGCCGGTCCCGGCCGACGGGCGGGTGCGGGCGGGCAGCAACACGAAGTCGTTCACCGCGGTCGTCGTGCTGCAGCTGGTGGCCGAGGGCAAGGTGGAGCTGGACGCGCCGATCGAGCGGTACCTGCCCGGCCTGGTACCCGGCGGGGCGGCGATCACCGTCCGGCAGCTGCTGCAGCACACCAGCGGGCTGCCGAACTACACCGAGTACCTCGGGCTGGACGACATCGCGAAGCTGCGGCACCGGTACTTCCAGCCGCACGAGCTGCTCGCCCTGGCACTGGCCCACCCGGCGAAGTTCGCCCCCGGCACGAAGTGGGAGTACAGCAACACGAACTACGTGCTGGCGGGCCTGCTGATCGAGCGGGTCACCGGGCGCCCGGTGGCGGAGCAGATCACCGAGCGCGTGATCCGGAAAGCGGGCCTGCGCAACACGTACTGGCCCGAAGTCGGCGACCAGGCCATCCGGGGCCCGCACCCGCACGGCTACGCGCGCTCGGGCAGCGAGGTGATCGACGTGACCGAACTGGACCCGTCGTGGGGCTGGGCGGCCGGTCAGCTGATCTCGACGCCGGGCGACCTCGCGCAGTTCTCCCGCGCGCTGCTGGACGGCAAGCTGCTCCCGGCACCGCAGCTGGCCGAGATGCGCAAGACGGTCGACGCGCCCCTGCTGCCGGGCTGGCGCTACGGACTCGGCCTGTTCAGCGTCCCCCTCAGCTGCGGCGGCGTGTACTGGGGTCACGGCGGCGACATCCACGGATTCGAAACCCGCGGCGGCGCCACGGACGACGGCCGTTCGGTCGGCTTGGCCGTGACGGCGCTGCCGGGCACCTTCGGCGACGCCGACCAAGCGGCCCTGGCGGTGGTTTCCGCGGTGGACACGGCGTTCTGCCGCTGACGCCGGATCGGCCGGAGCCCACGGGCCTTCCTAGCGGCCGAGCACCTCGGCGGTGAACCCGGCCGCCGCGGCGAAGGCGGTGAGCTCGTCACCGCGGGCGGCGGGCAGGAGGACGAGCGGGTAGCAGTCGGACTCGATGTCGAGGACCGCGAGGGCCGTTCCCGTGCTGTGCAGCCGGTTTCCCGCGGCTTCGAGGAACTCGTAGGTGGGCAGCTCACTCCGCGCCAGTGACGTCCAGAGCTCGTCCGCCGGCGGCGCGGACCGCAGGGCCCGCAGCCGCCCGGTGATTTCGCCGGCCGGCTCCTTCCAGTCGACTTCGGCGAGCAGCCCGTGATCGGCGAGGGCGTTCACCAGCGCGATCCACGCCAGCAGCGGGAAGGGTTCGTCGATCCCGCGCTCGTCGAGCCGCTCGGCGTGCTCCGGCAGGAAAGCGCCGGGATCGTCGTGGGCGGCCCCGGCGTGCTCGGCCACCCGCGGCGCGTCCGGCGCCAGCAGGGCGGCGACGGCGAGGAGCGCGTCACGAGCGGGTGCGGTCATCGATGTCCTCCGTGGGGCCGGCGTGCGACGGGACAGATCATGGCAGCCCCCCTCACCGGCCGGCGGCGTCCGGGTACACGTGGTGGGCGCCGGCTCCCGGCCGGACCGGGTCCCGGTCGAACAGCCGCCACTGCTCGATCGGGCCGCCGCAGGCCGGGAGCACCTCGATCACCACCGCGTCGGTCAGCTCCAGCGTCATCGCCCCCGCGCGGCCGAGAACCGCCGACTCGACGACGTACGCCACGGCCTCGAAGCGCTCAGTGAGGCGGCGGGCCTTCCTGTCGAACATCGTCGCGTTGCGCCGGAAGGCCTCGCCCGGGTCCGCGTCCGCCGTGGCCGGGTAGGCCATGTCGACCGTGCCGAACAACGTCGTCTCGCCGCGGGTCACCCGGAACGGGCACTGGGCGTGCAGCCGCGTTTCCGTCGTCCCCCGGGCGAACCCGACTTCGGCGATGTCCACCGTCCGGCCGAAGCCGGTGACCCGTGCGGAAACCAGCCCGGCCACGGCTTGCTCGAGGCTCAATCCCGGCCTGCCGCTTCCGGGTACACGAAGTGCCCTTCGCCGTCGCCGAGGCCGAACAGGCGCCAGCTCTCGATCCACGGCCCCGAACAGTCCGGAAAGACTTCGAGCCGGATCGGATCGCCGTCGCCGGTGGCCTCGATGGCCAGCCGGCCGCCGGGGCCGAATTCCGTGCCGGTGACCCGGAAGTCGCTCGTCGCGCACCGGGCCGTCAGGAATTCCGCCTGCGCGTCGTACTTCGTGGTGCCGTTCTCGAACGCTTCGTCACGGTCGGTGCCGCGATCCCGCGGCCAGTTCAGGTCGCGTGAACCCAGCAGGATCACGTCGCCGTGCGTGATGCGGAACGGGCATTGGGCGTGGATGGTCCAGCCGGGCCCGTCGCCGGGCCGGAACACGACGATCGCGAGGTTCGCCACCCGCCGGACTTCGGTCAGGCGCGTGCCGGCCAGTGCCCGGACCGCGGCGGAAATCGCGCTCATCCGGCCCGGCCGGACAGTTCGAGTCTTTCGCGAAGAATGTCGTGACTCCTCGGATCAGGTGGTGCGCCGGCTCTTTTGCCGTGCGGTGGGCCGAGCGTAGCCGGAATCGCCGGGTGATCGCGGCGAATTATTCAGTGCGCGCGGGCGCGCAGGTGCGCGCGTTCCCCGTGGCGGCCGAACAGGATCAGCAGCTCGACCGCCTTTCCGTCGGCACTGCCGAGCCAGTGCGGGATCGTCGTGTCGAACTCCGCCGCCTCGCCCGCGGGCAGCACCAGGTCGTGCTCGCCGAGGACCAGCCGCAGGCTTCCGTGGAGCACGTACAGCCACTCGTGGCCGTCGTGGGTCTGGTGGTCCGGCACCGGTGGCCGGTCGGTGCCGGGGATGATCATCTTGTACGCCTGCATGCCGCCGGGGCGCCGGGACAGCGGCACGAACGTCATGCCGTGGCGGTGGATCGGGGAGAGGTGGATGCGGGGATCGCCGGTCCGGGGTGCGCCGACGAGGTCGTCGAGCGGGACGTCGTAGGCGCGGGCCAGCGGCAGCAGGAGTTCCAGGCTGGCCCGCCGCTGCCCGCTTTCCAGCCGCGACAGCGTGCTCTCCGAAACCCCGGTGGCGGCCGCGACGTCGGCGAGGGTCATCCCGCGGTGGCGGCGCAGCGCCCGCAGCCGGGGTCCGACCGCGTGCAGCACGTCCTCGAAGTCGTCGCTCACCCGGCCATCTTGCCGGAACCGCAAGAAACCGTGCCAATTGCGCCGGTGTCGGGTCAGGGTGGGCCCATGACCACCTCCACCACCGAAGCGTCCCGGTTCTGGGACGGCCACTACACGGCCCACCTCCCCGGCGGCGAGCCGCGCGCCAACGTCCGGCTCGTCGAGGTCGTCGCCCGGCCGGCCCCGGGCCGGGCCCTCGACCTCGGGTCCGGCGCCGGCGGGGACGCGCTGTGGCCGGCCCGGCGCGGCTGGCGGGTGACCGCCGCCGACATCTCCGCCGTCGCCCTCGCCCACCTCGGCCGCCGCGCCCGGGACCTCGGGCTCGCCGGCCGGATCACCGGGGAACGGCACGACCTGGCGGCGACGTTCCCCGCCGGCCCGTTCGACCTCGTCTCGGCGCACTACCTGCACACGTCCTTCCCGCTCCCCCGCGACCGCGTGCTGCGGCAGGCCGCGGAAGCGCTCTCCCCCGGCGGCCGGCTCCTGGTCGTCGAGCACGGGTCCGTCGCGCCGTGGTCGTGGCACCAGGACCCGGCGGCTCGCCCGCCCCTCGAAGCGCCGTCGCTCGATCCGGCGGGGTGGACCGTCGAGCGCGCCGACGCCCTCACCCGCCGGGCCACCGGCCCCGGCGGGCAGACCGCCGAAGTCGTCGACCACCTCCTGCTGATCCGCCGCACCCGCTGAAAGGCCGAGCGATGCCCCGAACCCGGCGGCGGGACACCCCGCCCCCACGCACCGGACCGGCCGAAAAGGAGGTGCTGCGCGGTTTCCTCGACCACCTGCGGGCCGCCGTGGTGGCCAAGGCGCAAGGCGTGCCGGAGCCGCAGGTCCGCACGCCCGGCGTCCCGTCGGGCACGTCGCTGCTGGGCCTGGTCCGGCACCTCGCGCACGTCGAACGCTTCACGTTCCTCGGCGAGGACACCGCGGACTGGCCCGGGACGTTCCGGCCGCGCCCGGACGAGACCGTCGACTCGGTCGTGGCGGACTACCGCGCCGCGTGCGACCGGGCGAACGCGGTCATCGACGCCTGCACCGACCTGACGCGGCCAGTGGCCCGGCCCGGCCGCTCCGCGCCGTCGATGCGCTGGGCGCTGGTTCACCTGATCGAGGAGACCGGCCGCCACGCCGGGCACGCCGACATCCTGCGCGAGCTGATCGACGGCAGCACCGGCCGCTGACCACGGCTCGCGCGACCGGGTGGCCGGGCGCGGACGAGGTGCCACGACCGCACCGCACCCGATCTTGCGTTTTTTCGCGCCCCGGCCCGGGAACCGCTTGTGAATCCACTGTGGAACGGCGACCGGAAGGGGAATTTCCGCGTGCGGACCGGAGCCGGAAAAGGGGCGGCCGGGAACGCCCGGCCCGCTCGCCCTGCGAGTCGCCCGGAAGAGTGCTATTTGATCCTTTATGAGTGGATCACCGAACTACCCGCAGTCGTCCGCTTCGACGGGCCCGGCGCCCGCTCCGGCCCGGCCGGGCACGGTCGAAGGCGCCTTCTGGGCGTTCATCGTCGCGCCGGTGATCGGGCTCATCGGGGGCCTGCTGATCTTCGGCAACCGGGACCGGATCGCCACCACCATGCGTGACACGAACAGACAACGCGGCGGCAACCTCACCGACGCGCAGATCGACCAGGCGGTGAACGTCACGATCATCACCGCGATGGTGATCGCGGTGATCATCGCCGGGCTGTACCTGCTGTTCGCGTTCAAGCTGCGCGCCGGCCGCAACTGGGCGCGCATCGTGCTGACCGTGCTCGCCGCCCTGCAGCTGCTGTCGGTGCTGATCGGCCAGAGCACGATCGGCGGCTACCTCGCGGTGCTCGCGGCGGTGGTCGGCGTGGTGCTGTCGTTCACCGGCCCGTCGAACGCCTACTTCGCGGCGGCCAAGGTTCAGCGCTGAGCAGCTTCGCGCGGCGGCCCGGTGCGGACCGCCGCGCGGACCCTGCCCACCACGGCGATCGGGTGACCTTGCGCGGCCTTGGCCGGCGGGAATCAGGTGACGTTATCGGGACCACGGAACCCCGCCGGGTAAACCGTCCGCTGTGGACAGTCAGCTGTTCCACATCCGGGCGGTCAGCCGGAGGAACTCGCGGCCGTCGCCGGCACTCAGCGCCGCTCCCCGATCGGGGTAGACGTCCAGCACCCGGTCCACCCCGGTCAGCCGCAGCGCCCGGCTCACCACCGCGTTCTCGCCCGTGACGACGCGGAGCCGGGCGTTCCGGGCGGCAGCCTGGTCGGTCAGCGCGCTCAGCGCGCGAACGCCCGCCGCACCGAGGAAGTGCAGCCCGGCGAGGTCCACCAAGATCACCCGCGGTTCCGGGCTGCCGGCCAGCGCGGCGGCCACCGATCCCACGACGACCCGCACCGTCCCGGCGTCGAGCTCGCCGGTCAACGCCAGGAGCACCGGCTCACCGTGCGAGCACGAGACTCGCAATCGCCCTGACGGGCAACCGAAGGACGCCACGCGAAAACACCCCATCTTCGTCAAGGGCCGGCACGAACAGGCAGTGCGGCCCCTGCACGACCCGCCCGCGCGCCAGACTAATGAGCGTATCCGGCCGATCACAAGCCGTGACCGCGCGAGTCGACCCGATCGTGTTTCGCCAGGGCACGACGGGGGAAGTCACGCTGGGCGATCTGCTCACAAGGAGGTTGTCATGGCGGCAACACCCGATCCGGCGTCCACGGGGGTGCGCACGCTCATCCCGGCACGCATCGACCGGTTGCCCTGGTCCCCGTTCCACACGCGGATGGTGGTCGCCCTGGGGGTGGCCTGGATCCTCGACGGCCTGGAGATCACGGTGGCCAGCGCGGTCGCCGACACGCTCACCAAGCCCGAGACGCTGCACATGTCGTCCGCGGCCGTCGGGCTGCTGGCGACGATCTACCTGGCCGGCGAGGTGGTCGGGGCGCTGTTCTTCGGCAGCCTCTCCGACAAGCTCGGCCGCCGGAACCTGTTCATGCTGACCCTGGCCGTCTACCTCGTGGGCAGTGGCCTGACGGCGCTGACCCTCGGCAACGGCGCGGGCTGGGTGATCTTCCTCTACGCGACGAGGTTCGTGGCCGGCATGGGGATCGGCGGCGAGTACGCGGCCATCAACTCGGCGATCGACGAGCTGATCCCGGCCCGCTACCGGGGCCGGGTGGACATCGCGGTCAACGGCACCTACTGGGCCGGGGCCGTGCTGGGGACGATCGGGACCTACATCCTGCTGAACCGGATGGACCTCGCCCTGGGCTGGCGGCTGGGCTTCCTCATCGGGCCGGTGCTCGGGCTGGTGATCCTGCTGGTGCGGCGGCACCTGCCGGAGAGCCCGCGGTGGCAGATCATGCACGGCAAGGCGGAGGCGGCCGAGGAGTCGATCACCCAGATCGAGCAGGAGGTCGAGCACACCGGCCGCAGCCTGCCGCCGGTCGACGAGAAGAAGGCGATCGAGGTGACGCCCGCCGAGCGGATCGGGTACGTCGCCCTGGCCAGGGTGCTGTTCCGCGACTACCCGTCGAGGGCCGTGCTGGGCGCGTCGCTGATGATCAGCCAGTCGTTCCTGTACAACGCGATCTTCTTCACCTACACGCTGGTGCTCGGCAAGTTCTACGGGGTGTCCTCCGAGGCGACGCCGATCTACCTGATCGCGTTCGCGGTGGGCAACCTGGTGGGCCCCTTCACCATCGGCCACCTGTTCGACACCCTCGGCCGGCGCAAGATGATCTCCGGGACGTACGTCGTGTCGGGTGTCCTGCTGGCGGTGACGGCGGTGCTGTTCTACGCCGGCGCGCTCAACGCGACCACGCAGACGATCGCGTGGTGCGTGATCTTCTTCTTCGCCTCCGCCGGCGCGAGCGCGGGCTACCTGACGGTGAGCGAGATCTTCCCGCTGGAGGTCCGGGCGAAGGCGATCGCGGTGTTCTTCGCGATCGCGCAGTGCTTCGGCGCACTGGGCCCGGTGATCTACGGCGCCCTGATCGGCACCGGCGACCACCCGGTCCGCCTGTTCATCGGCTACCTGCTGGGCGCGGCCGTGATGATCGCGGGCGGCTTGGTGGCCCGGTTCCTGGCGGTGGACGCGGAAGGCAAGTCCCTGGAGGACATCGCCCAGCCCCTCGCCGCCGCGGGCCGTCGCGGCCGCACCCGCGCCGAGGGCGCGTCCTCGCCGTTCTCGACCTGACGCACGCCGGGTTCGAACGTCGCGGATGCCTCATCCGGGGGCCTCGGATGTCCCGGATGAGGCATTCGCGACACCGGCGCCGGGCGTGAAAGCGGCGGGAAGGACCGGGCCGGTTTAGGCTCGGGAAGCTCCGGGTAGTCGGCCGGCGGAAACGGCAGAGTCGGGAGGTGGGCGTGGGACCACGGCGGTGGCTCGAATCCTGGCCCGTCTACCGGCAACTCACCGGCCCCGACCCCCTCGGCCGGGGCAAGGCGGCCGAATCCCCGCGCTCCGAAGCCCTCGTCCCGCGCACCGCGAGCGCCGACCGGGTGGCCAGGTCCGTCTGCCCCTACTGCGCCGTCGGCTGCGGGCAGCAGGTCTTCGTCAAGAACGAGAAGGTCGTCCAGATCGAAGGCGACCCGCACAGCCCCATCTCCCGCGGCCGGCTCTGTCCCAAGGGCTCGGCGAGCAAGCAGCTGGTCACCGGCCCGCAGCGCGAGCAGAAGGTCCGCTACCGCGCGCCCTACGCCACCGAATGGACCGAGCTCGACCTCGGCACCGCCATGGAGATGGTCGCCGACCGCGTGCTCGACGCCCGCCGGAAGGGCTGGCAGGACGCCGACGAGCACGGGAAGCCGCTGCGGCGCACCATGGGGCTGGCCAGCCTCGGCGGCGCCACCCTGGACAACGAAGAGAACTACCTGATCAAGAAGCTCTTCACGGCACTGGGCGCGATCCAGATCGAGAACCAGGCCCGTATTTGACACTCCGCCACCGTTCCCGGTCTGGGGACTTCCTTCGGTCGCGGTGGCGCGACGGACTACCAGCAGGACCTGCAGAACTCCGACTGCGTCGTCATCATGGGCTCGAACATGGCCGAGGCGCACCCGGTGGGGTTCCAGTGGGTGATGGAGGCGAAGGCCCGCGGGGCCGAGGTGTTCCACATCGACCCGCGCTTCACCCGGACGAGCGCGCTCGCCGACGCCCACGTCCCGCTGCGCGCCGGCACCGACATCGCGTTCCTCGGCGGGGTGATCAACCACATCCTCGGCAACGACCTCGACTTCCGCGAGTACGTGGTCGCCTACACCAACGCCTCCTTCCTGGTGTCCGAGGACTACCAGGACACCGAGGACCTCGACGGCCTCTTCAGCGGCTACGACGAAGCCAAGGCCGCCTACGACCCGTCGACCTGGCACTACGAGGGCATCCGGCCGGCCGAGAGCGGCGGGCACGGCAAGGAGACGTCGGCGTCCGACCAGCACGGCTCGGGCGGCCCGGTGCTCGAAGGCGGCAGCGAGGAAATCGCCGCCGACCCGACGCTGCAGCACCCGCGCTGCGTGTTCCAGATCCTCAAGCGCCACTTCGCCCGCTACACGCCCGAAATGGTCGAGGCCACCTGCGGCACGCCGAAGGAGCTCTTCCAGCGGGTCTGTGACGCCTGGACGCGCAACTCGGGCCGGGAGCACACGGCCGCGCTCGTCTACAGCGTCGGCTGGACGCAGCACAGCGTCGGCGCCCAGTACATCCGCGCAGGCTCGATCATCCAGCTGCTGCTCGGCAACATCGGGCGGCCCGGCGGCGGGGTGTTCGCGCTGCGCGGGCACGCCAGCATCCAGGGCTCGACCGACATCCCGACGCTGTTCAACCTGCTGCCCGGCTACCTGCCGATGCCCACCCCCGAGCAGGCCACGCTGGCCGGCTACCTCGACAGCGTCCGCGGCGACAAGCAGAAGGGCTTCTGGCGCAACGCCGACGCCTACACCGTGTCGCTGCTCAAGGAGTACTGGGGCGAGAAAGCCACGCCGGACAACGACTTCTGCTTCGGCTACCTGCCGAGGATCAACGGCGACCACGGCACCTACCGCACGGTCATGGACATGGTCGACGGCAAGGTCTCCGGCTACTTCCTGCTCGGGCAGAACCCGGCCGTCGGGTCCGCGCACGGCCGCCTGCAGCGGCTCGGCATGGCCAACCTCGACTGGCTGGTCGTCCGGGACCTGACGATGATCGAGAGCGCCACCTTCTGGAAGGACGCGCCGGAGATCGAGACCGGCGAGATCGTACCGGAGCAGTGCCGCACCGAGGTGTTCTTCTTCCCCGCCGCCTCGCACGTCGAGAAGGAGGGGACGTTCACCCAGACCCAGCGCATGCTGCAGTGGCGCGAAAAGGCCGTCGAGCCGGCCGGGGACCAGCGCTCGGAGCTGTGGTTCTTCCACCACCTCGGCCGGCTCGTCCGCGAGCGGCTGGCGGGCTCGGAAGACGAGCGCGACCGGCCGGTGCTGGACCTGGCCTGGGACTACGAAGTGCACGGTGACGAACCCTCCGCCGAGGACGTGCTGCGGCGGATCAACGGCCAGGACCTGACCACCGGCAAGGAGCTCTCCGGATACCTCGAGCTCAAGGCCGACGGCAGCACGTCCTGCGGCTGCTGGATCTACAGCGGCGTCTACGCCGACGGCGTCAACCAGGCCGCCCGCCGGAAGTCCCGCTTCGAGCAGGACTTCTACGCCCACGAGTGGGGCTGGGTGTGGCCGATGGACCGGCGGGTGCTCTACAACCGCGCGTCGGCCGACCCGCAGGGACGGCCGTGGAGCGAGCGCAAGGCCCTGATCTGGTGGGACGCCGAGCGCGGCGAATGGACCGGCCACGACGTCCCCGACTTCGAGAAGACCAAGCCGCCGGACCACGTCCCGCCGCCGGGCGCCGTGGGGCCGGCCGCGCTGCGCGGCGACGACCCGTTCATCATGCAGTCGGACGGCAAGGCGTGGCTGTTCGCGCCGTCGGGGCTGGCCGACGGGCCGCTGCCGGCGCACTACGAACCGCACGAATCGCCGTTCCGGAACCCCTTCTACGCGCAGCAGGGGAATCCGACGCGGAAGGTCTACGGCCGCCGGGACAACCCGTCGCACCCGTCGCCGCCCGAGCCCGGCGGCGAGGTGTTCCCGTTCGTGTTCACCGCCGCGCGGCTGACCGAGCACCACACCGCGGGCGGGATGAGCCGGACGCTGCCCTACCTGTCGGAGCTGCAGCCGGACCTGTTCGTCGAGGTCTCCCCCGAGCTGGCGAAGCTGCGCGGGCTGGCGCACCTGGGCTGGGCGCACGTCGTCACCGCACGGGCGGCCGTCGAGGCGCGGGTGTTCGTGACCGACCGGATGGCGCCGCTGCGGGTGCAGGACCGGGTCGTGCACCAGGTGTGGATGCCCTACCACTGGGGCGGCTCCGGGCTGGTCGCCCGGGACGTCGTCAACGACCTCTTCGGCGTGGTGCTGGACCCGAACGTCTTCATCCAGGAGAGCAAGGTCGCCACCTGCGACGTCCGGCCCGGACGGCGGCCGCGCGGTGCCGAGCTGCTCGCGTTGCTCGAGGAGTACCGCGCGCGGGCGGGCATCACGCCGGAAACGGGTACCCGGGTCGCCACCGAGCACGTCGAACCCGGCCACGCCACGGAGGACCGATCATGAGCATCGAGAACCGGCTGTCCGGGCCGCTGCCGGACGTCGCCGGCGAGGCCGGGCACACCGGGCACCCGCCGCGCGTCGGGTTCTTCACCGACACGTCCGTGTGCATCGGCTGCAAGGCCTGCGAAGTCGCCTGCAAGGAGTGGAACGCCGTCCCCGAAGACGGGCTCGACCTGCTCGGCATGTCGTTCGACAACACCGGCGCGCTCGGCGCGAACTCGTGGCGGCACGTGGCCTTCATCGAGCAGCAGCGCCCGCTCGGCGGCCAGTCGCCCGGCCTCGAGGGGCTGCCGACCGGGCCGTCGGCGATCGACGTGACCACCGCCTTCGTCGCCGAGGAGCTGCGGGAGGCGCCGCGGGGCGGCGGCGGGCTGGGCACCTCTCCCCTGCCGCGGGCGCCGGAAGACCTCGGCATGCCGTCGTTCGACCTGCCCGGGGCGACGACCGGGGCCGAGGGCCGGACCGACTTCCGCTGGCTGATGGCGTCGGACGTGTGCAAGCACTGCACCCACGCCGGCTGCCTCGACGTCTGCCCGACCGGCGCGCTGTTCCGCACCGAGTTCGGCTCGGTCGTCGTGCAGCAGGACATCTGCAACGGCTGCGGCTACTGCGTCTCGGGCTGCCCCTACGGCGTCATCGACCGCCGCCCGGACGACGGGCGCGCGCAGAAGTGCACGCTCTGCTACGACCGGCTCCACGACGGCCTCGAACCGGCGTGCGCCAAGGCCTGCCCGACCGACTCGATCCAGTTCGGCGAACTCGACGAGCTGCGCGAACGGGCGGCCCGCCGCGTCGAGGACCTGCACGAGCGCGGGGTCACCGAAGCGCGGCTCTACGGGCACGACCCGTCCGACGGCGTCGGCGGCAACGGCGCTTTCTTCCTGCTGCTGGACGAACCCGAGGTCTACGGGCTGCCGCCGGATCCGGTGGTGCCGACCCGCGAGCTGCCCGCGATGTGGAAGTACGCCGGGATGGCGGCTTCGGCGCTGCTCGCCGCCGCGGTCGCGTCGTTCGGGCCGTTCGGGTCGTTCGGAAGGAAGCGCCGGTGACCTCGCACGAACCGCGCAGCGACGCCGGGGCCGCCGACACCCGGGCCCGCGTCTTCGGCCGCCGCAAGCGAGGCGGGTCCGGGAAGCGAGGCGGGGCCGGGGAAGAGCTGATGGTGCCCCGGGCCGAGTTCCGGTCCTACTACGGGCGGCCGGTGCTCAAGCCGCCGGTGTGGGAGTGGAAGGTGCCGGCGTACCTGTTCACCGGTGGGCTCGCCGCGGGCACGTCGCTGCTGGCCGCCGGGGCCGACGTGACCGGGCGGCCCGCGCTGCGCCGGGTGGGCCGCACGGGTTCGCTGGCGGCGCTGCTCGCCAGCGTCTACCTGCTGGTGGCCGACCTCGGCCGGCCGGAACGGTTCCACCACATGCTGCGCGTCGCGAAGCCGACGTCGCCGATGAGCGTGGGCACCTGGATCCTGAGCGCGTTCGGTCCGGGGGTGGGCGTGGCCGCGGCCGCCGAGGTGCTGCCCGCCGGGCTGCGGCGCGCGCTGCCCGGCCGGCTCCTGCGCGCGGCCGCCCGGCCCGCCGGACTGGCCTCGGCGGTCATCGCGCCCGCCGTCGCGTCGTACACGGCGGTGCTGCTGTCGCAGACGGCGGTCCCGGCCTGGCACGAGGCCCACGCCGAGCTGCCGTTCGTGTTCACCGGCTCGGCGGCGGCGAGTTCGGGCGGCTTCGCGATGGCGCTGGTCCCGGTCGAGGAGGCCGGCCCGGCGCGGGCGCTGGCGGTCTTCGGTGCCGCGACGGAACTGGTGGCGTCGAAGGTGCTGGAGAACCGGCTCGGCCTCACGGCGGAGGCGTACACGACGGGCAAGGCGCACCGGCTGCGGAAGTGGTCGGAGCGCCTGACCGCGGCGGGCCTGCTGGGCGCGGTGCTCGGGCACCGCAGCCGCGCGGTCTCGGTGACGGCCGGGGCGGCGCTGTTCGCCGGGAGCGCGTTGCAGCGCTTCGGGGTGTTCGAAGCGGGGGTGGAGTCCACAAAGGACCCGAAGTACGTCGTCGTGCCCCAGCGGGAGCGCGCGAACCGGCGATGACGACCGCGGTCACGGCCGAGCCGCGGTCAGTCCCGCCCGCTCCCCCGCAACCGGGGCAGCACGGCCAGCCAATCCAGCGCCGCGTCGACACTTTCGTGGATCGGCAGCAGCTGCTCCAGTCCCAGGACCCGGATCGGCCGCCGCACCGCCCGGCCGGCCGCCGCGATCGCGAAGGGCACCCCGCTCACGTGCGCCTCGGACGCCGCCACCAGCAGCTCCGTGATCCCGCCCGCGCCGCAGAACGACACTCCCGGCAGGTCGACCACCAGGGCCCGCGGGGCGAGGTCGATCTCCTCGCCCAGCCGGGTCCGGAGCCGGCTCAGCACCGGCAGGTCGATTTCGCCGCGGATCGCGACGACCGTCGCCTCCGCCGTGGCGGTCACCCGCAGGGTCATCGCGGACGGGACGTCGACGCGGAACTGCGGAGCGGCGATCTGGTCGAGCACACAGGCCTCCTCGGAGCGAGGGACGGCACCCGCGGGACGGCGCGCGGGAAGCTGGGGGGCGGCTGCCTGTTGAACCGCGATGCCCCACACGGTACGCCTGTCCGACAGCGACTTGCCCGCCGACACCGAATTCGTCGAATTCGGACTCGCGGAGCGGCGAATTCCCGAATGCGCCGCCGCCGAGCCGGATAACGGTTCGGAGATCCCGTCGGTCCCGAAGCCCACCGGACGCCCTTCTTCTGCTAAAAAGTTCATCGTTTCACCGACCGACGCAGGGGTACGGGTGGCTTTCGAGGAACAGCTCGTCAACGGGCGGTACCGGCTACTGGGGCACCTCGGCCGCGGCGCGATGAGCCTGGTGTGGCGGGCCAAGGACGAGCGGCTGGATCGCGTCGTGGCCGTGAAGCAGTTCCTGCACGAGCCGGGCACGGGCGGCGACGTCTGCGAGCGGGCGATCCGGGAGGCGCGGCTGGCGTCCCGGCTGCGGCACCCGCACGCCGTCGCGGTGTACGACGTGTTCGAGGACGCCGGCTCGATGTACCTGGTCATGGAGTACGTGCCCGCCCGGTCCCTGACCGAGCTCCTCGTCGAACGCGGGCCGCTGCCCCGGTGCGACGTGCTGCGGCTCGGGCGGCAGGTCGGCGCGGCACTGGCCGCCGCGCACGGCGACTGGATCCTGCACCGGGACGTCACGCCCAACAACGTGCTCGTCACCGACGACGGCACCGCCCGGATCACCGACTTCGGCGTGTCGCGCGCGCTCGGCGAGCACCCGGCCGCCGACGAAGGCGTCGTCGTCGGCACGCTGCCCTACCTGGCTCCGGAAGTCGCGCGGGGCGGCGAAGCGGGGCTGCCGTCCGACGTCTATTCGCTCGGCGCCACGCTCTACACCGCCTTGGAGGGCACGCCGCCGTTCGGCACCAGCGACGACCCGATCACCCTGCTGCGGCGGATCACCGAGAACCAGCTCACCCCACCGGTCCACGGCGGCCCGCTGACCGCCGTGCTGCTGCGGATGCTCGAACGCGATCCGGCCGTGCGCCCGTCCATGCAGGAGACGGTGGAGCTGCTGGCCGCCGTCGGCCGGCCGGTCCCGGCTCCGCACCGGCGGTCCCGGCTCCGCCGCGCCACCCTGATCGGGGCCGCCGCGTGCCTGACGTCGGTGAGCGTGGTGGCCGGTCTCGCCCTCGCCGACCGGCCCGCGACCACCACCGCGGCCCCCATCGAGCACCTGCCGACGACGATCACCGCCGACCACACGGTCAGCAGCACCACCACGGCGCCCGCGCCGGTGCCGGCCCGCGCGTCCGAAGGGCCGGCGCGGCGCTCCACGCCGCCGGCTCCGCCCGCGACCTCCGGGTGCACCGCGCGCTACGAGGTCACGAACGCCTGGCCGGGCGGGGCCCAGGCGCAGGTGACCGTGCACAACGACCGGGAGACCCGGCTCACCGGCTGGACGGTGACCTGGGTGCAGCCCGGCGGGGCCGGCATCCGGGACCTGTGGAACGGCACCCTGACCCAGGCCGGGTCGTCGGTGACGGTCACCGACGCGGGCTGGAACGCCCTCGTCGAGCCGGACGGTTCGGCTTCGTTCGGGCTGAACCAGGACATCACCGACGGCCACCCGGGCGTCCCGGCCCTCAGCTGCCGGACGCAGTGAGACCGTTATCGGTCCGTCACAACCGCATGGCCGATTCTTCCGTAGTGACCGGCCGGCGTTTCCGGCATCCGGAACGAATACGTCGAACGCATTTCGTACCCCCACCCAGGTGAGTGAATTGGTCCGACGAGCCGAACTGCGCGCCGGAACCGGCCGTGTTCCCCGATGACGGAAACGACGGAGGGGAGCGTGCCCGTGCACGAAGGGGCAGTGATCGCCGGCCGGTACCGCGTGCTGGGCCGGGCGGGTCACGGCGCGATGGGGACCGTGTGGCGGGCGAAGGACGAGCGGCTCGACCGGCTGGTCGCGATCAAGCAGCTCTTCCCCGGCTCCCCCGCCGACCCGGCGGCCGCCGAGCGCACGCGCGCCCGGACGATCCGGGAGGCCCGGGTCACCGCCCGGCTGCGCCACCCGCACGCGGTCGTCGTGTACGACGTCGTCGAGCAGGGGTCCGCGGCCTACATCACGATGGAGTACCTGCCGGCCCGCACGCTGACCGAGCTGATCGAGGAGCACGGCCCGCTGGTGCCGGAGCACGTGGCCGAACTGGGCACCCAGCTCGCCTCGGCGCTGGCCGCGGCGCACGCGGAAGGCGTGGTGCACCGCGACATCAGCCCCAACAACGTCCTGGTGACCACCGACGGCGCGGCGAAGATCACCGACTTCGGGGTGGCCCACGCGCGCGGCGAAGGCACCGCCACCGGCCGCGGGCTGGTCGTCGGCACGCCGGCCTACCTCGCCCCGGAAGTCGCCGACGGCGAGGAACCCGGCTTCCCTTCCGACGTCTACTCGCTCGGCGCGACGCTCTACACCGCGCTCGAAGGGCGGCCGCCGTTCGGCACCGACGAAAACCAGCTGGCCCTGCTCAAACGGGTCGGTACCGGCACCGTGACCCCGCCCGTCACCAGCGGCCCGGTCACCGACGCCGTCCTCCGGTTGCTCCACCGGGATCCGGTCGCCCGCCCCACGATGGCCGGGGCCGCGCGGCTGCTGACCCGCGCCACCGCGCCCGGGGTGGTCCCGGTGGCGGCCCCGGCGGACAGCGTTCCCGCGCCGGTGCGCCGTCGCCGCTCCCGGCCGGCCTTCGCCGGGACGGTGCTGGCGTTGACCGCGGCCGCCGTGGTGGCGGCGACCACGTCGATCCCGCCCGGCCGGGAGGCCGCGAGCGCGGCGGCCCAGCTCGCATCGGCGCCGTCCACGACCCCGCCGGCGTCCCGGACCCCGGGTCCCGCCGGCTGCGCCGCGCGCTACCAGGTGGTGAAGTCGTGGGACGGCGGCTTCCAGGGGCTGGTGACCGTCCGCAACAGCGGGTGGGCCCCAGTCATCGGGTGGACGGTCAGCTGGACCACCCCCGCCGGGACGAGCATCGACGACCTCTGGAACGGCAGGCTCGTGCGGACCGGCGCCACCGCGGCGATCGCGAACGCCGAGTGGAATGCGGTGCTGAAGCCGGGCGAATCGACCACCTTCGGCTTCATCGCCCTGGCCCGCGGGGGCAACCGCGGGATGCCGGTGACCGACTGCCGTCCCGGGGAATGAATCGGCGCCGAGGCGTTTTCGATCATCCGACGAAGGTGGCTTGACCAGCGGTGTTGACCGGCATTAAGGTCGGCCTCCACCCCTTCTTGTTAGCGCTAACTTCCGGCCGGACAACGGATCGGACAATGAGTCTCGAGAAAGTCCTCACCAAGATGACGAATTTCCGCGACGTGGCGGACGAGCCGTCGGGCGGCGGCCGCGGCGCGGTGACGATCACCGACGTGGCGAACGCGGCCGGTGTCTCGGCGAGCACGGTGTCCTACGTGATCACCGGGAAGCGGACGATCTCGCCGGCCACCCGCCGCCGGGTCGAGGAAACCATCCGCGCCCTCGGCTACCGGCGCCGCGGCGGCTCGCCGTCCCCCCGCGCCGGCGTCCTCGCGGTGGCGGTGCCGCCGCTCGGCGACCGGCAGCTGGGCATGGAGATGGAGTTCTTCTCCGCCGCTGCGGGCGCGGCCCGCGAACTCGGCTACGACCTGCTCCTGGTCACCGACGACGACGGCACGTCGGGCCTGCACCGGGTGACGTCGGCCGCACTGGCCGACGCGGTGATCGTGCTGGACGCCGGCGACGACGACCCGCGCGTGCCCGTCCTGCTGGCCTCCGGCCGCCCCGCGGTGCTGGTCGGCGCGCCGGCGCAGTACCGCGGGCTGGCGTCGGTGACGCTCGACTTCGCGCCGGCCGGCCGGGCCTGCCTCACCCACCTGGCCGGCCTGGGCCACCGGTCGGTCGCCCACCTCGGGCCGTCGGCGACCCTGCCCGGGCACCGGCTCCGGTACCTGAAGGGCTTCGCGGAAAGCTTCCGGGCCGCCGCCGGCGAGCGCGGCGTGAAAGCGGTTTCCCGGCCCTGCGCGCCGGCCGCCGAAGACGTCGCCCGCGGCCTGGACGAACTGCTCGCCGACGGCGGCCCGACCGCGCTGGTCGTGCACGACGAAGCCGCCCTCCCGCTGGTCATGGGCACCCTGCGGCACCGCGGGCGGCGGGTACCCGGCGACGTCTCCGTCGTCGCGGTCTGCTCGGACACCGTGGCGGGGCAGCAGCGGATCCGGCCCACCGCGGTGGTGGTCCCGGCGGCCGAGCTGGGGGCGCTGGCCGTGCGCCGGGCGGTCGGCCAGCTCGACGGCGGTCCGGCCGCCGAGCCCGCCGCGGTGGTCCCGGCGTTCGTCACCGGGGAAAGCACCGCGGCGGCCCGCACGGCGTTGTCCGAGGCGTGAGAATCACCGAACCTGTTTCCCGTTGCGGCCGTATTTCCTTTCAGGGATCCGTCGACGGCGACAGGGGATACGGGTGGCAGCGAAAAAGGGTGCATTGGCCGGGCGGTACCGGCTGCTCGAACCGGCCGGCCACCATCCCGGCGCCACGGCGTGGCGGGCCAAAGACGAATTGCTGGACCGGTTCGTCGTCGTCGAACAGCTGCCGCCCGGATGCCCGTTCGACGCGGCCCATTCCGACCGCGTCCGGGCCAAGGCGATCCGCGACGCGCGCGCGGCCGTCCGGCTGCACCACCCGCACGTCGTCGTCGTGCACGACGTCTTCGAGCACGACCTGACGCCGTACGTGGTGACCGAGGACCTGGCGACCGGCACCCTGGCCGAACTGGTCGCGCGGCGGGGAAGCGTGCCGCCGGACCGCGTCGCGGCGCTCGGCGCACAGCTGGCTTCGGCGCTGGCGGCCGCGCACGCCGAGGGCGTCCTCCACCGCGGGTTCGGCCCGGACAAGGTGCTCCTCACCGCGGACGGGACGGCCAAGATCGCCGGCTTCGGGCTGGGCACCGGCGGTTTCCCCGCCCCGGAGGTGGCCGGGGGTGCGAGCCCGGGGTGTGCCTCGGACGTCTATTCCTTGGGCGCCACCCTGTACTTCGCCCTCGAAGGGCGGGTGCCGGGCACCGCCGTCCCGCCGCGCACCCGCGGCGCGGTCCTCGACGCGCTGCTGGAACTCGTCCGCCCGGAACCGGCGGCCCGGCCGTCGATGGCGGACGCCGAACGCACGCTCACCGGCCTCGCCGGGTCCCGCCCGCTGGTCCCGGCCCGGAAGATCCGGTCCCGGGCGCGTGTCCTGGTGACGGGCACGGTGCTCGTCGTCGCCCTCGGCACGGCGGTGACGACGCACGCGGCCCTCCGCCGCCTCGCGGCCTCCTGAGGTTTCACTCGAGTGCGGCTTCCGGCGCGCCTCCGCACGATTCGCGCACGACGAGCGTCGGCCAGAGCTGCAGCCGGTGCACGGGCCGCCCGGTCGTGTCGGCGAGCCGGGCCAGCGCGAGCTCGGCGGCCACCGCGCCGAGCCGGTGCTTCTGCGGGCACACCGCGGTCAGCGGCGGGTCGGACGCCGCCGCGACCTCGTCGTCGTAGGAGACCACCGCCAGCTCGCCGGGCACCGCGATGCCGCCGTCGCGCGCCCGTTCGATCAGGCCGATGGCCTCCCGGTCGGCGTGCACGAGCAGCGCCCGGACGCCGGCGCGGAGGCAGCGGTCCAGCAGGGTGTCGTACTCCTGCGCCCACCCCGGGGAGCCGTAGACGGGCACGTCGAGGTCGAGCGCCGCGCCGGTGTCCAGCCCCAGGGACCCGATCGTCTCGCGCCAGCCGGTGCGCAGCGCCCGGCTCGTCGGGCTGGACCGGGACGTGACCAGCCCGACCCCGCGGTGGCCGAGGGACACCAGGTGCCGGACGGCCAGGCCCGCGCCGAGCGCGTGCGCCGTGGTGGCCGCGTCCAGCGCCAGCGTCGGCAGCTCCGGCGGCGGCAGGCGCTCGACGAGCACCACCGGGACGCTCAGCGAACCCAGCCAGCGCAGCAGGTCCAGGGCGCCCCGCCCGCTGGTGGCCGGGGCGACCAGCAGGGTCTGCACCCCGCGTTCGAGGAGCTTGGTGATCTGACGGCGGTCCTCGGCCGCGTCGTAACTGGACGCGCGCAGGACGAGCCGGCCCCCACTGGCGGCCACGGTGGACTGCGCACCCTGGACCACCGTCGGCCAGTAGTACTCGACCGACGGCGCGACCATGCCGACCAGTGCACCGTGCGCGGCCGGGCCGAACGCCGAAGCCGCGCGCCCCGGCTCGGGATGGCCGCCGCGGGGCCGGGTCAGCGTGACCCCGCCGTGCACCCGCGTCAGCAGGCCGCGGTCGGCCAGCTCGGTGACGTCCCGCCGCACGGTGACCGCGGTGACGCCCAGCCGCTCCACCAGGTCGGCGAGCCGGACCGCGCCGTGCTCGCGCACCACCGAAAGGATCAGCTGGTGCCGTTCGGAGGCGAGCATCACCGGACCTGCTCCAGCCGGACCCGCGCCGGGCCCTCGCGCACCAGCAGGGTGAGCCGGCTCAGCTGCGCGCCCCAGGACGCCCGCAGCAGGGGATCGTCCAGCGGCCGCCGCTCGAGTTCCGCGGTGGTGTGCCGGGCGTCCCAGCTCAGCCGCAGCACCCGCCGGCCGTCCAGGGACGCGAACGCTTCGCCCTCCCCCAGCTCGACGTCACCCGCGAGGACGTGCCGCAGCCGGACCGGCCGGACGGACTCGTCGTCCGCCACCTCGACGTACGCGGGCGAAGACCGGACCAGCCGCACCGACCGGAGCCAGCGCGGCACCCCCGGGTAGGCCCCGGCGAGGTCCGCGGACAGCGTGGCCGCGGACGCGGTGAGCTCGACCCGGACGTCCCGCGCCGCGCGGTCCTCCCCCGGTTCCTGCGTGACGCCCGGCTCGGGGACGTTGTGCCACTCGCTGCGCAGCGCCCAGGCCCGGTAGCGGTCCGGCCCGAAGCTGGCCGCGGTGTAGGTCGGCTGGCCGGCGTCGGCCACCACCGGCACCCCGTCGACCGCCACCCAGTAGGACCCGACGTCGAGGTGGTTGTGCCGCTCGCCGTTGTGCCCGGCCTTGGCCGCCACGGTCAGCCCGCGCGGCGTGCCCGCCGTCTCCCGGGCCACGAGCACCTGCACCCGCGGCAGCCACTCTTCGCGGGCCAGCCAGCTCGCGCCGGGCTCCGCGGTCACCGCCTTCCGCCAGTCCGGGTCGGCCAGGCCGGCCAGGGCGCGGCCCAACCCGGCCGACGGCCAGACGAGCCGGCCGCTCGCACGCGCCCGGCTCACCGCGTGCGCCCGGACGTCGTCGTCGCCGAGCCGCTCGCCCCACCGGTGCAGGACGTGCCACGGCTGGGCCGGCGACAGGCGGGCCGGGGCGTCCCCGGCGTTGACGTACGCGTCGCCGCCCAGGTGCATGCGGTGCGGAAAGCGGATCAGCTCGGGCAACACGGGAAGATCCGCCGAGCCGGCGAGCAGGTCCAGGCACTCCAGCAGCCGGCAGGCTCCGTGCCACCAGTAGGCGACGCCCTCGTCGATGCCGCCGTCGTCGGGCAGGACCGCGACGTAGTGCTCGAGGCCCTCGACCACCAGCCGCACCAGCCGCCGGCGCCGCTCGTCGTCGGCCACGAGCAGGAGCGCGGCCGTGAGGACGCCGGAGTGGATCCACGGGTTCCAGTTGTGCGCGTCGCCGTCGAGGCCGAGCCAGTGCCAATCGCGGACGCGCTCGAACGGCGTCAGGACGCGGACATCGACCTCGCGCCGCAACCGTCTGCGCAGTCCCGGGGCCCGGAGGTCGAGGTGCGGGCCCAGGACGTGATCGGCCCAGGCGAACAGGGACGCGACCTCGGCCGCGCCCAGGTCGAGGAACGGGTCGTCGGGGTCGGCCAGCACCTCGCCTCGCCCGGCCGCGTGCCGGTCGTGGGGTGCCCAGCACCACGTGGTCGCCTCGGCGAGCGCGACCAGCCCGTCGATCGCGCCGTCCAGGAACGGTACCGGGCCCGGCGGCACCTCGCCGGTGAGCACCGCGGCGAGCACCAGCAGCGTGACGCGTTCACGCAGCTCGCGGGCGACGTCTTCGTAGTCGGTCCGGACGCCGTCGCGGAACGTCCGGGCCCACGCCGTGGCCGTCAGGACCGGGGCCGGACGCGTGAGCACGGCCCGGGCTTCGGCGAGGATCGCCTCGCCGTCCACGGCGTCCCAGACCGTCCGGTCGCGCACGTCGGGGAGCCGCATCGCTCCGCCCTTTCGGTTCCGATCGTTTGTGATCGCTTTTGAGCTGAATTGTTGACTCGCACTATGGCACAGCCCGACAGTGACAGCCATCACTTCGACGGAGGAGCAATGAAGCTTCAGGGGTTCGACCGCCGGACGTTCCTTGCGGCCACCGCCGGGCTCGCGGCCGGCGGGCTGCTCGGCGGCTGCGCGTCGACAACCACGGCGTCCGGCGCCACCCGCGTGACCATCTGGTCGTGGCTCACCGGCATGGACAAGTACGTCGCCGCGTTCAACGCCGCCCACCCGGACATCGTGGTGGAGCTCAACGTGATCGCGGCCGGCCTGAAGGGCGGCTACGCCCAGCAGACCAACGCGTTGCGCGCCCACAACGCCCCGGACATCCTGCACGCCGAGTACCAGGGCCTGCCGCAGCTGCTCACCACCGGCGGCCTGCGGGACCTCACCGGCGACCTGGCGGACCTGGAGCGCGGCTACTCCCCCGCGGCCTGGCAGGGCGTGCGGCCCGGCGGCCGCACCTGGGCGGTGCCGATGGACCTCGCCCCGATGGTGCTCTACTACCGCAAGGACCTGTTCGACCGGCACGGGATCGCGGTACCGCGCACGTGGGACGAATTCCGCACCGCCGCGCAGGCGGTGCAGAAGGCCGACCCGGCGGCGCGCGTGACGACGTTCCCGCTCAACGACGGCTCCTTCTTCGCCGGGATGTGCTGGCAGGCGGGCGATCCGTGGTGGCGCGTCGACGGCGGCTCGTGGCGGGTGGACATCGACGGCGCCGGCACCCTGCGCACCGCCGGCTACTGGCAGGGCATGATCCGCGACGGCCTGGTGGCCACCGCCCCGACGGGCGACCAGGACTGGATCGGGGCGATGCACACCGGCCGGCTGTGGGGCCTGCTCGGCGCGTCCTGGAGCGTCGGCACGCTGGTGAAGTCCATCCCGCAGGACAAGAACCGGTGGGCGGTCACCACGATGCCGACCTGGGACGGCGTCCCGGCCAACGGTGTGCAGGGCGGCAGCGCGTTCGCCGTCTCCGCCGAAAGCAAGGTGCCCGAGGCCGCGGTGAAGTTCCTGCGCTGGCTGAGCACCGACCCGGCCGTCGCGAAGATCGGCACCACGTTCACCACGCCGTTCCCCGGCTACCTGCCGAGCCGGGACGTGGCGCGGAAGGCGTACAAGGGCGGCTACTTCGCCGGCGCCCCGGTGTACGACGTGCTCGACGAAGCCGCCCGGCGCGTCCCGGACTGGACGTGGGGGCCCAACGCCCTGCGGACGTTCTCCACCGTCGTCGACCGGATGGGCGGGGTGAAGACGGGCGGCACGACGCTGGCCACCGCCGTCCGGCAGACGCAGGCCGGCGCCGTCGCCGAGCTGCGCGAGCGGGGATTGACCGTGCTGGAAGGGAAAGCCTGATGACCGTCCTCACCCCGGAACGCGCCGCGAGCGTGCCGGCGCCCGCCCGCCCCGGCGCCACCGCGCAGGGCCGCCGTGGCCGCGGCCGCGCCGGCCTCGTGCTGGCGGCCCCGTTCGCGATCCTGCTGACGGCCACCGTGCTCGTCCCGATCGGGTACGCGCTCTACCTGAGCTTGTTCACCGATCGCCTGTCCGGCTTGGGTTTCTCCGGTCCGACACAGGCTTTCGTGGCGCTCGGCAACTACGTCGACGTGCTCACCGACAGCGGGTTCCACGCGAGCCTCGGCAACGTGGCGCTGTTCGTCGTGGTGCACATCCCGATCATGCTCGGCCTGGCCCTCCTGCTCGCCCTGCTCATCGACTCCGCCGTCGTGCGCCTGAAGCGCGTGTGGTCACTGGCAGTCTTCCTGCCCTACGCGGTGCCGACCGTGATCACCGGGCTCATCTGGGCCTACCTCTACAGCCCGAACTCGGGGCTGACCGCGCTCCTGCCGTTCGACCCGCTGGGCAAGACCGGCATCCTGCCCTCGATCGTCAACATCGCGACCTGGCAGTGGGTCGGCTACAACATGATCATCTTCTACACGGCACTGCAGGCCGTCCCCCGGGACGTCCTCGAAGCCGCGCGCGCCGACGGCGCCGGGGGCGTCCGGACGGCGTGGTCGGTCAAGGTCCCGATGATCCGGCCGACCATGTTCGTCGCCCTCGTGTTCACCGTCATCGGGTCCCTGCAGCTGTTCACCGAACCCCTGGTGCTGCGCGGGTTCACCGGCTCGGTGACGAGCACCTGGTCCCCGAGCCTCTACGTGTACGAGGCCGCCTTCATCGCCAACGACTACGGCCGCGCCGCCGCGGCGTCCGTGCTGCTGGCGCTGGTTTCCGCCCTGCTCTCGGCGCTCGTCATGCGCCTTTCCGACCGGAGGTCCCGGTGACCCTGTCCCCTACCGGTTCGCGGTGGACGTCACGCACGGTCGTGCACGTCCTGCTGGTGCTGGCCGCGCTGTACGCGGTCCTGCCGCTGGTCTGGCTGGTCACCTCGGCCACCAAGTCCGTCGGCGACTTCTCCACGACCGGCGCGTTCGAGTTCGGGCAGTTCACCCTCGGGGCCAACCTCAGCGCGCTGTTCACGCAGGAAAACGGCGTCTTCCTCGCCTGGATCCGCAACTCGCTGCTCTACGCGGGCCTCGGCGCGGTGCTCGGCTCGCTGATCTGCGCCGCCTGCGGGTACGCGATCGCGAAGCTCGACTTCCCGGGCCGCCGCGCGCTGTTCGCGGTGACGCTGACCGGGGTCCTCGTGCCGACCACCGCGCTGGCCCTGCCGCTGTACCTGCTGGCCTCGCAGCTGGAGATCGTCGGCACGTTCTGGGCGGTGTTCATCCCCTTGCTCACCAACCCCTTCGGCGTCTACCTCGCCCGCGTCTACGCCGAAGCCGCGGTGCCCGGCGAGGTGCTCGAAGCCGCCCGGACCGACGGCGCGGGCGAGCTGCGGACGTTCTTCACCATCGCGCTGCCGATGATGCGGCCCGGCCTGGTCACCATCTTCCTGTTCCAGTTCGTGGGGATCTGGAACAACTTCTTCCTCCCGCTGGTGATGCTCACCGACCCGAAGCTGTTCCCGATGAGCCTCGGCCTGTACCAGTGGAGCACGCGCGTCACCCAGTTCCCGCAGTACAACCCGCTCGTCATCACCGGCTCCCTGCTGGCCGTGCTGCCGCTGGTCGTCGCGTTCGTCCTGCTGCACCGGCAATGGCGGTCCGGGCTGGCGGCGGGCAGCGTCAAGTGACCCGGCGTCCGGAGACCCTGCTGGTGATGGCGCGGGACACGAGGGAACTGCAGTTCGGCGCCGCGGAACTGGCCCGGCTGCGCGCCACCGCCCGGCTGGGCGAGCCGCTGTGCACCGACGAGCTCGCCTCGGCGCCGGTGCGCGCGCGGCTGGCCGAGGTGGAGGTGCTGATCACGTCGTGGGGCTGTCCCCCGCTCGACGAGGCGGTCCTGCGGGCCGCGCCGAACCTGCGGGCGGTGCTGCACGCCGCCGGCAGCGTCCGCGACCACGTCGGCGCGGCCGTCTTCGACCGGGGCCTGCTGGTCACCACGGCCGCCGACGCCAACGCCGAGCCGGTCGCCCGATACACCCTGGGCGCGATCCTGTGGGCGTTCAAGAAGGTGCCGTTCCTGGCCGCCGACGCCCGGAAGTTCCGGGAGGACTGGAGCTACCGCGAGCAGCGCGGGGAGCTGTCCGGCCGTGACCGGACGGTGGTGCTGGTCGGGTTTTCCCGCGTCGGCCGCCGGGTCGCCGCGCTGCTGCGGCTGCTGGACCTGGCCCGGGTGCTCGTCGTCGACCCGGTGGCCGCCGCGAGCGAGATCCGGGCGGCCGGCGCCGAGCCCGCGACCCTGGCGGAAGCCCTGCCCCAGGCGGACGTGCTGAGCCTGCACGCGCCGTCGCTGCCGGAGACGCGGCACATGATCGGCGCCACCGAGCTGGCCGCGCTACCGTCCGGTGCCGTGCTGATCAACACCGCGCGCGGCGCCCTCGTCGACACCGCGGCCCTCGAACACGCCTGCGCCACCGCCGGCCTGCACGCCGTCCTCGACGTCACCGAGCCCGAGCCGCTGCCCGCCGGCTCCCCGCTCTACGGCCTGCCCAACGTGGTGCTGACGCCGCACGTAGCGGGCTCGCTGGGTTCGGAGACCCGCCGGATGAGCGCCGAGGCGCTCGGCGAGCTGGAGCGCTACGCCGCGGGCCTGCCGCCCCGGGCCCCGGTGACGCGGCATTCCCTGGCCGTGCAGGCATGACCGCCGTCGAAGACCGGCGGCTCTCGCCGTACACCGGCTGGACCCGCGGGCACTGGGCGGCGTACGCCAACCGGCTGCTCGGGGCGGCCGGGAAGTACCGCTCCCCGGCGGGCGCCCGGATCGACCTGCCCGGCCCGGCCAGCCGCAACGGCCGCGTCTCGGACGGCCTGGAAGGGTTCGCCCGGACGTTCCTGATCGCCGGCTTCCGCGCCGCCGGGGAGGGCGGCGCGGACCCGGGCGGTCACCTCGAGCACTACGCGCGCGGGCTGGCCGCCGGCACCGATCCGGCGTCACCCGAGGCGTGGCCGCGGCCCGACGAACTCGGTCAGTCCAAAGTGGAGGCCGCGTCGATCGCGCTGGTGCTGCAGCTGACCAGGCCGTGGTTGTGGGACCGGCTCGACGACAGCGTCCGCGACCGGGTCGTCGCCTGGCTCGCCACGGTGATCGGGCAGCCCTACCCGCCGATCAACTGGGTGTGGTTCCGGATCGTCGTGGAGTCGTTCCTGCGGGAGGCGGGCGGGCCGTGGTCGGCGGCGGACGTCGAGGAGGACCTCTCCGTGCACGCGTCACTGCGGCGGCCGGGCGGCTGGCTCAGCGACGGCGACGAGCGCGCCTACGACCACTACACGGGCTGGGCCCTGCACCTGTACCCGCTGCTGTGGACGCACCTGTTCGACGTCACCGGCACCCTGTGCCCCGGCTCACTGCGGCACCAATGGGGCGCGGACCTCCGGGACTACCTCGACGACGCCGTCCGGCTGGTCGGCAGCGACGGCTCGCCCCTGCTGCAGGGCCGCAGCCTGGTCTACCGCTTCGCGGCCGCGGCGCCGTTCTGGGTCGGCGCCTTCACCGGGACGTCGAACCTGTCCCCGGGCCTGACCCGGCGGGTGGCCGGCGGCATGGTCCGGCACTTCGCCGGCCGGGGCGCGCCCGGCGGCCTGCTGGATCTCGGCTGGCACCACGCCTGGCCCGCGATGCGCCAGGCCTACTCCGGGCCCGGTTCGCCGTACTGGGCGGCCAAGGGCCTGCTGGGGCTGGCCCTGCCCGCGCACCATCCCGTGTGGACGGACGTCGAGGAGCCGCTGCCGATCGAGACCGGGGACGTGGCCCGCGTCGTCCCCGCGCCGGGCTGGCTGGTTTCGGGACGACGTCGCGACGGCATCGCGCTGGTGGTCAACCACGGCACGGACCACGCGCGCCCGGGCGACCCGCGCGCGGACGCGCCGCTCTACGCCCGGCTCGGCTATTCGACGGCGACCTTTCCGCCGGCTTCACTCCCTGACAACACGGTGTACGTGCTCGACGCGGACGGCCGGGCAAGCCACCGCGCGGGGTTTTCGACGTGCTACGCGATCGAGTTGCCGGGCGGGGTGCTGGCGGCCGCGTCCCAAGGACGGGTCCGCTGGGTCGACACCTCCGGCGACGACTCCCCCGACCACGGATCGGGTCGCCGCGGGCCGGGGGTGCCGGGGCCGGTGCTGACGGTGGTGTCCGTGGTGCGGCGGGGTGTGGAGGTGCGGCTCGCGCGGCTCGACGACGTCGACGATGCGGTCCGTTCGCTGCGGCTGAGCGGCTGGCCGGTGTCGGGCGACACCCGGCCGGGGACCGAGCCGGGGACCGCCGCCGCCCGGACCCCGGACCTCCGCTCGGAAGTGCGTCCGCTGCGGGGCTTCACCACGGCGGACGTGGTGGTCGAGGCCGGGGCGTCGCCGCTGGGCGAGTGGACCGCGCTCCCGTTCGTCGCCACCGACGGGCCGCCGGAGCCGGGAGCCGTGTTCGCGGCGGTGGTGGCCTTGGACCGCGGCGGGCCGGAGGACGCCGACCCGTCCCTGGCGATCGCCGCGGACGGCCGCCACGTCACCCTGACCTGGCCCGACGGCATCTCCGCCGAAGTTCCCGTGCCCGCGGCACCGTCCTGAAGGCCGTGCGCACCCCGGCTGGGGCAGTGACACGTGCGAAGATCCCGAGGTGCCTTCGACCTCCTCCCGCCCGCGTTCGTTCTGGGACGACGCGGTGGTCTACCAGCTCTACGTCCGGTCCTTCGCCGACAGCGACGGCGACGGCGTCGGTGACCTCGGCGGGGTGATCCGGCGGCTCGGCCACATCGCCGGGCTCGGCGCGGACGCGATCTGGCTGAACCCCTGCTACCCCTCGCCGCAGGCGGACCACGGCTACGACATCGCCGACTACCACGGTGTCAACCCGGAATACGGCAGCCTCGAGACGTTCGACCGCCTGGTCGCCGAGGCGCACGGCCGCGGCCTGCGGATCCTGATGGACCTCGTCCCCAACCACTGCTCCGAGCGGCACCCCTGGTTCGCCGCGGCGCTGGCCGCCGGTCCCGGCTCCCCCGAGCGCGCGCGGTTCGTCTTCCGCGACGGCCGGGGTGACGAGCCGCCCAACAACTGGCAGTCGGTCTTCGGCGGGCCCGCGTGGACCCGGGTCACCGAACCCGACGGCACGCCCGGGCAGTGGTACCTGCACCTGTTCACCCGCGAACAGCCGGACTTCGACTGGCGCAACCCGGAAGTCCTGGCCTACTTCGACGACGTCCTGCGCTTCTGGTTCGACCGCGGCGTGGACGGCTTCCGCATCGACGTCTGCCACGGCCTGATCAAGGACGCCGCCCTGCGCGACTGGGACCCGGCCGACGGCGGCTACAACGCCTACAGCTGGAACCGGCCGGAGGTGCACGAGATCTTCCGGCGCTGGCACGCGCTCGCCGCCGGCTACGGCCGCGAGCGCGACCTGCTGCTGGTCGGGGAGGTCTGGGTCCCGGACCCGGCCGACCTGGACCGCTACCTGCGCCCGGACGAGCTGCACCAGGCGTTCTCGTTCGACCTGCTCGTCCAGCCGTGGGAGGCGCGCGCCCTGCGCGGGGCCATCGAGCGCGCCACGGCCCGCACGGCGGTGCACGGCGCCCCGGCGGCGTGGACGCTGGCCAACCACGACGTCCACCGGGCGGTCACGCGCTACGGCATCGTCCGCCCCGAGCCCGCCCCGGCGAGCAACGACGCCTTCGCGGCCCTGATGCGCCCCCGCGGCGAAGTCGACGCGGAGCTCGGCGAGCGCCGGGCCCGGGCGGCGCTGCTCCTGGTGCTGGCCCTGCCCGGCTCGGTTTTCCTGTACCAGGGCGAAGAACTCGGCTTGCCGGAGGTCCAGGACCTGCCCGACGAAGCCCGCCAAGACCCGGTGTTCCACCGCACCGGCGGCGCGGAGAAGGGCCGCGACGGCTGCCGGGTCCCGCTGCCGTGGGCCGCGGACGCCCCGGCGTTCGGCTTCGGCACGGGGGTGCCGTGGCTGCCGCAGCCGCCGTGGTTCGGCCGGTACGCGGTGGACGCGCAGGAGAAGGACGACACCTCGACGCTGCAGCTGTACCGCCGCGCCGTCCGGGCCCGGCGGGAATTCCGGCTGGGCGAGCCGGGCCCGGTCGAGTGGCTGGACACCGGCGACGACGCGGTTTCGGCGTTCCGGCGCGGGAAGCTGGTGTGCGTGGTCAACACGGGCAGCACGCCGTTCACCGCGCCGGACGGCTGGGGCGAGGTCGTGCTCGGCAGCGACGGATCCGGTCGGGTGGCGGGCGATTCCGCGGTCTGGCTGGTGTCCTGAGGGTGCGTTACGCCGGGGCCGCGGGTTCGTCGCCGAGCGCCGCGACCAGGTCGGCCACCCGGTGGTGCGCCTCCAGCGGGTGGCGCAGCCGGCCTTCCGGGTGGATCTTGTAGTGGTTGCGCCGGCCGACGCGCTCACGCTCGAGGTAGCCCTCCGCGATCAGGTCCGCGAGGATCAGCTGCACCCCGCGTTCGGTGATGCCCACCCGCTCGGCGATCTCGTGCAGCGTCCGGTCGGGATCCGCGGCCACGCACAGCAGGACGTGCGCGTGGTTGCTGAGGAACGTCCACGAAGCCATAGCGGCCACAGTAGACGTCCGAACTTGACAGACGAAGTGCAGTTCGTCATTCTGGAGTGGCGGAGGGGAGTACCCGCCCGGTCCGGCATCGTCAATCCGGCTGCCCCAGAGCAGCCCGGTGCCGGCGTCACCGTCAGGTGACCGGGGAGACCTCCGGTTCGTCACCGAACCGGAGGAGTGTCTCGTGACCGTCCCGATCTGGGCCTGGGCCGCCGTGCTCGGCGTGATCCTGGCCATGCTCGCCATCGACCTGCTCGCCCACCGGCGCGCGCACGCCGTCGGCGTCCGGGAAGCCCTCGCGTGGTCTGCCGTGTGGGTGGCGCTCGGGCTCGCCTTCGGCGCCGTGATCTGGTGGGCCTGGGGCGGGGAGTTCGCGGGCCAGTACTTCGCCGGCTACGTCATCGAAAAGTCCTTGGCCGTCGACAACGTCTTCGTCTTCGCGATCATCTTCGGCTACTTCGCGGTTCCCCGCGAATACCAGCACCGCATCCTCTTCTACGGCGTCCTCGGCGCGCTGGTGTTCCGGGCGGTGTTCATCGCCGCGGGCTCGGTCCTGATCGCGAGCTTCGCGTGGATCCTGTACGTCTTCGGCGCTTTCCTGGTCCTCACCGGGATCCGGATGGCGCTGCACCGGAACGAGACCGTCGACTACGAGAACAACGCCGTGCTGCGGGTGTTCCGCCGGATCGTCCCGGCCACGGACCGGATGCACGGCAAGAAGTTCCTGGTGCGCGAGGCCGGCCGCTGGGTGGCCACGCCGCTGCTCACCGTCCTGGTGCTGATCGAGGTCACCGACATCGTCTTCGCGGTCGACTCGATCCCCGCGATCTTCGCGGTCACCCAGGAGCCGTTCGTCGTGTTCACGTCGAACGCGTTCGCGATCCTGGGCCTGCGGGCGATGTACTTCCTGCTCGCCGACCTCATGCACCGGTTCGTCTACCTCAAGATCGGCCTGGCCGCGGTGCTGGTCTGGGTCGGCGTGAAGATGCTGCTGCTGGACGTCTGGAAGATCCCGACGGCGCTCTCGCTGGGCGTGGTCGGCCTGATCCTCGCGACCGCGGTCGGCGCCAGCCTGATCCGCACCTCGGCTCTCTCCCGGAAGGAATGACCATGCGCCTGACCACGACGCTCCTCGCCGGAGGCCTCCTGCTGACCCTGACGGGCTGCGGGGTGGCCGAGACGGCGGGCCAGGTGGGCAATGCGGCTTCGACGGCGGCGGTCTGCGCGGACGCGGTCCGCATCGCCACGGCCAACCCGGACCTGACCAACCCCCAGGCGGCGGCCGACCGCGCCCACGCGGCGGCGGACGAGCTGACGGGCTTGGCTTCGAAAGCGGCGAACACCACGGCGGCCGACGCGATCAACGGCCTGGCGACGACGATGCGCGAGACAACGGTCGACGACCTGGTGAGGACACCTGCGGAGTGGGTGCAGAAGAAGGCCGACCAGGTGGCGGCCCTGACCAAGGCCTGCACCGGCTGACCCCACCACGGCGCCCCGCGGCGGCCCGCACCGAACGTCGCGAATGACTCATTCGGGACCTCTGAGGTCCCGAATGAGTCATTCGCGGCAGCGGGGGGCGGGGCCGTGCCCGACGTTCGCCGCCGGGCGGGGGAGCTTCAGCCTCGGCGGTGCCCTCTTCTGGACCACCCTCGGGTCCGTGGCCGGTGCCGTGGTCGTCTACCTCGCGGGCGCGCTGCTGGGGCACGACCGGATGCGCCGGCTGGCCGGCATCGTCGCGATCGGACTGTTCGTGGTCCGCCGGGTCAAGGCGCGCAAGGGCGTTTGAGGTTCCGCCCATGAGCCAAGCCGTCGTGGGCGTGAAGCTGCCGGCCCGCTAAAGCCGGTCCGGCAACCCGGCCGCCGTCACCAGCCGGGGGTCGTGGAACTTGACCGCCCGGGAGAAGCGGCCGCCGGTGATCGTGAACACCCACAGGCCGTCGGCGCGCCGGACGCCGGAAGCGTCGAGGCGGTAGCTGCCCGCGGCGGGCTGGCCGTTGGCCCGGGTGGGCAGCAGCCGGGCGGCGCCGCCCGGGGCGGAGAAGGCCCGCTCCAGGAACGGCAGGCACACGCCGACACCCTTGAACCACACCGGGTGCGGCACGGCTTCGAGGCTGAAGTCGTCCTGGATGATCGCCCGCAGCGCCGCGGTGTCCTCGGCCTCGAAGGCGGCGATGTAGCGGTCGAGCAGCGCACGCACCTCCTCCGGGCCGGGCAGCGGCACAGGGGTGTCCGGGTCCAGTTCGTCGAGCCGGACGCGCGCCCGCTGCAGGAGGCTCTTCACCGCGGGCACGCTGATACCGAGCGTTTCCGCGATCTCGGCGGCCGACCACGACAGGACTTCGCGCAGCAGGAAAGCCGCGCGCTGCCGGGGTGGCAGGTGCTGCAGCGCGGCGACCAGCGCGAGCCGGACGGACTCGCGCCGCACGACCACCTCGCCCGGATCGCCGAGCACAGCGTCGGGCAGCGGCCCGAGCCACGCGACGGAGTCGTCGGCGAAGACACTCGTCCCGGGGTCGTCCGAAGGTGTCCCGAGCCCGGCGGGCAGCACCCGCCGGCCGCGGTGGTTCAGCTCGGTGAGGCAGGTGTTGGTGGCGATCCGGTAGAGCCACGTCTTGAGCGACGACCGCCCCTCGAAGGCGTCCACGCCCCGGGCGGCCTTGAGGTAAGTCTCCTGGACGACGTCCTCGGCGTCCTGATAGGACCCGGTCATCCGGTAGCAGTGCGCGACCAGCGCCGGGCGCAGCGAGCCGAACTCGTCCCGCAGCCGCTCCTCGGAAGACACCACACGCTCCTCGTTCGTCATGGACATCGTCGATCATCCCTCCCGAGGGCGGCGAGCAGGCGTACGCCGGGCGGACGCCCCGGCGGCAGGGCGACGGGCTCGGCGAACACGCCCCGGCGGGTGCCGCGGCCGAGCACCGACGGCAGGGCGGCGAGCAACCGGGTGGCGAGCTCGCCGGGGATCGCCCGGGCCGGGTCGGCGTCCCAGCCGTGGACGGCGGCTTCGATGGCGCCCACCACGATCAGCTGGTGACACGGCAGTGCCAGCTCCTCGACGGCGACCGCGCGCCGGCCGCGGAGATCCCGGGCCGCAGCCGTGAGCGCGGCCGCGGCCTGGCCGAGGTCGCGCCGCAGGGACCGGGCGGTCACCGGACCATTGCGCGCGGGCGTGTCCGGTGGCACGGCGCCGGACACCAGAGAGGTGGCCACGCAGCGGAGGGACCCCGTGAGGTGGGCCAGCGCGTCGGCGACGGTCCAGCCGTCGCAGGCCGAGGGACGGCCGAGATCGGCGAGACCGACCCCGGCCGCCGACGCGACGGCGTACTCGAGCGCGGCGGCGAGCATCGCCTCATCGGCCGGCCGCCCGGGCACCGGGCACCTCCATCCCCGCCGCGATGCGCAGCTCCGCCAGCGAGCCGCGCATCGCCGCCATCCCCGCGCGGTAGAACCGCGGCCCGAAGGACACCCTGGCGACCCCCAGCGCCGCCAGGGTGTCCAACTCCAGCTCCGCGCCCGTGTTCCCGTTGACCGGCCCGGGCACGCCGGCGACGACCTTCCCGAGGTCGGCCGCGGTCGAAATACCGATCGGGTAAACACAATCCGCTCCGGCTTCGCGATACAGCCGCCCGCGCCGGATCGCCTCGTCCGCCCGCTCGGCTCCCGAAAACCCGCTCGGCGGCAGGAAAGTGTCGATCCGCGCGTTGAGCACCAAGGACTCCCCGGCCGCCGCGCGGATCGCGGCCAGCCGGTCCGCCTGGGCCGGCGCGGCCACCAGTCCCCCGGCCCGGTGGTCGGTGTCCTCGAGGTTGCAGCCCACGGCCCCGGCGGTCAGCAGCTCGGCCACGAGCTGGTCCGGCTCCAGGCCGTAGCCCGCCTCGGCGTCCACCGTCACCGGGACCGGCACCGCGCGGGCGATCCGCGCCACGGCGGCGAACATCTCGCGCCACGGCGCCCGTTCGCCGTCTTCGTACCCCAGCGCATCGGCCACCGCGGCACTGGACGTCGCCACGACCGGGAATCCCATGTGGACGACGAGTTCCGCGCTCGCCTCGTCCCACGCGTTGGGCAGCACCAGCAGCTTCCCGTGGTGCAGTTCGCGCAACAGATCGGCTTTCAGGTCAGACATCGCTTCGCTCCTCGGTCGAACGGCGGGGAATGAGGGAACCGGCCAGCGCGCCGGCCGCGGCGAGCACGGCGCTGCCCACGGCGGCCGCGGTGAACCCGGCGGAAAACGCGGCACTCGAGGCGTAGCTGCCGGCCAGCGAGAACGCGGCGACCAAGAGCGCCACGCCGAACGCCCCACCGAGCTGACGCATCGCGCTGAAGGCGCCGGAAGCCTTGCCGAGCAGCCGCGGCGCGACCGAGGTCAGCACCGCGCTCTGCGCGGCCGGCAAGCACATCGCGATCCCCGTCCCGGACAGCACGAGCGGCACGGCGATCACCCCGTAGCCGATCGACGGCCCGGCGACCAGGGCGATCCACACCATGGCGAGCGCGTGCAGCCCCAGCCCCGCCACGATGAACGGCCGCTCGCCGAACCGGCCGGCCAGCCGGCCCGCCAGCTGCGGGACGACCGTCGTCGTCAGTCCCCACGGCGCCAGCCCGAGCCCGGCGGCCAGCGGCCCGTACCCCAGGCCCTCCTGCAGGAACTGGGCCATGAAGAACACCGCGCCCAGCGCGGAGGCCCAGTGGAAGAAGATCACCGCGTTGCCGGCGGCGAACCGGCGGGACCGGAACAGGTGCAGCGGCAGCATCGGGTGGGCGGCTCGCCGCTGCCACGCCACGAACGCGCCGAGCGCCACCAGGCCGCCCACCAGCGGCCCCAGCACGGCCACGCCGGTCCAGCCGGCCGAGTTGCCCTGGACCAGGGCCCACACCACCCCGAAGGAGCCGGCGCCGGCCAGCACCAGGCCCGGGACGTCGAGGGCCGGGTCCGGGCCGTGGCTCTCCTCGACCCGGGTCAGCGCGAAGTACGCCAGCGCCGCCCCGATCGGGACGTTGATCCAGAAGATCCACGGCCACGAGATGCCTTCGACGACCGCGCCGCCGAGCAGCGGCCCGAGGGGCACCGCCACCCCGCTGACGCTCGCGAACACCCCGAGGGCCCTGGGCCGCAGCTCCGCCGGGAAGGCGGCGCCGAGCAGGGCTAGCGCGAGCGGCATGACGAACGCGGCCCCGGCGCCCTGCAGCACCCGCCCGGCGATCAGGACCTCCACGCCGGGTGCGACGGCGCAGATCAGCGACGCCGCCGCGAACAGCGTCACCCCGGCCGCGAAGACCCGGCGCCGTCCCCAGCGGTCACCGGCCGCCGCCGCCGTCATGAGCAGAACGGCGAAGCTCAGGCCGTAGGCGTTGACCGTCCACTCGAGCTCGGTGACCGACGCGCCGAGGTCCGTCCTGATCGCCGGCAGGGCGGTCGCCACGACCAGCGCGTCGAGGACGACCATCAGCGACGCCACCGAGGTGACGGCCAGCACCCATCTTCGCTGCGCCTGTCCCACGGCCACCGGTGTGGGTGAGGTCCTGGTGTGCACTCGGGTCTCCTTGCCTCCGGTCGTCGGCGTCGTGCCGCTTCCGAAGACTTGGACACCGCGCGGTCCCCGAAGGAATCGGTGCCCCCGGCTACCGCGCCACCGGTTCCCGCGCGGGGGCCGCCGGTGCCTCGAACGCCCGCGCCAGGTGGTCCTGGAGCCGGGCGTGGCGGAACTGGTAGACCGCGCCCGCCTGGCGGAGGATCCCGCGGCGGTAGGCGTCGTCGAGGAACGCGGCGGTCGCCCACGGCAGGCGGCCGGTCAGGGGCAGCCACACCCGGGACACCACCAGCCACTGGCCCCACGCGGTGAAGGCGAAGACGTACGCGACCGCCCCGCCCAGGCCGCCGACCGCACCGACGACCAGCCCGCCGGTCAGGCTCCAGGCCAGTGGCCCGAGCACCCCCTGCAGGAGCTCGACCACGATCCGGCCGCCGGCCGCGATGGCCAGGGCCAGCAGCGGGCCGAACGCCAGCACCTGACGCAGCACGGTGGTGCGGTTGGCGCGCAGCAGCGTGCCCGGGCTGGCGGCCGAGCTGATGTCGAGCGGCGTCTCCAGCACGGCGACGAGCCCGAACGCCGCCCCGGCGGCGAGGCCGAACACGAGCCCGCTCACGAGCGTGTTGACCGCCGCGGTCTCCACCAGTTCGCCGAGCTCCGGCGGGAACCCGGCCATGACGGCCCGGGAAATCACCGTCACCGGGCCGTAGCCCAGCCCGACGACGAATCCGCCCAGCAGCCCGGCGCCGAACCGGCCGGCGAAGCGGCGCAGCAGGGAGCCGGGCCGTCCGGCGCGCCCGCGCAGCCGGACCTGCATCCGCGACGGCTCGAACACCAGGCCGCCGTAGACCACCATGATCCCGTGGACCAGGCCGAACGCGAGGCCGACCACCGAGCCGACGAGCAGCCCGTCCACGAGCGCGGCGCGCAGGCCCGGCAGGAAGCCGAGCCCGGCGATGTCCACGGGCACGAAGAACAGCCAGTCGGCGACCGCGGTGGCGAGCATGGCCGAGAGCACGACGGCGAGGATCCGCGACGACCGGCGCAGCGAGCCGCCCAGCCGCCACCACGCCAGGTCGTGGGTGCCGAGCCGGTCGAGGTGCCGGGCGAGGTAGCCGAGCCAGCGCCCGGCGCGGCCCGGGTCCCACCGCGGCCGATCGCGGTACACCGTCGGCACGAAGCTGCCCAGCAGGTGGTCTTCGACGGCTTCGGCGGTCGGGAACCGCCGGGTGTCGTTCAGGATCGAGGGGTCTTCGCCGGGTGCGTCGCTGTAGACGGTCCGCGCGAGCACGACCATCAGCGGCGTGCGGAGGACGGCGGCGAGCGCGGCGCCGGCGTCGCTGTCCAGTCCCGCGAGGACGGGGTCCCACACCGTCCCGGCCGCGTCGCCGGGCGCCGGGCGGCGGGTCGTGCGGGGCAGGTAGCCGAGCACGTCACCCGGGGTGAGGTCGGTCAGCTCGACCCCGGCGGCCGCGGTCAGCACGTCCGTGGCCGCGACGGCCGCGGTGTACTCGGCCGGGCGGCTGGTCAGCACCAGCGGCAGGGTGGTGCCGTTCAGCGCTTCGAGGGCGGCGCGGTGCAGGCCGTCGGCGAGTTCGTCGAAGCCGTCGAGCACGGGCAGGACGTGCCCGGCTTCGACCAGCGCGGCGGCGAGCGTGGCGCCGCCGGGCGCGGCCGCGGCGAGTCCGGGGTAGTCACGCAGGAGGCCGTCGATCAGCCAGTCGCGCAGCGGTGTCGCGCCGGGGTCCCACGAGCCGAGGCCGAACAGCACCGGCACCGGCTCGCCGGGCACGCGGGTGCGCAGCCGGTCGAGGACGAACCGCAGGGTCAGGACGGTCTTGCCGGACCCGGCACGGCCGAGCACCACCAGCCGCCCGGACGGGATCCGCCGGTAGGTGGCCGCGATCTCGCCGAGTTCGCCCGACAGGTCCAGCGGGCCGGCGGTGGCCCCGGCCGGAACGCGGCGGACGTTGGCCCAGTGGTCGGTCAGCCGCGCCGGCAGCGGCCGCCACCGCACGGGCAGCGGGAACGGGTCGTGGATCCGGCGGTGTTCTTCTTCGCGCTGCCACCGCCCGGCGACGGCGTGGGCGAGCCGCTCGGCCGCGTCGGCGAGGTCGCCGCGAGGGGAGGGGTTGCCGGCAGCCACCGACTCGCCGCCCGGCGCGGGCTCCGGCGTGCCCTCGCCGGGGATGGCTTCGGACTCCGAAGCGCCGCCGGTGGCGGCCAAGTCACCACCGGCAACCCCCTCCAGCGCCCCACTTCCGCCGGCTGCCGCGGCCAGGTCGCCGCCCGCGGCGACCGCCAGGAGCCTCCGGTGGTCCGCCGGGGCGATTCCCAGTGCGTCGGCGAGCAGCTTCACCGTGCCCAGCCGGGGGTTGCTGCCCTTGTCGCGCTCGAGGCGCCCGATCGTGCGCACCGCGATCCCGGACCGCTCGGCCAGCTCGTCCTGCGTCATCCCCGCCTGCCGCCGGAATTCCCGCAGCAGCGCTCCGAACCCGCTCGTCACTTCCGCGCATCCCCCCAGCGGCGCCGGTTGCGTTCCCGACCGACCCTAGCGTGCCGACCGGCCTTATTTGGCCGGTCCGCGTCCTGGTGCCCCGACCTGCGCGAACAGCAGGCTCAGCACCGGAACGAGAGGGGAACCACCATGGAAAGTCACGTAAAGCGCACCGCGGCCCTGACCGCCGTCTTCGCCGCCGCGTCGGTCCTCGCCGCCCCGGTGGCGGCCGCCGAAACCGGGCCGCCGCCCTTCACCAGCGGCTTCGGGCTGACCGTCACCGAACAGCCCGCGTGGGTCGACGAGACCCACCGGACCTTCACCCTCGCCGTGCGCTCCGACCAGGTGCCCACGCCGTCGACCCTGCCGGGCCAGACCCCGGGGCAGCACGTCCTCATGGTCACCCTGCCCGCCGGCTACGACGGCGCGGCCGCCGCCCGCTACCCGGTGCTGTACTCCCTGCACGGCAACGCCGATCTGCCCAACACCCAGCGGAACCTGGACATCACCGAGTCTTCGACGCGGTCGGCGCCGCTGATCACCGTGCACCCCAACGGCGGCCGCAGCTGGTACTCGAACTGGGTCAACCCCGGGGCGCTCGGCCTGCAGAACTGGGAGAACTTCCACCTCACGCAGGTCATCCCGCTGATCGACGCCAACCTCCGGACGATCCCGGACCGCACCGGCCGCGCGATCGCCGGCCACTCGATGGGCGGCTTCGGCGCGGTCCACTACGCCGAGCACCGGCCGGACCTGTTCGGCTACGTCGGCAGCTTCTCCGGCGGCCTGGACCTGCAGAACTCCGAACAGCGCGCGGTGGTGGCGGAGACCGCGCTGGATCCGGCGTCCGGCACGCCGACGACGTCGGTGGACGCGATCTTCGGCCCGCCGATCTGGCCGTTCGACGGGATCTGGAACGCGCAGAGCCCGGCGCAGCACGTCTCGGCGCTGCGCGGCATGGGCGTGGCGCTCTACATCGGCAACGGCGGTGATCTGACCGTCGATCCGCTCCACGCGGTGGTCGAGAGCCGGGCGCGGGAGACGAACCTGGTGACCGCGGCCAACCTGACCGCCGAGGGCATCCCGTTCACCTTCGCCGACTACGGCGACGGCAGCACCTGGGCGCCCGGCTGCACCGGCAAGCACAACCAGCAGCCGTGCCTGCAGGCGGACATGGACCACTTCGTGGGGCTGCTCATGGCGGCCCTGCGGCACCCCTGATCTTCCGGGCCGGGCGGAGACGGGGGCCGCCCGGCCCGGATCCCCCTCCCCGGAAGGAGGCCCGATGGCCGCGAACCACCGGTACTGGTGTGGCGAATGCCCCTACCGGACGCCGTGGCTGACCGAGTCGGAAGGCGCCGCGTGGCAAGCCCGCCACTACGCCCGGCGGCACGTGCCGACGCCACCCGGCGGCCGCGTGGAGGTCCGCGGGAAACGCAGGGAGGGCGGCGGCTGCGTGTGGCTCGTCGCGGTGCTGTTCCTGGTGCTGCTGCTGGCTTCCACGTGCCGGCAGGAGGCCCGGAGCGCGCCGCAGCCGTGTGTCGCGCGAGAGGCTCAGCCGACCGCCTTGCCGAACCTCGCCGCCAGCGCCCGGACGTGGTCGACGAGCTCGGGTGGCTCGTGCACCTGGAAGTCGAATCCCTTGCCGGCCACGTAGATCGCCAGCTCGTCGAGCGAGTCGGAGCCGGCACGGAGGGTGCAGCTGTGCTCGTCGATCGGTTCCAGCGCCGCGGTGGTGGGCGCGATCCGCCCGGCCGCGGTCTCGGCGCTGACGTGCAGGGTGAACCGGCCCTGGTAGCGGTAGGCCGACGTCGAGATCGCCCGCGAGGTGTAGCCGCCGGGATCGGGGTCGGGCGGGGTGCGCGGGGTGAACCGCGGCCCGGTGGGCGTGCGGGGTTCGAGGCGGTCGACGCGGTAGGTGCGCCAGTCTTCGCGGTCGACGTCCCAGCCGAGGAGGTACCAGCGCCGTCCGGTGTGCACCAGCCGGTGCGGCTCGGTCGTGCGGACGCTCTCGGTGCCGTCGTGGGCGCGGTAGCCGAAGCGCAGCCGCACCGAGTCGCGGACGGCGCCGGCGATGGCGGTGAGGGTGTCCGGGTCGGCGGTGGGGCCGGTGTTGGCCAGCGGCACCGTCGCCGACCGCAGGGCGTTGATCCGGTGGCGCAGCCGCGACGGCAGCACCTGCTCGAGCTTGGCCAGCGCGCGCACCGACGTCTCCTCGATGCCGGTGATCGAGCCGCCCGCCGCGGTGCGCAGGCCCATCGCGACGGCGACGGCTTCGTCGTCGTCGAGCAGCAGCGGCGGCAGGTCCGCGCCGGCGCCGAGCCGGTAGCCGGCGGTGCCCGCGGTGGCCAGCACCGGGTAGCCGAGCGCGCGCAGCCGTTCGACGTCGCGGCGCACGGTCCGCGGGGTGATCTCCAGGCGTTCGGCCAGTTCCGCGCCGGACCAGTCGCGCCGGGCCTGCAGGAGCGAGAGCAGACGCAGCAGCCGTGCCGAGGTTTCCCACATGCCGTTCAGTTTGCCCTTCGCCTAGGACCGAACCTGACCTAACCGGCTTCTAGGGTTGGCGACATGCAGAACACCGAAGAGATCCGGCCCTTCACCATCGACGTCCCCCACGCCGAGCTGGACGACCTGCGCGACCGGCTCGCCCGCACCCGCTGGGGCGCGGACCTGCCCGGGGTGGGCTGGAGCCGCGGGGTGCCGGTGGGCTACCTCAAGGAGCTGGCCGGGTACTGGCGCGACGGCTACGACTGGCGCGCCCACGAGCGGAAGCTGAACGCGTTCCCCCAGTTCGTCACCGAGATCGACGGGCAGGACATCCACTTCCTGCACGTCCGCTCCCCCGAGCCGGACGCCCTGCCGCTGATCCTGATCCACGGCTGGCCCGGATCGATCGTGGAGTTCCTGAACGTGATCGGCCCGCTGACCGACCCGCGCGCCCACGGCGCCGACCCGGCGACCGCGTTCCACCTGGTGATCCCGTCGAACCCGGGCACGGCCTTCTCCGGGCCGACCCGCGAGCCCGGCTGGGACACCGGCCGGATCACCCGCGCGTTCGCCGAGCTGATGCACCGGCTCGACTACGAGCGTTACGGCGCTCAGGGCGGCGACACCGGGGCCGTCGTCGGCCCGGGCCTCGGCCGGCTCGCCCCGGACAAGGTCGTCGGCGTGCACGCGAACGGGCTCTACGCGTTCGACGCACCGGACGACGGTGCCGAGCTGACCGAGGCCGAGAAGGCCCGGCTGGAGCACTTCGCGCACCTGCGGACCGAGCAGTCCGGGTACGTGGCGATGCAGACGACCCGGCCGCAGACGCTGGCGCACGGGCTGCACGATTCCCCGGTGGGGCAGCTGGCCTGGATCGTCGAGAAGTTCAAGGAGTGGACCGACCCGGCGGCCGAGCTGCCGGAGGACGCGGTGGACCGGGACCTGTTGCTCACCAACGTGATGCTCTACTGGCTGACCGGCACCGGCGGGTCGTCGGCCAACTGCTACTACGAGACCGCGCACGCGGGCGCGTGGGGCGCGAGCGAGCGGTCGCCCGTGCCGACCGGGGTCGCGGTGTTCCCGCTGGACGTGTCGATCCGCGGCGCGCTCGACCGCGAGCACACGATCGTCCACTGGTCCGAATTCGGCCGGGGCGGCCACTTCGCGGCGATGGAGGCGCCCGACCTGCTGGTGGACGACGTCCGGGCGTTCTTCGGCGAACTGCGGTGAGGAGCCTTACGGCCGTCGTCGCACCAGCCGCAGCGCGACGACGGCCGCGGCCACCACGACCAGGACGGCGACGAGGATCCACACCCAAGCCGGAACACTGCTGCCGAGGTCGCTCGCCGGAGTCGGCGTCGGAGTCGGCGTCGGAGTCGGAGTCGCCGAGGCGGCGCCGGTCGGTGCGGCGGCCGACGACGTCGGCGCCGCGGAGCTGGCCGAGACCGGCGCGGTGAGCGTGAAGTGCACCGCGGCCGTCACCTTGTCGCCGTCGTCCGACACGACCTTGTAGGTCAGCGTGTAGGCGCCGGCCGGGCCGGACGGGGTCACCGGGGCCGTGATCACCGCGTCGACGACCGCGGGGGTGCCGACCGTCCACTTCGCCCCGTCCGGGCCGGTCACCGAGATCGGGTCCGGCTGCAGGGTGACCGGCTCCTCGAAGGTGAGCTCGATCTTGCCCGGCGCCGCGGCGAGGCTCGCCCCTTCGGCGGGGGAACTCGACTCGAGCTCGGTGTGGGCCGACGCGGGCCCGGCCGTCAGCAGCACGCCGGACAGCGCGAGCAGGAAGGCTCCGGACAACCGGGCGATCTTCATGCGGGTTCCTCGATCCGATGGTGGCCGGCGACATCCGTACCGGAGCAGTCTGGCAGGGTCCCGTCGCCGGCGAGGCGCCGGTCAGGGCGACACCTCCACCTCCATTCCCAGGATCCGCGTGGTCCGGCGCCGCCGGAGCCAGCCCCGGACCGGTGCGTCGTCCGGTACCTCCGCCAGGAACGCCTTGCGCTGGGCCGACGTCGCCGAGCGCCAGCGCAGGGCCAGCACCGGGCGGACCGGGGCGATGTACGCCCGCACCCGTTCGTGCGCGCCGGCCACGCGGGTCTCGTACTCGCGGTCCGGCCGGTAGGCCAGGTCCAGGTCGACCAGCGGCGGGGCGCCGCCCGCGCGGTGGTGGCAGCGCGACAGCATCCGCGCGAGCTCGTCCATCGCGCCGCGCACGCGGCAGGGCATCTGGTCCTGCCAGCGGCCGAGCCGCGGGACGGACGCCGGTGCGGCGGTCACCTCGTCGGCGAGGACGACCAGGGCCCGGATCGCCGAGCCGGCCAGCTCGACGCGGATCCGCCGCCCGTTCGCGTCGACGAAGAAGCGCGGCACCCGGCCGGCCACCACGGTGCCCGAGCGCAGCCGGACCCACTCCGCGACGGCGTCCGGTGACGGGCAGGACGACACGAACGTGAACGCCAGCTCTTCACCGGCGAGGTTCATCGTCACGGGGAACAGGGACCCGAGGTCGTGCACGAACGCCGAGCCGACGACGAGTGCGGCGCGGGAGCCGCCTCCGCTCATCCCGGGCTACACCTGCAGATCCGTTTCGATGCGTTTGAGGTAGTGCCGGGCCAGCGCCAGGTTCGCCCGGTCGCGGTCCAGCACCAGGTACAGGAACAGCGAATTCCGGGAACCCACCGAATTCAGCAGCCGGATCAGGTGGTATTGGCGGTGCAAGGTGATCAGGATGTCCTCGATGGAATCGTTGAGCGCCAGCGAGGACATCACCCGCAGTTTCGACCGCACGACCTCGGTGTTCCCGGCCGCGGCGACGTCCAGGTCGAGCCATTCGCCGCCGCCGCTGGTGCCCAGGGACATCCCGCTTTCGTAGTCGACCAGCGCGACGCCGACGGCGCCGCTGATGGACATGGCTTCCTTGAGTGCCGTGTCGATGTTCATCATCGTGTGCGCTTCCTCTCCGTGAACGGGTGGTCGGCCGGCGTGCTACGCGGCCAGGATCGAGCCGATCCGCTCGATGACGGGCCGGGATTCGAACAGCAGGCGCCCGACGTTCAGGCCCTTGTCCCCCAGCACGACCATCAGCGCCAGCCGCCCGATGGCGTAGACGGCCATGTAGCCTTCGCTGCCGAACACCACGGTCTGGTTCAGCGTGCCCTTGCCGGTGATTTCGGTGGCCTGCCGGGCGATCCCGAGATCGGCCGCGGCGAGCGCGGAGATCTTCGCCGGGTCGATGTCGTCGGCGGCGTCGGCGATGATCGGGATGCCGTCGACCGCGGCCAGCACCGTGTCGGTCACCCCGGCGACGTTCTCCCGCAGGTTCCGCAACTCGCCGGCCAGCGCTTCGAAATCCAAGGCTCTTTCTTTCTGTTCCGGAATCGCGGAAGGCGAGCGGCGAAATAGTCAACCATTCGGTTTGCCCTCCACGGGGCGACCTTACCGGCGTCATTACTTTTGGCCAACCAACACCGGAGCCCGAATTTCAGCGTCACACGATCGAGTGAAAAAGATTCTCCGTCGTAACGGAAACAGGTGACGATGTCCATTGATCACGAAACCGGGGTTTTCGATGTTCGGCGTTTCCGGACGGGCGGCGGGAAATGCCACGACACGACGGCGCCGGGCAACGGCTCGCCACCGGCACCGCTCGCCGCGGGCGGGAGGCGGCCCGGAAGCCCCCGGCCCCGGACACGCTGAGCGACCAACCCCACCGCCGGTCCGGGGCCGGCCACCCGCCGGGCCGCCTTCCCGGACCGGCGGTGAATCCTTTCGGGGCGCCGGAGCCTCTTATGGGGTGTGGTCACGCCGAGAGGGAGAGATGCGATGGGTTGGGTCAGCGAGCAGCTCGTCGAAGCGGCGCAGGGTGGCGACCTCGAGTCGATCACCGCGGTCGTGCACGGGGCCCACCCGCACGTGCGGCGCTTCGCCGACCACCTCTGCGCGTCGCCGCAGGACGCCGAGGACGCGGCGCAGGAGGCCCTGCTCGTCCTCTACCGCAAGATCGGGTCCCTGCGGGCCTCGGCGGCGCTGGCCTCGTGGATGTTCCGGATCGTCCGCAACGAGTGCCTGCGCCGCGCCCGGCGCCTGCTCGAAGACGTCGCCGACCCCGGGCTCGCCGCGTCGGCCGAAGACGAGGTCCTCAGGCGGCTCGAAGCCGAGCGCGTCGCCGAAGCCATCCGCGCGCTGCCGGACGTCCAGCGCCGCGTGCTCATCATGCGCGACGTCCTCGGGCACCCGGGGCGGGCGGTCGCCGGCGCGCTCGGGCTGAGCACCCCGGCGATGAAGTCCCACCTGCACCGGGCCCGGGCCGCGGTCCGGGCCCGGCTGTACACCGCCTGAAAATCCCACCCGTGAAAGGAAGTCCACCGTGCTCGAAGCCGGATCGCCCGCACCGCAGCTGGTGCTGGAAGACACCGACGGGCAGACCGTCCAGCTCCCCGGCCACCACGCCGTGCTGCTCTACTTCATGCGGTCGACGACGTGCCCGGTCTGCCGGCGGCACGTCCGGTCCCTCGCCGCGGACGCCGCCGCGCTCGAGGCGGCCGGCGTCCGGATCCTGATCGCCGTCCCCGAGGACCGCGCGACGGCCGCCGCGTGGCGGGCGGAGCAGGAGATCCCGTTCCCGGTCCTCACCACTCCCCGCGGCACGCCGCACGAGCGGGCAGGGCTGAACCGGGCCGTCTTCGGCGCGCTGCAGCGGTCCGGCAGCATCCTCGTCGACGCCCGGGGCGTGGTCCGGCACGCGCACAGCGCCACCCTGCCCACCGGCAGTTACGACCGCGCGGGCATCGCCGCGGCCGTGGCCGCCCGGGGTGCCCCGGCCTGACCGGCCGGTTCAGCGCAGCGGCTCGAGCGCCTTCGCCAACGGCTCCAGCACGGCCGGGGTGTGCGGCGGCGGCAGGTACACGATCGCCAGGTCCACGCCCGCTTCCCCGAGCGCCTCGGCTTCGGCGGCGACCTTCGCGTAGTCGAGGTCCGGGTCGAGCCGGACGTGCGAGGACAGCGTGATCTCCGCCGGGTCGCGGCCGACGTCCGCGCAGTGGCGGTGCAGGACGTCACGCTTGTGGGCGAACTCCTCGGGCGTCCCGCCGACGAAGTTCCAGTGCTGGGCGTACTTCGCGGCCGTGCGCAGGGTGCGCTTCTCGCCGCTGCCGCCGATGCAGATCGGCGGGTGCGGCCGCTGGACGGCCTTCGGCTCGCAGCGGGCGTCGGTCAGCTGGTAGTGCTCGCCCCGGAACGTCGTGGTCTTCTGCGTCAGCAGCCCGACGAGGACCTCGCACGCTTCCTCGAACCGGTCGCTGCGGGCCTTGATCGAGCCCAGCTCCATGCCGTACGCGCCGGACTCCTCTTCGTTCCAGCCGGCGCCGACGCCGATCTCCAGCCGGCCGCCGGAGACGATGTCGAGCGTCGCGGCCATGTTGGCCAGCAGCGCGGGGTGGCGGTAGTGGATGCCGCTGACCAGCGTGCCCAGCCGCAGCCGCTTCGTGGCCTGGGCCAGCGCGGTCAGCGTCACCCAGCCTTCCAGGCAGGGTCCGGTCGGGTCGGAGAAGATGGGGTAGAAGTGGTCGAAGGTCCAGGCGGACTCGAACAGCTCGATTTCGTCCGCGGCCTGCCAGACGGCGAGCATGCCGGCCCATTCGGTGTTCTGCGGCGAGGTCTTGATGGCGAATCGCATGATCTTCATCGTAACCCTGGAGTTCTTCCAGGATGCGGTTCTTGTCGGGGGTGCCCGGTAACGTCCCCGGGGTGAACGCTCAGCAACGCATCCAGGAACTCGCCGACCGCATCACGGTGCTGCGTGACGCCTACTACCGGGGGTCGCCGCTGGTGGCCGACGCGGAGTACGACGCGGTCGAGGACGAGCTGCGGAGCCTGATCGAGGCGCACCCGGACCTCACGCCCGACCCGAACCCCCTCGACCAGGTCGGCGCGCCCGCGGTGCTGCACGCGCCGATCCGGCACTCGCGCCCGATGCTGTCGCTGGAGAAGGCGACCAAACCCGAGCAGGTCGAGGCGTTCTTCGGCCGCTTCCCCGGCCAGCCGGTGGTCGTGATGCCGAAGCTGGACGGCCTGTCGCTGGCCGTCGTCTACGAAAACGGGCGGCTGGCCCGGGCCGTCACCCGCGGCGACGGCACGACGGGCGACGACGTCACGATGCTCGTGCGCGCCCTGACCGACGGGATCCCGGAGCAGGTCGAGGCGCCGGGCCGCGTCGAGGTCCGCGGCGAGGCCGTCATGCTGCGCTCCACCTTCGCCGCCTACAACACCGCGCACCCGGACAAACCGCTGATCAACCCGCGCAACGCCGCCGCCGGCACGCTGCGCGCGAAAGACCCCGCGACGGTCGCCGAGCGCCGGTTGCGGTTCTTCGCCTTCGACCTGTACACCGAGCCCGACAGCGCGGAGACCGATCTCGGCAGCGCTCTGCACACCCTCGGCTTCACCGCGGCCGACATGCGGCGGTGCGCCGGCGCCGCCGAGGCGCAGAGCGTGATCGGCGAGATCGAACAGCAGCGCAACGACCTGGACTACGACCTCGACGGCGCCGTGCTGCGGCTGGCGAGCCGGGACGCGTACGCGGCGGCCGGCACCCGGTCGAGCTCGCCCCGCGGGGCGCTGGCGTTCAAGTTCGCCGCCGAGGAGAAGACCACCGTGCTGTCCGAGGTGGTCTGGGACGTCGGCAAGACCGGCAAGATCGCCCCGGTCGCCTGGCTGGAGCCGGTTTTCGTGGGCGGGACCACGGTCACCCGCGCGACCCTGGCCAACCAGGAGGTGATCCGCGCCCGCGGCATCAAGATCGGCGACACCGTGCTGGTGCGCCGCGCGGGTGACGTGATCCCGTTCGTCGCGGGCGTGCTCGACGCCTCGAAGCGCACGGGCGCCGAGCGGGAGATCGTCCCGCCGGAGGTGTGCCCGTCGTGCGGGCAGCCGCTGACCGAGCAGGGCAACAGCCGGGAACTGTTCTGCACCAACGTGTCCTGCCCGGCCCAGACGGTGCGGCGGCTGATCCACTGGGCGTCGCGGGCGGCGGCGGACATCGACGCCATCGGCGGCGTGTGGATCGAACGGCTGGCCGAGGCGGGCATCCTGGAGCACCCGTCGGACTTCTACGGGCTGACGAAGGAAAAGCTGCTCGAGTTCGACCGCATCGGCGAGGTTTCGGCCACCCGGATGATCGAGTCGATCGACGCGAGCCGGGCGGTCGGCCTGCGCCGGGCGCTGATCGGGCTGGCCATCCCGATGGCGTCCGAAGGCACGGCCGCCCGCCTGTGCCGGGCCGGGTTCGGCTCCCTGGAGGACGTCGTGGAGGCGGGGGTCGAGGGGCTCGTGGCGGTGGAGGACATCGGGCCGAAGGTCGCCGCGTCGCTGATCGAGCACCTCACCCGGCTGCGCCCCGAGCTCGAGCGCCTGCGGGAGGCCGGCGTTTCGCTGGACGTGCGCGAAGAGGACCTCCCGCCGGTCGTGGCGGCGGGCGCGCCGCTGGCGGGCAAGACGGTGGTGGTCACCGGCTCGATCAGCGACCCCCGGTCGGGCGAGAAGGTCCCCCGCCCCACGTTCCAGCGGCTCTGCGAGAAGGCGGGCGCGACCACGGCGACGTCGGTTTCGGCCAGTACCGACCTGCTCATCACCGGCGCCGACGTCGGGGCGAGCAAGCTGACGAAGGCCGAGAAGCACGGCGTCGAGGTCGTCGACCAGGGCGAGATCTGGCAGCAGCTGATCGCGGCGGGCATCGTGTAGCCGGCCCGGTGTCTCGCTTCCCGGACGCGGGTCACCCGGTCGTGGAAACCGGCCAAGCGCGACACTGAGCGTGAGTACCCGACTTCGTCCGAAGGGACCGCGATGACCACGTCCGACCTCATGGTCGCCCGCCAGCTCGGGGTGCACGAGTTCCTCACCGCCCGGGGCTGGCTCCTCGAAGGCGACAGCGACCCCGCGCGGGTGTGGTTCGCCAACGACGTGCACGCGGGCTGGCACTACCCGGAGACCTACGGCGGCCAGCAGATCAACGACGTCGGCGACACCACCCCGGTGCGGCTGCAGAGCTACTTCACGTTCGGCAACGAGGGCGAGGAGGTCTTCGCCCTCGTCCCGGCGGGCAACCTGCGCGGCAGCGGCTGCCCCGACCACGACACCGGGGAGCGGTTCTTCCCGCTGACCGCGGCGGGTGTCGTGGACCTGGACGAGATCGCGACCCTGCTCGACACCCTCGAGCCGCGCGCACGGTCCCTCGACCCGCGGGCGTTGATCGAGTGCCGGTACTTCGGTCCCTGCGGGCGGTGACCAGCGCCGGCGCGGTGCTAGGCCGCGCCGGCGCCGCTGCTGCTCGCGGAGGTTCACCGCCGCCGGGACCACGGCCGGCCTGCCCGGACGCGCCGGGCAGGCGAGCCGGGGTGCCGGGCGGCGCGCCCGAGCACCGGGCAAGCACGCCCGAGCACCCGGCAGCGCGCCCAAGCACCGCGCGAGCAAACCCGCGCACCCGGCAGCACGCCCAAGCACTGCGCAAGCACCGCGCAAGCGAACCCGCGCACCCGGCAGCGCACCCGAGCACCGCGCAAGCGAGCCCGGGCGCCCGGCAGGCGAACCCGCGCGCCCGGCAGGCGAGCCGGGCCGGGGCCGACCGGCCCCGGCTCATTCCGAGCGCAGCGTGTCCAGCCGGGTCACTTGCCTCAGCAACGGCATCGTCAGCGCGGTCACCACCAGGACCGCCGCCACCGTGGTCGCCGCCAGGGTGAGCAGCACCGGGATGTCGATGATCATCGGCCGGTCCGCCAGGCGCAGGATCGGCGCCGTCAGCCCGAGGCCCGCCGCGACCGCCAGGACCACGCCGACCACCACCGGGATTCCGGTCTGCCACAACGCCCCTCGCGCCAGCACCCCGATCGGCACGCCGGCCGCGGACAGCGCCGCCAGCGGGCGCCGGCGTTCGCTGATCTGCTCGATCGAGAGCATCAGCAGGCTCATCGCGGCCACCGCCAGCACGAACAGCGACGCCGTGATCAGCACCGCGCGGAAGCTCTCCACCAGCCGCTGGTCGCGGGCGCGGAACTCCCCGAGGTAGTCGCTCTTGGTCGCCGTGGCGTTCCAGGCGAGCGGCTGGACCGCCCGCGCGACGTCGTCGGTCAGCGCCTGCGGGTCGCCGGTGCCCGACACGTAGACCGCGACGGAGGACGCCGGGAGGGCGAGCCCGTGGAGCGCGCCGGGCGTGACCAGCAGGCTCTGGCCGGATTTCGCCGCGTCGTCCGACCGCACGACCCGGATGGTGCCCGGGACCGTCCACTCCGGACCGTTCACGTCCCCGGTGCGGGAATAGCCCTGCAGCACCACTTTGCCGGTCGGGGCCGCGCCGCCCTGTGCGGGTGTCAGGTAGAACGCGTCGCCGTCGGAGCAGTCGCCGATGTCCGCCTGCACCCGGAGCGCCACGCAGTCGCCGACCATGCCGTAGTCGCGCTGCTCCCCGGACCGGAACATCAGGGTCCGGGCCGGGTGCACGCCGGTCACCCCGGGCGCGGCCGCCACCAGCTTGCCGACCTCGGCCTCGTGCGCGGCGGTGGTCTGCACCTGCACCGGGGCGGCGGTCACGCCGTGCGGAGTGGCCTGCCGGTTGTCCTCGCTCGCGAGCGAGGTGATCACGCCCTGGATCAGGATCGTGCCGGCGAGCACGACGACCAGGCCGGACACCACGCGGCTGGCGGTGCCGCTGTCCAGCTGCAGCCGCCGGATCGCGAGCTGCCACGACGGCGAACCGCCGTGCAGGCGCTCCACGAGCCGCTCGACCAGCCACGGCAGCAGGGCCGCGACGCCCACGAGCAGGAACACGCTGCCCACCGAGAGCGCCAGCGCGGCGGGCGTGTCGCCGGTCCCCCGCTCGAAGGCCAGGGTGGCGGCCAGTAACAGCACGCCGATCGTGGTGAGCGCCCAGCGCCACCACATCCGCCGGCGCACCGGCTTGCCCTGGCGGACCACGCCGAGCGGTTCCACGATCGTGCGGCGCAGCCCGAACAGCGCCGAGCCGACCGCGAGCCCGGGGACCAGCAGCACGATCACCACGACGAGCGGCCAGGACGGGACCAGGTCCTCCGGGAAGATCCGCAGGCCGAACGGCAGGATGTCGGCGACGAACGTGCGCAGCAGGGCGAAGAACCCGATCCCGGCCGCGAGCCCGAGCACGGCCCCGACCAGCGATTCGGCCGCCGCGATCCGTTTGACCTGCGGGGAATCCAGGCCGAGCAGCCGCAGCGCGGCGAGCCGGCGTTCCCGTTGCGCCGCGCCCATCCGCGACGCGGTGGTCACGAAGATCAGCAACGGCAGCAGCAGGACCGCGGCGGTCGGCAGGATGATGCCCAGCATGAGCGCCGACAGCCCGAGCCCGGTGTAGGGCCGGCCGAACGCGTAGACCTTCCTGCTGTCGGCGCCCTCGGCTTCGATCTGCGCGGCCGGCACGCCGTAGTACGCGGTCAGATCGCCCGCGCCGGAGACGCCTTCCCGCGAGATCCGGTCGACGACGCGCCCCGGCAGCTGCGCTTTGAACGAGCCGCCGTCCGGTCCGGCCAGCTTCGCGGCCAGCTCCGGCGACACGACGAGCTCCCCCGGCGCCGGCAGCCGGCTGAGCCCCGGCGGCACCGGCGAGCTCGGCCCGGTCGGCGCGACCGCGGTGACCTGCGCGAAGTCCTCACCGAGCGACGCGTACCAGTTGTAGGCCAGCAGCGGGGCGACGCCCGCGCGCGGCTGGGTGATCTGCGTGATCGCCGCCTTGCGCTCCGCCTGCGCGCCGACCAGGTGGTGGACCGCCGCCGCGGGCAGCAGCACGGCGACCGCGAGCGCGATCCCGAACGCGGTCATCGCCAGGCGCAGCAGCGCCGCGCCGGACATCCGGCCGCCCCCGACGGCCAGCCGGAGGCCCAGCGCCAGCTCCCGCATCATGCGACCAGCTCCCGGTCGACCGTGCGCCCGTCGAGCACCATGATCTCCCGGTCCGAATAGGCGGCCACCCGCGGCTCGTGGGTCACCAGCACGACCGCGGCGTGCGTTTCCCGCGCCGCATCGGTGAGCATCCGCATCACCTTTTCGCCGTTGAGCGAGTCGAGCGCGCCGGTCGGTTCGTCGGCGAAGACCACCTTCGGCCCGGTCACCAGCGCCCGCGCCACCGCGACCCGCTGCGCCTGCCCGCCGGACACGTCGCCGGGGCGGCGCTTGGCCAGCCCGTCGACCTCCAGCCGGGCCAGCCACTCGGTCGCCTTGGCCTCGGCCTGCTTCCGCCGGCTTCCGGTCAGCCGCAGCGGAAGCGCGACGTTCTCGAGGCAGGACAGCTCGGGGACGAGCTGGCCGAACTGGAACACGAAGCCGAAGTCGGTGCGCCGCAACGCACTCCGGCCCTTGTCGTCCATCCCGGCGAGGTCGGCGCCGCGGTAGCCGATGGTGCCCGCGTCCGGCCGGATGATGCCGGCCAGGCAGTGCAGCAGCGTCGATTTGCCCGACCCGGACGCGCCCATGATCGCGAGCACCTCCCCCGCCGAGACCGACAGCGCCGCCCCGTCGAGCGCCCGCGTGGGGCCGAACGACTTGTACAGTCCCTTGCCGACGAGCAACGGCGTTCCCGGCCCGGTCATCAGCGCACCGCCTGTTCGAGTTCGCCGAGGCGCGCGGCGGTGAGCTCCAGCCACCGCAGGTCCGCCTCGAGGTGGAAGAGAGCGTGATCGCAGATCAGCTGATCGGCGAGGTCGCCCCCGCGCTTGCGTTTGGTGAGCGCCCGCATCACGTCCAGGTGCTCGCCGCGCTGGACGTTGAGCACGTCGGCGGCGCTGCGGCCGGACAACAGCGCGAGCACCACCTTGGTGTAGAGCGTGTTCTGCAGGTACGGCTGCGGGTTTTCCGGCGTGCGCAGCCACGTTTCGACGTCGGTGACCCCCGCGTCGGTGATCGTGTAGCGCTTCCGCTCCGGCCCCTCGCCGCTCTCGACGCCCGCGACCTCGACCATGCCGTTGCGCAGCAGCCGTGACAACGTCGAATAGACCTGGCCGTAAGCCAGCGGGCGGTCCTGCCCGAACTGCTCGTCGTACGCCCGTTTCAGGTCGTAGCCGTGCCGCGGCCCGGACTCGAGCAAAGCGAGCAAGGTGTGTGAAATCGACATTCCCTTGATTCCCTCCTTGCCCCCGGGATCCCGGGGGTGCGGATCACTATACCGCAGGAGTATACCCAGCGTGTATACCGCCGCAGTATAGTGCATTTGCGCAGTTCAGAGGCCTACCGGGGTGGCCGTCGGCTCACCGACGCGAGCCGAGCACGACGCGGAAGAGCCGGCCGATCCGGTCGAGATCGACCTCCGCCGCCAAGTCGGCCTCGTCGGGCAGCTCGTCCACCGGAGCGTCGATGCCGAACAGCAGGCGCGGCAGCGTCGGGTGGAGGACGAGGCCGATCAGTTCGTTCGCCACCGCTTCGGCCTCGCCGGTCGCCAGCCCCAGTGCCGCCACCAGGTGTGCCGCGAGGTCGTCGGCCGTGGTCCCGAAGAGGACGTCGTAGAGGCCCGCCGCCAGCTCCGGCAGCCGATCGGCCTCCGCGATCCCGAGGCGCAGCATCCGCGCGACCGAGGACCACCGCACCAGCTGGAGGAACCGCCCGCAGTACCGCACGACCGCGTCCTCCGGCGCCCCGGCGTACTCGGCGGGCGTGCGCATCCGGGCGCCGAACAGGGCGCGGACGCGCTCGACGACCGCGAGGAACAGCGCATCCTTGGTCGGGAAGTGCGCGTACAGGGAACGCTTCGACGTTTCGGCGCGTGCCGCGATCGCGTCCATGGAGGTCCGCTCGAAGCCGTCCTCCAGGAAGGCCAGCTTCGCCGTGTCGAGGATGTGCTCGCGTAGCGCTTCCCCACGTCGGGCCATGGCGTCCACCTCAAAGTATACGGTACAGTCGAGTTTACTTCTGCTTCCCGCTGATCGGAGCCATCATCCATGATTGTGATCACCGCCCCGACCGGGCAGATCGGCAGCAAGCTCGTCGCCACGCTGCTGCGGCGGGACGAGCCGATCCGGGTCGTCGTCCGGGACCCGGGCCGGCTGCCCGCCGACGTCCGGGAGCGAGCCGAGGTCGTCGTCGGCTCGCACCGGGATCCCGACGTCCTCGACCGCGCTCTCGACGGCGCCGACGCCCTGTTCTGGCTCATGCCGGCGGCCGCGACCGCGAGCAGTCCCTACGAGGCTTATGTGACCGCCTCGATCCCGGGCGCCGACGCCGTCGTGCGCCACGCGGTGCCGCGCGTCGTGATCATCTCCGCACTCGGGCGCGGGACGCAGATCTACGCCGGCCACGTGTCCGCGTCGCACGCGATGGAGGACCTCTTCCGCAGCACCGGCGCGCACGTGCGCGCCCTGGCCCTGCCCGCCTTCATGGACAACCTCCTCCGGCAGGTGGCCACGATCAAGGAGGGCGTGGTTTCGGGCACCGTGCCCGCCGAGTCGAGGATGCCCTGGATCGCGACGAAGGACATCGCGGCGCTCGCGGCGGAGTACCTGCTCGACCACACCTGGACCGGGCAGGAGTCGGTCGAGGTGCTCGGCGGCGAAGACCTGTCGCACCGGGAAATCGCCGAAGTGCTGACCGAAGTACTCGGCACGCCCGTCCGGTTCCGGCGCGGAGACCGCGCCGCCGTCGGGCAGTTCCTCGTCGGCCGCGGGTTTTCCGAGGCGATGGCCCGGTCCATGCTGGACATGGACCTCGCCGGCGAACGCGGTATCAACAACGCCGCCCCGCGCACCGCCGCGAACACCACGCCCACCACCTTCCGCGAATTCGCCGAAGAATTCGTCAAACCGGCCGTGCACGCCGCACAGGGCTGACCCGGCCGGATCAGTTCCCTCCTCGGCCATCCGGCAGCACCGGTCACCCCGCGTGCCGCGGACTGCGGCATTCAGGTCATCGGCCCGGCGTTCGGCTGACCTTTTGGCCGCTTCGTGCCATTCTTGCCCTCCCGCCGGCGCGAAAACGATAAAGTTCCGGTCTTCGCGGGGAAACGGCGAAAAGCGAATGGCGTCGAGGGGGACCTATGTTCGTGGGCCGGACGTCGGTCCTGGAGCTGATCGGGGAACTGACCGAACCGCGCGGGGAAAACGCGCCGGCCGGGCCGCGGCCGGTCGTGATCCTGACCGGCTGCGGCGGTTCCGGGCGGACCGCGATCCTCCAGGAAGCGCTGCGGGACTGGCGGGACCGCACGGCTTCCGTGCTGGTCCAGCCACTGGTGCCGGACGGCGATCAGACGTCGCCGCGACCGTTGCTGACCTCGATCATGCTCGGGCTGGGAGTGGGTGTCCGGGGATATCCGGTGACTTTTCCGCGTTCCCTGGTCGCCCAGCTGGCCATCACCGCGAATTTCGCCGGGCTGCTTCCCGGCGACCAGCTGACCCGGCTGCGGGAACGGCTCAACGAATACAAACGGAAACCCGCGCTCGACAGTTTCCTCACGGCACTGGCCCGTGATTCGTTCGCCCTCGTGCACGTCCAGGTGCCCGGGCTGTCCGAGCTGGTCCCGAGGCTGGCGGCGGAAGTCACCCGGAGCACGCTGAACCGCCTGTACCGCGGGGGCGGCCTGATGCGGTTCTCCTGGGGCGACGCCGTGGACTGGTTCAGGCACCAGGACCAGGACTTCGCCAAGAACCCCGAGACCACGCTGATCGAGCTCAGCGCCCGGGCCGGGAGCGCGGACCCGCTCGTCCGCCGCGGCGTGGACGACGTCCTGGTCGGCGCGTTCCTCGCGGACCTGCGCCGCAGCCACGCCCGCGTGCGGGGCCGGCCGCCGCAGATGCTCCTGCTGCTGGACGACGGCGACGTCCCGGAGGCGGTGACCTTCGTCCGCTCGCTGCTGCGCGTGCGCGACGCGATCGCCGGCAGCCGGCCGACGCCGGAGAACCGGCGGCCCGATCCGCTCACCGTGGTCACGACCAGTGCCGGGCCGGCCGCGGCGGGCGCCGTGCCCTGGCCGGGAGCCGATCCGGTGGACGGCCCCCGGGTGCGGGTCGACGTCACCGACCTGAGTTCGTCCGAGGTGCTGCAGCTGGCCCGCAGCCAAGACTGGACGACGTCGGAGCGCACCGCCCGGACGGCGTTCCGGCTCACCCACGGCCACCCGGCCGCGACGGGGTTCGTGCTGCGCCGGCTGGCGGAAAACCCGCGGTTGCTCGACGATCCGGACGCGCTCCTGGACGGCCCGGACCCGGACGAGGAGGGGCGCGCCGACCGGTACCTGCTGCGGATCTTCGTCGGTGGTCTCGACCCGCACCGGCGGCCGGACGACGCCTCGGCCGAGGCGCTGATCACGCTGTCGGCCGCCCGGACCTGGCAGGAGGCCGGGACGCTCGTCCGCCTGCTGCCGCCGCCCTTCGGCCTCGGTTCGCCGCTCTACACCTCGCCGACGTTGTGGCCCGCTTCCGGCGACGGCGAACGCCGGCTCCACCCGCTGGCCCGCTACCTCGGCCTCCGGGCACTGGCCGCCCGCGCGGACGCGCGGACCGGCTGGGACGGCGTTTTCCGGCTCCTGCGCGGGAAAACCCACCCGGACGACCGGGCCGGGCGGTGGCACCACGAGCTGATGCTCGGCGGCCGCGCGAAGGTCGCGGACTCGCTGGCCGTCCTGCTGCCCGAACTGCCGTCCGCGCGGTGGCTGGCGCTGTTCGACGCCGTGGTCGTCACCCCCGATCCGCGGGTGACGGATCCGGCGGAGATCCGGGGGATCGGCCGGCCACCGACCCCGGCCGGGCACACCGACGCGCTGCTCGGCATCGTGCCGGCGCTGGAACGGGACCCGTGCGTGACGCGGCCGGAGGACATCGCCGCCCTGCGGCAGCTCGCCTGGCACGGCTTCCTGCAACTGGCCGAAAGCGAGGGCGTCGCGGACCGGCAGCCGTTCCTCGACCGGGCCGGCCGCTACTCGGCGGACCGCAACCGGTACTGACCTCCCGTCCCGAAAGGACCCGCCGTGGCCCCGCGCTTCCGCTGGCTGTTCGTCCCCGATCCGAACCGGGATTTCCCGCACCGGTGGACGGACTGGTGGCGGCTTTCCGCCGTGCTCGCCGTCGTGCTCCTGCTGGCGGGCGGCCTGGTCTTCCACCGCCCGCTGCGGCGGGCGGTGACCTGTGGCTGGTTCGACGGCTCCGCCTGGTCGGCGGCCGACGAGTGCGTGGGGCTCAGCGACGGCTCGTACGACTTCGGCCTCGACCGCTTCTCCGCCGTGCTGCACGTGGTCGAGCGGCAGAACGCCGCCGCCGCGGGCAAGTGCGATCCCCAGGGCACCCCGGTGACGGTCGGCGTGCTGCTGACGCTGACCGACCGCAACGCCGGCGGGCGCGCCCTGCACGAGCTCGAAGGGATGGCCGCCGGGCAGCGCCACGCCAACGACACCGGCTGCCTGCACCCGATGCGGCTGGTGGTCGCGAACATCGGCGCCTACGGGCCGGCCGGCGAGGCCGTCGAAGTGGCCCGGGAACTCGCGGACGACCCGGCCGTCGTGGCGGTCGCGGGACTCGGGCTGAGCCGGCAGCGCTCGGCCGAGGTGGCGGACCTGCTGGCGGCGGCGAAGGTCCCGATGGTGTCGGACCTGATCACCGCCGAGGGCTTCGACCAGACCGGGTCCCGCGACGACCAGCCGGACTTCAGCGCGTGCGACCCGGACATCACCTACCCGCGCGGCGTCGGGAAGGACTACTTCTACCGCGTCGCCTACCGGAACGCCGTGCAGATCGAGCGGCTCGCGGCGGCCCTGCCCGGCCGTCCGGACTTCCTGATGGTGCCCACCGGCGGCTCCGACCCGTACCCGTGCACCGCGCTGCCGCTGATGCAGCGCCGGTTCGGCGGCAAGATCACCGAGGTCAAGTTCGACGCCGACGAAGCCAGCACGGTCCCGCTGACCGCGCAACGGGTCTGCGGCACGGCGAAGGACGTCGAAGTGCTCTACATCGCGCGCGGCGGCGACCTGGCCCGGTTCCTCTTCAGCCTCGACGAAGCCCTGGTCGGCGGCCGGTGCGCGGCCGGGTCGGTCACCGTGGTCAGCACGTCCGACGGCCTCCGGGTCCGCTCGCCGGAGGACGACGCGATGCTGGAGGACCTCCGCCTGCGGGCGTTGCGCTCGCCCGGCTTCACCGACGGCCGGATCCGCCTGGTGTCCACTTTGGTCTCCGGCGCCGACCGCTTCCGCGGCGACAACCCGGGCTTCCGCGACCTCGAAACGGCCTTCGCCGCCGCCGGCTTCGACGCAACCCACCTCGACGACGGCTGGGCGGTCAACGGCTACGACTCGGTGACCACGATCTCGGCGGCCCTGCGGACGCTCCCGTCGGCGAAACCGGTCCAGCGCAGCCAGGTCAACACGGCGATCAGCGGGTTCTCCTCGAGCGGCCAGGCGGTGGCGGGCGCGGGAGGGCCGATCACGTTCGACAACAGCGGTAACCGCGCGGACGCGGGGCCGCCGGTGGTCCGGGTCTGCCCACTGCCCGCCCCGAGCGGTGACCAGGCGGCGCGGACTCCGAGCGTGGTGGTCCGGCCGGACACGCCGCCGATCTGTTGACCGTCCGGCCCGGCGGTCCGGTTGCGATTTCCGGGGCGATCCCCACCCCGGGCCACCCCTGACGGCCGGATTCTCAGAGTTCTCCCAGCACCTCCCAGGATCCGGCCAGGCGGGGCCACCACCCTCGGGGCATGACGATCGAAATCCGGGGCCTGACCAAGCGGTACGGGCCCGAAACCGTGGTGGACGACCTGTCGTTCACCGTCCACCCCGGGCAGGTGACCGGGTTCCTCGGGCCCAACGGTGCCGGCAAGTCCACGACCATGAAGATGATCGTGGGCTTGGCCGCGCCGACGCGGGGCTCGGTCACCATCGGCGGGCGGCGCTACCGGGACCTGCCCGTGCCGCTCACCGAGGTGGGCGCCTTGCTCGACGCCGGGGCCGTCCACGGTGGCCGGAAGGCTCACGACCACCTGCTGGCTCTCGCGGTGAGTAACGGCCTCCCCCGCCGCCGGGTCGGTGAGGTGCTCGGCCGGACCGGGCTGGACGGGGTGGCCGGCAAGCGGGCGGGCGGGTTCTCGCTCGGGATGCGGCAGCGGCTCGGTCTCGCCGCCGCGTTGCTCGGCGATCCGCGGGTGCTGATCTTCGACGAGCCGGTGAACGGCCTCGACCCCGAAGGGATCCGCTGGATCCGGGACTTCATGCGTTCGCTCGCCCGCGAGGGCCGGGCGGTGCTGGTGTCCAGCCACCTGATGAGCGAGATGGCGCAGACCGCCGATCACCTGGTCGTCATCGGCCGGGGACGGCTCGTCGCCGACACCACCGTGAGCGAGCTCGTGCGTGGTGAAGGCACCGTGGTCGTCCGCACCTCCGAGCCGGGCTTCGCGCGGCTGCTGACCACGGCCGGGGCCGCCGTGCGGGAAGGGACCGAGGCGTCGCTCGTCGTGTCCGGCATGACGAGCGCGGAAATCGGGAAGGTCGCGGCCTACCACGGTGTCGCGCTCGCCGAGCTCACGCCGCAGCGCGTCTCGCTGGAAGACGCCTTCATGGAACTGACCAAGGACCGCACCGACTACCAGGGGGCCGTCGCATGAGCGTGTCCTTCGCCCACTCCGTCCGCGCCGAGTGGATCAAAGTACGCAGCCTGCGTTCCACCTGGTACACCCTCGCGTGCCTGTTCGCGGTCGGGCTCGGCATCACCGCCCTCGCCATGAACGCCGCCGCGCGGCAGTACCCCGGCGACGACCCCTGGGACCCGACCGGCCGCAGCCTGACGTCGTACATCGTCGCGCAGCTCATCGTCGGGGTGCTCGGCATCCTCGTCGTCACCTCCGAGCACGCGACCGGCCTGATCCGGACGTCCCTGACCGCGACGCCCCGGCGGCACCGGCTGCTGGCGGCCAAGGTGGTCGTGGCGGTCGCGGTCGCCGTGGTGGCGGGCCAGGTGCTGATGTTCACCGCCTTCTTCCTCGGCCAGGCCGTCCTCGCCGCCCACGGCGTGCCGCACGCGCGGATCGGCGATTCCGGCGTGCTCTCGGCCGTGGCGGGCGGCGGGCTCTACCTCGCGGCGATCGCGCTGCTCGCGGTCGGGCTGGGCACGATCATGCGGGCGACGGCGGGCGCGCTCGCCACCCTGGTCGGGATCGTCTTCCTGGTCCCCGGCTTCGCGGGGCTCTTTCCGGCGTGGCTGCACGGCCTGCTCTTCTACTGGCCGACGCTCGGCGCGGCCGCGGTCTTCAAGACGGTCCCCGATCCCGATTTCCCGCACCCGTGGCTGAACCTGGCCGGGATGTGCGCCGGGGTCGCGGCCGTGCTGGCCGTGGCGTTCGTGGTCTTCCAGCGCCGGGACGTGTGATGCGGGAGGCGGGCCGGGGCCTGCTGGCGGCGGCCGCCGCCTTGCTCGCCATGGCGGGGGTCGCCGCGGCCGGCCTGGCCCTCCTGGGCGCCGGGCGCTTCGGAGGGCTCGGCGCGCTGACGGCGGCGGCCGTCGCACTGGCCGCGGGCGGCTCGGCCGAGGTCGGCACGACCCCGGCCGGTGGGCTCCCGATCGCCGTGCGGGGCGGCCTCGACGTGCTGCCGCTGGGGGTTTCCCTGGCGGGCGCGGTGGTGCTGGGGTCGCTGCTGCTGCGGCGCCGCGAAACCGGGGTGCTCGTCCGCGGTGCCGTGGCGGCGGTGGCTCTGCCGGTGGGACTCGCCGCGATCGCGCTCTTCGCCCGGGGAACTCTGACGATGCCGGCCGGCGTCACGGCAGGTGGTGCGGGTGGCTGCGGGCGAGCCATCGGTCCCGCGCGCCTGCCCCTTTCCGGCCGGTTCGACGCCGGATTCTCCGTGGCCGTCGGTCCGGCGGTGGTGGGTGCGGTGGCCGGGGCGCTGGTGGTCGTCGGAGTCTGCTGGCTCGTCACGCGATTCCCCGCCGTGGCCACGGGGTTGCGGGCCGCGCGGTGGCCGGCAGCCGGACTCGTGGTGCTGTCTCTGACCGTGGCCTGGGCGTTCGGCGGCGGTGCCGCGGCCGGAGGTGTCCTGCTCGCCCTCCCCCAGCTGGTGTGCGGTGCCGTGCTGCTGGGGCTCGGCGTGCCGTGGACGATCAGCTCCTCGGGCGTGTTCTCGTGTGCGCTGCACGCCGCGCCCGTCCCGACGGGCGGCCCGCTGCTCGGGCTGTCGGCCGTCGTGTTGCTGGGCTGGGGCCTCGCCTTGGCGGCCGGGCGCCGCCGGCCCGGCGGACCGCTGCGCCGGGCCGCGGCCTTCACCGGGTGGTTCGCTCCGGCGACCGGTGCGGTGCTCGCCGTCGTGACGCTGCTGTCGCGGATTTCCGTCGACGTCACCGTCGGCGCGTTCGGCTTCTCGCTGCCGGTCTTCGCCGCGCGGGTGACGGCGAACCCGCTGCTCGCGGTGCTGGCCGGGCTCGCGGGCGGCGCGGTGGCCGGCTTCGCGGGCTCCCTGCTCGCCGACGGGATCTCCGTATCCTCGCGGGTATGGAAGCGATGACGTCCCGGCTGCTGGTGGTGGACGACGAGCCCACCGTCCGCGAGCTGCTTTCCGCCGCGCTGCGGTTCGCCGGCTTCCGGGTGACGTCGGCGGCCACCGCGCGGGAAGCCGTCGCCGCGGCGACCGCGGAGCCGCCCGACCTGGTGCTGCTGGACGTCATGCTGCCGGACATGGACGGCTTCGAGGTGGTCCGGCGGCTGCGCGAGCGGCACCCGGGCCACGGCGCGCCGGTGCCCGTCCTGTTCCTGACGGCGCGGGACCGCCAGTCCGACAAGGTCACCGGCCTGTCCCTCGGCGCCGACGACTACGTGACGAAGCCCTTCGACCTGGCGGAGCTGATCGCGCGGATCCGCGCGATCCTCCGCCGGACCGCGGGCCACCCGGCGGCCGTGCTCACGGTGGGCCCGCTCGCGCTCGACGCCGAAGGGCACCAGGTGACCCGCGAGGGGCAGGCGATCCGCTTGTCCGCCACGGAGTTCCGGTTGCTGCACTACCTGATGGAGAACGCCGGGCGGGTGGTGTCGAAGGCGCAGATCCTCGACCGGGTGTGGCGCGACGACTTCGGCGGGGACGCCGGCATCGTCGACACCTACATCTCCTACCTCCGGCGCAAGGTCGACACCGCGGAGCCGAAGCTCGTCCACACCGTGCACGGCGTGGGCTACGTGCTGCGGGAGCCCCGCCGGTGAGGCGGCTTTCCCTGCGGGCCCGGCTGCTGCTGCTCACCGCGGGCCTGCTGCTCGCCGGCCTGACCCTGATCGGCGCGCTGGTTTCCGAGCAGCTGGAGCGCTTCCAGCTCGACCGCCTCGACGGCCAGCTGCGCTCGATGACCGAGCTCATCTCCCTGGCGGCGGGGCCGCCCCCGGCCGCGAGCCCGGCCGTGCGGCCCGATCTCGTCGATCCCGCGCTCGCGCTGTTCGGCACCCCGTACGTCGTGTACCTCGACGCGAGCGGCGCGGTGGCGGGCGGCCTCCACTCGTCGCGGGTGGACGGGGCGGCACTGCCGCCGATCGACGCGCTGCGCACGGTTCCCGCCGACGGGACGGCCGTCGACCTGGACGCCATCGACGGGTCGCAGCGCTGGCGGGCCGTCGCGCGGCCCGCCGCCCGCTGGGGCGGGACGGTCGTTTCGGCCGCGCCGCTCGCCGAAGCCGACGCCACGATCGCCCAGCTGCGGACGAGCAGCCTGGTCACCGGCGCCGCCCTGCTCGTCGTGCTGACCGCGGCCGGCTGGCTCGCCCTCGGCCGGGGCCTGCGGCCGCTGCGCCGGATCGAGCACACGGCCGCGGCGATCGCCGGCGGCGACCTCACCCGGCGCGTCCCGGACCTCGCGTCGCCCGGCACGGAGATCGGGCACCTCGCGGGGTCGCTCAACACGATGCTCGGCCAGCTCGAACGGGCCTTCGCCGACCGGGCCGCGTCCGAAGCGCGGATGCGCACGTTCGTCTCGGACGTCAGCCACGAACTGCGCACCCCGCTGTTCGGCATCAAGGGGTCCACGGAGCTCTACCGGATGGGCGCACTGGCCGGACCGTCCGATGTGGACGAAACGATGCGCCGCATCGACCGCGAAGCCACCCGGCTCACCGCGCTGACCGAGGACCTGCTGCTGCTCGCCCAGCTCGACGAGGCACCGGAAGAGCAGCTCGACCGGGCTCCGATGGACCTGCGCACCCTCGCCGGCGACGCCCGGCACGACCTGCGGGCCCTCGACCCGGCCCGCGCCGTTTCCCTGACCGGCCCGGGTGGGGCCGGCCCGCCCGGCCCGGCCCCGGTCGACGCCGACGAAGCGCGGCTGCGGCAGGTCGTCACCAACCTCGTGGGCAACGCCGCCGCCCACACGCCACCGGGCTCGCGCGTGCGCATCGGGGTCGGGACGGCGGACGGCCGCGCGGTGCTCGAGGTGGCCGACGAGGGTCCGGGGATGACGGCCGAGCAGGCGAGCCGCGTCTTCAACCGCTTCTACCGGGCCGACCGCTCCCGGACGCGCACGCCCGGCGCCGACGCCGGCCTGGGCCTCGCCATCGCCCGTTCCCTCGCCCGCGCCCACGGCGGCGACGTCGAACTCGAGACCACGCTCGGGGAAGGTGCTTGCTTCCGGCTCACGCTGCCGTTGCCGGAAAACGGGTTCACGCCCTGAAGCCAACCGAACTTTGTCCCGGCGGCGGCGCGTTCGCCGGACTAGGCTCGGGAAGGAACTCCGACAGTTTCCGCCCATGTGGACCGAGGGAGCTACCGACGTGGTCGAGACGCCCGACATCGTTCGCCCGCCCGCCGAGCTCAGTGCGGCCCTCGCGGCCATCGGCAGCGCGACGGCCAGCGGGGAGCTGAGCCGCATGGGCATCCGCAGCGCCTTCATCCGCGGCCCGGTTTCGGTGACCCCCGGCGTGCGCGTGGCCGGCCCGGCGCTGACGCTGCAGTTCCTGCCGAAGCGGGAAGACCTGTACCCCGTCGACGAATACGAAGAACCGGAGAAGCAGCTGCACCGGCACGTCATGTACCACGCCCGGCCCGGCGACATGATCGTCGTCGACGCGCGCGGGGACATGGAAAGCGGCGTGTTCGGCGAGATGATGCTGACCTACTTCAGGGGCCGCGGCGGCCTCGGCGTGATCGTCGACGGCTGCCTGCGCGACACCGGCGAGGCCAAGCAACTCGGCCTCGGGCTGTGGATCCGTGGCGCCACGCCGAACTTCCACGCCCAGACCGGCATCGTCCCGGCCGCCGTCAACGTACCGGTGGCGTGCGGCGGCACGCTGGTCGAGCCAGGCGACATCGTCGTCGCCGACGATGATGGGGCCGTCGTGGTGCCGGTCAAGCTCGCCCCCGCGCTGGTGGCCCACGCGCAGGAGCACGCGGAGTGGGAGGAGTTCTCCCGAATCCGGCTGTCCGAGGGCGGCGACCTGCGGCGGTACTACCCGCTGTCCGACGAGGCCCGGCCCGAGTACGAGCAGTGGCGCGCCGAGCAGGGCCGCGCCTAGCTCCACAGCCGGTCGTGGCTCGATTCGGCGTCCCAGTGCGTCGTCTCCGCGAAGAACACCGGGTCGCGCGGGTCGAGGTGGCGGCGCAGCAGGTCCTCGTCGAGGTCGCCGAATCCGAGGCCCGGGGTGTCCGGCACCGTGATGTGGCCGTTGCGGATCAGGGGGCGGGGCAGGCCGGTGACGAGGTCGCTCCAGAAGTCCACCTCGGCCGCGTGGTGTTCGAGGGCGAGGAAGTTCTCCGTGGCGGCGGCCAGGTGCACGCACGCCATCGTCGCGATCGGGGACGCCGCCAGGTGCAGCGCCATCGCGATCCCGTGTTCTTGCGCGTGGTCGCCGAGCCGCTTGGTCTCCGCGATCCCGCCCGCCGTCGCCGGGTCGGGGTGCACGATGCGGATGGCCCCGGCGTCGAGCAGCGGACGGAAACCCTCGAGCAGGTAGATGTCCTCCCCCGTGCACGTCGGGACGGCGACGGCCTCGGTGAGTTGCCGCCACTGGTCGGTCAGCTGCCACGGGATCAGGTCCTCGATCCACGCCAGCGTGAACGGTTCCAGCGCGCGGCCGATCCGGATGGCGGAGTCGAGGGCGATGTGGCCGAAGTGGTCGGCGGCGAGCGCGACGTCGTAGCCGACCACCGACCGCACGATGTCCACATAGGACACCAGGTGCCCGACACCGCGAGCGGTGACCTGGATGCCGGTGAACGGGTGCATCGTCGTGACGTCCTCGCGGGCACCGGGTGGCGCGATCAGCGCCCCCGGCACGTCCCACAGCAGGTCGATGCCCACGTCCATCTTCAGCAGCGTGAACCCGCGCCGCTTGCGCTCCAGCAGCCGGGCGCCCATCTCGTGCGGGTCCGGCAGCGACGGCGTGTCCGCGTAGCAGCGGACCTCGTCCCGGAACCGCCCCCCGATCAGCGCGTACGCGGGCACACCGTAGGCCTTGCCCGCCAGGTCCATCAGCGCCATCTCGACGCCGGAGACGCCGCCGCCCTGGCGGCCGTGGAAGCCGAACTGCTTGATCTTGCGGAAGATCTTGTCGACGTTGCAGGGGTTCTCCCCGACGAGCCTGCTCTTGAGCACGAGCGCGTAGGTCGCGCTGGCCTGGTCGCGCACCTCCCCGTAGCCGGCCAGGCCCTGGTTGGTGTCGATCCGGATGATCGACGAGCGGAAGGGCACGCCGGCCACGTTGGCCACCCGCAGGTCGGTGATGCGCAGGTCGCTCGGCCGGGACGCCGTGGCGACGTGCTCCTCCGTGATGGCGCTCATCCCTTCACGGCCCCCGCGGTGAGGCCCTCGGTCAGGAAGCGCTGCCCGAAGCCGTACATGAGCACCACCGGGATGCTGATCAGCAGCGAGGCCGCGGCCAGCTGCCCCTGCGGCACGACGTCACCGAAGATCATCGACTGCATGCCGACGGGCAGCGTCTTGTAGTCGTCCTTGGTGATGAACACGAAGGCGAACAGGAACTCGTTCCACGCGTTGGTGAGCGTGAACAGCGCGACCGCGAGCAGGCCCGGCTTGGCCAGCGGCAGCACGATCCGGCGGAACGCCCCGAACCGCGTGCAGCCGTCGACCAGCGCGGCCTCTTCGAGGTCGGCCGGGATCGACTTGAAGTAGCCGACGAGCAGCCACGTCGCGAACGGCAGGGTGAACGTCGGGTAGGCGAGCACCAGCGACCACAGCGAATCGTTGAGGCCGATCCCGCTCATCAGCTGGTACAGCGGGATGAACAGCAGCGCGCCCGGCATCACGTAGGTGAGCAGGATCGTCACCGTGAAGCTCTCCGAACCGCGGAACTTCAGCCGGGCCAGCGCATAGCCGGCCAGCGCCGCGCAGACCAGGGCGATCACGGTGGAGGCCACCGACACCAGGATCGTGTTGAGGTACCAGGTGCCGAACGCCTTGCCCGTGAACAGGTTGGTGAACTGCTCGGTGCTCCACGGGGTCGGCCAGAGGTCGTCGGTGCGGGCGACGATCTGGTCGTCGGACTTGAAGGCCGTGACCGTCATCCAGTAGATCGGGGCGAGCACGAACCCCAGCAGGCCCACCAGCGCCACCCCCGAGCCGCCGCCACCGACCAGGCGCGCCGCCAGCCGGTTGCCGCGCGCGGCGAACGCGGAGACGACCCGGCCGACCGCGGCCGCGAGCACCACGAACACGCCCAGCACGAGCGCGGCCTTCCCCACGATCTGCGGCGACGCCCAGACCAGCACGAGCACCGAGCCCGCGACGATCACCCACGGCAGCGCCCGGCGCTGGGCGTCGGTCAGCCGCCGGCGCCCCAGGTCGGCCGCGCCCGGCTGGTCGCTGCGGCGCATCATCCGCACGAGGATCACCACGAGCACGGCGATGATCGGCAGCATCACCAGCGTGACCGCGGCGCCCGCGCCCAGCTGCAACTGCTGGATCGCCTTCGAGTACGCCACCATCACGTACGGGGCGGTGGCGTCCCCCGGGCCGCCCTGGGTCATCAGCCAGATCAGGTCGAAGTTGTTGAACGTCCAGATCGACGACAGCAGCACCGTCACGATCATGACCGGACGCAGCCCGGGCAGCGTGATGTGCAGGAAGCGCTGCCACGGCGAGGCGCCGTCCACCATCGCCGCCTCGTGCAGGTTGGCGTCGATGGCCTTGAGCCCGGCGAGGAACGTCACCGTGAAGAACGGGATGCCCTTCCAGACGTTGACCAGGATGACCGCCGGCATCGCGAGCGCCGGGTCGGACAGCCACTCCGCGGGCCACTTGTCGACAAGCCCGATCGCCGCGAGCGCCGGCCCGATCCCGGAGTCGGTGAGCAGGACGTTGACGCTGCCGAAGATCGGGTCGAGCAGGGACCGCCAGGTGAAGGCCGTGACGACCGTCGGGATCACCCACGGCACCAGGATCACCCCGGCGATGATCGCCCGGCCGCGGCGCATCTGGTGCAGCATCAACGCCGCGATGAGCCCGAAGGTCACCTTGAAGATCTCGGCGTAGGCGGTGAAGACGAACGAGTTGAGCACGCCCTTGTGGAACAAGGCGTCGTCGATCAGGGCGGTGTAGTTGTCCAGCCCGGCGAAGACCGTCTCCGCACCGTGGCGCTCCGTGACGCTGGTGAGGACCGAGCTGACGATCGGGACCAGGATCAGGCCGGCCACCAGCACCAGCGTCGGCCCGATGAACACGGCGGCGAGGCGCCAGTCGCGCCCGAGCCGCCGCTGCGCCGGCGTGAGCGAGGACGACCCGCCCGGCGCCGGGCGGGCCGGCACCGGGGGTGTCCTTTTCGGACGGAGGACGGTCACTGCCGGTAGCCCTGCTGCTCGAAGATCTGGACGATCCGGCCGTGGGTCGCGGCGACGGCGTCGGCCGGCCGGGTGCCCTGGATGACCGACTGCATCATGTCGGTCAGCAGGTAGGCGGCGGTCGCGGCCTGCTCGCCGGGGCTCGGGGTCTGGGGGAACGCGTAGCCGGTCTTGGTGGTCACCGGGAGCTGCGCGCGGGTCTGCTCCCGCAACGCGGGGAAGGCCGGATCACCGCTCGTGTAGTACGGGTCGGAGTCCCACACCTTGTCCCACGAGGGGTTGACCAGGCACGGCGCTTCCTTCGCGACCCCGAGCAGCGCGCTCCCGCCGACCATGAACTTCGCCACCAGCTTGGCGAGGGCGGGGTTCTTCGCCCCCTTGAACACGACGAACGAGTTGGACTCGCCGTACGCCAGCGGCCGGTCGAGCGCCGGTCCGGTGGCGCCGTTGAACACGTGCGTGTTGGCGTACACCGGGTTCTTCTTGGTCTTCGAGTCGGCGTAGACGCTGAACTGGTTGAGCGTGAGCCCGAGGATCTGGGCCAGCCAGTTCTCGTTGTTGCTCGAGTCGGTCCAGCTCCCGATCCCGGGTGGCAGCATCGGCTTGTACTTCGGGTTCGTGTAGATGTCGCCGATGAACGTGACGGCGGCGACGGTCTCCGGCGAGTTGAACACCACCTTCGTGCCGGTGTTGTCCGCGATCGCCCCGCCGTAGGTGTTGATGACGTTCGCGATGAAGCCGTTGGCGTCGCCGGAGCGGTTCACCGTGAGCCCCCAGCCGAACCGCCGCTTCGCCGGGTCGGAGACCGCCAGCGCGTTGTCGCGCAGCTCTTCCCACGTGTAGTGCGGCTTGAGCGGGAGGCCCTTCTCCTGGTACCAGTCCTTGCGCAGGTACATCCCGGACGCGATGAAGTGGTACGGGATCGCGAACCAGCGGCCGTCGAACACGCAGTAGTCGTTCGCCTCCGTCGCGGGTTCGCCGTAAAGCGCCTTCATCTCGGTGACCACGTCGGTGACATCGGTGAGGGCGCCGAGGTTGTGGAGCTGGCCGACGAACCGCCGGTCGCTCACGAAAGCCAGGTCGCGGGCGGTGCCCGCCTTCACGTCGGCGTCCATCTTCGCGACCATGTCGCCGGCGTCGCCGGAGACCAGGTCGTTGCGGATCGTGGTGCCGGTGGCGGAGGCGAACACCTGCAGCGACTTGTCCAGCGCTTTGTTGGCGGCCTCCGCGTACAGCTTCTGCGAGAGCATCCCCACCGACCCGCCGCGGAGCGCGGCTGCCTGGTCGAGCAGCGCCTTCGGCACCTGGACGTCGACCTGCGGCGCGGGGGCGGGACTGCTCCCGCACCCGGCGAGCCCGAGCACGCCCAGCGCGCTCAGCCCGAGGAACGAGCGTCTCGACCAGTCCGTGTTCTCTTCCATGACAACTCCTCATACCGACGGGGCGACGGTGCAACCGGCGGGGCAGCGGGGCGAGTGCCGCGCTGCGGGTCCAGCAAGCTGTTGGTCCGAGCTGTGGGGCTACCGAGCTGTGGGTCCATCAAGTCATGAGTCTGTCGAGCTGTGAGTCTGTCGAGCTGGGGGTCGGTCAAGCGGCGAAGGAAGCCGAACTGCTGATGCGTTGTCCTGGCAGCCCGTCGAACAGCCCGACCGATCCGCGGGGCCGCCACAGCGGCACCGGGCCCGCGCCGGGCACCGGGTCGAGCGCCAGCGCGGCCGCCCGTTCCGCGGAGTCGAACGCCCGCTGGACGACCATCGCGTTGGCCACGCTCTGGGCAACGCTGCCGACCGGCCGCACGCCGAACTGCACGGCGTCGGCGAAGTCGACGAGCTCCGCGCGGTAGCCGTTGTCGCTGCCGCGGAAGACTGTCGTGTGGGTGGTGGCGTCGGAGCCGCTGCGCGTCACGCGGCACTCCGGCTCGGGTCCGGCGAGCACGAGCACGCCCTCGGTGCCGTACAGCCGCATTTCGTTGGGTTCCGGCGGCACCGGGATGTCGGGGAAGGACGCGGTGTAGTTGCCGATGGCGCCTCCGGCGAAGACGAGGTTGAGCGTGAGGTCCGACGGTGCGTCGATCGTGCTGTTGGCCGCCTGCACGGCACCGTGCACCCGCGCGATGTCGCCGCAGAGCAGCCGGATCTGGGCCATGTGGTGCACGCCGAAGTCGAGGTGCACGCCACCGCGGTACTGCGGCCGCTGCCGCCACGGCGTGCCGGTGAACCCGCCGGCACGGGGCACCGACCGCGCGGCGTACCGCCACGCCATCAGGTGCGGGCGGCCGATCGCGCCTTCGTCGAGCAACGCGCGGGCGTAGCGCAGGTCGTCGCGGTAGAAGTAGTTCTCGCCCACCATGAAAGTGCGGTCCGGGTGCCCGGCCGCCAGGGCGAGGAAGGCCGCGGCCTGCTCCGCGTCGGCACCGGCCGGCTTCTCGCAGAACACGTCCTTGCCGGCCGTGAGCGCGTCCCGCGCCACTTCGTACAGGTGCGGGATCGGCACCGAGATCAGCACGGCGTCCACGTCTTCGCGGGCGAGCAGCGCGGCCCGGCCGGCGACGGCCCGGGCCGGATCGGTTCCGCTGTACCCGGCGAACCGCCGGCCCTGCTCGGCGGCGGAGTCGGTGAACGCGGTGACCACGAACCGGTCGGCGAGCCCGCGCAACGCCGGCCAGTGCAGCTTCTCGACCGCGAGGCCGGTGCCGATCAGCCCCAGCCGGATCGGCTTGATCGCGGATGCTGCCATGCCTCGTCCGTCCTCGTCATCGGTTCCGGAACTCGGTCGTGCAGGGGTGTTCAACGCCGCTTGGCGGCCCGCTTGCTTCGCTGCTCCTTCTCCGCGAGGAGCGTGGAGTAGTTGTTGCTCAGGTGCTCGCGCATCGCCGCGCGGGCGGCCGAGGGGTCGCGCGCCACGAGCGCCTCGTAGATCTCCGTGTGCTGGGCGGTGGCGCGGCGCAGCCCCGCCGGCGCCTCGTTGGTGAGGCGCCGGCTGGCCGTGCCCAGCCAGCGTGCGGAGTACATGATCCGGTCGAGGATGCGGTTGTCGGCCGCCCGGCAGATCTCCATGTGGAATTCGTGGTCGACCTCGAGGTAGGCCTCGGGGTCCGCCTCGAGCGCCGACATCCGCTCGATCTCTTTCCCCAGCCGGGCCAGCGTCTCGTCGGTGATGCTGGCGGCGGCCATCGCGGCGAGTTCGGGTTCGAGCAGTGCGCGCATCTGGTGCAGTTCCTGCAGCAGCTCGTCGACGATCTCCGTGGGCAGCCACTCGATCAGCAGCGGGTTCAGGTAGTCCCACTCCGCGCGGGGGCGCACGACGACCCGGCGGCCCTGGGCGACGTCGACGATGTCGAGCGAGGCGAGGATCTTGAGCGTCTCCCGCGCCACCACGCGGGAAACCCCGAACTCATTCGAGATCTCGAGTTCCGACGGCGCCCGGCCGTCCTCGATTTCGCCCTTGACGATGCGCCGGGTCAGGTGGGCCGCCACCTGCACCGGAAGAGTCCGGACCTTGACAGCGTCCGGAGACTCTTGTCTCCTTGGCATGTCATCAGCTTATCGGACAAGTTGAACATCGCGACAGTCCTTTCTCGGCACTACCCGGCGGCGGGAGAGCAATGCGGATCGTGAACGTCACGACGGCGGTGGTGGCCTACCACGGTCAGGCCACGCTGGTGCGGATCGACACCGACGAGGGCCTCAGCGGGTTCGGCGAAGCCAATCCCGACGCCGGCGCGGGTGCCGTCGTCGGGATGATCCGGTCCTTGACGCCGCTCCTGATCGGCGAGGACCCGCGCAACGTCGAGCGGTGCTGGGAAAAACTCCGCCGCAGCAAGGTTTTCGCGGGCGCGCAGAGCGGGGTGTTCGTGATCGCCCTGTCCGGGATCGAGCTCGCGCTGTGGGACCTCGCGGGCAAGGCCGCCGGGCAGCCGGTGCACCGGCTGCTCGGCGGGAAGTTCCGCGACCGCATCCGCCTCTACGCCGACTGCGGCGACGGCGACGACCCGGCGGGCTCGGTCGCCGGGTGCGTCGACCGGGCCCAGCGGATGGTCGCCGAAGGCTTCACCGCCCTCAAGTTCGACATCGACGACCTGCACCACCCGGCCAAGTTCGACGCCTTCAACCACACGGTCAACGCCGCCGAGCTGCGTTCGATGGTCGAGCGCGTGGCGGCGGTCCGGGACGCGATCGGCCCGGACGTCGACCTGGCCATCGACCTGCACGCCCGCTACGACGTGCCGAGCGCGTGCCGGATCTCGTGGGAGCTCGAGCCGTTCCGCCTGATGTGGCTCGAGGAGCCGCTGCCGGCGGAGAACGTCGACGCGCTGGTGCGCGTGCGCGAACAGACCCGCACCCCGATCTGCGCCGGAGAAAACCTTTACCTGCGGTGGGGATTCCGCGAGCTGCTCGAACGCGGCGCCGTGGACGTCATCGAGCCGGACGTGCCCAAGTGCGGCGGGCTCGCCGAGGCCAAGAAGATCGCCAACCTCGCGGAGCTGCACTACATCCCGTTCGCCCCGCACCTGGTGTCCACGCCGCTGGGCACGATGGCCACGTCGCACCAGTGCGCGGCGATCCCCAACTTCTTCGTCCAGGAATGGCACGCCCTGGAGGAGCGCGCGGTGTGGGACAGCTACGTCCACGCCCCCGACGGAAGCGGCTCGATCGTCAAGGACGGCTACATCACGCTTCCGGACACGCCCGGCATCGGCGTCGAACTCGACCTGGACGGCGTCCGGGCCCACGCGGTCGCGGGCTACGGGGTGTTCGAGTAGCGGAGCGATCACCCCACCCGAACCGGTTCCCCCACCCGGAACAGGCGGCTTCGGGCCGCCGGCCCGGCTAAGTGGTCGCTTTCGGAAGTTCTTCGGGGGTCGTGGCGGCCCTGGTCAGGTGGGGTTGTCGAGGTAGAGGCGGCAGGCGCAGTCGAGTGCTTCTTCGGGGCTGCCGATGGGGAGTCCGGAGGGCAGGATCTGGTTTTCGTAGCGGTCGCTGCTGGCCAGGTAGAGCCCGAAGCCCCAGTGGCGGGCTGAGCCGCCATATCGGAGCCGGATCAGTGGTTGCGCTGTCCCGTCGGGCAGGTGCGCTTCGACGTAGACGAATGCGCCGCGGTAGCGGAATTCCAGGTCGCCCACCTGGGGCCAGTGGGTTGCGGCGTGGGCGCGCAACCGTTGCCCGACAGAGATCTTGGTGGATTCCGGTGGGGTGGCCATGACCGACATCGTGCCCGATCGGCGTCCTGGGCGCCCGTCTTGACTCCTCGATCATGAAACGAGCCCGTCGCGATGCCCATGGCCCAGGCCTGCCCAGTGACGGTGACCGGCGCGATACGGCGGGTGCTGACCCGTCGTTCCCGGGGTCAGAAGACGCCGTATCGGGACAAGGTCCGGGCGCAGATCGTGTTGCTGGCCGCCCGGCGGTGTGATGCGCCCCGGGTCTGGTGCAGGTCTCGTTATCTGTCACCGAGCCCGGGCAGGCTCGACAGGCTGATC
>NZ_PPHF01000141.1 GCF_002904335.1 Amycolatopsis sp. CA-126428 | reverse complement strand
CGGCGATGGCCACCGCGTCGGGTGAGAGAGTCGCGTTGTCGGACATAGCTCAAGATTACCGAGCATCGAACACAAGTTCATCACACGATCGGGTGGTGTCCAAACGGGATCAGCGGTAGTGAACCCGATACCGCAGATGCGTAACCCCCTGCCCCGCAACGACTTCCACCTGCTCCAGCTCGGCGTTCCCGGTGCCGGAGTCCTCGAAGTACCGCACGCCGGCGCCGAGCAGCACCGGAACCAGGTCGATCCGCACCTCGTCGAGCAAGCCGAGGTTCAAGCACTGCTGGGCGATCGACGGGCCGGAAACGCCCACCGTTCCGTCGCCGGCCGCCTTGGCTTTCTCGATCGCGCTCGTGATGTCCGCGCAAAACGTGAAGGGCGCCAAGTGGTCCGCGGGCCAGTCGGCCGGTGGTGGGCGGTGGGTCACGACGAACGCCGCGCCGCCGCCCGGGGGACGGCCGCCCCAGCCGTGGGTGTGCTCGAACACCCGGCGGCCGCAGACGAAGGCGCTGTGGCGCACCGAATCGAGGAACGTGCTCAGGTACTCCGCGCTGGCGGGGGCGACGCGGAACGTCATCGGGTAGCCGACCATCGGGACCTCGACGTCGCCGGCCTGGTACCAGTCGAAGAGCGGTCCGACGCTGTCGTCGGGCCGGGCCACGAACCCGTCGAGCGACATGCAGAAGCTCGCCACCACGTCCGGCATGAGCCGCACCTCCTGATCAACCAAACGGTTTATCAACCGATTAGTTGAATATAAGAGGGCCGCGACGGCTCGTCAAGGAGGTACCGAAAGTAGGGGGCCCACCCGATCGTCCGGCAGCAGCGACCGCCGCCCCGCGCTGCCTACCTTCACCGCCATGACAAGGCTCCTCCTCGTGCTGGCGGCCCTCCTGCTGGCCACCGTCACCCCGGCGGCCGCGGCCGCGCCCCGGGACATCGACAGCTACGTGCGCGCTTACCTGGACCACACCGGCCTGCCCGGCGCCACGGTCGCGGTCACCCACGGCAAGGACGTCGTCCGCGTCGCCGGCTACGGGCACGACGCCGCCGGCACGCCGCTCACGGCGTCGACCCGGCTGCCGATCGCGTCGGTGAGCAAGTCCATGACGGCCTTCGCGGTCCTGCAGCTCGCCGAAGCGGGCCGGTTGGGGCTGGACGAGCCGGTGACGCGGTACCTGGCGGGCTTCCGGCTCGCCGACCCGCGCGGCGCGAAGATCACCGTCCGGATGCTGCTGGACCAGACGTCCGGGATGGCCGACTCGGCGTTCCCCGACCTGAAGCTGCCGCAGCCGCACACCCTCGCCGAGGCCGTCACCCGGCTGGAGGACGCCGAACTCGCCGACGAGCCGGGCGCGCGGTTCCACTACCACAACCCGAACTACGAGGTCGCCGCCCGGATCGTCGAGGTCGTCGCGGGGCAGCCGTTCGACGTCTACCTGCGGACGCGGCTGTTCCAGCCGCTCGGGATGGCGTCGAGCACGACCGTGGACGAGCCGCCCGCGGACCTCTCGCCGGGGTACGTGCGGGCGTTCGGGTTCGAGATCCCGGTTGCTGAACGTGACTGGTTCACCGGTGGCAGCCACGGCGTGCTGACCACTGCCGAGGACCTGGCGCGGTGGCTGGTCGCGCAGCGTGACGGCGGTGGTGTCCTGTCGCCGTCGTCGGTCGCGCTGGCGCACACCCCGGCACCCGGGCGCGACTACGCCTTCGGCTGGCGTGCCTATCCGCCGGGACAGCTGTCCCACTCCGGCGACTGGTTCAGCCACACCGCCGCCCAGATCCTCCTGCCGGACGGCCACGGCATCGCCGTGATCGCGACCACCGGCCTGGCGCTGGACAACGACGCCGAGACGCTGGCGCAGGGCCTGGCCACCCTGGTCCGGGGTGGTTCGCCGGAGCTCGCGCTGCCCGCCGGGGTGGTCGCGGACCGGGTGCTCGCCGGGCTGATCCTGCTTTCCGTGCTGCTCGCCGCCCTCGGCGTCCGCCACGCGCGCCGGTGGGCCGCGCGGCGGACGAGCCCGTGGCGGGCGGGCCTGCGGCTGCTGCCCTGCCTGGTGCCCGGCGTGGCCCTGGTGCTGCTGCCGGAGCTGATGGGGGTCGTCTTCGCCGGACGGCAGGGCACGTTCGGGCAGCTCCTGTACGTCTGGCCCGGCGTCGTCGGCTGGCTGGGATCGGCGACGCTCTGCGCGTTAGTGGTGGCCGCCGCGCGGGTACGGGCTGTCGTGAGTGGCAGACAGCGGCCGCGACGGGAAGAATCGGTCGAAACGACAGGAGTGGTCGCGTGGGGCTCGGAAAGCGGATGAAGCGGGTCCTGGTCGTGGTGGCCGGTGCCATCCTGCTGGTGGTCGGGGTGCTGCTGCTCGTGCTGCCCGGCCCCGGGCTGCTGCTCGTGCTCGCCGGGTTGCTGCTGCTGGCCTCGGAGTTCCCGGCGCTCGAGCGGTACGTCGACCCGGTGCGCGACCGCGCGATGAAGGCGGCCGAGGACAGCGTGTCGTCGCCGCTGCGCATCGCCGGCTCGGTGCTGGCCGGGCTGGCGCTGCTGGCGGCGGGGATCGTCTGGGGCACGGTGAAGTCGCTGCCGTTCAGCGGCTGGAGCACCGGGTCGAGCCTGATCCTGTCGTCGGTGATCCTGTTCGCGCTGCTGGGCTGGAGCTACCACCGGGTCAAGTCGCGCCGGGAGAGCGGGACGAAGGCTTCCACCGATCGGTAGCCTCGGCGCCATGAGCGCCGGATTCCAGCGCGCCCGCCGTCCCGAACAGATCGAGGCGCGCCGGCGGGTCATCCTCGCCGTCGCGCGGGAGCTGCTCGCCGAGCGGCCGGTCGCCGAAATCAGCCTGCGGGAGCTCAGCTGCCGGGTGGGGCTGGCGAAATCCAATGTGCTCAGGTACTTCGACAGCCGCGAAGCGATCTTCCTGGAAGTCCTCGACAGCGCGTGGACGGCTTGGCTCGACGACCTGGCCGAGGCGCTCGGCGAGCCGGGCCCGGCGGAGCCCGGGTTCGCCCGCGAGGAGCGGATCGCCGCCACGATCGCGGCGACGCTCGCCGGGCGGCCGGTGCTGTGCGAGCTGCTCAGTTCCATGGCGCCGGTGCTGGAGCGCAACATCCCGGTGGAGTTCGCCCGCAGCTTCAAGCGCCGGGCCGCCGCGAACACCGGGCGGCTGGGCGAGCTGGTGCGGGTCCGGGTGCCGGAGCTGCCGGTGGAAGCGGCCCGGCACTTCGCCCAGGGGGTAGTGGTCCTGGTGTCGGGCGCGTGGCCCGCGACCCACCCGACGGCGGCCGTGGCGGCGGTCGAGCGGGACGAGCCGCCGGTGTTCGGGCTGGCCGAGGGCCTGACGAACCTGCTGGTGGGGCTGGTCGCACGGCAGTGACGGCCACCCGTCAGCGGTCGCCGGGCCGCGTGCAGCCCTGGATTCCCCGCGGGGCTGGAGGCCGGTGGAAAGCGGAATGGCCGCACCGGAAATCCCGATGCGGCCACTCCGCGCGAATCGCTACTTGCCGCTGCTGTACAACGCGCTCACGTCCGCGTCGGACAGTGCCCGGTCGTAGACGTGGACCTGGTCGACCGCTCCGTTGAGGTAGTCGACCGGGCCGCCGCCGTACTTGCCGCGGCCGATCACCGTGTGGCCCGTCGATGCTTCGCCGAGGCAGACGCTCTTCGTCGCCGCCAGCTGGCCGTCGACGTACAGCTTCAGCGTGCCCGCAGCCGCGTCGCGGACGCCGACCACGTGGTACCAGCGGTTCGGCTCCGGGGCCGCGGGGGCCAGGGCCCGCGTGCCGACGAAGCTCATCGCCAGCCGGTGGTCCGCGCCCGAGTACTGCAGGAAGAACGCGCTGTTGCCGGCGCCGTCCTGGCTCACGATCGTCTGGAAGCCGTCACCCACGGCGTTGAACTTCACCCACGCCGCCGCGCTGTAGCTGCCTTCGGTGTTCACCAGCGCGGCGCCCGTGTCGGCGTACTGGCCCGACCCGTTCACCGCCAGCGCCGAACCGCTCTTGCCCGCGGTCCAGGACGCGCCGCCGGCGAGCGTGGCGTCGTGGCCGCCGACCGCGTCCGAAGCCACCGTGCCGGTGTTCTCGTCGAAGGGGTACGCCGCGATGCCGTCGATCCCGGGCGTTCCGGCCGGCACCGACGGACCGGAAACCGGTGTGCCGGTGGCGCCCTTGATCACCGCGAGGTTCGCCGCGCGGACCGCCGCGAAGTCCATCTTCTTCACCTGCCGGTCGTAGGTGAAGAAGCCGTTGACCTCCTTCTCGACGTCGGTGGTCTGCGTGTAGACCCCCGCGGACACCCCGCAGCGCTGGGCGACCAGCAGCAGGCGCTGCTGGAGCTCGCCGTAGCGCCTGGTCAGCGTCGCGCTGTCGGGCTCCATTTCGTAGGCGAAGCTGCCCGTCGCGTCGAACTCGTGGCCGGCGACCTTGAGGCCGAGGCCGCCGTACTCGCCGTCGACCGCCGCGCGCGGGCCGGTCTGGATCGGCGTGCCCGGGCCCGTGTAGGTGTGGTCGTCGTAGATGTCACCCTTGCCGCTGTCCGGTTCGGACCGGCAGCAGTTGACGCCGGACTCGGCGTTCACCAGCCGCGTCGGGTCCCAGGACTTGACGAGATCGGCGATGCGGCCGACTTCGTAGTCGCCCCAGCCCTCGTTGAACGGCACCCAGCTGACGATCGACGGGAAGCTGCGGTGCTGGTCGATCATCCGGTGCAGCTCGGATTCGAAGTTGACGCGCGAAGCCGCGGACGGCTCGACGTCGTCCTTCATCGCCGGCATGTCCTGCCACACCAGCAAGCCGAGCTTGTCGGCGTAGTAGTACCAGCGGTCCGGCTCGACCTTGATGTGCTTGCGCACCATGTTGAAGCCGAGCGCCTTCTCCTGCTCCAGGTCGAACTTCAGCGCCGCGTCGGTCGGCGCGGTGTAGATGCCGTCCGGCCAGAAACCCTGGTCGAGCGGGCCGACCTGCATGACGAACTTGCCGTTGAGCAGCATCCGCTGCTTGCCGTCGGCGGTCTTGCCGACGCTGATCGACCGGAGGCCGAAGTACGAGCCGACCTCGTCACCGCCGGAGAGCTTCACCCGCAGGTCGTAGAGGAACGGGTCGTCCGGCGACCACAGGTGCGGCCGGTCCACCTTGAGCTTCAACGGCTTGTTCGCGTCGCCGGACACGCGCCCCACCGGGCGGCCGTGGTCGTAGGCGACGGCTTCGACGCGCTGCTTCACCGGGCCGCCGACCACCGCGTTCACCGTGACCGACCCGCTCGCGACGTCGGGCGTCACGTCCAGGCGGTCGATGCGCGTGGCCGCCACCGGCTCCATCCAGACGGTCTGCCAGATGCCCGACGACGGTGTGTAGAAGATGCCGTCACCGGGCTGGCGCTGCTTGCCGATCGGCTGCCCGCCCTGGTCGTTCGGGTCGGCGACGCCGACGACGACCTCCTGGGTCTTCCGGGTGGTCAGTGCATCGGTGACGTCCACCGACCACGCGTCGTACCCGCCGGTGTGGCGGCCGACGGTCTTGCCGTTGACGATGACCGTGGCGTCGTAGTCGACGGCCTGGAAGTGCAGCAGCAGCCGTTGTCCCTTGCCGACCTGCCAGTCCTTCGGGACCTCGAACGTGCGCCGGTACCACATGTTCGTCTCGTGGCGCATGATCCCGGACAGCGCGGACTCGACCGGGTAGGGCACGAGGATGCGCTCTCCCAGCGAACGGCCGATCGGGGCGGCCTCGCCGGGCTTGGCCGAAGAGAACTCCCAGACGCCGTTGAGGTTCTGCCACTTGTCGCGGGTCAGCTGGGGCCGGGGGTAGTCGGGGAGGGCGTTGGCGGGGGAGACGTCCTTGGTCCACGGCGTGGACAGCGGCGGGGTGAGCCGCTGCCACTGCGGTTCGGCGGCCGAGGCCGCGGCCGGCACGGTGCCGAGGCCGGCCACCGCGACCGCGAACGCGGCGGCCGCGGTGAGCCATCTCCGGGATTTTCGGGCGGGGCGGAACATGCGTTGAACCTCCTGGTAGGGACGCGGGTTCAGCGGGTACGGGAGCGCGCGAGCAGGCGCTGGATCACCACGACGACGAGCAGGAAGGCCCCGCTCACCACGGTCTGGTAGTTGGAGTCGAGGGTGCCGATCTGGTTGATGACGTTCTGGATCAGCGTGCGCAGCAGGACGCCGACGAGCGTGCCGACGATCGTCCCGGCGCCGCCGGTGAGCAGCGTGCCGCCGATGACGACGACGGAGATCGCGTCCAGTTCGGTGCCGACGCCGATCACCGTGACGCCGGATTGCAGGTACGCGGCGGTGAGGATGCCCGCGACGCCGGCGAGCGCGCCGCTGAGCGTGTAGAGGCTGATCTTGGTGCGCGCCACCGGAAGCCCCATCAGCAGCGCCGACTGCTCGGCGCCCCCGATGGCGAACACCGACTGCCCGAACCGGGTGCGGCGCAGCAGCAGCCCGCCGAGCGCGAACAGGACGAGCGTCAGGTAGACCGGGACGCCGATGCCGAAGATCGTGCCCTGGCCGAGCCAGAGGAACGCCGAGCCGGCGTCCACCTTGTACGTCGTCGCGCCCTCGGAGGTCAGCGCGAGCAGGAGTCCCCTGGCGAACAGCAGCGACGCCAGGGTGACGATGAACGGCGCCATCCCGGTGCGGGCGATGAGCACGCCGTTGACGAACCCGATCAGCGAACACACCGCCAGCGGCAGCAGGATCGCCACGACCAGCCCGTACTGGGCGCCGTACGCGGCGAGGACGCCGCCGAGCGCGTAGTTCGAGCCGACCGAGAGGTCGATGCCGCCGGAGATGATCACGAACGTCATGCCGAGCGCGATCACCGCGAGGAACGAGCCCTGCAGCACGAGGCTGCGCAGGTTGTCCGCGGTGCCGAAGTGCGGGAAGGCGAACCACGAAGCGAAGATGCCGAGCACGAGCACGACGGCCGCGCCCTGGCGCTGCAAGACGCCGGCGAACGCGGCGTTGCGAGCGGTGGTCTGGGTGGCGGTCATCGGCTGCTCCGCTCGCGCGCGACGTAGACCGCGACGACGATGATGGCCGCCTGGACCATCTGCGCGGTCGAGTCCGGCAGGTTGTGCTTGATCAGGGTCGCCTGGACGAGCTGCATGAGCAGCGCGCCGAACACGGTGCCGAGCACGCGGACCCGGCCGCCGGTCAGCGGCGTGCCGCCGACGACGACCGCGGTGATCGCGGACAGCTCCATGAGCAGGCCGACGTCGCTCGGGTCGCTGGCGGCCAGTCGCGAGGTCGCCAGCACGCCGGCGATCGCGGCCAGTGCCCCGGAGATGACGTAGACGCTGATGAGCACGCGCTTCACCGGCAGGCCGGCCAGGGTGCTCGCGGCACGGTTGCCGCCGACCGCGACCAGGTGCCGCCCGAACGTCGTGCGCTGGACGACCAGCCCGGCCAGCACCGCGAGCACGCCCGCGACGATGACCATGATCGGCACGCCCAGGAAGTCGCCGGTACCCAGCTCCAGGAACTCCCGGTTGTGCAGCTGGACGAGCTGGCCGTGGGCGATGACCAGGGCGAGCCCGCGCCCGCCGACGAGCAGCGCCAGCGTCGCGATGATCGGCTGGATGCCCAGGTAGGCCACCAGGTAGCCGCTGAACAGGCCGGAGACCACGCCGGCGATGACGGCGACGATGATCGCCATCAGCGGGCCCGCGCCCAGGTAGAGCGGGATGAGCGCGGCGGCGATCGCCATCACCGAGCCGACCGACAGGTCGATGCCCTCGGTGCCGATCACCAGCGCCATGCCGAGCGCGACGATGCAGACCGGCGCCGCCTGCACCAGCTGGGTGCGGAAGTTGGCCGCGGACAGGAAGTTCTCGGTGAACACGACGTTGAACAGCAGCAGCACCACGACGGCCAGGTAGACGCCGTAGTTCTGCAGCCACGCGGTGACTTTCGCGCGGTCGGGTGCTTTCGTCAGGGTGGCGCTAGACATCGTTGTCACCCTCGGCTGCGATGGCGGTCAGGACGTTCTCCTCGGTGATCCGGTCGCCGGTCAGCTCGCCGACGACCGAGCCGTCGCGCAGCACGACCACGCGGTCGGAACCGTCGATCAGCTCTTCCAGTTCGGACGAGATGAGCAGCACGCCGAGCCCTTCCTGCGCGAGTTCGTCGATCAGCGCCTGCACCTCGGCCTTCGCGCCGACGTCGATGCCGCGCGTCGGCTCGTCGAGGAGCAGGATCTTCGGGCCGGTGGCCAGCCAGCGGGCGAGCAGCACCTTCTGCTGGTTGCCGCCGGACAGCTCCGACACCTTCTGCTCGGGACTGGCCGCCTTGATCCGCAGGCGTTCCATGAAGATCTTCACGATCTTGTCCTGCTTGGCCTTGCTGACCAGGCCGAACGGCGAGAGCGCCGGCAGCGCGGCGAGCACGATGTTCTCGCGGACCGACAGGTTCGGGATGATCCCGTCGGTCTTGCGGTCCTCGGCCAGCAGCGCGATCCCGGCCCGCATGGCGGCCTTGATCTTGCCCTTCTTCAGCGGTTTCCCGGCCAGCAGCACGCTGCCGCCGTCGAGGGGGAACGCGCCGACGATGGCCCTCGCCGTCTCGCTGCGGCCGGAACCGAGCAGGCCGGCGAGGCCGACGACCTCGCCGGGCCGGATGCTCACCGAGACGTCGTGCAGCTTCCGCATGCCGCTGAGGTTCTCGGCCTTGAGCAGCGGCTCGCGTTCGACGTCGTGTTCCTCGCCGAACGCTGTGACGCCCTCTTCGCGGATCTGCTTGATCTCCCGGCCGAGCATCTTGGACACGAGCTCGATGCGCGGCAGGTCCTTCAATGGTCCACTGTGGACGACCCGGCCGTCGCGCAGGACGGTGACGCTGTCGCACACCCGGTACAGCTCGTCCATCCGGTGGCTGACGTAGACGATCGCGATGCCTTCGGCGTGCAGCCGGTTCAGCACCTCGAAGAGCGTCTCGACCTCGCGCGGCTCGAGCGACGACGTCGGTTCGTCCATGATGACGACCTTGGCGTCGGTCGAGACCGCGCGGGCGAGCGCGACCATCTGCTGCGCGCCGACACCGAGGGTGTGCAGCGGGCGCTTGACGTCGTCGACGATGCCGTAGCCCTTGAGCAGCTCACGGGCGTCGGCGTACATCTTGGACCAGTCGACCAGCCCCGTGCGGGTGCGCGGCTCGCGGCCGAGGAAGACGTTGCCGGCGATGCTCATCAGCGGGACGAGGTTGACCTCCTGGTAGATCGTGGAGATCCCGGCGCGCTGCGCGTCGATCGGCCGCTTGAACGCCACCGGCTCGCCGAGGTGGCGCACCTCGCCCTCGTCGGGCTGGTAGACGCCGGTGAGCACCTTGATCAGCGTGGACTTGCCGGCGCCGTTCTCGCCGACCAGCGCGTGCACCTCGCCCGGCTTCAGCGCGAAGCTGACGTCGTCGAGGGCGAGGGTGCCGGGGAACCGCTTGGTCACCCCGGCCACCTCGAGCACCGGTGCGGTCGTCATGGCGGCGTCCTCTTCAGCAGCGTCCTCCTCGGTGGCGGCCGTCATTTGTAGGAGTTCCCGACCTTCTGCGCGGCGTTGGTCTCGTCGTACTGGTCGTCGGTGATCACGATGCTCGCCGGGATCGGCTCGCCGCTCTCGAACTTCTGCAGCGTCTGGAAGGCCAGCGGGCCGAAGCGCGGGTTGGACTCGATCACGGCGTTGTAGCTGCCGTCGACGATGAGCTGCACGGCGTTGCGGGTGCCGTCGATGGAGATGATCTTGACGTCCTTGCCCGGCGTCTTGCCGGCCGTCTTCAGCGCGTTGACCGCGCCGACGCCCATTTCGTCGTTCTCGGCGTAGACGGCGGTGATGTCCGGGTGGCTCTGGATGAGCTGCTCCATCACGGACTGGCCCTTGGACCGGTCGAACTCGCCGGTCTGCTCGGCGACCACGGACAGGCCAGGCGTCTTCGCCAGCTCGTCCTTGAAGCCCTTGGTGCGGTCGGTGGTGACGTTGTTGCCGGACGAGCCGAGCAGGATCGCGACCTTGCCGGTGCCGCCGGTCGACTTCACCATCGCCTGGGCGGCGCGCTGGCCCTGCTCGACGAAGTTCGAGCCGATGAAGGTCAGGTAGTCGGTGCAGGCCTGCGACGTCACCTTGCGGTCGATGGTGATGACCGGGACCTTCTTGGCCTTCGCCGCGTCGAGGGCCGGCTGGAGGCCGTCGGAGTTCAGCGGGGCGACGACCAGCAGCTGGGCGCCGCGGTCGAGCATCGACTTGATGTCGCTGATCTGCCGGTTCAGGTCGCTTTGGGCGTTGGTGACGAGCAGCTTGTCGCTCGCGATGCCGAGCTTCGCGGCTTCGTCGCGGATGGACTGCGTCTCGGTGATCCGGAAGGGATTGGCCTCCTTTTCGGACTGTGAGAAACCGACCACCGCCGTCTTCAGGTCGACCTTGGGGTAACCGGTCTTCTCGAGCGTGCAGCCGTCGGCGGACGGCGCGGCGGACTGGGCGCTGGCGGCCGGCCCACCGCCGCTCGACGGGGCCGCGGGGGAATCTTCCCTGCTGGTGCAGGAGGTGAGGGTCAGCGCGGCGGCGGCTGCGGTGACCAGAACCAGTCGGGGACGGGAGGACAAGAGCACGGCGACTCCTCGGGCAGCGTCGTTGGTGGCCCGCTCGCCGGGGTGATCGGGGTCACCGCGGGAGCCTTGAGGTACTTTTTACATCGTTGGAACAACGTTGTAAACCGGCGGCGGCTCGCTACACTTCGTGCTCACTCTCTGAAGGGACCGCCCGTGACCGTGACGCTCAAGGACGTCGCCACGCTTGCCGGAGTTTCGGTGAAGACGGTGTCGAACGTCGTGAACGGCTACGCCTTCGTCAAACCGGAGAACCGCCGGCGGGTCGAGGAAGCCCTGGCGACGACCGGGTACCGGCCCAACGTCGGGGCCCGCAACCTCCGCCGCGGCCGCACCGGCTTCCTGGCGCTGATGGTGCCGGAGCTGTCGATTCCGTACTTCGGCGAGCTGGCCGGCCTGGTGATCACGGCGGCGCAGAAGCGCGGCTGGAGCGTCCTGATCGAACAGACGCAGGGCACGCGGTCACGGGAGCGGGAGACGCTTTCGTCGCTGGGGCCCCACCTGGTCGACGGAGCCCTGGTGCACCCGGAAGCCCTGGAGGCGCCGGACTTCCCGGCCGATCCGGGCGGGATCCCCCTGGTCATGCTGGGTGAGCACGCGGTGGACGTGCCCATCGACCACGTGGCGATCGACAACGTCCTGGCCGCGCGCACGGCGGTTTCGCACCTGGCCGCGCTGGGCCGCAAGCGCATCGCGGCGATCGGGCGCAACCCCGAGCGCGGGACGTCGTCGCAGCGGCTGGCCGGCTACCGCTCGGCGCTCGCGGAGGCCGGTTTGTCCTATTCGGACGCTCTGGTGGCCCCGGCGGAGAAGTGGCACCGGTCGGTGGGATCGGCGGCGATGAAGTCGTTGCTGGCACTGCCTTCGCCGCCGGACGCGGTGTTCTGCTTCAACGACCTGCTGGCCGTCGGCGCGCTGCGCGCGGTGGCCGAGCTGGGGCTGCGGGTGCCCGAGGACGTGGCGATCGTGGGGTTCGACAACAACGAAGAGAGCGCATTCTCGCTGCCGTCGCTGACGACGATCGCGCCGGACAAGACCGCGCTGGCCGAGGCGGCGGTGGACCTCGTGCACCGCCGCATCACCGGCGACAAGACGTCCCCGCCGCAGGACATCCAGACGCCGTTCGCGCTGGAGATCCGCGAAAGCACCCGCGGCCGCTGACGCTTCTCAGCGGGCCGGCCAGTGCCACGACGGACGGTCCAGCCGGCCCTGGCCGGCCACCTTCGTCTCGCCGTACTCCTTCTCCAGCTCGACCGTGCTCACCTCGGCCGCCTCCGCCAGCGCGCGGATCAGGGACTGGGCGTGGGACACCACCACGAGCTGGGTCTCCTTCGCCGCCGTCGCGATCAAGGTCGCCAAGGCCGGCAGGAGGTCCGGGTGGAGGCTCGTCTCGGGCTCGTTCAGCACCAGCAGCTCCGGCGGGCGCGGGGTCAGCAGGGCCGCCACCCACAGGAGGAACCGCAGCGTTCCGTCCGACAGCTCCGCCGCCGACAACGCACGCAGCAACCCGTGCTGGCGGAACTCGACCGACAGCAGGCCGTCCTCGGAGCGCCGCACTTCCACGGTCGAGCCCGGGAAGGCCGCGTCGAGCACTTCCGCGAGGTCCGCTTCGCGGCCCACCTCGATGATCGTCTGCAGGGCCGCCGCGAGGTCGGCGCCGTCGTGGGACAGCACCGGCGTGCGGGTGCCGATGCGGGACTGGCGTGCCGGGGCGTCGGCGTCCGCGCGGAAGTGGTCGTAGAAGCGCCACGACCGGATGCGTTCCCGCAGCACCACCAGTTCCGGGCAGGCCCGCGGGTCCGAGAACTCGCTCAGCATGCTGTCCGTGAGCCGGATCTTGAACCGGTCGTCGCCCCAGGCCCCGGACGCGACGCGCGTGCGCACCGACGGGCCCGCCCGGTCCGCCAGCAACGCCGACGGCCGCAGGTACGGCCCCGACCAGACCGCTTCCCGCTTGAACTCCGGGTCGAGGTTGAACAACGTCCGCTTGCCCGGCACCGGCAACCCCAGGTCGAGGGCGTAACCGAACTCGTCGCCCGCGAAGCCGAGCCGCAGCCCGACGGCCTTGGTGTGCACCTTGCCCTCGACCCGCGTGGTCCCTCGTCGCACGCCGTTCTCCGGGCCGGCCCACAGCGTCGACGGCAGCCCGCCCTCGCGGGCCAGCGCCGCCACGGCGCCGTTGCGCGACGCGTCGGCCAGGAGCCGCAGCGCCCGGTACAGGCTCGACTTGCCGCTGCCGTTCGGCCCGGTGACGACGGTCAGGCCGGACAGCGGCAGCACCAGGTCACGCAGCGAGCGGTAGTTCTCGACGGCCAGCGTGGTGAGCATGCCCCCGAACCTAGCCGAAGTGCCGACGGGCATCACTCGTGATCAGCGGGGCGTCATGCGTGATCGAATCGGCTCAACCGACCGGATCGGCCAAGGGGATCTCGTCCTCGCCGAGCGAGGATCCGCGCCAGGCCAGGTCGCCCCTGGTCACGGGTTTCCCGCAGGCGTCGCACTTCGCGCCCGGCCGGGTGGGCTGCCCGCAGCGGGCGTGGATCAGCGTCATCGGGCCGGGTGGGTGCTCCGACGGCGCGTGGGCGTCACCCCAGGCGCCGAGGGCGTGCAGGACCGGCAGCGCGTCCGAGCCGGCCTGGGTGAGGCGGTACTCGTGGCGGGTGCGGCCACCGTCGCGGTAGGGGAGCTTCGTGAGCAGGCCGCGGTCGACGAGCTTGGCCAGCCGGGTGGTCAGCACGTTGTCGGCGATGCCGAGCTGGGCGCGGAAGTCCTCGAACCGGGTGGTGCCCGCGGTGGCGTTGCGCAGGATCAGCAACGTCCAGGGCTCGCCGAGGACGTCGGCGGCGCGCGCGATCGGGCAGGCGGCGTCCGCCCAGGTGATGCGACGGCTCATCGTGTGATCCCTTCGACCTGACTTGCTGGGAGCAAGTTTACCCCGTACCGTCGGACTCAGCTAGCTTGCAATGAGCAAGCCAGGTGCGAGAGGAGTTCGTCATGGACATCACGGGTGCGGTGGCGCTGGTCACCGGAGCCAACCGGGGACTCGGGCGCCGGTTCGCGGCGGCGCTGCTCGAGCGTGGCGCGGCCAAGGTGTACGCCGCCGCTCGGAATCCGGAGTCGGTCGACCTGCCGGGTGTGATCCCGCTTCGCCTCGATGTGACCGACCCGGAGTCCATCCGGGAAGCCGCCGCGCTGGCGGGCGACGTCACGCTGCTGGTAAACAACGCCGGCTCGTCGACCGGGTCGTCCCTGCTGGGCGGGTCCATCGAGGACATCCGGCTGGAGATGGACACGCACTACTTCGGCACGCTGGCCGTGACGCGCGAGTTCGCGCCGGTCCTCGAGCGCAACGGCGGCGGCGCGGTGCTCAACGTGCTGTCGGTGCTTTCCTGGTTCACCGCACCGCAGGTGGCGGCGTACTCCGCGGCGAAGTCCGCGGCCTGGTCGCTGACCAACGCGCTGCGCCTGGAACTGGCGGCCCAGAAGACGCAGGTGACGGCGCTGCACGTCGGGTACATGGACACCGACATGGCCAAGAACGTCGACGGCCCGAAGATCGACCCGGCGGTCGTGGCGGGCCTCGCCTTGGACGGCGTCGAGGAAGGCCGCTTCGAGGTGCTCGCCGACGACGTCAGCCGGAACGTGCGGGCCGGGCTCTCCGGCGATCTCGCCGGGCTGTACCCCGCACTGGTTTCCTGAAGGCGTTTTTCCGACCCCGGAATACGGTGGTCCCCGCCGCGGGCGTATGAATAGGCGGGTGCCGGAACACGTCGAAGCCGGAATAGGCCGAACGAGAAACCGCTGGGGCGAAGGCGAACGGTTGCGCGGCGAGATCCTGGCCGCGGCCGGCCGGTTGCTCGCCGAGCTCGGCGGCGAGGACGGGCTGACGATCCGCGGCGTCGCCCGTGCCGTCGGCATCGCCCCGGCGAGCATCTACCAGCATTTCTCCGACCGAGCGGAATTGGTCCGCGGATTGCTCGACCACGAATACGCCCGGCTGCGGGATTCGATGCGCGCGGCGGAGGAGTCAATCGGCGAAACCGACGTCGTCGGCCGGGTCCGCGCCCAGATTCACGCCTACTGCGCGTTCGCCATGGAGAATCCGGGCCATTACCGCCTGATGCTGGCCAACGGAGCCTCCCGGCCGGACCCCGACGCCCGCGCGGAAGGCCCGCTGCTGGACGTGATCGACCGGCTGGCCGCGGGCTTCGAGCGCTGCATCGAGGCAGGTCACCCACTACGGGTAACACCAGGCCGCGCGGCGGCGGTGGTGTTCGTGGGCGCGCACGGGCGGGTGGCGTTGTTCCACAGCGTGCTCCACCGGACGGGGGCGGAGCTGGTGGAGCCGTTCGTGGACGAGCTGGTGTCGCTGGTGTTCGCGTGACGGCCGGTGGCCGTGCGCGCGACGTCATCACAACGCCCGCTGGGCCGCGTCCAGGTTCTCCGCCAGCCAGGCCGAGACGAACCGCTCCCGGTCCGCGTTCGTGTCCTTCCGCGGCACCATCTCCACCAGCATGATCAAGCCCAGGTAGACGCGGTACACCGTCAGCCGGCGGCGGGCCGGGGCGTCGAAGCTGGTCGTGCCGTACCCCGCCAGCAGGGGGGCGTCCAGGTCGTGGAACAACGTCAGTGACACGAATTCCGCCACCGGGTCGCCCCAGAACGCGCGTTCCGCGTCGATGATGCCCGACACCCGGTCGCCGTCGAGCAGGATGTTGCCCTTCCACAGGTCGAAGTGGACCAGCACCGGGGTCGTGACCAGCTCCAGCAGCGGCTCGTGGCGGCGGACCAGGTGGGCGATCTCCGCCGCCGGGCGGGGGAGGCGCACGCCGTACCGGACGGCGTCCGCGAGGACCGCGTCCACCATCGCCGCGAACGCCGCCGGCCACGTCGGGTGCAGCGGGTCCTGGGGGTAGCCGAAGCCGTCGCCGGTCACTTCGTGCAGGCCGGCCACGATCGCGCCCAGCTCGGTGCGCAGGTGCGGGCCGGTGCCGGCCACCTGGGACCACGGGACGCCCGGCACCTCCGTCATCAGCAGGAACCCCGGCCCGGCGCCCACCACCGACGGCACCGGACCCGGCACCCGGCGGTAGTACTCCGCTTCCGTCGCGAGCAGGTCGTGTTCGTAGGTCAGGCCGGGGGCCGCCGGCGCGATCTTGAGGACCAGCCGGCGCCCGTCCGTGAGCCGCACCCGGACCGCCCGGTTGTACGTTCCGCCGCCGATCTCCTCGGCCGCCACGACCGAAGCCGGGTCGAGGCCCGATGCCGTCAGTTCCCCTTCCACCCGGCCGAGTCTGCCAGCTTTTCCGCCGCGTCGGCCAGGTCCTCCGGGGTCGGGGCGTCGTCCTGGGTCAGGCTGCGCCGCCAGTAGCCGGTGAACTCGATGACGTTCCTGGCCCAGCCGCGCTCGCCCACGAGGTGGCGGCGCAGCGCACGGACCGTCGAAGCCTCCCCGGCCAGCCACGCCGCCACCGAACCCTCCGGCAACGCCGCCTCGCGAACCGCCTCGACCAGCTTGCGGCCGTGCCCGGCGCCGTCCCGGTGCAGCCAGTGCACCTCGCCGGGCAGCGGCTGCTCCTCGGCCGCGTCCGCGACCTCGACGAACACCACCGCGTTGTCCACTTCGGACAGAATGGTCGCGATGGCGGGGATCGCCGTCTCGTCGCCCGCGCACAGCAGGGTGTCCGCTGTGGACAGTGGGCGGCGGTAGGCCGCGTCCGGGCCGTAGCGGCCGAGGACGTCGCCCGGCGCGGCTCGGCGCGCCCACGCCGTGGCCGGTCCGGCCGAGCCGGAGTGCAGCACGAAGTCCACGTCGATCGTGTCGCGATCCCGCGAGCGCACCGTGTAGCTGCGCATCACCGGGCGTTCCTCGGAAGGGATCGCCAGGTACGCCTGGTACCAGCGCATGACGTTGTCGCCGGCCGGCGGCAGCCGCACCGGGCGGCCCGGTGGCGGGAACAGGAGCTTGAGCTGCTGGTCCGGCCACGGCTCCAGTGCGTCCAACCCGGGGCCGGTGAACGTGACGCGCACGGTGCGCGGGGTCACCGGCCGCACCGCCGTCACCTCGAGCAGACCGGTCGGCTTCACGGCTTCCCCAGGTATTCGCGCAGGTGGCGGGCGGTGAGGGTGGAAGCGTCGGCCACGAGCGCGGCCGGCGTGCCTTCGAAGACGACGCGGCCGCCGTCGTGGCCGGCGCCGGGGCCGAGGTCGATCAGCCAGTCGGCGTGGGCCATCACGGCCTGGTGGTGCTCGATGACGATCACCGTGTTGCCCGCGTCGACGATCCGGTCGAGCAACGCCAGCAGCTGGTCGACGTCGGCGAGGTGCAGCCCGGTCGTCGGCTCGTCGAGGATGTACGTCGAGCCCTTCTCCGCCATCCGGATCGCCAGCTTGAGCCGCTGCCGCTCGCCGCCGGAAAGCGTGGTCAGCGGCTGCCCGAGCGTCAGGTAGCCGAGGCCGACGTCGGCGAGCCGGTCGAGGACCGTCCGCGCGTTGCCCGTGGCGAAGAACTCCCGTGCTTCGGCGACGGACATCGCCAGGACCTCGCTGATGTTCTTGCCGCGCAGCTCGAACGTGAGCACCTTGGGCGTGAACCGCTTGCCCTCGCACTCTTCGCAAACCGACGCGACCCCGGCCATCATCGCCAGGTCCGTGTAGATCACGCCGAGGCCCTTGCAGCGCGGGCAGGCGCCCTCGGAGTTGGCGCTGAACAGGCTCGCCTTGACGCCGTTGGCCTTGGCGAACGCTGTCCGGATCGGGTCGAGCAGGCCGGTGTAGGTCGCCGGGTTGGACCGGCGGGACCCGCGGATCGCCGACTGGTCGACCACGACGACGCCGTCGTGGTTCGCCAGGGAGCCGTGGATCAGCGACGACTTCCCGGACCCGGCCACGCCGGTGACCACGGTCAGCACGCCGAGCGGGACGTCGACGCTGACGTCACGCAGGTTGTGCAGCTTCGCCCCGGTGATACGCAGGTGACTCGAAGGCTTTCGCACCTCCGAGCGGAGCGTGACGCGGTGGTCGAGGTGGCGGCCGGTGAGCGTGCCGGACGCGCGCAGGCCGTCGACGCTCCCGGTGTAGCAGAGCCGCCCGCCCGCGGTGCCCGCGCCGGGACCGAGGTCGACGACGTGGTCGGCGATCCGGATCGTCTCCGGCTTGTGCTCGACGACCAGGATCGTGTTCCCCTTGTCCCGCAGGCAGAGCAGCAGGTTGTTCATCCGCTCGATGTCGTGCGGGTGCAGCCCGACGGTCGGCTCGTCGAAGACGTAGGTGACGTCGGTGAGGCTGGACCCGAGGTGGCGCACCATCTTCACGCGCTGGGCCTCGCCGCCCGAGAGCGTCGCGGATTCGCGGTCGAGCGAGAGGTAGCCGAGGCCGATCTCGACGAGCGAGTCGAGGGTGTCGCGCAGGTTGCCCAGCAGCGGCCGGATCGACGGCGCGTCGAGGCTCCGGACGAACTCGGCGAGGTCGCTGATCTGCATCGCGGCGCAGTCGGCGATGTTCCGGCCCTCGATCTTCGCCGACAGCGCGGCCTGGTTGAGCCGGGCGCCGCCGCACTCGCCGCAGGTCTTGAACGTGGCGGCCTTCTCGATGAACGCGCGCAGCCGCGGTTGCAGCGACTCGGTGTCCTTCTGCAGGTAGAGCCGCCGGACCTTCACCGCGAGGCCCTCGTAGGTGATGTTGGTCTTGCCGACCTTCACCTTGCACGGGCCCTTGTGCAGCAGGTCGTCGAGCTGCTGCGGCGTGAAGTCGCGGATCGGCGTGTCCGGGTCGAAGAAGCCGCACGAGAGGTAGGTCTGCACGTACCAGTTGTCCGGCGTGAAGCCGGGCACCTGGATCGCGCCGTCGTGCAGTGAGCGGTCGAAGTCGAGCAGGGCGTGGACGTCGAGGTCGGACACCCGGCCGAGGCCCTCGCAGGCCGGGCACATGCCCTCGGGCAGGTTGAAGCTGAACGCGCCGGACGTGCCGACGTGCGGTTCGCCGAGCCGCGAGAAGGCGATCCGCAGCATCGCGTAGGCGTCGGTCGCGGTGCCGACCGTGGAGCGCGAGTTGGCGCCCATCCGCTCCTGGTCGACGACGATGGCCGCGCTCAGGTTCTCCAGCAGGTCGACGTCCGGGCGGGACAGGCTCGGCATGAAGGACTGGAGGAAGGCGCTGTAGGTCTCGTTGATCAGCCGCTGGGACTCGGCCGCGATGGTGCCGAAGACCAGGGACGACTTGCCGGAGCCGGAGACGCCGGTGAACACCGTGAGCCGGCGCTTCGGGATGTCCAGGTCGATGCCGGTCAGGTTGTTCTCCCGGGCTCCCCGGACCTCGATCACGTCGTGGGTGTCGGCGGCCCGCCTGGGTGAGGTCATACCGTCCTTCTCGATAGTTTAGGCTGTAAAGTGATTACCGATCGTACAATACTTTATGGTGTAAGGAGTCGGCAAGGTGGTCGTCTTCGCGGGTCAGGGCGACGCCCGCCGGTCCATGGAACTGCTGTGGGGGCCGCGCGTGGTGGCGCCGCGCACGGGCCCGGGGCCCAAGCCGGGCCTGTCGGTCGAGGCGATCGTCGCGGCGGCGATCGACATCGCGGACGCCGAGGGCATGGCGGCGCTGTCGATGCGCGCGGTCGGCGAGCGCCTCGGCCGCACGGCGATGGCGCTGTACACGTACGTGCCGGGCAAGACCGAGCTGGTCGACCTGATGTACGACCGGACCCTGGGGGAATTGCCGTCGTCGTTCCCGGTGACTTCGGGGTGGCGCGCGGCGGCTTTTTCGCTGGCCGACGCGCTGTGGGACCTGCACCTGCGGCACCCGTGGCTGCTGCAGGTCTCGCCGGCGCGCCCGGTGCTGGGGCCAGGGGAGTTCCACGTGCAGGAGACGCTGCTGTCCGTTCTGGCGTCGACCGGGCTGCCGCTGTCCCGGGTCCGCTGGGTGGTGGCGGCGTTGTTCAACATCGTGCGCGGCTCGGTGCAGGCGGCGGCGGAATCGCGGCAGGCGGCCCGCGAGACGGGACAGTCCGAAGAGGACTGGTGGTACGCGCGGTCGGCGTTGCTGGGGGAGCTGGCGCCGGACCTTCCGGCCCGGTTCCCGACGGTGGCTCGGTTGGGGGAGGCGGGCGAGTACGAGGCTGCGGGGTCGGAGGAGCCTTATCTCGAGCGGGAGGCGCGGCTGTCGTTCGAGGCGGGCCTGGAGCTGCTGCTGGACGGCGTCGAGGCGGCGATCGTCAAGGCTTCCGGGCCTCGATGAGGAACCGGGCCGTGTGGGCGACGAACGGGCCGTCGCGCTCGATCCTCTCGTGCAGCTCCCGCAGCTTGTCCCGGTACTGCTCCACCGTGAACCCGGGGACCATCCAGATCACCTTGCGCAGGAAGTACACCACCGCGCCGATGTCGAGGAACTCCGTACGCAGCGACTCCGAGCGCACGTCGACCACCTCGAGGCCCGCCGCCTCGGCTTCCTGCACCGCCCGGTCGGGGTGGCGACTGTTGCGCGCTTCCTCAGGCTGCGGGCCGAGGAAGAACTCCACCAGCTCGAACACGCTCGCCGGGCCGACCTGCTGGGAGAAGTAGCTCCCGCCGGGGCGCAGGACGCGGGCGATTTCGGGCCAGTTCGTCCGCACCGGGTGGCGGCTGGAGACGAGGTCGAACACGTTGTCGCCGAACGGGAGGCCCTCGGTGGCCACGACGACCACCCCGCGCGGGCGAAGGCGGGCCGATGCACGAGCCACGTTCGGCGGCCACGACTCGGTCGCGGCCGTCAGCGGCGGGAGGTGCGGGCAGCCGTCGATGACTTCGCCGCCGCCGGTTTCCACGTCGAGTGCGGCTTCGACCTGGGCGAGCCGTGAGCCCAGCAGCCGCTGGTAACCCCAGGACGGACGCTCCTCGGTGGCGCGGCCGTCGAGCCAGGAGAAGTCCCAGCCGTCGACGGATTCCGCTTCCGCCTCCGCGACCAGCGCGTCGAACCGCGATTTCCGCACCGGTGGCGGTGGCACCGGCTTGGCGAGCGTGACCGCGGCCAAGTTCACCACCACCGGACCTCGCCGGGTTTCCACCGTGCACGTGTTCTCGTCGCGCGCCACCAGGTTCCCGAGCGCGTCGGTGAGCCCACCCTCGATCCGGTAGCGCACCACGACCCGCGTACCCAGCGGCAGTTCTCGAAGCAGTTTCACAGCCGGCCGCTCAGCTCCTCGTCCGACGGCTCGACCAGGAACGAACCGTCTTCCCAGACGATCGTCGGGATGCGGCGGGCGCCGTCCTGCAGCTCGCGGACGCGGCGCTCGGCGCCGGCGTCCGCCTCGACGTCCACATAGGAGTATTCGACGCCTTCGCGGTCGAGCAGCGCGCGGCTGCGCTTCACGTCCGGGCACCAGCTCGCGCCGTAGACCGTCAGCTTCACGAAACTACCTCCCTGACCGGGTTTTCCACCGGGACGTGCCCCAACTCTGCCAGCCAGCCGCGGAACACCCGGTGCAGGGCCTCCGCCCCGACGACCTCGCCCGGGAACCGCAGCTCACGCGGGTGCACCACGAACCCGCGCTGCTGCGGGCCGCCGAGGCCGCCGTGCGAGCCCACGTGCGTCTCGAACGGGGACGCCTGGTCCGAATCCGGGTCGTAGCGGCTGTTGATCATCACGTCCGCACAGTGCGGGAACGTGTCCACCCGGCGGATCAGGTCCGCCGCGTGCGGGCCGTACGGCGGCAGTGGATCCTCGCCGACGACGACCCCCGTCCCCAGCCGGTGCAGGCCGTCGCGGCCCAGGACCACCGGGCCGAACTCGCGGCTGCGCACCAGCAGGAAGCCGACGCCGGCGTGGTCCACCAGGGTCGGCAGCAGGTCCGGGAACTCCCGCTCGATCGTCTCCAGCTCGACGCGGCCTTCGTGCTCGGTGAACGACACCATCGCGAGGTGCCCGGACACGACCACCACCACGCCGGGCGCCACCCGGGTGACCGCGCCCGGCGAGCCCGACGTCGTGCGCGGGCGGTCCTCGGCGCACTCCGCGTCCTCCACCCGGGCGCGCAGCCGGCGTGCGATCAGGCCGCCGCTCGTCGTCGCCTCGGCCAGGGCCGCGTTGATCTGCCAGCTCTCGGCCTGCCGCCGCTTCCCCGAAGACGCCGTTGACGGCGAACCCCCGCACAGCCGGCCGACGTACGCCTCGATCGTCTCGCCGAACCGCTGCGAGAACGCCTGGCCCTGGGTTTGGCCGTGATCCGACAGCGCCACGACGTGGTAGCGGCGCGGCGCCAGCCGGCTCGCCCGGTGCAGCCGCGCGATCTGCTGGTCGATCGAGCGCAGCACCGACAGCGTGTCGAACCGCTCGATGCCGGAGTGGTGCGCGACCTCGTCGTAGCCGAGGAAGTCCGCGTACACGACCGGCCGCCCGGCGAGCATGTCGCCGAGGATCGCGGAGACGACGATGTCCCGCGCGATCACCGTCGTGCCCGGCCGGGCCAGCGGGTACCAGCCGCCGCGCGGGATCCGCGGCACCACGCCGGCGCGGCGCTGGCGCACCGACGCGCTGATTTCGCGGAAGACGTCGACGAGCGCGACGGCGAACGTGCGCAGCGCGTTGACCGGGTTCGCGAAGTAGGCGTAATAGCCCGCGCCGAGCCGATCCCGGTGCCGGCGCAGCAGCTTTTTCGGGACCAGCACCGGGATCGAGCTCATCGTGAGGCTGACGTGGGCGGCGTCGCCGGAGAACAGGTTGCCGCGGCTCGCGCCGTCGCCGGACAGGAGGCCGCGCCCGTCGGAGTGCCGCCGCTCGATCTCGGCCGCGTCGGCCGGGTGCGCGCACGCCATCACGTGGTCGCGGTCCTTTTCGTACCAGCGGAAGCCGAGGATGTCGTGGTTGGAGCCGTGCAGGATGCCGCAGACGCTCGCCCCGGTCTGCGAGCTCCAGTCGGTGTGCCACCGGGTGAACGCGTGGCTGTCCTCGGCGAGCCACGCGGCGAACGTCGGCATGTCACCGTCGCGGATCGCGCGGCGGACGGTGTCGTACCCGAGGCCGTCGATCTGCAGGAACAGCACCCCGGGCGGCTGGTCCGCGGCCCCGGCGGCGGGGGTGTGCCGACGGCGGCGCCGGGCGGCGCGGCGGAAGAAGATCTCGTCCTCGTCGACGGCGAGCAAGCTCGAGATGAGCGCGCCGACGGCGGCCATGCCGAGCGTGACGATCACCGCGGTCCGGAACCCGGCGACCTCGACGCCGGGCACGGTCCGGAACACGGCCAGGGTCCCGGCCCCGAGCAGCAGGAACCCGAAGACGCCGAAGGTGAGGAACGCCAGCGGGTAGGCGATCCGCATGACCAGCGGCCAGACCACGGCGGCGAGCAGGCCGAACAGCAGCGCGCAGACCGCCGGCTGCCACCAGTGCGTCATCCGGAACCCGGGCAGGAGCACGTCGAGCAGGCGCAGCGCGCCGGTCACCGCGATCCACACGCCGACCGCGCGGGCCACGGGCCGGCCGCCGCGCAGCAGCCGGCCCTTCGGCGCGGCCGACGTCACACCGGCTCCTTGGTCTTGCCCGCCTGGGCCTTGCGCCGCCACCGGGCGACCAGGTTGGCCAGCACGGTGACCAGCAGGACGAGCACCGTCGCCAGCAGCGTCGCGACGACGGGTGAGTCGAAGATGCCCCCGCTCACGATGCCGAGCACCGCGTACGCGCTCGCCCAGAGCACGCACGCGCCGAGCGCGGCGGGCAGCAGGCGCCGCCACGGGTAGCCCAGCGCGGCCGCGGCGAGCAGCACCGGGATGCGGCCGGCCGGGACGAGCCGGCCGATCACCACGAGCTGCCAGCCGCGGCGGGCGAACTGCTCGCGGGCCTTCTCGAGCCGTTCGGCGGGCTGGCGGCGGCTGATCCAGCGGAACGCGGCTTCGCTGCCCAGGCGCGGGATCCCGAACGTCACGACGTCGCCGAGGTAGGCGCCGAGGGTGGCGAGGACGATCACCAGCGGCAGGGACAGGTGGCCGGTCGTCATCGCGACGGCGGCCGCGGCGCCGACGACCGCGCCGGTGGGCACGATCGGGATGATCGAGCCGAGCAGCACGCCGCCGAACACCGCGGGGTAGCCGATGGCGGCCGGGTCGGTCCAGTTCACGCGCGGTCCTTCGGCGAGGGCAGGGCGATGTCGGCGCCGGGCTCGGTGAACAGGACGTCGGCGGTTCCGCCGGCGGCCTTCACCTCGGCGGCGAACACCCGCGGCGGATCGGCCAGCAGCCGCCGCATCCGGGCGGTGCGCCGCAGGCCGGGGAGGGCGAGCGTGCCCCAGTGCACCGGGACGGCGGCCCGGGCCCCGACGAGCCCGGCGGCCCGCGCGGCGCGGGCCGGATCGAGGTGGCCGGGGCCGAGGTTCGGGCCCCAGCCCCAGACGGGCATCAGGGCGACGTCGACCGGGCCGAGGCCGCGCATGCCGTCGAAGAGGTCGGTGTCGCCGGCGACGTAGATCTTCTTGCCGTCGCTTTCCAGGAGGTGCCCGAGCGCGGGACTCTGCGGCCCGTGGGTCAGCCGCGGGCCCCACCGGTGTCCGGAATGGACGGCTTCGGTGGCGGTGACGGTCAGGCCGCCGTCGGTGAGCGTCTCCCCGGGCGCGATCTCCTCGACGCGCTCGAAGCCCTTCTTGCGCAACCACGTCCCGGCGCCGCGGGGGACGACGATCCGGGTCTCTCGGCCGAGCAGCCGCAGGGACGGCAGGTGCAGGTGGTCGCCGTGGAGGTGGGACAGCAGGACGAGGTCGACGCCGGCGTAGCTTTCGGGCGCCGGCACGGGCACGACCCGGACCAGCCCGCCGACGCGCGCGGTGAGCACCGGATCGGTCAGCACGACCCGGCCACCGAGTTCGACGCGGACGGTCGAATGGCCGAGGAATCGCAGGCTGAAGCCGCTCACGTCCCCGAGTATCACCTTCGCCGCCGCCGGACGCCCGGCGGAGTGGTCAGGGCAACGCCGTCCAGTGACCCCGGAGGGTCGGCTCGCGTACTCGGAGGGTCGGCTCGCGTGCCTGGAGGGTCGGTTTGCGTACTCAGGGGGTCGGAAGCAGGGACGAGATGCGCAGTGCGGAGGTGCCGATGCCGGTCGGGCCGCTGAAGACCGGGACCGTTGCCGGGTGGTAGCCCAGCTCCGGCTCCGTGTAGCGGGCCGAGTTCTGGTGCCAGTGCACGATCCCGGCCATCCAGTCGCGCAGCTCCTGGACGAACCCGAGCAGCGTCTCCTCGGTGGTGTCGTCGCGGTACAGGGCCGGCAGCTCGGTCGCCGCCGCGTGGTCGAACTCCGCCAAGCGGGCGTGGATCAGGTCGGTCACCACCTCGACCGCGCGCTCCTCCGGGCAGTCCAGGAAGTTGCGCACCACCAGCACCGCGTTGTGCAGCTCGCCTTCGTACTGGATCTCCTTGCGGTAGGAGTACAGGTCGTTGGCCAGGCCGGCCACGTCCGCCGCCGCGTGCTCGAGCGTCTGCACCGGGCGCGTCCGGTGCAGCGCCGGCGGCATCGCGCTGTCACGCGAGAGGCTCATCGTGAGGTCCGCGCCGAACGTCCGGCGCCGCATCTCGACGTAGTCGATCGGGTCCGGGATGCGGTTCTGGGCCTGGTTCGCCAGCTCCCAGAGCCAGCTCGACGTCATCGACTCGACCGCCCGGCGCACAGCGGGCCGGCTCTCCGCCGGGGTCCGCGGCCAGAGATCGGCCAAGCCCGCCTCCAGCGGTGTCGTCGGCGCCGGCATCGGCGCGCCGGCCGCCGGCATGAAGGCCGGCAAGCGGAAGTTGGCCGCCTTCGCGCCCGCGAGGTCGCGAGTCGCGCCGAACACCAGGGGGTAGTAGTCGTCGGCGTAGGTGCGCCAGGTCAGCCAGTCGCTCGTGACGTCGAGGGCGCCGGCCGTCGCGTCCGGGTGGATGCCCGCCGCGCACAGCGGCAGGTCGGCGGCCCGCAGCTTCCGCTCGTCCCACACCACGCCGTCGAGGAAGCCCGTGCGCCGCGCCCAGTCGACGTTGCGGACCCGGCAGGCAGCCAGGTGCGGGCTGAACCGCGGCGGCAGCGGCAGGTCGAGCGACGGCCGCGGGACGCCGGCCGCGCGGAACGGCGTCGAGCCGTACGCCCGCTGCCGTTGCGGTGCGGTGGCGAGCACCGACGCGAAGATGCGGGCCGCGGACGTGCCGAGGTCCGGGCCGCCGCGGCCGGCCAGGGCGCCTTCGTTCATGTACCGGCTGGACCGCAGGTGCCATTCGTGCCCGCCGGACTGCCAGTCCTGCAGGCCCTTGACGTAGGCGAACGTCGCCGCGCGCGCGGCCGGGTCGACGCAGTGGTCGTCGAGCAGCGCGGGCACCTCGGTGAGCGCGGTGTGCTCGAACTGGTGCAGCCGGGAGGTGATCAGGTCGTTGACCGCGTCGGCCGCCTCCTGGGTGCCCAGCCCGAGGAACTTCTCGAACACCAGCACGCCGTTGGACAGCTCGCCCTCGTCCTGCACTTCGCGCTGGTAGGAGAACAGGTCGTTGCGCAGGTGGACGCTGTCGGCGAAGCAGTCGCGCAGGACTTCCATCGGCCGGGACGCGGCGATCGCGGCCGGCACCTCGGCGTGCACCGAGTGCTCGACCAGGTTCGCCGACCACGGCGCGCCGCCGACCTTCCGCCGCATCTCGACGTACTCGATCGGGTTGGCGAGCCGGCCCTCGTTGATGTTGGCCAGTTCCCAGAGCGACTCGTCGAGCAGCGCCTTCGTGCTCTCGGCGAACCGGCGCCGCCAGCCGGCCGACCGGTGCGGGACCGTCCGGTTCCACAGGTCGGTGAGGCCGCGCTCGACCGGGTTTTCCGGGGTCGCGGTGATTTCCCCGTCGACCGGCATGAACTGTTCGAGCCGGTCGAGGTAGGCGCGTGCGCTGCCGATGTCACCGGTGCGCTTGTAGAGCTCGAGGAAGTGGTCGTCGAAGTAGAACACCCAGACGTACCAGTCGGTGATCAGGTCGAGCTCTTCGGCGCCGGCGTCGGGGTGGGTGTACGCGCAGAGCAGCGCGTAGTCGTGGGAGTCGAGGTCCCGCTCGGTCCAGATCACCGTGCCGTGCTGCGGCACGTCGATCATGTCGAGCTCGCGCGCCCAGGCCTTGCTGTGCTCGCGCGCGCGATCCAGGTGCGGGTTCAGGCGCGCCGGGTAGGGCATGTAGAACTCGGGGAGGACGAACGGCTGTTCAGGCACACCGCGAGGCAACCAGCCGGCCGCGGTGTCCGCCAAGGGGAACAGCCGGGAAGCACACGAACGGGCCGAGCGCGTCCCCCGGCCGGCCCAGCGGCGTTCCGGCCTGATCGGCACGCGGTGGCGGGCCGTCGCACGATGGTGTCTCCGGTGTCTCCGGCGAACGAGGAGAGCAGATGACCGACGAAACCCGGGTGGTCGACAACCCGGACGAAGACCGCTACGAGCTGTGGGTGGGCGAGAAGCTGGCGGGGATCGCGCAGTACGACCGCCGCGGCGACCTCACGGTGTTCACCCACACCGAGATCGACGACGCGTTCTCCGGCCAGGGCCTGGGCAAGGTGCTGGCCGCCGGGGCGCTCGACGACGTCGTCGCCCAGGGCCGGACCATCGTGCCGGTCTGCCCGTTCATCGCCGGGTACCTGAAGAAGAACCCGGGTTACGAGGACCACGTCCGCTGGCCGCGCGAGTAGGCCGGAAGCGCTACGAACGTTGGGCCGTCCGGGTGATCTGAGCGGTATGTCCGGTTCCCTTGGTTATTAACCAACCTTCGTCGGTAGTGCGTTGGTTGCCTGGCAACGAAAGTGTCGGCACAGGCTTCGAACGGCAACCCTGGAGGAAGTTGATGACTCCCCGGAAGACCGCCCTCAAGACCCTCGCCGTCTTGTCGGCCGCCGCGCTGACCAGCGGCGTTTGCGCCTCGGCGGCCACCGCGTCCCCGCTGGCCTTCGCCGGATTGCAGGCGCGGGCGATCACCGGCGCCACCCAGGTGGCGGACGCGCTGGGTGCCGCTTCGGGCGGCGTCTACCTCGAAAACGGCCAGGCTGTCGTGAACGTCGTCGACGACGCGGCGGTGCAGCAGGTGCGGGCTGCCGGCTTCACGGCGAAGAAGGTCAAGCACACCTTCGCCGCGCTCACGGGTGTCAAGAACCAGCTGGACGCGGTGAAGAACGTGCCGCAGACCGCCTGGGGCATCGACACGAAGACCAACCAGGTCGTGGTGAAGGTCTACGACGCGGCCAGCAAGGAGACCGCGGACAAGGTCGCCGCGGCCGCCGCCAAGTACGGCGACAGCGTCCGCGTCGAGCACCGCACCGGCAAGCTGTCTCTGTACATCGCCGACGGCGACGCGATCCAGAACAGCCAGGGCCGCTGCTCCCTCGGCTTCAACGTGACGCGCGGCGGCTCGCCGTTCCTGCTCACCGCGGGCCACTGCACCAACCTCGGCGGCACCTGGGCCGGCGGCGACGTCTCGGGCGCGCAGGTCGTCGAAAGCGACTGCCCCGGCGCCGACTCCGGCCTGCTGACCCGCCCGAACGGCACCGGGCCCGGCCGGATCAACACCGGCCAGCAGATCACCGGTGCGGCCACCCCGACCGTCGGCGAGCAGATGCAGAAGCAGGGCTCGACCACCGGCGGCGGCAGCGGTGAAGTGACCTCGGTCGACGAGTCGGTCAACTTCGACGTCGGCGTGCTCAACCACGAGTTCGGCACCACCGCGCACACTGACCACGGCGACTCCGGTGGCCCGGCCTACGACGGCTCCACGGGCCTGGGCACGCTGTCCGGCGGCGACACCGTGACCAGCTACTTCTACCCGCTCACCCTCGAGCTGCAGGCCTACGGCCTCCAGCTCGCCTGAGCCAGGGCGAGGGCCCGCTCACTTTCCGTCGGGGGAGGTGAGCGGGCCCTCGTTCCGTCACGCTTCGAGCCGCCGCGCGCGGTAGACGGCGTCGGTGTGGTGGCCTTCGCCGCGCGTCTCGCACGTCTCGACCACCCACTGCCACGGGTCACCGAGATAACCGGTGATCTCCTCGGGCTCGAAGTACAGCTCCTCCGGCGGCTTCTGGCCGTCGAACTCCCGCATGGCCTTCGGCGAGTGGCCGACGACCAGCAGCGAACCGCCGGGCCGGATCGCCGCCGCGGCCGCCGTGAAGACGTCGCGGCGCAGGTCCGGCGGGAGGTGCATGTACTGCGCCGAGACCAGGTCGTACTGCGCTTCCGGCCGCCACTCGAGGATGTTGCGGTGCAGCCAGTTCACCGTCACGCCCGCCTCGGCGCCGGCCTCCGCCGCGCGGGCGAGCGCGGTGGTCGAGATGTCGACGCCGTCGACCGTCCAGCCCCGCTCGGCCAGCCAGATCGCGTCGCCGCCTTCGCCGCTGCCGAGGTCGAGGGCGTGCCCGGGTTTCAGGCCCTCGACCTCGGTGCGGAGGTTGACGTTGACGTTCCCGCTCCAGATGCGGTGCTCGTCACGCTGGTACATCGCTTCCCAGAAGTCCTGCTTGAGCATCGCGTCGACGGTCATCGGGTGGTCGTGGGGCATGGTTCCTCCTCAAGGACGTCCGCCCAGCATGCGGACGACGTCCCCAAGAAGGCAAACCTCGTTGCCGATCCGGCAACTCAGGCCGTGCCGTACACCTGCATTTCGTACAGCGAGTAGCCGTACGACGTCCCACGCGTGACGCCGTTCATCCGCACGTACCGGCCGGTGCCGGCCAGGCCGGTGAGGTCGTCCGTGCCGCCGTTGCCGGTCGTGGTGCTGTAGATCGTCGTCCAGGTGGTGCCGTCGGCCGACGTCTGGATGCTGTACGCCTTCCCGTACGCGGCTTCCCAGGTCAGCTTGACGTGCGTGACGGACTTCGCCGCGCCGAGGTCGACGCGCAGCCACTCCGCGTTGCTCCCCTCCTTGGACGCCCACCGCGTGCTCGTCAGGTTGCCGTCCACGGCCGCGCCCGCCGGGTACGACGACGATTCGGTCGAGGACGCCGTCGCGGCCTTGCCCTGCGACAGCAGCGTTTCCGGGCCGCCGGTGCCGGTCACCGTGACACCCAGCGAGGCCGTCTTGGTGCCGCCGGTGATGGTGATCGTCGCCGAACCGGGGGATGCGCTCGTTGCCGCGGCGACGGTGACCGTCGAGGACCCGTTCGCCGGCACCGACTCCGGCGAGAAGGACACGGTCACGCCCGCGGGAGCGCCGCTCGCGGAGAGCGTGACGGCGTCGGTGGAGGTCACGGTGGCCGTCGCCGAGGCGCCCGGCGCGACCGTCACCGACGACGGCGTCACGCTCAGGCCCGCGGTGTTCCCGGCCGCGGTGAACGTCCAGCGGGCCGCGGTGCCGGAGCAGCTGCCCGCGGTCAGCGTGGTGCCCGAGGCGCGGAAGCACTTCTTGCTCGTCTGGATGTCCGAGATGGTGCCGTCCGGGTTGATCGACCACTGCTGGGCCGGGCCGCCGGTGCAGGTCTGCAGCACGATCGAGCTGCCGGAGATGCCCGCGCACTTGTCGTTGATGACGAAGAAGGCGCCGTGGAAGGTGAACCGCTGCTCGGCGCCTGAAGTGCAGGCGGCCACCTTCAGCGTGGTGCCGCTGCCCGGGGCGGCCAGGCAGGTCCCGGTGGAGGTGTTGCGGTACTGCCCGACCGTGGTGTTCGGCTGCGCGCCGCCCCAGCACTCACCGGTGCTCGTGTCGAAGATCGGCGTGGCGTCATAAGCCTCGTTCGAGGGCGGGTCGACGACGACCGGTTCCATGACCGGCGTGTTGTCGGGGTTGTAGTGCGTGAGCGCGTCCTCGCAGTCGATCGCGTCGAAGGCGCTGCCGCCCTTGCCGCCGAGCCAGAGGTCGATGTGGCGCAGGCCGGGGCCGCCGTTCGGGCCGTGGCTGTTCCAGTCGTCGGAACACTCGTCGCAGCCGTCCTCCATGACGAAGTACTTCTTCACCCGCGGCACCCAGACCTTGGTGCCGGGCTTGAGTTCGTCGCTGCTGGTGGCGAAGGTGATCGGGTCGGCGTACGTGCCTTTGCCGCCCGCGGTGGAGTGGATCTGCGGGTAGGCGATGTCCCCGCCGGGCGGGGTGTTGTCCCACCAGCCGTAGAAGGTGAGGAACGTCGGCTGGGTCGTGGCCGCGCTCGCCGCGGGAGCGCCGGTCAGCGCGGCGGTCAAGGCGAGGAACAGGGTCACGACGAGCACGAGCGCGCGCCGGGTCATGCTGCCTCCGGAGGGCTGGGCGGAAGATGCTGTGTCGATCGTTGCCAATCCGGCCGCAGCCACGGCCGAATGCCTTCGCGGCAACGGTTACGTGCCGCCCGAGGGGGCCTGCTTCTGGCCGAATTGGCAACCGCGGCGTGCGTCCAGGTTCGCCGGGGTTCGCGGGCGCGTCAAGACCTATTCGTAAACTTTCCTAACGAACCGGGTTTCGTGTCCCGCTCGCCGGGAAAATCCGGTGGGGAAGCGGTTTCCTCGGCGAAGATGGCGCCATGAGCGAACAGCGGGAAATCGTGGTCACCGGCGGCGGCACCGGCATCGGGCTGGCGATCGCCGCGCGGTTCGCGGCGGCGGGCGAGCGGGTGACGGTCACCGGGCGGCGCAAGGACGTCCTCGAAGCGGCGGCGGAGAAGATCGGCGCGCGGGCGGTGGCCTTCGACGCGAGCGATCCGGCGGCCGTGCAGGCCGCGCTGGCGGAGCTGCCCGAGCGGGTGGACGTCCTGGTCAACAACGCCGGCGGCAACACCGACCGGGTCCGGGAGGCGCCCGCGGCCGGCGACCTGAAGGGCCTCGCCGACGCGTGGCAGGCGAACTTCGAGGCCAACGTGCTCTCCGCCGTGCTCGTCACCGCGGCCCTGAAGCCGCGCTTCGCGGACAACGTGCGTGTCGTGACTCTCGGCTCGATCGCGGCGAAGCAGGGCTCGGGCTCGTACGGCGCGGCGAAGGCGGCGATCGAGGCGTGGAACACCGATCTCGCGCGGCAGCTGGGCGCCGGCGGAACGGCCAACGTCGTCGCGCCGGGTGTCATCCTCGACACGGAGTTCTTCCACGGCACGCTGACCGACGAATGGCTGAGCTCCCGGATCTCCGTCGCCTTCAACCAGCGTGCCGGCCGTCCGGAGGAAATCGCGGACACCGTGCGGTTCCTGGCGGCGCCGGAAGCCGCCCACCTCACCGGCCAGGTCGTGCACGTGAACGGCGGCGCGTACGGCGCTCGCTAGGCCATCCGGGTCGCAAGTGGGGCGCCCGCCCCACGGCGGCCGCGGTCCTCTCCATGGTGGAAGGGAAGACCACCGGAAGAGAGAGGGGATCCGCCGTGACGGTCGCACCCGCAACCCCGGCCCTCCCGACGACCCGGCCGGCCGGCTGCCCGTTCGACCCGCCCGGCAGCTACGCCGCCCGCCGGGAAACCGCGCCCACGTCGAAGGTGCGGTGCCCGGCGGGCATGGACGCCTGGCTGGTGACGCGCTACGCCGACGTCCGCGCCGTGCTCGCCGACCGCACGATGAGCTCGCGCGGCGCGTCATCGGTGCACGTGAACCCGAACGCCGACCTCGACGAAGAGGTCCACCCGGGCTCGATCATCCAGCTCGACGGCGCCACGCATTCGCGGCTGCGGAAGAAGGTGATCGCGGAGTTCACCGTGCGGCGCGTGGAGGCGTTGCGCGGTTACGTCCGGCAGCTGGTGGAGAGCCACCTCGACGCGATGCTCGCGCAGGGCGCGCCGGCCGATCTGGTGCGGGACTTCGCGTTGCCGATCCCGTCGCTGGTGATCTGCGAGCTGCTCGGCGTCCCGTACGCCGACCGGTCGCAGTTCCAGCGGCAGAGCACGACGCTGGTCAGCACGGACGCGACGCGCGAGGAAGGCGAGGAAGCGTACGACGCGCTTTCGGGTTATCTGGCCGCGTTGTTCACCGAAAAGCAGCGGAATCCGCAGGACGACCTGTTCAGCAGGCTTTCGGTCGCCGGCGCCGACGACCCGCTGACGATGGAAGAGCTGGTCGTGCTCGGGCTGAGCCTGCTGGTGGCCGGCCACGAGACGACGGCCAACATGATCGCGTTGAGCACGCTGGTGCTGCTGGACCACCCCGGACAGCGGGAGGCGGCGCTCGCCGCGCCGGAGCGGGCGGTCGAAGAGCTGCTGCGGTACCTCTCGGTGGTGCAGTGGGGTGTGCTCCGGTACGCGACTTCGGACGTCCAGGTCGGGTCGCAGCCGGTCCGGGCGGGCGAGTGGCTCGTGGCCGCGCTGAACTCGGCCAACCGCGACGAGTCGGTGTTCCCGGGCGCGGACGAGCTGGACTTCGCTCGTGAGTCGCCGCGGACGCACGTGGCGTTCGGGTTCGGGGCCCACCAGTGTGTCGGGCAGCAGTTGGCCCGGGTGGAGCTGCAGGAGGCGCTGACCGGGTTGTTCCGCCGGGTGCCCGATCTGCGGCTGGCCGTGCCGCGGGACGAACTGGGGTACAAGCACAACACGCTGGTGTACGGCGTCCGGGAGCTGCCGGTCGCCTGGGGCTGAGAAAAATCGGAGGCGTCTTCGCGGCCGGGTGGCTACCGTGGCCGGCAACGCGCTGATGGAGCCGAGTAGTCCCGGGAGCGCACGGGTCAAGAGAGCCGCCGGTAGCTGGGAAGGCGGTCCCGTGCCCGGTGGCGAAGACCCTCCGGAGTGCGGGGAGGAACGGCGTCCGCGCCCCATGCCCCGCCGGCCGGCCCCCGTCACCGGGCCGCGAAGAGGCCGCCTCGCCGGCGGTGAAAGTGCGGTGGCACCGCGATTCCCCTAGTCGCCCGCACTCCCGAGGGATCTTGTTGGGAGGGTGATGAGTTCTCGTGTTCTGGCCGCCGACCTGCCCCGGTACGTCGGCGCCCGCGTCCGGGTCGCCGGCTGGGTGCACCGCCGGCGGCGCCTGAAGTCCGTCACGTTCGTCGTGGTCCGGGACCGCTCCGGGCTCGCGCAAGTCGTGCTGCGCGGTGCCGCGCCGCCGGAGGAAACCGTCGTCGAGGTGCACGCCACCGTGTCGGCCAGCCCGCGCGCACCCGGCGGTGTCGAGCTGACCGAGCCGGTCGTGGAAACGCTGGCCGAAGCGGTGCCGCCGCCGTTCGACCTCTACCGGCCCGCCGTCACCGCGTCGCTGCCGGCGATCCTCGACCACGCGCCGGTGGCGCTGCGGCACCCCGCGTTGAAGGAGCGCTTCGCGGTGGCCGCGGCCGCCGTGCGCGGCTTCCGGTCCACTTTGGACAGCCTGGGCTTCACCGAGGTGCACACGCCCAAGATCGTGGCGTCGGCGACCGAGTCCGGCGCGAACGTCTTCGGCATCGACTACTTCGGCCGGCCCGCCTACCTCGCGCAGTCGCCGCAGTTCTTCAAGCAGGCACTGGTCGGCGTGTTCGAACGCGTCTACGAGGTCGGCCCGGTCTTCCGCGCCGAGCCGCACGACACCGCCCGGCACCTCGCGCAGTACACCAGCCTCGACGTCGAGCTGGGGTTCATCCGGGACCACCACGACGTCATGGCCGTGCTCCGCGAAGTCCTGGCCGGGATGGCGGACCCGGCGCTGGTCACGGTGCCCGGGGAGATCCCGGAGATCCCCTTCGCCGCGGCGCTGGAACTGCTGGAAGCGGACACGGGTGAGCGCGACCTCGCCCCGGCCCACGAGCGGGCGCTGTCGGAGTGGGCGCGGCGCGAGCACGGGTCGGACTTCCTCTTCGTGACCGGTTACCCGATGGCGAAACGGCCGTTCTACACGCACCCCGACGCGGCGCGGCCCGGCTACTCGAACAGCTTCGACCTGCTCTTCCGCGGGGTGGAGCTGGTGACCGGCGGCCAGCGCCTGCACCGGCACGCCGACTACCTCGCGGTCCTGGGCGACGCCGCGCCGGAGTATGCCGACTACCTGCAGGCGTTCGCGCACGGCATGCCACCCCACGGCGGCTTCGCGATCGGTCTGGAACGCTGGACGGCGCGGCTGCTCGGCGCCGCGAACGTCCGGGAGGTCACGCTGTTCCCGCGCGACCTGCACCGGCTGACCCCGTGAGGAGGGCCCGTGACAGCTCGTCGTCTCTGGGCGGCCGTGGAACCGTTGCACGCCGTCGTCTACTTCGCGCCCGAGACGGCCGAAGCGGCGAAGGCGGCCGGCCTGCGCGGCTACTGGATGGGCTACTTCGCGGGGCGGCTGGCGCACCTGGGCCCGATCGGCCCCGGGCCGGCGGCGGCGGTGCTGTTCGGCTTCGCGCCGGAGATGGTGGCCCGGGCGGTGCCCGACGCGTGGTCGTTCGCCTCGCCCGCGGCCGTCCTCGGCTCCCGGCTCGAGGCGGTGGGGACGGCGTTGCGGCCGGTCACGGCCGACGTCTCGGAGCTGAGCGCCCTCCTGTGGCGGGCGGCGGACGCGTGCGAGTTCGGCGGCCGCCCGCTCGCGGCGGCGTGGGCGGCGGTGCCGAAGCCGGCGGACCCGCTGTCGAGCCTGTGGCTGGCGACGACGATCCTGCGCGAGCACCGCGGCGACGGCCACGTCCTGGCCGCGGTCCACGCCGGGCTGAGCGGCTTGGAGACGACGCTCACCCACATCGGTGACGGAGTGCTCGGCCGCGCGGACGTCCAGCCCCACCGCGGCTGGTCGGACGCGCAGTGGGACGCGGCGGTGGACCGGTTGCGCACCCGCGGAATCCTCGACGCGCACGGCCACCTGACCGCCGCGGGCCGCGAGCTGCGCCACGGGATCGAGGAGGACACGGATCGCCTGGCGGCGGCCCCGGTGACGGCCCTGGGCACCGACGTCGAGCGGCTGCTGGAGCTGGCGGTGCCCCTGGCCCGGGCGGTGTTCGACAGCGGCGTCGTCCCGGTGCCGAACCCGATGGGTGCCGCGCGTCCTTGAGCGTCGATTCCGGGCGTGGCCGTTCGACGCACCGGTGAACGCACCCGGACCTCGGAGGACTCCATGACATCGCTCGCCGGCAAGAACGCGATCATCTACGGCGCCGCGGGGCGGATCGGCACGGCCGTCGCCACCGCGTTCGCCGGGGAAGGCGCGCGGGTGTTCCTCGCCGGCCGGACCCGGGCCCGCCTCGACGAGGTGGCCGGCGCCATCCGGGCGGCCGGCGGCGAGGCCGGGACGGCGGAGGTCGACGCCCTCGACGAGCGAGCGGTGGACGAGCACGCCGCCGCGGTCGCCGCCGAGGGTGGCATCGACGTCTCGGTCAACTTGATCGGCCACGGCGACGTCCAGGGCACGCCGCTGGTGGACATGGCGCTCGCCGACTACGAACGCCCGGTGGTGACGGCCGTGCGCACCCAGTTCCTGACCGCCCGCGCGGCGGCCCGGCACATGATCGCGCGGCGGTCCGGGGTGGTCTTGTTCTTCGGGGGCGCGGCCGACCCGGTGCGCGAGTTCGCGGTCGGCGGGCTGCAGGTGGCGTTCCACGCGGTCGAGGCGATGCGCCGCCAGCTCGCGGCCGAGCTGGGCCCGCACGGGATCCGCACGGTGACGCTCCGGACGGGCGGCATCCCGGAGACCCTCCCGGCGGACTTCCCGGGCAGGTCGGAGCTGGCGGAGAACATCGCGGGCAAGACGATGCTCGGCCGCGCGGCGACCTTGGCCGACGTGGGTGCGGTGGCGGCGTTCGTGGCCTCGGACCGGGCGGCCTCGATGACGGCGGCGACGGTGAACGTCAGCTGCGGCGCCTTGGCCGACTAGGGCGAGGGCCACCGGCCCGGCCGGCTGCTGCCCGTTGACCGGGACGCCAGTTGACCACCGGGTCGCCGCGCTCGTAGGGTTTTTCCGACCTCCGCCGTCGTCATCAGCCATGGAGGACGGGATGAACAGACGGATTCGGGCGGGGGCGATCGCCCTGGCGCTCGTCGCCGGCACGATGCTCACGGCGGGGCCGGCGCAGGCCGCCGACCCGTTGCTGTCGCAGGGAAAACCCGTGACGGCGTCGTCGTCGGGCGGGTGCTGCCCGGCGGCCAACGCGGTCGACGGCGACTCGGCGACCCGCTGGGCCAGCGCGGCCGGCGTCGATCCACAGTGGATTTACGTCGACCTCGGCGCGGCGGTGCACGTCAGCCGCGTCCGGCTGCAGTGGGACGCTTCCTGCGCCACGGCCTACGAAATCGACACGTCCGCCGACCACGTCACGTGGACCAAGATCTACGCGACGACCGCGGGCAAGGGCGGCGTCGAAGACCTGACCGCCCTCGACGGCACCGGCCGGTACGTCCGGGTGTACGGCACGAAACGGTGCCGCACCGACGCGTCGAAGGGCTACTCGCTGCAGGAATTCGGCGTCTACGGCTCTGGGGGCGACGTCCGGCCGCCGTCACCGCCCGGCACGCCGACGCTCACCGGGGTCACGCCCACCAGCGCGACCATCTCCTGGACCGCGGCGACCGACGATGTCGGCGTCACGGGCTATGACGTCTACCGCGACGGCCAGCTCTGCGCGAGCACGACCGGCGCGCTGACGGCGACCTGCGGCAACCTCGCCCCGAACGTCAGCTACGGCTTCTACGTCAACGCGCGGGACGCGGCCGGGAACGTCTCGCAGGCCAGCGGCACCCTGATCGTGAAGACGCCGCCGTCCGACGACCACACGCCGCCGTCGGCGCCGTCGAACCTGCACACCACCGCGGTCAACAGCACGTCGATCGGCCTGGCGTGGACGGCGTCGACCGACGAAGTGGGTGTCGCCGGCTACCGGATCTACGACGGCGGCACGCAGATCGGCACGTCGGACACGACGAGCACCACGCTCGGCGGGCTGACCCCGAACACCGCGTACCACCTGCAGGTCCGGGCCTTCGACGCGAACGGCAACCTCAGCGACCCCAGCACGCCGGTCCTGGACGTCACCACCACCGGCGGCTCGACCTGCACGCCGTCGCAGGGGGTCTGCGGCGCCACGCAGGTCGGCACGGACGACGACGTCGTGTGGGGGCTGGTGACCCTGCCGGACGGCACGATCCTCTACAACCAGCGTGACGCGCACGCGATCGTCCACCTGAACCCGAAGACCGGCGCGAAGAAGACGATCGGGACCGTGCCCAACGTGCAGAGCACCGACGGCGAAGGCGGCCTGACCGGGCTGGAGATCAACCCGGCGTCGTTCGCTTCCGACCACTGGCTCTACATCATGCACACTTCGCCGAGCGACAACCGGATCGTCCGGATCAAGTACGACCCGGCCGGCGACTCGCTGACCACGAGCACCGAGCAGGTCCTGCTGACGGGCATCGCGCGCAACAAGTTCCACAACGGCGGCCGGCTGCGGTTCAGCCCCGACGGCCGGTACCTGTTCGCGGGCACGGGTGACGCGCAGAACAGCAGCAACGCCCCGAACACCAGCAGTCTCAACGGAAAGGTGCTGCGGATCAGCCCGGACGGTTCGATCCCGGCGGACAACCCGTTCCACAACGCGGTGTGGAGCTACGGGCACCGGAACGTCCAGGGCCTGGCGTTCGACTCCCAGGGCCGGCTGTGGGAGCAGGAGTTCGGCAACAGCATCATGGACGAGACGAACCTGATCGTGAAGGGCGGCAACTACGGCTGGCCCTCCTGCGAGGGGACGTCGGGTTCGTGCGACGGGTTCATCGCGCCGAAGAAGACGTACCCGGTGGGGCAGGGCTCGTGCAGCGGCATCACGATCATCCGTGACGCGCTGTACGTCGCGTGCCAGAAGGGGCAGCGGCTCTACCGCGCGGTGATCAGCGGCAGCTCGCTGACGAACTTCCAGACGTTCTTCAACGGCACGTACGGCCGGCTCCGCACGGTCGAGCCCGCCCCGGACGGGCAGATGTGGCTGGCGACCAGTGTGGACGGTGACAAGGACAGCACCCCGCACAACAGTCACAACAAGATCCTGCGGGTGTCGGTGGGGTGAGGGCGCGCTGACCGGGGGCCTGCCCGCCCCCGGTCAGCGCCAGCCGTCGTCGCCGAAGCCGAGGGTCACCGGGCCGCGGCGGATCCCCGCCACCGTCTCCGACGGCAGCACTTCGTCCAGGAACGCGTAGTCCGGGCTGCGGGTCCGCGCGTGCCACTGGGCGATCTCGTGCCAGCCCGGCGCCGCCAGCGCGCCGCCGAAGTGCTGCACCGACAGGCTCGCCGTCAGGCAGGCGAACCGGAGGCGCTCCACCAGGGGCCAGCCCGTCAGCGTCGCGGCCACGAAACCGGCGCCGAACACGTCACCCGCGCCCGTGGCGTCCAGCACGTCGACCGGGAGCGCCGGGACCGCCGCCGTCTCGCCGGTCGTCCCGTCCACCGCCAGCACGCCCTCGCCGCCGCGGGTGATCACCGCGATCGGAACCAGGTCCGCCAGCCGGGCCAGCGCCGCTTCGGGGGTGTCCGTGCGGGTGTAGCGCATCGCCTCGATTTCGTTCGGCAGGAAGGCGTGGCAGCACGCCAGCTGCTCCAGCAACGCCGGCGACCAGGCTTCGGACGGGTCCCAGCCGACGTCGGCGAACACGAGGCTGCCCGACTGGTGCGCGGTGTGGACCCACTCGGCCGTGTCGAGGCCGATGTGCGCCACCGTCGCCAGGCTCGGCGGCGGCGAACCGGCGAGTTCCGCGACCGGGACGGGCGGCGGGTGGCCGTGGGTGACCATCGCGCGGTCGCCCGCGTAGGCCAGCGAGACCGTCACCGGCGAGTGCCACTCCGGGAACCGCCGCGACCGCGACAGGTCGATGCGCTCCTGCCGGGTCAGCACGTCCCAGCAGTAGCGCCCGTAGACGTCGGTGCCGAACGCCGCCGCCAGCGACGTGCGCAGGCCGAGGCGGCTCAGCGCGACGGCGAAGTTCGCGATCCCGCCCGGCCCCGAGCCCATGCCGCCCGTCCACACCTCGGTGCCCGGCGCCGGCGGGTGTTCGAGCCCGGTGAAGACGAGGTCGAAGAACAGCAGGCCGGACAGGAAGACATCGACTTCGGGGGCGGGCTCGGCCGGCACGGGCGCCTCCACTGATCAGGCAACGGTGGCCCGAGCCTGCGTCAGCGGCGCGAGATCCGCAAGAGCTCGGCCGGTCGAGCCGCGGATTGCGTGCTCCCGGCTGCTATGGTCGCCGGATGCGGCATGGCTGTGACTCGGAGCTTCGCTCCGGGCCGGGGGCTCCGCCACCCGGACCCCCTGAAAACGTGGTGGGTCTCCGGATCGAGCAAAGCGCTCCTCGATGAAGCTGGCGATCCTCGGCGGCGGCGGGTTCCGCGTGCCGCTCGTGCACGGCGCGCTGCTGGCCGGTGGCGAGGTCACCGAGCTCGTCCTGCACGACGTCGACGCCGGTCGCCTCGCGGCGATCGAACGGGTCCTGGCCGAGCAGGCCGCCGGCGCGGCGAACGCGCCGCGGGTGCGCACGACCACCGACCTCGCCGCCGCGGTGTCCGATGTGGACATCGTGTTCTCGGCCATCCGCGTCGGCGGCCTGCGCGGCCGGCGGCTGGACGAGCAGATCGCGCACGCGGAAGGCGTGCTGGGGCAGGAAACGGCCGGCGCGGGCGGGATCGCCTACGGGCTGCGGACGGTCCCGGTCGCGGTCGCCCTCGCGCGGCTGATCGGCGAGCTGGCGCCGCGCGCGTGGGTCATCAACTTCACCAACCCCGCCGGGATGGTCACCGAAGCGATGGCCGCGCACCTCGGCGGCCGGGTGATCGGCATCTGCGACTCCCCGGCCGGGTTGTGCCGCCGCGTCGCCCGGGCCCTCGGCATCGACGCGGCGTCGGCGAAGTTCGACTACGCGGGGCTCAACCACCTCGGCTGGCTCCGCTCGGTCCGCGTCGACGGCCGGAACGTGCTGCCGGGGCTGCTCGCCGACACCGCCGCGTGCGAGTCGTTCGAGGAGGGCAGGCTCTTCGGTGCGGACTGGCTGCGCACGCTGGGCGCGGTCCCCAACGAATACCTGCACTATTACTACTTCGCCCGCGAGGCCGCCGGCTCGGAGTCGCGCGGCGCGTTCCTCCTCGAGCAGCAACGCGGTTTCTACGCGGAACCTTCGCTGGCGTCGTGGGAACGCACGCGCCTGGAACGCGAAGCGACGTATATGGCCGAGACGCGCGAGGGGGAGCGTGACGACCTCGAGGGCGGTGGCTACGAGAAGGTCGCGCTGGCCTTGATGCGCGCCCTCGCGCACGGCGAGCGCACGACGCTGATCCTCAACGTCCGCAACGGTTCCGCGCTCCCGGGGGTGCCGGGTGACGCGGTCGTCGAGGTCCCGTGCACGGTCGGCGCGGACGGCGCCCGCCCGCTCGCCGCCGCGCCGCTGGCGGACCACGCGCTGGGCCTGGTGACGACGGTCAAGGCGGTCGAGCGGGCGGCGATCGAGGCGGCGACGACGGGTTCGCGGGCGGCGGCGCTGCGGGCGTTCGCGCTGCACCCGCTGGTCGGCTCGGTGCCGGTCGCCCGGCGGCTGCTCGACGCCTACGTCGCCGCGCACCCGGAACTCGCCTACCTCGCTTAGGCCACGGCCATCGCGTTGAACTCCGCTTCGGCTTCCCGCTCGGTGTAGAGCCCCCACGCCTTGTCGGCGATGTCGTCCGGATCGAGCGTTCCCACGGTGAAGCCGGGGTCCTGAGCGGTGAACATGCGGTGGATGTCACCGCGCTCGATGAGGCCGCCGATGGTCAGGATCCCGGCGTGGACGCCCTTCTCCCGCAGGGCCGCGTGCAGCGTGAGCACGTACATCCGCAGTGCCGCCGACGCCGGGGCGAGACTGCCGAGCATCGGCATCGGGTACTTGCCGCTCAGGCCGCCGGCGAAGAGCAGCGACCCCGAACCGCGCGCCAGCATGCCGGGCAACACCGCTTCGACGAGGTTCGCCGCCGGGACCACGACGGCGTCGAACGCCACGCGGAGGGTGCCGCCGCCGGCCTCGGTGAGCGGCGTGATGCCCCCACCGGACGTCGCGTCCGCCGGCCCGAAGTACACCGTGTCGATCTCGCCGGCGTCGGCGGTGATGCGCACGAGCACGTCGCGGAGCTGGGCTTCGTCGGTGACATCGGCCGTGTAGGTGGGGGCGGTGATCCCGGCCAGCGACGCGCGGTAGCCCGCGTGCCGCGTGTCGGTGCGGGAGACCAGCGCCGTCGTGAAGCCTTCGCGGCCGAAGCGGTGGGCGACCGACAGGCCGAGCCCGGGACCGACGCCCAGGACGGCGAGCACGTTCGGCAAGGGAACCTCCTTCTCGAAGAAATTGAGACTGTCCTCAACTTAGTCTCAGGTTGAGTGTGCCGTCAACTTGCTGCCTCGGCGTCCACATAGGACATCGCCTGGGTGAGGCCGTCCGGGCGATTTGCGGCGTCCGGACGGGTTTTCCGGGTTGCTCCGCCTTCCGGGACGCCGGGAACGGCGCTCACCATCGGCCGCATGACCGCTGCCTACCCCGCCGAGAAGGACCATCCCGCCGTCCCGATGGGGGCGATCTACGCCGGGCACCCGCCGATGTCCCGGATCGCGTTCCCCAGCGGCCACGAAGGCTGGCTGGTGACGCGCTACGACGACGTCCGCACGGTCTTCTCCGATCCGCGGTTCAGCCGCGGCCTGCGGTACCCGGGCGCGCCGTGCCTGATCGAGCCGGGCGACTTCTCGACCGGCGAGCACAGCATCCTAAACATGGACCCGCCTGACCACACGCGGCTGCGGCGGTTGTCGGCGCAGGCGTTCACCGTCCGCCGGATCGCCGCGCTGCGGCCCCGGATCCAGGAGATCGCCGACGGGCTCCTGGCGGCGATGATCGCGCACGGCCCGCCGGCGGACCTGGTCGAGGCGTTCGCCTTCCCGCTGCCGACCGCCGTCATGTGCGAGCTGCTGGGCGTCCCGTTCGCCGGCCGCGAGCGGTTCCGGCAGTGGTCGCGGGTGATCGTGACGCCGATGCAGCACGCCCCCGCCGACGTCGAGCGGGCGCGGCGCGACGGCGCCGAGGACATGGCCGCGCTGGTGGCGGAGAAACGCGCACGCCCCGCGGACGACTTCCTGAGTGCCCTCGTGCACGCCCGCGACGAGGACGGCGACCGGCTCACCGAGCCGGAGCTGATCGACCTGGCCACCCAGCTGCTGCTCGCCGGGCACGAGACGACGGTCAGCCTGATCGGGTGCGGGGTCGTCCTGCTGTGCCGGCACCCGGAGCAGCTGGCGGCGTTGCGCGCCGATCCTTCGCTGACCCCGGGGGCGGTCGAGGAGATCATGCGCTACGACGGCCCGGTCGACTCGTCGCTGCTGCGGGTGGCGCTGGAGGACGTGTCGCTGGGCGGGGTGCTGGTGCGGCGCGGCGAGGCGGTGCTGGCCCACGTCGGAGCCGCGAACCGCGACGAGAACGTGTTCCCGATGGCGACGCAGTTCGACATCCGCCGCAAGGACGCACCACAGCTGGGCTTCGGGCACGGGATCCACTTCTGCCTGGGCGCGGCGCTGGCCCGGCTGGAGGGCGAGATCGCCTTGCGGGCGCTGCTGGACCGGCTGCCCGGCTTGGAGCTGGCGGTACCTCCGGAGACGATCACCTGGCGGCCGCCGCTGTCGGTGCGCGGGCCCGAGGAGGTGCCGGTGACCTGGACGGCTTGAGCCTGCGCCGAATGCCGCGCCCGGTTGGCGCCACCGGCCGAGCCGGGCCGGCCGGGACTGCTCCAGTCGTGTAGAACCTGTTCCAGTTTCGGGTCGCGGCCGAGATCATGGCCCTCGCTGTTCCGCGAGCGAGGAGTACGCCATGGATGCCGACCTGACCCGCCGTCAGCTCCTCCGCGGCAGCGCCGCCGGGGTGGGCCTCGCCGTCACCGCCGGGCTGGCGAACCCCGCCGCGGCCGCACCCGTGGGCGAGTACGACGTCGTCGTGGTCGGCTCCGGTGCGGCGGGCATGACCGCGGCGCTGACCGCCGCCAAACGCGGGCTGAGCGTCGTCGTGCTCGAGAAGGCGCCGACGTTCGGCGGCTCCGCGGCCCGGTCCGGCGCCGGCATCTGGATCCCGAACAACCGGGTCCTGCTCGCCGCCGGGGTGCCGGACACGCCCGCGAAGGCCGCGCAGTACCTCGCCGCCGTCGTCGGGCCGGACGTGCCGGCCGCGCGGCAGGAGGCGTTCCTGCGCAACGGCCCGGCGATGATCGACTTCGTCCTGGCGAACAGCCCGCTGCGGTTCCGGTTCATGGAGGGCTACAGCGACTACTACCCGGAGCTCCCGGGCGGCCTGCCGAACGGCCGGTCGATCGAGCCGGACCAGTTCGACGGGCGCCTGCTGGGGGCCGAGCTGGCGAACCTGAACCCGCCCTACCTCGCCACGCCGGCGGGGCTCGTCGTCTTCAGCGCGGACTACAAGTGGCTGAACCTGGCCCTGGTGAACGCCAAGGGTGCCGCGGTCGCCGCCGAATGCCTCGCCCGCGGCACGGCCGCCGCGCTGGCCGGGCAGAAGCCGCTCACCATGGGGCAGTCGCTCGCCGCCGGCCTGCGCGTCGGCCTGCTCCGGGCGAACGTCCCGGTGCTGCTCAACACCCCGCTCGTCGACCTGAACGTCGAAAACGGCGCGGTCACCGGCGTGGTGACGCCGCAGGGGCTGGTGCGGGCGCGGCGCGGTGTGATCGTCGGCTCGGGCGGGTTCGAGCACAACGCGGCGATGCGCGCGCAGTACCAGCGGCAGCCGATCGGCACCGACTGGACGGTCGGCGCGAAGGAGAACACCGGCGACGGCCACCGCGCCGGGCAGCGCGCCGGCGCCGCCCTCGACCTGATGGAAGACGCTTGGTGGGGCCCGGCCATCCCGACCCCCGGCGACCCGTACTTCTGCCTGGCCGAACGAACCTTGCCCGGCGGGCTGATCGTCAACCAGGCCGGGCAGCGGTTCGTCAACGAAGCCGCGCCCTACAGCGACGTCGTGCACACGATGTACGACAAGAACCCGGCGGCGCCGGACATCCCGGCGTGGCTCATCGTCGACCAGAACTACCGCAACCGGTACCTCTTCCGCGACATCGCGCCGCTGCTGCCGTTCCCCGACGCCTGGTACGCCGCCGGCGCGGTCTTCAAGGCGTCGACGATCCAGGACCTCGGCGCGAAGATCGGCGTCCCGTCCGCCGCGTTGAAGTCCACTGTGGACCGCTTCAACGGCTTCGCCCGGTCCGGCACCGACCCCGAATTCCGCCGCGGCGCGAGCGCGTACGACCACTACTACACGGATCCGGCGGTGTCGCCGAACTCCTGCCTGGCGCCGCTGTGGGCGGCGCCGTACTACGCGCTGCGGCTCGTGCCCGGCGACCTCGGCACGAAGGGCGGCATGCGCACGGACGCCCGGGCGCGGGTGCTCCGCCCGGACGGCTCGGTGATCCCCGGCCTGTACGCGGCCGGCAACGCGAGCGCGGCGGTGATGGGCCACAGCTACGCCGGCGCGGGGTCGACCATCGGCCCCGCGATGACGTTCGGCTACATCGCCGCGAACGACGTCTAGAACTCCTTTTCCACCAGCGGGAGCACCTCGGTGCCGAGGAGCTCGATGGCCCGCATGACGTCGGCGTGCGGGACGCCGGACCAGTCCATCTGCATCGCGTACCGGTCCGCGCCGGTGAGCTTGCCGACCGCGATCAGGCGCTCGGCGATCTCCTCGGGGCTGCCGACGAACAGCGCCTGCGCGTCGCGGGTGTGTTCGTCGTACTCGGCGCGGGTCGGGACCGCCCAGCCGCGGGCGCGGGCGCCGTACTTCATCGTCTCGAGCCAGTACGGGTAGAAGGTTTCCTTGGCGTCCTGGGACTTGTCGGCGATGAAGCCGATCGCGCTCATGGTGACGTGCAGGTCCGGTTGTTCCCCCGCTTCCCCGGCGCGGCGGTAGAGGTCGACGAGCGGGGCGAAGCGCTCCGGCTGTCCGCCGATCACCGCGTACACCACGGGCAGGCCGAGCAGCCCCGCGCGGATCGACGACTCGGGGTTGCCGCCGGTGCCGACCGAGATGCGCAGGTGCTCGCCGTACGGCCGGGGCAGGATCCGCGCGTTCTCCAGCGGCGGGCGGAACTTGCCGGACCAGGTCAGCGGGTCTTCGCGGTCGATGTGCAGGAGCAGGGCGAGCTTCTCCTCGAAGAGCTCGTCGTAGTCGCCGAGGTCGTTGCCGAACAGCGGGAACGACTCGGTGAACGACCCGCGCCCGGCGAGCAGCTCGGCGCGGCCGTGGCTGAGCTGGTCGAGCGTGGTGAACTGCTGGTAGAGGCGGACCGGGTCCTCGGTGCTCAGCACGGTCACGGCGGAGCTGAGGGTGATCTGGTTCGTCACGCTCGAGGCGGCGGCCAGCACGGTGCCCGGGCTGGAGATCGCGTACTGGTCGAGGTGGTGCTCGCCGAGGCCGTAGAAGCCGAGGCCCAGCTCGTCGGCGAGCTTGATCCGCTCGAGGGTGTTGGCCAGCGTCCGCGCGACGGAGGGCTGTTCGCCGGTGCGCGGGTCCGGCGCGCGGTCGCCGAAGCTGTAGATGCCGAGTTTCATACAACGCTCAACTACTTGTGGGGCGGATTCGTTCCCCTCGGTCTCAGCCGAAGCGGGCCTGGATGGCCTCGAGGTTCTTCTCCGACAGCTGCAGCGCGGCGGCGCGCAGGCTCAGGCCGTCCAGGGTGGCGACCTCGAACATGCTGGTCACCAGGGCGCGCATCCGGGTGCGGACCTTGCCGAAGGCTTCCTCGGCGTCCGCGCCGACGTCGCCGAACAGCGTCCACCACCACCACGAGTTGGTCGCCGAGTTGGCGACGAAGTCCGGCACCACCCGGATGCCGCGCGCGTCGAGGAGCTCTTCGGCGTCCGGGGTGACCGGCAGGTTCGCGGCCTCGACGATGAGCTGCGCGCCGATCTTGGCCTGGTTGTCGGCGTCGACGCAGTAGGAGATCGCCGCGGGCACCAGCACCTCGGCCGGCACGTCCAGCCACGCTTCCGGCGGCAGGAGCTCGTCGCCGGGCTTGAGGTTGTCGCGGTCGATGCCGCCGAAGCGGTCGCGGTGCCGGAGCAGGTTTTCGACGTCGAGCCCGGCCGGGTTGGCGACGACCCCGCGGACGTCCGAGACGCCGACCACGCGCAGCCCGGCGTCGGCGAGGAAGCGGGCGGTGGCCCCGCCCATCGCGCCGAAGCCCTGCACCACGACGCGGTTCGGCCGGTGGTGGAGGCCGAGCATCTCGAGCCCGGTGAGCGTGGCTTGGGCGACGCCGAGGCCGCCGACGAGTTCGTCGAGCCCCAGCCCGCCGACCTCGATCCGGAAGGCCTCCGCCAGCCGGGCGGTCGCCGCGTCGCGGTCTTCGAGCAGCGGGTAGATCGCCTGCACCGGGCTCAGCAGGCCGATTTCGGCGATGACGCCGTCGATGACGTCCCGCCGCAGCCCCAGATCCTCGCCCATGGTCCAGTACTGCTCGATGAGCGGCCGCATGGCGTGCAGGTACCGGGCGACGACGTCGCGGGCGCGCTCGTCGTAGGGGTCGAAGTCGATGCCGCCCTTGGCGCCGCCGAGGGGGACGTACCGGCCGTCGGGGTCGTAGTTGAGGCCTTCCTTGAGCGTCATGCCCCTGGCCAGGCCGCGGACCTCGAACAGCGAGCAGCCGCGGCGCATCCGCAGGCCGCCGCTGGCGACGCCGCGCACCAGCCGGTCGATCACCAGGTACCCGCGGCACCCGGTGACGGGGTCGGTCCAGGCCACTTCGAGCAAGGCTGTTCCGGTCATCGCCCCTCCTGATCCCCCGGTCAACATCCGAGCTCGTAAGCCATCGCCTGCTCGACCCACCGGTCACAGTCCCCGGCGGTGACGGTGCCCTGCCGGGCGACGACCTGGACCGCGAGCCCATCGAGAAGAGCGGTCAGCCGCCACGCGGCGCCGTGCGGATCGGCGCACCGGAAGGTCCCGGCCCCGACACCTTCCGCGATCAGCGCGACAACGGCATCCCGCCACCGCAGGTCGAGGCGTTGAAGCACGGCCCGCAGGGCGGCATCCCGCATGGCCGCGGCACCGGCTTCGATCCACAGCTGCCAGTTGTCGTGGTGCGAGGGCCCGTACAGAGCGAGAACGGCACGAAGCCGCTTGTCGGCGGGGCCACTTTTGCCAAGCTCATCGTCCAGCTTGGTCAGTTCCCCCTCGGCGGCTTGCCGGAAGGCTTCGATGACGAGCGCCTCGAGGGTCCCGAAGTGGTAGAAGATCAGCGCGGTGCTGACATCGAGCGAGTGAGCGACATCGGCCGCCCGCACACCGGCGATGCCCCGCGAGCGAATTTGGGCAAGAGCGGCCCGGACGATCTCCTCCCGCCGAACGGCCACGGCCTTCCGCATCATGCGGCCACCGTACCGAGGCGAATGGGCGGGCGGGAGGCGCCGAATGTGGGGTCCTCGGCCTGTGCGGATAGTCAGGACCGCAGGTGAGGGGGTTGCTTGGTGGGGCTCGGGGCTCGGTCGGTGATCGGTGGCGGTGGGGTTGGCGGGCGCTTGGAGCGCGGGCGGTGGCTGGGGTGGCGTTCGGCGGCGGCGCGAGGTTCGGGGGAGGCGGCGGGTGATCGGTGACGGTCGGATTGGCGGTCGGTCCGGTGGGGGTTCACCGCGCGCGGGGGTCGGCGGCCGGGCTGAAGTGGTGCTCGGCCGGGCGGGTTTAGGGGGCGGCCCGCGCGCGCGGGCGCGGCTGTTGTGAGTGGCTGGGCGCGGGCGGGTGATCGGTCGCGCTGGGTTGGCGGGTCGGTCCGGTCGGGGCTCGCCACGCGGGGGCGTGGCCGGCAGCGCAGAGTGGATCAGCGGAGACTCTTTCTGCGGGATCGCCACTGCGCGGCCTGTCGGTAGTACTGGGTCGACTCGGGCAGACAGGCGAGGACGGCGCCCGCCAGGAACAGGGCTGTGCCGATCAAGGCGTAGGACGCTGCCTGGGTGGCTGCCGCGTCGTTCATGTGCTTGAGAGCGCCCGGGAGCCACAAGAGGGTCTGCAGGGCGAGAATGATCAGCGACGTCACCCGAGCCCCGTTGAAGCGAATCGCCAGCAGCGAACTCAGCACGGCCAACGACGTCCATCCTGTTGTTGTCCCGTCGACGGCCCCCTCGGTCATCCCGAACAGGAAAGCCGCCAGCGGCAGCACCACCAGAGCGGCGATCAGGACCGGAGGCCGCCGCGGAGCCGGTTCCATCATGTGCTCAGCGTGGCGGGTCTCGCCCGGGACCGGTCCCCGTCCCGCGACGCCCGACACACGCACAGCCGACCAGGGCGGCAGGAATGTGGGCCGAGGGCAGGAGGGCCGGAAGGTGAGACCGCGCTGTGGGGGAGTGGCCGGGGCAGGAGGGGCGGCTCATGGGCGGCAACGGGTGGGCAGTGGCCGGGGGCCGAGTTGGCAAGCAGACCAGGGGTGGGCTCAGCTGGCGAGTGGTCAAAGGGCGAGCAGTGGCCAAGGGGCAAGTTGGCCAACAGGCCAGGGCAGCGCCCCGCTGCTGGGCGGTCGAAGGGTGGGGAGAGCTGTGGTCAAGAGGTGGATGGGTGCGGTTTCGCTGGGGGGAGGGCCAGCGAGCCAAGAGGGGCGGGGCGTGGCGGTGGAGCGGCCTGCGGTGATCGTGCGGGAAGGCAACCCTGCCGCTCGGTGCCCGAAGTCGCCCGCTACTGGAGGTTGGAACGGAGCTGATGGCGTGCGTACCGGAGTGCCGGGGCCGCGACCGCGGCTCCCGACACTCCCGCCTCCGCCCTCGGGGCCCCGGCCCCCGGGACCTCCGCCCCCCGAGGCCCTGGCCCCCGGGACCTCGGCCCCCGCCCCCCGGGCCCCCTCGGACCCCCGCCCCCGTTACCTTTTTGGTGGCTCCCGACCAGGGAGCTGTGGTCGCCAGGCCCGGCATGACTAGCGCCCCCAG
>NZ_PPHF01000140.1 GCF_002904335.1 Amycolatopsis sp. CA-126428 | reverse complement strand
CGGGCCGTGGATCATGGCCGACCTGGAAAACGGCCTGTTCTCCGGGGTCAACCAGCACTACAACGCCAACGACCCGAGCATCAGCCACCGGTACCTGACGGCGATCATCAAGGGTGGCCCGAACCGCTGGGCCATCCGCGGCGGCAACGCGCAGTTCGGCGGCGTGTCCACGTTCTACGACGGCGTGCGGCCGAACGTCTCGGGCTACAACCCGATGCGCAAGGAAGGCGCCATCATCCTCGGCACCGGCGGGGACAACAGCATCGGATCCGCCGGCACGTTCTACGAAGGCGTGATGACGTCCGGTTATCCGTCGGACGCCACCGAGAACGCGGTGCAGGCGAACGTCGTGGCGGCCGGGTACGGCACCGGCGGCAGCAACACGGGCACCGGGCCGCTGCACGCGGTCGGCGCGGGCAAGTGCCTGGCCGCCCCGAACTCCACCCAGGGCACGCAGCTTCAGATCGCCGGCTGCACCGGCCAGGCGAACCAGGCCTGGACGCGCACGACGGACGGCAGGCTGACGGCCACGCTCGGCGGCGCGACGCTGTGCCTCGACGCGTCCGGCCAGGGCACGAGCGCGGGCACGAAGGTGGTGACCTGGTCCTGCAACGGCCAGGCCAACCAGCAGTGGACCGTCAACGCCAACGGCACGGTCACCGGTGGCCAATCCGGCCTGTGCCTGGACGTCACCGGTGCCTCCACGGCCGAGGGCGCCCCGGTCGAACTGTGGACCTGCAACGGCGGCAGCAACCAGCAGTGGACGCTGGGCTGAGGCCGTGCCGAGACCGAAACGAGGACTGCGATGAACACCGGCTCACCTCCGCGGCGGCGCCTGCGGACCGCGGTCACCGTCCTCGCCGCGGCCGGCCTCGCGGCGACCGCCCTGGCGGTGTCGCCCGGGGTCGCCGGCGCGGCGAGCACGCTCGGGGCCGCGGCGGCGCAGAGCGGACGGTACTTCGGCGCCGCGATCTCGACGAGCCACCTCGGCGAGGCCGCCTACGTCAACACGTGGACGTCGGAGTTCAACGGCGTCACGCCGGAAAACGAGATGAAGTGGGACACGGTCGAGCCGAACCGCAACCAGTTCAACTTCGCGCCCGCCGACCGGATCGTCAGCCAGGCGAATGCCCAGGGCATGAAGATCCGCGGGCACACGCTGGTGTGGTACCAGCAGCTGGCCCCCTGGGTCGGCGGGCTGGACGCGAGCAACCTGCGCTCGGCGATGCTGAACCACATCGCCCAGGTGGCCGGCCACTGGAAGGGCCAGGTCATCGCCTGGGACGTGGTCAACGAGGCGTTCGAGGAGAACGGCACCCGGCGGCAGGCGACCTTCCAGCAGAAGCTCGGTGACGGCTACCTCGAGGACGCCTTCCGCGCGGCCCGCACGGCGGACCCGAACGCCAAGCTCTGCTACAACGACTACAACACCGACGGCGTCAACGCGAAGAGCACCGGGATCTACAACATGGTCCGGGACTTCAAGAGCCGGGGCGTGCCGATCGACTGCGTGGGCTTCCAGAGCCACCTCTCCTCGAACTCGAACCTGAGCAGCTACCAGGCCAACCTCCAGCGCTTCGCCGACCTCGGGGTCGACGTCCAGATCACCGAGCTGGACGTCGGCGGCTCGGGGACCGGCCAGGCGAACGTGTACCGGCAGGTGACCCAGGCGTGCCGGGCGGTGACCCGGTGCACCGGCATCACGGTCTGGGGCGTCACGGACAAGTATTCGTGGCGCTCGGGCGACACCCCGTTGCTGTTCGACGGCAACTACGGCAAGAAGCAGGCCTACACCGCCGTCCTCGACGCGCTCGGTGGCAGCGACCCGGATCCCGGCGGGAGCACCGGCCCGGTGCGCGCCACGGCGGCGAACCGGTGCCTCGACGTCCCCGGCTCGGCGGGCTCGGCGGGCACCCAGGTGCAGATCTGGGACTGCCACAGCGGGACGAACCAGCAGTGGACCCGCGGCAGCGCGGGGGAGCTGAGCGTCTACTCCGGTGCGGGGAAGCGGTGCCTGGGCACCGCGGGCGGCGGCACCGCCGCGGGCACGGCGGCGGTCATCGCGGACTGCACCGGCGGTGCCGGGCAGAAGTGGACGTTCACCGGCAGCGGCACGATCACCAACGGCCAGTCGGGCCTGTGCCTGGACGTGTCCGGCGCGGCGACCGCCAACGGCACCAAGGTGATCATCTGGAGCTGCAACGGCGGCGCCAACCAGCGGTGGACCGGACCGTCCGCGCCGACCGGCGGCACCCTGCCGGCCCGCTATTCGTGGAGCTCCAGCGGGGCGCTGATCGCCCCGAAGTCCGACGCGACGCACGACATCGCCGGGATCAAGGACCCGTCGGTGGTCTACGCCGACGGGAAGTACCACGTGTTCGCCAGCACGGCGAACGCGGCCGGCTACAACCTGGTCTACCTGAGCTTCACGGACTGGGCCCAGGCGGGCTCGGCCACCCAGTACTACCTGGACCAGTCCGGGATCGGCACCGGGTACCGCGCGGCACCCGAGGTGTTCTACTTCGCGCCGCAGAAGCTGTGGTACCTGGTGTACCAGGACGGCAACGCGGCCTATTCGACCAACCCGGACATCGGCAACCCGGGCGGCTGGAGCGCCCCGAAGCACTTCTACCCGTCGATGCCGGCGATCATCCAGCAGAACATCGGCAGCGGCTACTGGGTCGACATGTGGGTGATCTGCGACGCGGCCGACTGCCACCTGTTCTCCTCGGACGACAACGGGCACCTCTACCGGTCGCAGACGTCGGTCGCGAACTTCCCGGACGGCATGAGCGACCCGGTCATCGCCGCCCAGGACGCGGACCGGTACGCGCTGTTCGAAGCGTCCAATGTGTACAAGGTGGCGGGCGCGGACCAGTACCTGCTGATCGTGGAGGCAATCGGTGCACAGGGACGGTACTTCCGGTCCTGGACGTCGAGCGCCATCGCCGGACCCTGGACCGCGCTGGCCGACACCGAGAGCGCTCCGTTCGCCGGCGCGGCCAACGTCTCGTTCCCGGCCGGCCAGTGGACGACCGACATCAGCCACGGCGAGATGATCCGGGCCGGTACGGACCAGACGCTGACCATCGACCCGTGCCGGATCCGCTACCTCTACCAAGGGCGGGACCCCGCCTCCGGTGGGGACTACAACAGCCTGCCGTGGCGGCTCGGCCTGCTGACGCAGACGAACGCCACCTGCTGACACGTGACCGCCGGACGCCCGGCGGGCACGGTGAGGGAGAGGACCTGGCCTGCTTCACCGTACCGGCGCGGTGAAGCAGGCCAGGGCCGTCGCCGGGGAACAGGTCAGCCGGCGGCGTGGTCGAGGTCGGCCAGGTCGAGGACGAACCGGTAGCGGACGTCGCCCGCGGACAGGCGGTCCAGGACCTCGTTCACCCGGGCCGACGGGACGGTTTCGACGTCCGCCGTGACGGCGTGGCGGGCGCAGAAGTCGAGCATCGCCGCGGTCCCGGCCCGGCCCCCGCTGCCCGCCGAGGTCAGTTTCTTGCGGCCCACCAGCAGGTCCATCGCCTCGACCGTGAGTGCGCCGAGGTGGCCGACCTGGCTCAGGGTGCCGTCCAGGGCGACCAGCCGCAGGTACGGGCCGAGGTCGTGGGGGACCGCGATGGTGTCGAGGACGACGTCGAACCGGTCGCGGGCCGCTTCCAGCTGCCGGGGATCCGCCGACACCAGCAGCTCGCGCGCCCCGAGCCGGGTGACGTCGGCGGCCTTGTCCGCCGACCGGCTGATGACCGTCGTCTCGGCGCCGAGGGCGACCGAGAGCTTGACCGCCAGGTGCCCGAGGCCGCCGAGGCCGATCACCGCGACCCGGGTGCCGGGGCCGACGCCGAGCGCGCGCAGCGGTTCCCAGACCGTGATGCCCGCGCACAGCAGCGGTGCCGCGGCCGCCGGGTCGAGGCCCGCGGGGAGCCGGTAGGCGAAGTCTTCCCGGACGACGTGTTCGCGGGCGAACGCGCCGAGCGTGGGGGAGCCGTCGTGGCGGTCGGTGCCGCCGTAGGTCAGCGTGGGGAACTCGGCGCAGTAGTTCTCCTGGCCGCGGCGGCACATCGCGCACTTCCCGCAGGAGTCGACGATGTTGCCGACCGCCACCGGGTCGCCGGCCGCGAACCGCGTCACCGCCGGCCCGGTTCCGGTCACCACGCCGGTGAACTCGTGGCCCGGCACCAGGGCGGTGTCCCGGGGGCCGCGCAGCGCGTGCAGGTCGGTGTGGCAGACCCCGCAGTGGTCCACGCGGACCGCGATGTCGTCGTCGCGCAGGTCGCGCCGGTGGAGCGTGGCCCGCCGGAGGGTCGGGTCGTTCGCGCCGGCCAGCCAGCCGGTGGTGGTCCGCATCGCAGCTCCTCAAGAAACAGAACAGTCGGTTTATTTTGACGCTAGCGTCCCCGGCCCGGTAAAGCAAACCGACTGTTCTGTTGTAGGCTGCGGTGCATGGCCGACAAGCTGCTGACCTCGCGCGGAGCCGCCACGAAGCAGCGCATCGTGGACGCGGCGACCGAGGAGTTCGCCCGGTACGGCATCGCCGGGGCCCGCGTCGAGCGCATCGTCGAGGCGGCCCGGACCAACCGGGCCCAGCTGTACGCCTACTTCGGCAGCAAGGACGGGCTGTTCGACGCGATCTTCTTCGCCTCGCTGGAGCGGATCGTCAACGTGGTGCCGATCGACGGCGCCGACCTCGCCGGCTGGGCGGTCCGCCTCTACGACGAGTACCTGCGGCGCCCGGACCTCATCCGCCTCGCGACCTGGACCCGGCTCGAGCGGCGGCCGGCCGGGCACCTGGTGGCCGGCGCCGACCGGCTGGACGACGCCAAGCTGCGGGCCATCGCCGAGGCGCAGGCCGCGGGGCTGGTCCGGGCCGGCGATCCCTTCGACCTGATGGCGATGGTGATCGCGATGTCCATGGCGTGGTCACCCGTCAGCAACGTCTACGCCGCCACGGACGCGGAACCGGCCGAGGTCCACGACCGGCGCCGGGCGCTGCTGCGGGAGTGCGTGCAGAGCGTCATCGCCCCGGCCTGAACGCGGCACTTTCCGGCACGTCCGGCTCGGGAAGTGCCGCTCACCGTCGGCGGGCTTCGTCCAGCCGCCGCGCTTCGGCGGCCTGCTCGAACGGTGTGTCGCCCGCCGGGTGGCGGTCGCCCAGCGCGGCGAACAGGTCCGCCACCTTCGCCGAGTCGTGGTGGGCGGCGAGTTCCGCCAGCGCGGGATCCGTCTCGGCCAGCACCTGCCGGAACCGCAGCTCCGCCAGCGGGCCCAGCCGGTCGTAGATCTGCAGGAAGATCTTCTGGGCCCGGTCGCGCGCCCAGCCGGCGGGCAGCAGTTCGGCGGGCAGGTCCGGGTCGTTCTCGGGGAACCGGCGCCAGTCCACGCGCAGTTCGGTGCGGGTGCGCAACGCCTGCGCCGGGCTGATCCGGCCGGCGGCCAACCCGGTCAGCACGTCTTCGTAGCGCTCGACGAACTGCTCGTACTCCCGGGCGAGCGGGTCGAGGTCGAAGGCCGCGGCCGCCGCGGCCGGCCCGGGCACCTCGGTGGCGCGGAAGACCGTCGCACTGCCCAGTTCGAGCTCGCGCAGGGCGGCGAGAGCCGGTCCGGCGAGGTCGTGCGGGCTGATCCAGACCCCGTCGTACAGCGCGGCGAACCGCAGGACGCGCAGCCGGGAACGCAGCGCGGTGCGCAGGCCCCGCTCCTGCTCCGGCACGGAGAAGGTGACCACGGTCCACTGCCCGTCCCAGTCCGGCGCAGTGGTGCCGAAGGTCAGCATCCGGTGCGTGCGCTCGATGATCACTTCGGACGTCCGGGCGGGAATGCCGTAGGCCGTCGTCCGGCCGCTGCGCGAGACGGTCAGCAAGCCGCGGGCGGCGAGCCGGCGGATCGCGGCCCGGGCGCTCGCCGGGCTGATGTCGAACTCGCCGAGCAGCTGGACGAGGGCGGCCGACGGGATGTGCTCGTCGCGCCAGTACCAGAAGTCGCCGAGCAGCGAGGTGAGCAGGAGCTGCGGCTCGGCTCCCTGCCGGTCGCGGGGCAGCGGGCCCGTCGTCATCGCGCTCCTGCCTCTTCCCGGATCGGTCCCGGCGGCCGGTCCGCCGCGGGGCTCCATGGTGGCAGTTGCGGCCTGGCGGCCGGAGCGAGGGGTTGAATCACACGACACATCATGCGACGATCGGCGCCCAGATAGCAACCAATCGTTCTCCCAGGTTCCGCGCCGTCCACTCGGGACGGCCCCCCGCAGGAAGAAAACGACATGGGTTCCTCACTTCGTCAATGGCGTCGAAGCGCACTCGCCGTGGCCGCCGCGGGGCTCGCGCTGGCCGGGTGCACGGTCGACGACGGGGCGGCGTCCGCTCCGTCCGCCGCCGCTCTCACCGCCGTTCCGGCGCTGCACGACCAGCTGCCGCAGGCGGTCAAGGACGCCGGTGTCCTCCGGTTCGCCGGCGACTCGCACCCGCCGTACCGCACCGTCGGCCCGGACGGGAAGTCCGTCACCGGCATCGACCACGACTTCCAGCAGGCGCTCGGCCAGCTCCTCGGCGTGCGCACGGAAATCGCCGTCGTCAGCGGGCTCCCGGCCGCGCTGCAGGGCATGCTCAGCGGCCGGTACGACGCCTTCAACGGGCCGGTCAAGGCCACCGCGGAGCGGGAGAAGCAGTTCGACACCGTCACGTGGATGACCACCCGCACCTCCTACGTGATCCCCACCGGCTCGGCCGCCGGCCTCGAGCAGGCGGCGGACCTGTGCGGGAAGCGCGTCGCGGTGGTCACCGCCAGCGTCGTGGAGGAGCAGCTCGCCAAGCTGTCGGCCTTCTGTGAACGCTCACAGAAGCCGGCCGTGCAGGTGGTCGGGCTCGACGACACGAACGCCACCCTGCTGGCCGCCAAGTCCGGCCGCGCCGAAGCCGCCGGGATGACCCAGGCCGCCGCGATCGACGTGACCACCCAGCAGAAGGGGCAGTACGAATACGTGACGCAGACCGAGGAACAGGGTGCCACGAAGGACAACCTGGCGCTCTACACCCCGAAGTCGGCCAAGCTCGGCCCGGTGCTGCAGAAGGCGTTCGAGGAGCTGTTCCGCAACGGCACCTACACCCGGATCATGCACCAGTGGGGCTTGGCCGACGTCACCGTCCCGCAGCCGCTGTTCGACGTGGCCTCCGCGAAATGACCGCCGTGTCCACAATGGAGGAAACGGCGGCGGCCGGCGACGACGTGGCCGGAGCCCGCGGCCGCTTCCGCCCGCTGCGCTGGCTGTTCGTGCTCGTGCTGGTGGTGCTGGCCGCGCAGCTGATCGTGTTCCTGGCCGGCAATTCCCGGTTCCAGTGGGACGTCGTGGCGAAGTACCTCTTCGAGAAGAGTGTCCTGGCGGGCCTGGGCACCACCGTGCTGCTCGCCGTCGCGGCGATGGTGCTCGGCTCGCTGGCCGGCGGGGTGGTCGCGGCGATGCAGCTGAGCGGGTTCGCTCCCGCGCGGTGGGTGGCGACGCTGTGGGTGGGCCTCTTCCGCGGCATCCCACCCCTGGTGCAGCTGATCTTCTGGTTCAACCTCGCCTACCTGCTGCCCCGGCTGTCGATCGGCATCCCGTTCGGCCCGGTGTTCGGCAGCTGGGACGCCAACACCGTCATCACGCCGCTCACCGCCGCGGTGATCGGCCTGTCGCTGGTGGAATCGGCGTACCTGGCGGAGATCTTCCGCGCCGGGGTGTCCTCGGTCGACCCGGGCCAGCGCGACGCGGCCCGCGCGATGGGCTACCCGCCGGGCCAGACACTGCTGCGGATCGTGCTGCCCCAGGCGATGCGCGTGATCATCCCGCCGGCGGGCAGCCAGTTCATCAACGTGCTCAAGGGCACCGCGCTCGTGTCGGTGATCGCGATGTCGGACCTGCTGCACTCGGTGCAGGTGATCTACAACCGCACCTACGAGATCGTGCCGATGCTGCTGGTCGCCTGCTTCTGGTACCTGGTCGTCGTCACCGCGCTGACGGCCGGGCAGCGCCGGCTGGAACGCCGGTTCTCCCGCGGCCACCGGAGTGCCCGGTGACCGCGCCGGTGCTGCGCCTCGACGCGGTCCGCAAGCGGTTCGGGCCGGTGACCGCGCTCGCGGGCGTCAGCCTGGACGTGCGCGAAGGGGAGTCCGTCGTGGTGATCGGGCCGTCGGGATCGGGCAAGTCGACGCTCGTCCGCTGCGCCCACCAGCTGGAGCCCCTCGACGGCGGCGCGATGTACCTCGACGGCGAGCTCCTGGGGCACCGGCGCACGCCGGGCGGCCTGCGGGCGCTCACCGAGCGGCGGATCGCGGCCCAGCGGCGGCGGATGAGCATGGTCTTCCAGCAGTTCAACCTGTTCCCGCAGTTCACCGTGCTGCGCAACGTGACCGACGCGGCCATCCGCGTGCACGGCCGCGATCGGTCCACTGTGGAGGCCGAGGCGCGGGAGCTGCTCGCGCGCATCGGCCTGGCCGGGCGCGAGGACCACTACCCGCGGCAGCTCTCGGGCGGGCAGCAGCAGCGGGTCGCCATCGCCCGGGCCGTGCTGGTCCGGCCGCGGATCATGCTGTTCGACGAACCGACCAGCGCGCTCGACCCCGAACTGGTCGACGAGGTCCTGGCCGTGCTGCGGGACCTCGCCGCGGCGGGGACCACGATGGTCGTGGTCACCCACGAAATGGCCTTCGCCCGCGAGGCGGCCGACCGCTGCGTGTTCATGGAGGCGGGCCGGATCGTCGAGGAAGGGCCGCCGGAGGAGCTGTTCGCGCGGCCCCGCACCGATCGGCTGCGGGCCTTCCTCTCCCGTCATCTGTCCACATCGGAGGGTGTCTCGTGATCACCGTCGGCGCCGTCGGCGACCTCATCCTGGACGAGCCGGAGCCGGCGTCCTTCCTCGCCCCGGCCGCGCCGGTGCTGCGGGGGATGGACCTGGCGATCGGGCACGTCGAAGTCCCGCACTCGACGACGACGGTCCAGCGCAGCACCGACGTCCCCGCCCCGCCCGCCGACCCGGCCGCGCTGAAGGCCGTGGCCCACGCCGGGTTCGCGGTGGTCACGCTGGCCGGCAACCACATCTGCGACGCCGGCGACGAGGGGCTCGCGGACACGATCGCCCACGCCCGGGCGGCGGGGCTCGGCACCGCCGGAGCCGGGCCGGACCTGGCGCACGCGCGGCGCCCGGCGATCGTCGACCGCGGTGGCCTGCGCATCGGCGTGCTGTCGTACAACTGCGTCGGCCCGCGTGACTCGTGGGCCACCTCCCGCAAGCCAGGCTGCGCGTACGTCCACGTCCTCACCCACTACGAGCTGGACCACGCCAGCCCGGGCGGGCCGCCGAAGATCTACACCTTCGCCGACCCGGACAGCCTGGAGGCGATGGCCGGCGACGTGCGCCGCCTGCGTGCCGAGGCCGACGTCGTGCTCGTGTCGCTGCACAAGGGCGTCGGGCACACGCCCGTCGTCGTCGCGATGTACGAGAGCCCGGTCGCCCGCGCGGCGGTCGACGCCGGGGCCGACGCCGTGTTCTCCCACCACCCGCACATCATGCGCGGCATCGAAGTCCACCGGGGGCGGCCGATCTTCCACGGGCTCGGCAACTTCGCCACCGTCACCCATGCCCTGACGCCGGGGGCGGGCGTGGGCGCGGACGAGCTGCGCGCGTGGGCCGAGCGGCGGACGAAGCTGTACGGCTTCGCGCCCGATCCGGCCATGCCGTTCTTCCCGTTCCACCCCGAGAGCCGCAACACCGCCATCGCCTTCTGCCGCTTCGACGAGACCGGGCTGCGCGAGGCGGGCTTCGTGCCCTGCTGGGTCGACGACCAGGGGCGTCCGGTCCCGGTCGGCGGCACACCGGAAGGCGATGCCGTGGCGAAGTACATCGAGGACATCACCCGCGGCGCGAACCTCAACGGCCGGTTCACCACCCGCGGCACCGAAGTGCTCGTCGATCTCTCCAAGGGGGTTCCCGCATGACCGACCAGCCACTGGCCGGCCGCACCGTCATCGACCTGACCACCGCGCTCGCCGGGCCGTACGCGACGCTGCTGCTCGCCGGGCTCGGGGCCACCGTGATCAAGGTCGAAAACCCGGCCACGGGCGGCGATTCGTCGCGCAACAACGCGCCTTACGTCGGGCGCGACGGGCTGAACCTCGCCCGCCGGCACGACGACGACCTCTCGGTGTCGATGCTGCTGCGCGGCCGCAACAAGCTCAGCGTCACCCTCGACCTGAAGAACCCGCGCTCGCACGCCGTGTTCACCGACCTCGTCCGCGACGCCGACGTGCTGGTCGAGAACTACAGCCCGGGCGTCACCGAGCGGCTCGGCATTTCCTACGCGCGGGTCCGCGAACTCAACCCCCGGCTCGTCTACACCTCGATCAGCGGCTTCGGCGCCCAGGGCGGCCCGGGGTCGGGCAAGGCGATGGACTCGATCATCCAGGCCCTGAGCGGCGTGATGATGACCGCGGGCGAGCCCGACGAGGGCCCGGTCCGGTTCGGGCTGCCGATCGGCGACCTCCTCGCGCCGCTGTTCGCCGTGGTCGGCACGGTGTCGGCGCTGCTGCAGGCCGAGCACACCGGCGAGGGCCAGCACGTCGACGTGTCGATGCTCGGCGCGCTGACCTCGCTGGTCGCCTGCGAGCCGTTCGACGCCTTCGACGCGGTCGGCCTGCCCCAGCGCACCGGGTCGATGGTGCCGCGGCTGGCGCCGTTCGGCATCCTGCCCGCGGCCGACGGGTACCTCGCGCTCTGCGCGCCGACCGACGCGTTCGCCCACGGGGTGCTCCGGGCCATCGGCCGCCCGGACCTGGCCGGCGACGAGCGCTACCGCACGCGTGACCAGCGGGTTCGCGCCGCCGACGAGCTGCACGGGCTGATCCGCGAGTGGTGCCGGGTGCGGCCGCTGGCCGAGATCCTCGCCGCGTTCACCGCCGAAGGCGTCCCGGCGGCCGAGGTCCGCGAGCCGCGCGAGGCCGTGCGGGATCCGCTGGTCCTGGCCCGCGAAGAAGTCGTGCCGCTGCGGCACCCGCGGCACGGAGACGTGGCCGACCTGGCCGGGACCGGGGTGCCGATCCGGTTCTCCGCCGCCCGCGTCGGCCTCGACCGGCCCGCGCCGGGCCTGGGGGAGCACAACGAACACGTCTACCGCGAGCTGCTCGGCTACACCGAGGAGCAGCTGGCGGAGCTGGTTTCGGAGGCCGTGATTTGAGCACCGTCGGGTACGTCGGCGCGGACGTGCCGGTCGAGCTGATCACCGCGGCGGGGCTGCGGCCGCGGCGGCTGGCCGGGAAGCCGGGCGAGGACAGCACGCTCGGCGACCGCTACCTCGGCCGCGGGGTGGACCCGGTCGCCCGGTCGATCCTGACGCGGATCCTCACCGGGGACTACGGGCCGCTCGAAGCCATCGTCGTCTCCCGCGACTGCGAAGCGTCGCTGCGGCTGTTCTACGCGCTGCGGGAGCTGCACCGGGTCGAGCCCGGGCTGCGGCTGCCGCCGGTGCGGCTGGTGGACGTCCTGCACCTGCCGCACCACACGACCACCCGGTACGTCCACGCGAAGATCGCGCAGCTGCGCGAGTGGCTGGGGCAGTGGCGCCACATCGGGGACGACGACCTCGCCGCGGCCATCACCGCGCACGACACCCTGCGGCGGTCGCTCGGCCGGGCCGCCGCCCTGCGCCGGGCGAACCGGCTGAGCGGGACCCGGTTCCTGGAGGTCGTCGCGGCGACCACCGCGGTGCCGGTCGAGGAGGCCACCGCGCTGGTCGAGGACGTGCTCGCTGTCGACTCGGCCGAGGTCGAGGGGGTGCGGCTGTTCCTCACCGGGAGTTCCCACGACACGACCGGTGTGTACGAAACGTTGGAGCGCAACGGTTTCCTCGTCGTGGGGGAGGACCACGACTGGGGTGAGCTGCTCTTCGCGCGCACCTGCGCGGCGCCGACGGAACTCGCGCTGGCCGAGCGTTACCAGCACAACGGCCCGGCCGCGCCCCGCGCGTCGATCCGGCAGCGCACGGCACACACCGCCGCGGCCGCCCGCGCCTGCGGGGCGGAGATCTTGTTCTCCTACGCGCGCGTGCACGACGACGCGCCGCCGTGGGACTTCCCGGAGCAGCGGGCCGCGACGGGTCTGCGCGCGGTGCTGGCGGAGCGCCAGCCCTACGGCGAGCTGACGCCCGAGGCGCTGGCGGCGCTGGTCCCGGCGGGAGCGGCGGTATGACGGCCCGGTTGGCTTCGGCGACGACCGCGACCGCGTACCAGCGCGAGTGGTTCACCCGGCTGGGCGATGCCGAGGGTCCCTTGGCGCTGGTCAACGCGGACGCGCCCCAGGAGATCCTCCGCGCCATGGGGATCCCGTACGTCGTCAACCAGTGGTGGGCCTCGATCGTCGCCGCGAAACGCCAGACCCAGCGCTACCTCGGCCTGCTGCGCGAACGCGGCTACCCGGACTACATCGAGCAGTACAGCGCGACTTCGCTGGCGTCGGCGTTCGAGGACGACCCTGGCCAGGCGCCGTGGGGCGGGCTGCCGAAGCCGTCGATCGTGCTCGGCGAGACGACCGGGGACGCGGCCCGCAAGATCTTCGACGTCTGGGACGCGCAGCCCGGCGTCACCTACTACCCCCTGGAGAGCGCGGCGGAGAACGAGGTGCCGGAGCGGTGGTGGGAGCTGATGCCGCACCGCTGGGAGGAGGCCATCGGGACCGACCGGCTCGACCTGCTGACCGCCGAGCTGACCGGGCTGATCCGGTTCCTCGAGCAGACCACCGGGCGGGTGTTCTCCGAGACGCGGTTCCGCGAAGTCCTCGCGCTGGTGAACGAGCAGCAGGAGTGGAACCGCCGCACCCGCGACCTCATCGCGGCCGCCCGGCCGTGCCCGATCGCCGTCACCGATGGCATCCCGAGCGTCATGGTGCCCCAATGGCACCGCGGCACCGAGTGGGCCCGCGACGCCGCCCGCGCCTTCCACGACGAAGTGCGCGACCGCGTCGACGCGGGCGTTGCGGTGTGCCCGGACGAACGGCTGCGGCTGATGTGGGTGGGCCGCGGGCTCTGGTTCGACCTCGACTTCTACCGGCGGTTCCAGGACTCGCACGGCGCGGTCTTCGTCTGGTCCATGTACCTCGCGATCGCCGCCGACGGCTACCTGCGCTACGGCGACGACGACCCGCTGCGCGCCCTGGCCGCCCGCTTCGCCGCCTTCGGCGACCAGCTCTACACCCCGCCGTGGTCGGCCGAGTGGTACGTCAAGGAGGCCCGGCACCACGGCGTCGACGGCGTCGTGCACCTCGTCTCCGACGACGCGCGCGGCAGCTACTTCACCACCCGTGCCCTGCGTGCCGCGGGAATCCCGGTCCTGGAGCTGCACGCGGACAACGTCGACGCCCGCACGGGAGCCGGCTTGACCGCGCGGATGAGCGCGTGGCTGGGCGAACTCGGGTGACCCTCCGGAAAGGACTTTCGATGGCCTTGTTGAAACCCGTCCTCGTCGCCGCGGCGACGGTCCTGGTCGCGGTCACGGCGGCGGTTGTTGTTCCCGCTTCTCCCGAGGGGGACGCCGCGGCGCCGCCCGCGCCGCCCGCGTCAGCGGTGTTCCACCCGGTGGTGCGTGAGGCCGCGGCCCGGACCGGGGACTACGCCGCCGAGTACACCGTCTACCGGCCCGCGGACTCCGATCGGGTGCGCGGCGGCCTGCCGGTCGTGGTGTTCGGCAACGGCGCGTGCCGGCACACCAGCAACGACGAGCTGCTGACCCTCGAGACGCTGCTCGCCGCACACGGGTTCGTCGTCGTCGCGATCGGCGGGTTCGACGAACCCGCCCTGACCGAGAACGGCTCCCCGGAGCCGGCGGTCATCACCGACGCGATCACCTGGGCCGAGCGGGAAAACGGCCGGCGGGGGAGCGCACTGCGGAACAAGCTCGACACGCGGCGGATCGGCGTCGCCGGTCACTCCTGCGGCGGCATCGAAGCCCTCGTCGCCGGCGCGGATCCCCGGGTGAAGTCGGTGCTGTCGCTCGACAGCGGGTTCTTCGCCGACGGCACCCTCGGCTACGGCCGGGAGAACCTGCGGAAGCTGCACACGCCCACCCTGTTCGCCGACGGCGGCCCGAACGACGTCGCCTACGCCAACAGCGGGGAGAACTACGACCTCGTCACCGTGCCCGCGGTCCGGGTGACCAACCCGGCGGCCGGCCACACCGGCTTCGTCTACGGCCAGCGCGACGGCAATCCCGACCCGGGTGTCCGCGAGGAGGCCGCGCGGGTCCTGGTCGCCTGGTTCGACTTCACCCTCAACGGCAACCGCGCCGCGCGCGGCTACTTCCTCGGCGCGGGCTGCGGCCTGTGCGTCACACCGGGCTGGACCGTCACCGCCAAGAACTTCTGAAGGAGCGAGTCATGAGCAGGAGACTCCGGGGCGGTCTGGCCCTGGCCATCGTGCTGGCGGCGGGGGTGCCCACGGCCGCGTACTCGGCGGAGCAGCCGTGTGCGGCGGCCGCCCGGTGCACCGCCGGGCAGCTGGCCGACGGCACGCCGTACACCTTCGCCAAGCCCGCCCGGTGGAACGGCGCCGTGCTGGTGGACCTCGACTTCGCTGCCGGCGGCCTGACGAGCCCGCTCACCGCGAGCCTGCTGGGGCGCGGCTACGCGGTGGGCGGCACCACGCGCACGATCAGCAGCTGGAACATCGCGCGGGCCATCGACAACCAGGCGGAGGCGCTCGGCCGCTTCGAAGCCGCGTTCGGGCGGGCGCGGTACGCGATCGCGGAAGGCCGTTCGATGGGCGGGATGGTCGCCGCCGGGGTGGCGCAGGTGTACCCCGGCCGCTTCGCCGCGGCGATCCCGATGTGCGGCGGCCTCGGCGGCGCGGTGGGGCAGTGGAACCAGAAGCTCGACACGGTGTTCACGCTGAAGACGCTGCTGTTCCCCGATGCCGCCCTCCCGGTGACCGGCATCCCGGCCGACGTCCCGGGGACGCAGCAGCAGTGGCTCACGGCGGTGGCGTCGGCCCAGTCGAGCGCCGCCGGCAAGGCACGCATCGCGCTCGCGGCGGCGATCGGCCAGCTGCCGGGCTGGGGCCTGGCCCCGGACGGCTCGCCGACGCCGGTGCCGGCCGGCCACGACGTCGACGGCGTCGAGCAGGGGATGTACCTGGCGCTGGCCGGTGGCCCGCTGCCGTACCTCGGGCAGGCGGTCAGCAGCCGCCGGACGATCGAGCAGCTGGCGGGCGGCAACCCGTCCTGGAACACGGGAGTGGACTACGCGCGGCAATTCGCCGCGGCCGCACCGGAGCAGCGCAACGCCGTGCGGCGGCTCTACGAGCGCGCGGGCCTCGACCTGCCCGCGGACCTCGGCCGCCTCGCCGCGGCACCCCGGGTGGCCGCCGACCCGGCCGCCGTCCGCTACCTGGAGCGGGGCATCGTGTTCACCGGCGAGCTGCGGATCCCGGTGCTGACGGTCAACGGCACCGGCGACCAGATTTCGACGGTGGCCCAGCAGCAGTCGTACGGTTCGCTGGCCCGCCGGACGGGCACCGAGTCCCGGCTCCGGCAGACGTACGTCCGGACGGCGGGCCACTGCACGTACACGACCGGCGAACAACAGGCGGCGATCGACCGCATGCTGACCCGCCTGCGCACCGGCCACTGGCCGGACACCGCCCCGCGCACGATGAATGCCCTGTCCGCGGCCGCGGACGGAGTGCCGGGCCGGTACCTGAGTTACGTCCCGCCCCGCTTCAACCGCCCGTACCCGTGATCGAAGGGACGTCACGGGTGATGCCTGGTGGTGCTCGGTCAGCGGGTCTTGCGGTCCCACAGCACCACCGGCGGTGCGTCCGGGAAGTCGGCGTCGTGGGCGATGACCTTGTCCACCTTCGGGTTGTGGCGGAGGATCGGGAACTCGTCCATGTCGAAGACGTTGTCGGGCCGGCGGGAGGCGATGTCGTCGCCCTGGTGTGCCCAGCCGCTGGTCTTGCCCGTGGTGTTCGGCAGGGCGATGTGGACGTCGCCTTCGGCGTTGTGCGCCAGGGCCTTCGACGCGTCCTTCCAGACCTTTTCGCCGTTGGGGTGCTTGTCCGCGAACTGGGGCATCTCGACGCCGTTGTCCTTCAGAATCCCCTCGAGGGTGTTACCGCCCTTCTTCTTCGCCATGTCGATCGCCGGGTTCTCGATCGAGCCGTGGTACTTCGTCTCCGTCGTGTACTTCCCGCTGACGGGGTCGTAGTAGGGGTGGTCCGCCCGCGAGCCGTCCGGCTTCTTGCCGTACACCGGCGTGGGGGAGAACTCGGAGTCCTTGATGTGGCCGCCCGACCAGAACCAGGACTTGTCCTTGCCCGGCTTCATCATCTCGTCCCACTTCTTCGAGAACTTGGCGTACTGCTCGTCGGTCATGTTGTGCGGGCGGACCTTGCCGTCGGGGTCGCGGAACTCGGCCAGGCCGTCCGGCTTCTTGGCCCCCGGCGGGAGCTTCGCCGCGTCGCCGCCGCCCGCCGGGTTTTCCGGGGCCTTCGGGCCGCCCGTCTTGCCGCAGGGGCTCTGCACCAGGCCGAGCGGGTCGCTCTGCAGGTGCGGCTGCGCCACGTAGCCCACCGGGTCGGGCGCGGCGGCCAGGCCGAGCGGGTCCTGGCTCAGGTACCGGCCCGTGTGCGGGTCGTAGTAGCGGTAGACGTTGTAGTGCAACCCGGTCTCGGCGTCGCGGTAATGGCCCGGGAAGGCCAGCGGCATCGGCGCGGTGCCGGACGTCGACGGCAGCAGTTCGCCCCAGAAGCCCGTCCGCGCCTGCCAGGCGACGCTCCCGTCCGGCGCGAGCAGCTCGGTCGGCGTGCCGGCCGGGGACGTCACCACCGTGTGGAACCGCACTTCGGCACCCCGTTGCTCGACCTGGACCACCGGCCGGCCGTCGCCCGGGTGCCGCTCCCAGGTCAGCACCCGCGACTGCCCGTCGCCGGTCAGTTCGATCTCCTCGACGAGCTCGCCGCCGCTCCAGACGAACCACGTCTCGGCGGTCTGCCGCGGTGCGCCGTCCTCGCCGAGCACCCAGCGCCGCTTGGCGAACCGCCGCCCGAGCGGGTCGTAGCGGTAGGTCCAGAACGACTCGTCCGGACCGATGACGGCGACCAGCCGGTCCAGCTCGTCCCAGACGAACCGCCACTCCGCCGGCCCGGCGGGGGTGGGCCGCACCCGGCCGGTCACCCGGCCCTGCGGGTCGTGGCGGTACCGCGTGCCGGCCGGCGGTGTGAGCCGGCCCGCCGCGTCGTAGGCGAAGCGTTCGACGACTTCGGGCGCGTGCACCTCGGTGACCCGGCCCGCCTGGTCGAACCCGAACCGGACCGGCCGGGCGTCGTCGATCGCGGCGAGCCGGCTGTCCGGCGTGTACGTGTAGCCGCGCCGGCCCAGGCCGGCGATCGTCTGCTCCCCGAGCCGGTCCGCGGCGTCGAAGACCTGACGCAGCACCACTTCGCCGTCGACCGCCCGAGTGGTCTCGCGCCCGGCCTCGTCGTACTCGAACGCGATTTCGTGGCCCGCGATCCGCAGCGACGCCGGGAGATCGCCGTCGTACCGCCACTCACTGTCCACACCGGACAGAGTGGTGCGGTGGACGCCCGCCGCGTCGTAGGTCCAGCGCACGCCGACGCCGTTGACGGTCTCTTCGCGCACCCGCCCGCGTTCGTCGCGCACGATCTGCAGGACCGATTCGTTGTTGATCGCGTACTCGAGCTGCCCCAGCGCGTCGTAGGCGTATTCGGTGACTTCGCCGAGGCCGTTCGTCATCCGCCGCAGCTGCCCGGCCTCGTCGTAGGCGTAGGCCAGCCGGCGCCCGTCGAAGTCGGTCTCCTCGACGAGCCGTCCGGCGGGATCGTAGGTGTACCGCCAGGTGCGGCCGGCCGGATCGGTCACGGCGATCAGCCGCAGTTCGGCGTCGTAGCCGTAGGTCGTGCGGGCGCCGGCGGCGTCGAACTCCTCGATCGGCAGGCCGAACGGGCCGTACGTGCGCCGGGTCGTCCGCCCGGTGGCGTCGCGGTGCTCGACGACGCGGCCTTCGCCGTCGTGGCGCCAGCTTTCCCGCTCGCCGTGCGGTCCGATCCGCCAGGCGCGCTGTCCCTCCGCCGTCCAGCCGAGGCGGGCCGCGCCGCCGGACGCGGTGTGCACCAGCCGGGGCCGGCCGAACGGGTCGCGGTCGCCCGGCCGCGCCGCCGCGGTGATCACCGGTTCGTCGCCGAGGACGTCCGCCGGGCCGTCGGCGCGCAACCGGGTGGAGACGCCGGGGAGCGCGGCGTAGGGATCGGCCGCCGGGACGACGGCCCGCGCGGCACCGGCCCGCAGCTCCACCTCGCCGGTCCCGGTGGGGGTCAGCCGGACCTCGGAACCGTCCGGCCGCGTCACCGTCGTCAGCACGCCGTTTTCGTAGCCGTAGAAGGTGATCCGGCCGAGTTCGTCGGATTGTGACAGCAGGTCGTCGTACCGGGTCCACGAGTACCGGCGCGTGTGCCCGAGCGAGTCGGTCCGCTCGACGAGCTGGCCGGCCTCGTTCAGCCGGTAGGTCCAGGTGTGGCCGAGCGCGTCGGTGTGCCGGGTGGTCCGGGCCTCGGTGTCGTAGGCGAAGGTGCCGTTGAGGTAGCGCCCGGCGCCGACGCTGCGGACGCAGCGGCCCTCGGCGTCGTAGACGTAGCGGTACCAGGTGCCGGTGCGGTCCTGCCAGCCGACGATCCGGTCGTCGACGTCGTAGTCGAGGTTCACCGGGCGGCCGGTGAAGCCGGCGATCTGGGTCAGCTGGCCGAGCCGGTTGTAGCCGTACCGGACGACCGGCGCGCCACCGGGCACGCCGAGCGCGGTGATCCGCCCGGACCCGGCTTCGACGCTGATCTCCGTGCCGTCGTCCCGGCGCAGCAGCCGCGGCGCGCCGCTCTCGGCGTGCTCGATCGTGGTGCGGGAGCCGGCCTGCTCGATGACCGTCAGCGGCAGTACGCGGCCGCGGCCGGCCGCGAACACCAGGTCGCGGGCGCCCGCCGACAGCCGGTAGCCCCCGGCGGTCCGGGCGCAGCGGGTGGCGCGGGCCGTCGATCGGCAGCACGGGCCGGTCGCCGTCCGGCCGCGGGTACACGAGGACCATGCCGTCCTCGGCGTAGAACCGCAGGTGCTCGCGGTCGGCTTCCAGTCGCTGGTCCAATGTGGACGCCCAGGAGCGGCCGAACCACCGGCCGGCGCGGTAGGCCGACAGGTGCGTGCGCGAAAGTTCGAGGTCGCCCCCGGCACCCGGCAGCGTCAGGTCGACCTGCTTCAGCACCACCTCGCCGGTGGCGACGTCCACCGGGTCGGAGACGCAGACCTTCTTGTCGTCCGGCACCGCGCGGTCGCGCGGGCCGTCGCCCTTGGGGTCGCCCTTCGGCTTGCCACCGCCGTCGGGGGCGCCCTTGGGCGTGCCCCCGGGCGGGCCGTCCTTGGGCGGCGGCGGGGTGTCGGCCGGGGGATCGCTCTTCGGGGGCGGATCCGTCTTGGGGGGCGGATCGGTCTTGGGCGGCGGATCGCCCTTCGCGCCCGCCGCGCTGGTGCTGTCGCCGCCCTTCGGCGGCGGGTCGGTCTTGGGTGGCGGGTCGGTCTTCGGCGGCGGTCCGTCGGGGCCGCCCTTCCCCTTGGGGCCGCCGATGTCCTTCGGACCGCCCTTGATGTCGGCGTGCTTCGGCGGCGGCGCGGCCTTGCCCGGCTTGATCTTCCGCAGGGCTTTCGCCGCATCCGCGAACAAATCACCCGCCCGCTTCAGCAGCGGAATCAGCGCCTTCAACGCCGTCACCAACCGCTTCACCAAGTCGGCGATCTTCGACGCCGTCTTCGCCACCGCGCCGATCACCTGCGGGACAACCCAGGTCATCCCGATGCCGAGGGTGAACAGCACCTGCAACGCCCAGCTGATCAGGTGACCGACCAGCTCCGCGATGATGTCCCGCACCAGCGCCCGCACCGCCGCGACGACCTCACCCGCGGTCTTCACCCCGCTGGACGCGCCTTCGCAGCCCTTCTGCGCCGTCTCCAGCAACGTCACGGTGTCCTGCGCGCGCTGCCGGTAGGTGTCCGCGGCGGCACCGGTCCACGACGAGACGTCGGTCTTGACCATCCCGGTCAGGTCTTCGCCGATGCTGCCCAGCTCGGCGGCGACGTTCTTCCACGTCTCGGACTGCGCGGCGATCTCGTCGGCGTTGCCGGTCAGCCCGTTCAGGGCCTCTTTCAA
>NZ_PPHF01000014.1 GCF_002904335.1 Amycolatopsis sp. CA-126428 | reverse complement strand
TGATGCGCCCCGGGTCTGGTGCAGGTCTCGTTATCTGTCACCGAGCCCGGGCAGGCTCGACAGGCTGATCGGGCCCGCTCGGGCCGGCCGGCTCGGTTCACCGCGGTGCAGGTTGCGCAGGTCAAGGCACTGGCCTGTCAGCTGCCGGGCCGTGTAGGGGCGCCGTTGTCGCGGTGGTCGTGTCTGGAACTGGCCCGGGAGGTGGTGGCCCAGGGTATCGCGGAGGCGATGTCGGCCTCGACGGTGTGGCGATGGCTGACGCGGGAGGCGATCAAACCCTGGCAGTATCGGTCGTGGCTGTTTCCGCGTGACCCGGACTTCACGGCGAAGGCCGAGCGGGTGCTGGACCTCTACGAACGCCGCTGGAATGGCCGGAAGCTGGGGCCGGATGAGTTCGTGATCTCCAGTGATGAGAAGACCTCGATCCAGGCCCGCTGCCGCTGCCATCCCACCCTGGCGCCCGGGCGAGCGCGGATGATGCGGGTCAACCACGAGTATGAGCGGGGTGGTGCGGTGGCGTATCTGGCTGCCTACGACGTGCACCGGGCGCGGGTGTTCGGCTCCTGCGAGCCTTCGACCGGGATCGTGCCGTTCATGGCGCTGGTCGAGCAGGTCATGACCGTCGAGCCGTATGCCTCGGCGAAGCGGGTGTTCTGGGTGGTGGACAACGGGTCCTCTCACCGCGGTCAGGCCGCGATCGATCGGCTGACCGCGCGGTTCCCTAATGCAGTCATGGTGCACACCCCCATACACGCCTCGTGGCTGAACCAAGTGGAGATCTACTTTTCGGTTGTGCAGCGCAAAGTCGTGTCTCCCAACGACTTCACCGATCTGGCCGAGGTCGAGCAGCGACTGGGCGAGTTCGAGAAACGCTACAACGCCACCGCTGCACCCTTCCAATGGAAGTTCACCCGCCGCGACCTGCACGACCTTCTCGCCAGGATCACCGAACACGAACGCCAGGATGCCCCTGCCGCCCTCCCACACGTGGCATGACCACCCCGGAAGAACTTCCGAAAGCGACCACTAAGTCAGCGTTTTGCGCGACACATCACCACCGAAACAGCGTTTCGGTACCGGCCTGCAGCCGGCCGGTGACTGGCCGTCCCGCGAACCGCGACCGCTCCCCCGCGGAATCACGGCGGTGGGCCCGTGTCTGACCGCATCGTCCCCGCCCTTATTCCCGATGTCCGGCCAACCCGAACCGAACGCCGCCATGGAAGGCCCACGGCGGCTCCTGACCTCGCCCAGGTCCTGGCAGTGCCGAGCACAGCTACCTGGACTTACGCGATCGCCCGAGTCGACCGCTCAGGCCGCGTCTCCGAGCAGTCGATCGTCGACGCCCTCGGATGGACCGTTGACGAGGCCCTCTCCCTCACCACCGTCGGGGTGGGCGCCGGGAGCTACCGACGCGCCGCCGACGGCTGGTACCACCTCACACCCCGGCGCGAGATCCGCATCCCCTCCGCCATGCGAACACGTTGCGGAATCGCCAAGGGCGACCGACTCATGCTCGCGGCCTGCGCCGAGCGCGACACGCTCGTCATCTACACCATGTCCGAGCTCGATCGCCTGCTCTCGCCGCACCACGAAGCTGCTCAGCCCGGAGGCCGCCCGTGAACGAGAACGCCTCCGCAAACGAGCAGACCGTCGCAGCCGCGGTTGAACTCGTGCTCGCCAAGCTCGGCGTGTCGCTGGACGACACAGCACGCCGAGCCAAAGCCAAGACGATGCCGACCTTCGCCGAGTACGCACCCGAGGTCGCGAAGTCGACGCCCAAGACGTCGAGCAAGACTTGGATCTTCTACTGGAACGTCCTGGTCGCCGAGTGGGGTGACCGGCCGATCGACGAGCCCCGCGCCACGGACATCAACGCACTGGCCAACCTGGTCCAAGAACGAGCTGCCGCCAAATCGGAGTCCTACACCGGCGCAGGAGCACGGGCACTCTTCATCGATGCCGTCAAGTGCTTCTACCGGCGAGCTGCCGAAGACCGGCTGATCCCCATCACGGAAAGCCCGGCCGCCACCATCAAGAACACCAAAGGACGGAACCACAGTCGGCGCGCTCTCACTTCGCATGAACTCACCGAAATCAACCGGACCGCAGCCAGCTTCGGCCCTGACCCGCTGCTGGACAGCCTCCTGCTGAGGTTGCATAGCGAAACCGCTTGCCGGGTCGGTGGTGCACTCAACTTGCGGCGTCGCGACCTCAATCCCCGAGACTGCACCGTCCTGCTGCGCGAAAAAGGTGGCAAGAACCGCCGTCAACCTGTCTCACCGACCCTGCTCAACGCGCTCCTGGAGCACCACGACTCCCGCGGTATCGATCATGACACGAACTCCCAGGTACTGCGCCTGCGCAACGGCACACCCATCCGCTATCACACGTACCAGACGTTCTGGAACCGAATCTGGCGATTCTGCCGTGGGCGAAGGGACTCGGCGTCACATCGCACTGGCTGCGGTACACGACGTTGACCTGGGTCGAGCGCACGTTCGGCTACGCCGTCGCGGCAGCGTACGCCGGGCACGCTGGCCCTGACACGTCAAGCGATCGCGGTGGCGTCACCTTGACCTACACGGCAGCGACCATCCACGAGGTGGCCGCCGCTCTTTCAACACTGACAGGAGAGCCGCACCCACTGGCCGATATCGCAGTTCTGTCTGGCGAGGCGGCCACTCTTCACGGTGACGACGGCCGACTGCTTCCGCCCGGGAGGCACTGATGACGACCATGCCTCAGGCGAAAGCCGTCGACCGGATCCGAGCCCACCTCGACCAGGCACAGCGCGACGGACAGCAGCCGCCCGGCAGGCCGGCACTTATCGCCCGCGATGCACATCCTTCGCATTCACACTCCCCCTGAGGTCCGCCGCAGTGCCCGAGCAACAAATTCCAAGGTCCCCTAGTCTAGTGGCGCTCGCCCGGCGGGTGGTCCGGGCGGAACCGCAACCGTGGCCGTCGTGAGCACGAGGGGCCGCCTCCGGCATGCGGCCAAGATCATGAATGCACTCGCGGGCGCCACGGGGGACAATTCGAGGGTGGTTCAGAAGTCATAATTGCTTATGGGCCACCTCCAAGCCGAGACAGTCAAATGGAACTTTTCGCGCCGCCGTCCCGGCAATTACTCCAGGGCCTTGGCCAGTCCGCTGCTGTGGGCTGGTACCCGGCTACGAAATGCATGAACACTCTGCCAGGTACCGATGAGATTACCCAAAGACGAGACTAGGCCGGAAAGGAGTTGACCAATTGCATCCCGGACCAGACGGAGACCTGACGAACCGCCATCTGCACGGGCGGAAAACATCGGGGAACCGACCATGGTCACAGGTGCGCCCGTGGCCACGACCAGTGGTGCCGATAATCACCACACCGCCGCACGGTCGCAGCCCGATGCGCCGACAGCCAGCACCACGGTGAACACCGCAGTCGCCGGCAAGTCCGGTCGCCCACGCCGCCGGGATCGCCGGAACCACTTGACCCCTGGCAGCGCTCCAGCGGTTCGCGTCGAGCCCGGTCCTCAGACCGGGTCGACGAGTTCTGGGCCGTTGTTGCGGGGGTTTTTGACGGCGGTGCTGACTTCGTAGGGCTGAAGGCGGGGCTCCGGGACGCGGGCGAGCAGGTCGCGGACGTCGTCCGGCCTGTCCGTGCTCAAGAAACGGCCGATCAGCCGGGCCCCCTGTCCGGCATGCGCTCCGTACCGAGCCGGATGACGGGGTCGACCAGTCGACACGCTGCGACGGACTGACCAGGAAGAATGCAGGGCTGCCGCTTGCGGGAGTACGGCGTCCGGCACTGTCGGGTGACCCTCGCCGGACGCTGCCGCGGAGACGCACGGGTGGGAATGGTGAGCACGCATCCGGCGGCGATCAGCACTGACCCAACGTCGCCAACGGGGGCGGGACGCGGCTACGTCGCTGGCGTCCATCGCTACACGGCCTGGCCTTTTTCCGTCGCGCCGACCGCCGTCCGGGCGTGCTGGCCGACCTGGACGTAGGCCACTGGGCCAACCTTAAGGAGTGACACGTCACCGGTCGGCGGGGTGCTTGCGGCGGTAGGCCGCCCACCGCAGCTTCCGTAACGTCTCTTCGAGGGGCACGGACGGCGACTTGCGGTGGATCCGCCGGGCTTCCGCCTGGATGAAGTCCTCTTCGCCTGCGCTTACCGCTTCCCAGAAACCGAAGGCGTAGCAGCAATTCGGTGCCGAAAGGCTGAGTGGCTGCGCATCGCCCCAGCCGGCGCGGTACCCGTCGGCCACGCCCTCGACCACGACCGCGGGGTCGTGGAAGCTCGGGTGACGCACCTTTGCCGTTTTGGTAAACTCAGCGGTCCGCGGCTCCGGGCCTGCACCTTCGGCGCGATCTCGTTGGGCGGCTTGGCGGCCGCGGGTCAGGCCGAACCGGTGGCAGCAGTCCGACCTGTTCGTCCCGTCCAGCCGCCGGTTCTGGTACTCGGCTTGGTACGCGAGGACCGCCGCGTCGACCACAGCACGCGGGTGATGCGGTCCCGGATGGGTCGCGCCCACCACGTCCGCCGGTTTGGGGACCGGGTCCCACCGACCGCCCGGAGAGCGGTCCATGAGCTTGCGGATCGCGGCCCACGCGGCCTCTTTGCTCGAGAAGCTGCGGCGGCCGTGCCGCGTGTGCTCGACGTACCAGACGTGCGTGGCGCGGGTACCGACCTCGATAAACGCGACCTGCTCCGGCGGCACTTCCGTGAGCTCCCACCACATCAAGGCCTTGGGTGGCGTAGTTTTGCCGGGCTCGCAGTCGGCGGGCATCAGGGTGACATGTTCTACCGACCCGGACGAGCGCTTATACGAAAGGTGCAGGGTGTACTCGGGAAACCGCCAGTTGTCCCATGCACTGGTTTTTCCCATACGGTGCTGCTTCGGTTCGCCCGAGGAACTCGGCTTGCCGAACCTGGCCCGGGCCGTGCTCCGGGTGTCCCCGAAGGTAATTCCGCGCGGCAGCGGTCCACGGAACTCCTCGTGACCGTCGTGGCCTGCTGAATGCAGGTGGACGGATGTCACGATGCCGTCGTCGACTGTCAACTCGATGCCTTCCTGCGGGTTTTCGTATCCCTTCCTTGTGCCGAGATCAGCAGCCGGACAGTGCTTCAGGCCATAGTGCTTGAACAGCGACTGCACCAAATCGTCGTTCTTCATACGGCCCAACGCGTCGACCACGTCGTCCATCCGGTCCTCCCCGCGCGAGTGACGATCGATTTCTGTCAGACCGACAGCACCCGGCCGGCGAGTTCGACAGAACGCTGCCAACTCCGTCGGTCGTGCCCTCGGCTCCAGCCACCGCAGCAAGCCCAGCGCATCGTCTTCACCGCCGACCGTGCTCAACACCGTAGAACCTGCCACAGCACACATTGTAAGGTCCAGAATTAGTGTCCAAGTTCCACCGACCCCGACAACAAACCCGCAGGTCACCGATACCACCGCCACTCGGATTCGGATCATGGCCCAAGTCAGGTTCCACTCGCGGCGATCCGCATAAACTCGATGTTTGCCACTGCCACTTGGCACCGCCCAATAGAGAAAATCTGGGTCGTCTGGAAGAAGTGCCGGAGCGTCGGCTTCCTCAACCAGCGACGGATTGAGATGAGCCACGCCCAACCCCTCGGCGTCTTCGACGGAGGCGGCATGAATCCAGCGAACCTGCCGTCGCCCGCCACCGTGCTGTCCGGAGTACATGACGTCATGTACTCCAGATAGCCGCGTTAGCTGAGTTGGCAGAGCGGCCGCCTCTTCCTCATGCCCATACCGCCCCACCCCGACCTGGAAGGAGTGTGCCGTGACTACCCGCTGCGCGTCCTCCAGCGGGCGGGCTACCTGGCGGGAACGCACGCGCTATCGCTGACGTGCGGAAAACGTGCCGCGCTGATGATCAGCGGCGCCAGTCGCGGCAGATCGGAACGGCTCAGGGGGCGCCAGGCTCGGGCAGGGCGAACAGAGCATGCTGAGCAGGATCGTCGGGTTCGCCGGCCAGCCGCAGGCACTTGCGGCAGCTGACCGGCTGGTGGGTGGGGGTAATCTCGCCGCCGGCGCCGAGCCCGGACCAGCCTTGGTGGCAGGCGGGCGCGGGCAGGGTGAGGCTGTTGCTCCAGGGCACCCAGGCGACCTGGTGGGCGATGTCGGAGCGGCCGATGTGCAACCGCATCCCGGTGAACAGCCGGTGCTGCGCCGCGGCGAACCGCGCCGGGTCGACCCGGGTGACCGGGAACAGCGGGATCGGCTCGCTCACCCTCCCATTATGGCCAGCGGAGCGCGCCATGGTCGCGGAGCCGACCGGAACAAGGCCACCATCGCGGCGCTTGCATTGCTCGGCTGTTCGCGGGCCCGGCGACAAGGCGGGGGTCCCTGCCGCTCGGGGCCGTGTGCGGCGCAATGGCGCCGCACACGAAAAGACGCCTCGCACCACGTGGGCGTTACTGGCCATTGGCCAGCAGCTCCTGCAGGACGCGCCGTGCCTGAGCCCATCCTGGCCGGCGCCGCGATCGGCCTCGGCTACGTCTACGCCAGCGTCGCCACCACCCGGCCCTGGACGCTGGTGTTGGTGCTGGGGTCTGCCCAGGGTTTGCTTGACACCTCATGTGTGAGGCTTCGGCCTTGCGTGGAAGGATGTCACC